>NZ_ABCQ01000003.1 GCF_000170855.1 Moritella sp. PE36 | reverse complement strand
TTTTGCAGACGTTGCAGCACCTTCAACCCGTTTAATTGACAGTGCGACTGTTAATATCGAAAGCAAAGATGTCGTTATCATGCAGCGTGCGCTGTTAGAAACAAACCCTAAATTTCGCCAGCTTATTCCCTATGTAGTGGTAAAGCAGGGTGACAAATACTTGGCATACGAACGTTCTAAATCCGGTGGTGAATCTCGTTTACATAACTTATTCAGTATTGGTATTGGTGGTCACGTTGATGCCGTTGATGCGGTTTATGATGAAAAAGGCGTATTCCAGTTAACTGATACGTTACGTACCGGTATGTACCGTGAATTACATGAAGAGTTAGGCTTAACAGAGAGTGATTTTCTTGGCATGACGACAATTGGTTACCTTTCTAAAGATGTAACCCCTGTTGATGAAGTGCATCTAGGTATTGTATTGGTTGCTGAAGTACACGCTGATCTGGTTGTAACTAGTAAAGAAGACGCGTTGAATCTAGCGGGTTTCTTAACTGCGGATGAATTAGCTAAGCTAAATTTAGAGTCTTGGTCTGAAACTGTGGTTGCAGAGCTAGTATAAATAGATTAGAACGTCGATAAGCAGGTTAATTTAGACCTGCTTTGTTATTTATTTGCGTTACTATTTAGTAAAAAGTCTGCAATTAGCATCGAAATCGTGCATATTGTTGTTATAATCTCGCTTGGTGTATAACTATTAGGCAGTTGTTTCTTCGGTTTAATAAACTATTTGACGCGAACAGAGCAACTCTGTAATATCCACCCTCGTTGACAGACGTTGTCTTCAACAAGTTCGGTGATTAGCGCAGCTTGGTAGCGCACCTGGTTTGGGACCAGGGGGTCAGAGGTTCGAATCCTCTATCACCGACCAATGACTCCTTAGCTCAGTTGGATAGAGCAACGGCCTTCTAAGCCGTAGGCCATAGGTTCGAATCCTATAGGGGTCACCATATTAAAATTGATTCGTTTACCAAAACGGGTTGATGTGAAAGTTTGTGGCGGTTGTAGCTCAGTTGGTAGAGCCCCGGATTGTGATTCCGGTTGTCGAGGGTTCAATCCCCTTCAGTCGCCCCATATTTGATGACTCACTCAGGTGATGTTATCGACCCTTGTCAGTATTACCTGCTGATAAGTTGATAGTTAGTGCGGAAGTGGCGGAATTGGTAGACGCGCTAGATTTAGGTTCTAGTATTGCAAAGTGTGAGAGTTCAAGTCTCTCCTTCCGCACCATGTTCGGTGATTAGCGCAGCTTGGTAGCGCACCTGGTTTGGGACCAGGGGGTCAGAGGTTCGAATCCTCTATCACCGACCAATTATTTTTCCAAGTGATTGGAATCTGGAAAAGCCTGCTCATTGAGCAGGCTTTTTTCGTTTGACGTTTTTCAAAATCGTGCTACTTATTGTTTAAGTAAGCATTTAACAACAAAGGCCTATTTATGACTGACAATACACAATTTTTAGAAAAGCTAAACAATGACATCGACATCAAGCTACAGTTCGTTGATTACGCTGAGTTAAAAGTAAATAAACATTTAGCTAAAGCAGACCAGCCAGAAACACAACACTTTGCAATTAGCGCTGCATTATTAGCACTAGAAGAAGCGCAAAACACAGCGACTTATTCTGCGCTATTGAAGTTGTTAGTTGTACAGCTTGAAACTTACCTTACGCTACCTGTTAAAACAGTTGCGGATGATTTTCGTTCTGAAATGACAGACAATATCGCGCAAATAAACGCGCTTGTAGCTGAAGTAGAAGCTGCTGCACTGTAAGACTGTTTTAACTTGAATGTGGAACCATGTTTGAGTTGATGGTGAATAGAAAGATAACAATCTGTTATCTAAGCATAATGCCGCTCGTTTAAGAACACTTGAACGATCTTACAGATAGATCATAATCCTCATTCTTATTTAAGAGTGAGGATTTTTTTTAACCAAGATATGAAAACGTATTAACAACTATTGATGCTAATTGGATTTATAAACCCCTTTTCTGCACTCCGTTTAACTTATTATCATGATGGGACTGTTGCGTAATCACTCACACAAAGATTGGCACCAATTTTCATTGCTATAACTCTTTGACTTGTATAATATTCTTTCAGTTAGTCATAATTCATTTATTTCTAGGTGTAACGTCGAGTGAAAGATAAAAAAATATCCGATCAGCTGATCTCTGAATTGGCGGATCTGTTACAGCACAAAATTCAAAATGGTGAATTTAAAGGTTGTGAATTTTTACGCCAGAATGAGCTAGAAAAGCTGCTGGACGTGAACCGTTTTACCGTGCGTCAGGTGTTAGGCGAATTAACCAATCGTAATGTCCTTGAGCATATTCACTATCGAGGTCATCGGGTTCGTGAGCATAGTGCGGAGGAAAGAGAACAAATTACCGAAGCACGGGCATTGTTGGAATTGGGCGCTGCCAGTCAAGTGCTTGCTAGAATTGATACACAGGGTTTAGTGTTACTTACTGAGCATGCTACAAACTTTGCCAAGGCCTTGGCTGAAGGGGACCATAAGAAACTGATCAAGGCTAACCTTGCCTTTCATCAGCACTATTATAGTTTTTGTACTAACCCTTTTTTGTGTGATTTAATTAATGATTTACGTGAGCAGGGCATACGGGTTAGTCGTCCTGGTTGGCTAAATGTTAAAGCCTCTGAACAGGCACGTGATGAACATTTTGCGATGGTTGAAGCATTGCAAAACAAGGATCTATTGAGCCTGAAAAACTTAATTTATCAACACCTTTACGCTTGGAAAAAATACGTAACGAAAGACCAACCGGCGTAATTTTCTGTTATCTACAACATTATAAATATGTATTTCCTTCGTTTTCTCCTCTGATTGTCTTGCTTGGTTATTTCTCTCTTACTGGGAGAGGAATATATCAACGTAAAATTTGGGCATTATTGCCAATTGTTGATTAAATATTAAGCTTATTTTTCTATAACAACTCAATTCCCCCTTCTTCATCCATGTTCATATTGTATTGATAATTATATTATTTTATCCAGCTTAGTCGTCCTTTATTGACTGGCGTGGTAGTAATTCTTTGCCACCCCTTTAATCGTTAATGAAAATTGTTATCATTTAGCTTTACTAATTGGCGCCAATGTATTAAATTTGCATCGTCAATTTTAAAGGGAAAGGATAGGGAACAGGATAATGAATGTAAAATACGGAAATATTTCGAAACTAAGTTTAGCGATTGGCTTAGTATTGGCAGCGAACAGTGTTGTAGCCCAAGACAATACCGAGACTATGGTGGTGTTCGGTGAGCAGCAACCTACTTATAAACCCGCTGATAACCAAAGTGCGCTAAAAGTAGACATGTCATTATTGGAAGTTCCACAAATGGTTTCTGTGGTTGGCCAGCAAGAGATACAAGATAAAGGCGCGTTAACGCTAGGTGATGCCCTAAAAGGTGTACCGGGTATTGCTTCTCCATCGGGTGAAGGTGCACGAGACCATTTCACTATTCGTGGCTTTGATGCGTTATACGATGTTTATCGTAATGGTCTACGTGATGGCGGCAGTAATCAGGCATTTCGTAGCATGGCTAACGTAGAACGAATCGAAGTCATTAAAGGCTCGGCTGGTGCACTTTATGGTCGCGGCAGTGCTGGCGGTTTAATTAACCTTGTGACCAAAAAAGCGGATGGCCGTAGTGTTGCCGATGTAAAATTACAAGCTGGTAGCTTTGACCGTACAGGCATTACTGCTGACTTGGGGGGTCGTCTAACTGATAATCTGAACGGCCGCATCAACCTGGAATATAAGCAGGGTGATAGCCATGTTGATAATGCCGATTACAATACCCTATTTATTGCCCCGACTTTCCGTCTAGAGCTAAGTGATAATACCCAAGTAGACCTTGACCTTGAATTCATGGATCAGGAAGTTTCTCCGGTTCGAGGTATCCCATCGGTAGACGGTCAACCTATTGATGTTGATAACGGTACCTCTTATGCAAGTTCTAGCGATTTTCAGGAAAATACGTCATTTAATGGTGCATTAAGTATTAAGCATTACTTTAATGACAATACGCAGTGGACCAATAAAATCCATTATTCACGTGTAGAAATGGAGCAAGCCGGTACCCGTAATGTGAAAGTTGTGGGTGATGTGTTAGAGCGTAAAGTGGTTGCCTTTGCTTTTGATCCGCAAGAAGACTCGGGTCTGCAATCTGAGTTAAATATTGAATTAGGTAGTCACCAATTATTAATCGGTGCAGATGCTAATCGTATGAAACGTGTGAGCACTTCGGGTGGCACTACTGCACCGGATGCCCCGCTGTATGCGTCGACTGATTTTAGTTATGACAGACCCGAACTAGCACTAAACCGTACCAATCAGGTGGATTCAACTGCGTTATATTTCCAAGATGTATTAAGCCTAGGCGACTCATGGAAAGTATTAGTCAGTGCCCGCTACGATTGGATCAAAAGCACCCAAGATAAACCGGGTGCCGAGAGCTTTGTTATTAAAGATGACAAATTAAGCCCACGTGCAGGTTTAGTTTTCCAGCCAACAGAAAATAGCGCCATTTATGCCGCTGTGGGCCGTTCTTACGCTCTACCTTGGGGTGGGATTTATGCTGCACCGACCAAAGGAGCGTTGTTAAAAACCGACCTCGCTGAGTTAGGTTTTAAACTCGATTTATTTGACAACCGTCTGGCGCTAAACAGTGCAATTTTTAATATCGAGCGAGAAAATCCAGAAACCAATGATCAAGGTGTTGTGACTGCAGTAAATAATGACCGTCATCGTGGTGTTGAATTGGAGTTAAAGGGTGAGTTAGCTGCAGACTGGTTAATTAGCTCGGGTTATACCTACCTTGATGCGGAAAACAAAGACACGGGTTACAAGGCAAATGATGTACCTGAACATACATTTTCGTTTTGGAATACCTACCAAGTGTCGAATGGCTTTAAAGTCGGCGGCGGCGCTAATTATATTGGTGAACGTTTTGTTGGTAGTAAAGAAGCGGTGAAATTAGACGCTTATACCACGTTGGACTTGATGGCTAATTATCAATGGGATGCGCATATGCTGCAGTTGAACGCGAACAATATCACCGATGAGAAATACTATTCGGGCGCAACGGGGAACTCGAGTGCTTTAACTCAAATTAACCAAGGTGCACCAGCCAACTTCTTGCTTACTTATAGCTATTCATTCAAATAAAGGACTATAACGTTAATTAATGAGACAGCTTATTTTGCTGATACTTTTAGTCTTACCCAGTGTGGGTAAGGCTTTTGTGGTTTCGGACCTGAGCGGCAGACAGGTCACATTCGAACAACCACCAAAGAATATAATTCTTTCCGAAGGACGTATGATGTACCTGGTGATGGCGCTGCAGCCTCAGTCTCCAGGGCATAATATTCGCGCTCTGGCGGATGATCTGGCTAAAGCGGACCGAGACACCTGGCAGAAACTCACTGAATTGTATCCATCCTTCGTTAATAAACCAACTGTGGCCAGTCCTAGCACGGGTCAATTTGACGTTGAGCAAGCCTTTAGCTTAAATGCTGACTTAGTCATATTTAGCCTTAATTATCGAGATAACTTACTGCAATCGGAAACATTAAATCGCCTTGATGCTTTGTCTATTCCCTATTTATTTATCGATTATCGTCACGACTTAAGCAATCACCTTCTACCCAGTATGCACATTCTCGGGCAAGTATTAGGGCAGCAAGCGCAGGCGCAGAAGTTTTCTAACTTTGTGCAAAAGCAATTGAATATTGTTGAGCAAAGGTTAGCGGAAAATAAACATAAGCAACCCTTAGTCTTGCTGGAACGTGCTGCAGGCATTAATGGCCCGGTTTGTTGCCGCGTGTTTGGTCAAGCCAATTTTGGTGCATTTGCCGAGATGGCTGGCGCGATAAATTGGGGCAGTAGCAAAACCTCGGGTGTCTCCGTGGATTTAAACCCGGAAACCCTGTTGGTGGAAGATTTTGATATCATTATCGCCACTACGGGTAACTGGTCGCATAAAAAACAAAGCATTTCTCCGCCTCTGGGTTATTCAGCGCAGCAATCACAGGTCGACTCAGGTATGCAAGCCTTAGTGCAGCGTACTGGTTGGCCACAAATGCCAGTGGTGAAAAATAAACAGGTGTATGTAATCTGGCATCAATATTATAACCACCCAGGTTATTTTGTTGCTATTCAGGTGATGGCTAAGTGGATGCACCCGAGTTTGTTTAGCGATTTGGATCCACAGCAAGTCTGGCAGGAATATCATCAGCAGTTTATGCCATTTCAATCTTCAGGTATTTTTTGGAGTCAATTACCGTGAGTAGTGCCCAGCTTGTTATTACTCAGCAGCGTTTTTTCTATCGTCGCCAGCGTTTAACTAAATCACTTATTTTATTGGCTTTAAGCGTTCTATTAGTGTTTAGTTTTATTTGGGATTTAAGCTCTGGGCCAAGCAGTTATGGGTTGCTTGAGGTAGGTGCATGTTTAGTGGATTGCCCTGATCCTAAATTAGATTTAATCCTGTGGCAGATACGTATGCCCATCGCCCTTATTGCTATTTTGGTGGGGGCGATGCTGGCTTGCGCCGGTGCGCAGATGCAAACTATTTTAAATAACCCGCTGGCCGATCCCTTTACCCTCGGGATCTCTGCTGCTGCCGCCTTTGGCGCTGCGTTAACTTTTGTTTTGGATTGGGCTGTGTTGCCCGTTGCTGGCGTATACATCGTCTCGGTTAATGCGTTTCTGTTTGCCATGCTCAGTGCACTGGTGTTGTTTGCCATCAGCAAAATGCGCGGCGTGGGTTATCAAACGTTGGTATTAGCCGGCATTGCCTTGATGTTCAGTTTTAATGCTTTGTTAGCCTTCTTACAATACATCGCCAGTGAAGATGCACTACAACAATTGGTTTTTTGGACCTTAGGATCTCTAGCGCGGGCCAGTTTTGAAAAGGTCATGATTTGCTCTGTGGTATTAGTCAGTATGTTGCTCTTTTTTTTCCGCTACCGAGACCAATTAACCGCGTTACGTTTTGGTGATGAACAAGCCCGAAGCATGGGTGTTAATGTGGACCGGTTACGTTTGTTTTCCTTGTTGGCTTGTGCGTTATTAGCCTCGGTTGCTGTGGCATTTGTTGGCACCATCGGTTTTGTTGGTTTAGTGGCTCCCCATATCGCGCGTTTATTACTTGGTGAAGACCAACGTTTTTTCTTACCCGGCAGTATCTTAGTCGGGGCGAGTTTGTTATCGCTAGCCAGTGTTCTCAGTAAATTAGTGATCAGTGGTGCTGTATTACCCATAGGTATCACCACGTCCTTGATTGGTATTCCTTGTTTCTTCATTTTAATTTTTACAATAAGGCAGAAATAAAGATGGCGTTATCAATGTCCAATATCCACCTCAGTTATGGCAAAAAAAAGGTCTTAAATAACCTTAATATCACCAGCATTAACCGCGGCGTATTAACTGCATTAATTGGCGCGAATGGGACGGGGAAATCGAGCCTGTTTCGCTTGATTGCGGGGATCACTAAAAATCGTAGCGGAACAATAATGCTAGAAGGGCAGGATCTCGAACGCATGCCCAGCAAACAGCGTAGTTTAGCGGTTTGTTACGTGCCTCAGCTAACCGATTACCATATTCGTTTAACGGTTTTTGAAGGCCTGATGCTGGCCCTGAATCTCGCATCGGCACCCATGAATCAACACTCGAAGGAGCAAAAAGTCAGTGATATTATGCAGCTTCTTAATATCAGCGAGTTAGCTAATCAATTTTTAGCGGATTTAAGTGGTGGTCAAAAGCAACTGGTGGCGATTGGTCAGGGCTTGATCCGCAATCCCTCGGTATTACTCTTGGATGAACCCACCAGTGCCCTGGATCTATCGCGGCAGCTACAGGTGATGATGTTATTAGCGGACTATGTAAAGCAGCATAATATGCTGTGTATTATTGCCATTCATGATTTGAATTTGGCCAGTCGCTTTTGCCCACAAATGATAGCCTTGCACCAAGGGGCTTGCTTGGCTCAAGGGCCTACGCCAACGACTTTGAATTCTCAGCTAGCCGAGCAGATGTTTAATATCAGGTTAAACAAGGTGGCGTCGAATTCGGGCTACGATTTGCTCGATGCGCAGTATATCGCTTAGTCATATTTTCACTCTAATGTTGGAACCTAATAAACGTGTATTTCCTCAATAAAAGTTTAATCGTTGTGGCCCTTATGGCTTGCTGTAGCCCAAGTTGGGCAACCTCGGTTGAAAGCTTACAAAAGCACAGTCTGAATAGTCAGGCCAGCAGTAAACAATCACAACTAGAGATTAATAAAATTGACGACCAGTTGATTCAAATTCGTCAGCAAGTTAAGGCGCTGCAGGATGAGTCGGAAAATCTGGAGTTGTATAACCGTTATTTACAGCGTTTATTAACGGATCAAGAGGCCGAGCAGACTTCGCTAGATGAACAAATCGTCAGTGTGAAGGAAACGCGTCAGGGCATTGTTCCTCTGATGGTACGTATGCTTGAAAATCTTGAGCGCTTTGTTGAACTGGATGCACCGTTATTAGCGCAGGAGCGTAAGGAAAGATTAACTCAGCTACAAAACATGATGGCTAAGGCCGATGTGAGTGAGGCTGAAAAATACCGTCGCTTGTTAGGATCCTATGTTATCGAAGCTGAATACGGCAATAAGATGGGCCAATACCAAGCTTCATTAATGATTGATGGTCAGCTGCGTACGGTTAATTACTTCTATCTTGGGCGCATTGTGTTTGTAGCAGTTTCACTCGATGGTCATCAGGTATGGACTTGGGATCGTCAACATAATCAATGGTTAAGTATTGATCCTACCTATGCGCGCGGCATAGAAAAAGCAATTCGAATCAGCAACAAAACAGATATTCCGGCGTTACTTGAACTGCCTCTGTTAAGCGAGGTTAACTAATGAAATTACTTACTAGTTTATTGTTTTTGATCAGCGTTAATCTTTATGCCAATACCTTGGATGAATTGTTATTAACCGTTAAATCTCAGCAACAGCAAACACGTTTACTGGAAAGTGAGCGCAAGCAACAATTCTCCGGGGATTTAAGTGAGTGGCAAGCCAGCTTAAATAAAGCGCAGCAGCGTTTAGCCATGGCCAAACAACAGGCACAAACCTTAGGTCTAGCCTTTGATGATAATGAGAAAAAACTCGCGCAGTTAGCAACTGATTTAGAACTAGCGAAAGACAATCTCGGTGAATTATTTGGTGTGGTGCGTCAAGTTTCCGGTGAGTTTGCTGCGGATATTGAGCAGTCGGTTATTTCGGTACAATACCCTGAGCGTTTATCCTTTGTTACCAGCCTTTCTAAACGCAAAGAATTGCCATCCCTCGCCGAGTTGGAGCAGCTATGGTTTGTTATCCAACAGGAAATGACAGAATCAGCCAAGATCAGTACTTTTAAAACCACGGTATTAGATAGCAGCGGTCTAGCCAGTGAGCAAACCGTGACACGTTTTGGTGCATTTAACCTAGTGGATGATACGCAGTATCTGGTATTAAATAAACAATCCCAATTACCACAACCCTTAACTCGCCCTGTACCAGCTGAAGTGAAAACGACCTTTGATCACTGGTTAAGCAGCAATGAGCCCGTTAAAGCCTTCTATTTTGATCCAGCCAAGGGCGATCTGTTAAAGGTTTTATCTCGTACTCCTACCTGGAGCGAGCGTTTTCAACAGGGTGGTGTGATTGGCTATTTAATCTTTGCGATCCTTATTTTCGGTCTGATCGTGGCATTAGTTCGTTTTATTGTCCTAAGCAAAGAATCGTTAAAAATTAAGGCGCAACTAAACAACACACTGGCTAATTTAGATAATAGTCTAGGGCGCATATTTGCTATTTATCAGCAAAATAAAAAGCAAAACACCCAAGTGCTCGAACTTAAAATCGAAGAAGCGGTTCTGCGGGAAATACCCAGATTAGAGCGTGGCTCGAGTGTATTAAAAGTATTAGCCGCGATTGCACCTATGATGGGCTTACTGGGTACGGTAACCGGCATGATTGCGACCTTCCAATCGATTACCCTGTTTGGTACGGGTGATCCTAAGTTGATGGCGGGCGGTATTTCCATGGCGCTGATCACCACTGTTATGGGGCTAATTGCGGCACTCCCGCTGTTATTAATTCATAGTTTATTACATAGTCGCGCTAACTCGTTAATCAATATTCTTGAGCAGCAAAGTGCCGGTTTAATTGCACTGCAAGCGGAAGCTGAAACAGAAACTGAAAGTAAAAATAATAGTAATAGCCAAATTCAAGCCGTCACGCACACCAACAAAAAAACAGTAGAGCAATATGAACTGGTTAGCTAAACAGGTCGATCTCGTCAGTGACTTTATGAATAGTGGCGGGCAAGTGCTGTGGCTGATTGCGTTTTTATTATTGCTGCTTTGGGGCCTGATTATTGAACGTGGTTATTACTTGCTGGTGGTCTTTCCCAAGTTTAGTCAGCAAATAAGCAGTCAGTGGCAGCAAAGGTTTGATCAGGAATCATGGTTTGCATTGCAAATTCGCCAGGCTTGGATAGCGCAAGCGGAATTAAAACTACAGCAGCACATGTCATTTTTAAATGTACTGATTAAGATTTTTCCTTTGCTCGGTTTGTTAGGCACGGTAAGTGGCATGATCCAAGTCTTTGATGTGGTGGCGGTACATGGTACGGGAAATCCGAGGTTATTAGCCTCAGGAATTTCTATGGCCACCATTCCCACGATGGCCGGCCTTGTTTGTGCCTTATCCGGTTTGTTTTTTTATTCACGCCTACAGAGCCAGCGTAAAAATTTATTAACCAGTTTATTACTGAAGCTGACTAGTCAAAAATAAATTAAAGAGAAGATAGCCATGAGAAGAAGACGTATACGCGCCGAAGATGATACGCAAATTGATATGACGCCCATGTTAGATGTGGTGTTTATTATGCTGATCTTTTTTATTGTCACCACCTCGTTTGTGCGTGAATCTGGCGTTGAAGTCAATCGCCCTAAAGCCGCCACCGCCACCGAGCAAACCAAAGCCGGTATTTTTATTGCCATTAAGGCCGATGGTGAGATATATATGGATAGAAAACAGGTTGATATACAAAGATTAGGGGCTAATTTAGAACGTATTTTAGCAGACCGAGGGGAAGTCGGTTTAGTGATCCAAGCGGATCAAGATACGCGTCATGGCATAGTGGTAAAAGTGATGGATGCGGCTCGGACCGCAGGCATCGGGCAAATATCCGTGGCAGCGGAGCCTAAACAATAATGCGCTTTCTACTTGCCGCTATTGGCGCGCCCTTAATCAGCTTTTCCCTGTTTATCTTTATGGCGAGTCTGATTAATAATCAGGTTAGCCTACCAAAAGATACCGAAGAGAACAGCTATTTTGATTTGGTAATGAGTCAGCAGGATGAGTCTTTTCAATCTAAACATAGACAAAAACCGAAACCACCCGAGCCTAAACCTCAGGTAAGCGCGGTGCCGAGCCCAAGCATTAAACCCGTGATGCAAAATCCTGGGGTGAGTGCCAGCTTAGATATGCCTGCCATGGATCTATCGAGCAGTGTTTCAGCCATGTCCATCAGCATGCCGGGTATAGAACGTGCTTTAGCGCCGCTTGCTCATGTTGGTGAAACAATGGCAATGCCGCTATACCGAGTTGAGCCGAGATATCCGGCTAAGGCATTACGTTTAGGCAAGCAAGGTTATGTGGTTTTATCTTTTGATATTAATGAAGCAGGCAGGGTGGTTAATATTCAAATATTAGAGGCCAAACCTAAGCGTTTATTTGAACGTGATGCCAAACGCGCCCTAAAAAAATGGAAATATAAACCCACGATGGTGAATGGCCAAGCGATATCGCAGTTAGGTCAAAAGATCCGTCTTGATTTTAAATTGGAGTCTTAATATGAAGTGGTTGTTGTTTGCCATGCTATTTTGGGCTAATGGTGTTTACGCAGAAAAAGCACCAAGTTTAAGCCGCAATGTAGGGGGTCAAGTTAGCCTTGCCTTTAAACATTATGAGCAGGATAAATTAACTGATGCACTTAGTGTATTAAATGAAGTGACTACTAGAGAGGGATTTGATAAGGCCTATGTGGATCGCTTTCGCGCTAATTTATATTGGAGCCTAAATCAGCAAGACCAAGCGATAATTATGCTGGAAAGTGCCGTGGCACAACATGCTCTAGTTAAAAAAGAGCAACAGCAAAGCCAACGCATGCTGGCAGATTTGTATTTGAACGCGGGGAAAACTAACAAGGCGATTGATTTATATTTAAGTTTAATCAATACCGCGCCCGATAAAGGCCTCTATCAAAACTTAGCGCAAGCCTATTATCAAACGCAAGCTTGGACATTATTGATTCCCGCTGCCGATAAGGCGATTGTTTTATCAGTGAAATTTAATAAAAGTGTGCACTTACTTCAGCTGAGTGCGTTTTATAAATTGGAATATTATAAAAAGGCCACGGCAACATTAACTCAGTTAACCGAGGCCTATCCGACTGAAAAACGCTGGTGGATGCAACTTGCTGCTATTTATAATTTGCGTCAGGACCATGCGCGTACCCTTTCAACCTATGAACTGGCCTATGCCCGTGGTTATCTTGATAGTGCTAACCAGGTTAAAACACTGGCGCGATTACGTGCCAATCAAGGCGCACCTTACCAAGCCGCACAATTATTAGAGTTATCGTTAGGCCAAGGCTTACTGGCCAAAAATAGTCAATTATATAAAGAGATTGCGGGTTATTGGCAACTTGCGCGCGAGCATGATAAAGCGCAGCAATACTGGGGTAAAAGCGCGCAGCTAAGCGGTAATGGCAAACATTATTTAATTCAGGCCCAGCTATTAGCGCTATTAGGCCAATATGATGCGATGTTGACTAGCTTAAACAAGATCAATACTCAGAATAATACATTTAAGGCGCAGGTTGCTCTGCTAAAAGTACAAGCTGTCTTTGAACTAAAACGTTATCAACAGGCATTAGCATTGGCTCGTTTAGCCGCTAATTATCCTAGCGTAGAAAAACGTGCTTTAGCTTGGTTAAGAGTGATTGAAAGCAAACAACAAAGTTTGTAAGTTGCTGTTTTATAGTCAGAGCTACTGAATATCTAAAGCTGTAACAAAAATATTATAATTGTGCTAGATCATAGTTGTAGGACATTCATGTTTTTTATTCGCTGTTGTCATTTGCAATATTATTATTAACAAGGCAACATGCATTTCCTTATGAATCACAGTGATATTTTATAGTGCTCCAGTCAGTCAAAAATAGCCTACGGATCTACTTTGCTATTGCGATCTATGTAATATGGGTACTCATTTTTTCGGCATTGAATTATGTTAAAGAAAAACGGCAACTATACTCCGAGCTAGATCAGCAGCTGGAAAATGCAGCGCTAAGCATTCCCTCTATGTTACCCAAGGCATTTCATCATAAAGAAATGAACAAAGCCGATCTGTCTAAGCAACAGGATCTTGCTATTACCTTAGCATTAACTGAATATACTCGACGCACTGATATTGTTTATCTCTATACGCTTATCTTGCGGGATAATGACATTTTTTTTACTTCTTTAAGCGCCTCTGGTGCTGAACTAAATTCCAATAAATTTGCATTTAACTATTTTGAGCTATATGACTATGCCTCGCCACGTATTATGGCCATTTTTAAGAAAAACCAGAACCAAATTCATGAATATCATGATCAGTGGGGGGATTTTCGCAGTATCTTCATTCCCATTAAAGCGGACGATGGTAGCGTATATATTGTCGCTGCTGATCTTTCAATTGGTCATATTGATACACTATTAAATGAAACCCTATATTACACCTTAATTGTCTCGGCATTATTTCTACTATTTGCCTGTCCGTTATTTGTTGTGCTCTGTTTAGAACCTCGTCGGCAGGTCAGAATTTTAGTAAAAAAGGTAACAAAACAAACCTCTGAGTTGGTTGAAAGTGAAGCTAAGCTCACGTCCATTTTTGAGTATTCACCTGTGGGCATTTTCCACTATGATAATAACGGCATAATCCAAAAAATAAACAAATGTTTTGAAGGAATTCTCGATTCTGACAGGGATACGCTTATTGGTTTTAATATGCTAGATCGGCTTGAAGATACCGTGCTGCTCAACATGGTGAAGCAGTCATTACAAGGTAAAGTAAGTGTTTATGAAGGTCCTTATACATCAGTATCCGGCCAACGGTTTATGCATTTACAAGCTAATTTTGTCCCGCTTTATTCCAGTTCCGGAGAGATCGAAGGCGGTATCGGCGTATATAATGATACAACAGAAAAACAGCGCAGCACTGCTAACTTAAAAAAGCTGTCTATGGTTGTTGAATACAGCCCTGAGAGTATATTGATAACTGATATTAGCGGTATTATTGAGTATGTAAATCCTAAATTTACCGCAATAACAGGTTTTACTGCAGCCGAAGTTCTCGGTGAAAAAGCCAATGTTTTTCGCTCCAGCGATACGCCTGATAGTGTATACAAAAATATGTGGGCAACGATATTAGCAGGCCAAGAATGGCGTGGAGAATTAAAAAACTGTAAGAAAAATGGTGAACTATTCTGGGCCAAAGTCTGTATTGTACCAGTTACGAATGATGGCGTTATAACCCACTTTATTGGTATTCAAGTGGATGTTACCGAGGCCAGAATTGCGTCGCAAAAAATATCCTATCAAGCGACTCACGATATGCTGACAGGGTTAATCAACCGCTATGAGTTTGAAAATCTGCTGGCGCAAAGCATCATGTCTGCACAACAAGATAATACGACCCATGTATTATGTTTCTTAGATCTGGACCAGTTTAAAATTATCAATGATACCTGTGGGCATATGGCCGGAGATGAACTGCTGCGCCAGTTAGGCCTGCTGTTAGCTGAAAATATTAAACCCCAAGATATATTAGCCCGTTTAGGCGGTGATGAATTTGCCATTTTAATGACGCAATGTGGCCTCACGCAGGCTGAGAAAGCTGCACAGAATATACTGGAATTAATTGCTGATTTTCAGTTTATGTGGGAGAAAAATATATTCAGTATCGGTGCGAGCATAGGTTTAGCTGAGATTAACAGTCAAACTAAAAACACCACAGAAATATTAATTGGTGTTGACTCGGCCTGTTATGCCGCTAAAGATTTAGGTCGTAACCGTATTCATATCTATCACGCCGAGGATGAATTATTAGCCAAACGCGATGGTGAATTCCGTTGGGTTAATGAGCTAAAATATGCATTAAATGAAAATAGATTTGAACTCTATGCACAACCTATCGTGTCGCTCTCAGACCCTTCGCAAAAGCGTATTTACGAAGTGCTACTTCGCCTGCGTACACGAAGTGGTGATATCGTGCCCCCCGGTGCATTTTTACCAGCCGCAGAACGCTATAATTTATCAAACGCTATCGACCGTTGGGTCGTTGACCATACCTTTGCCTGGATGGAGCAACATTTTCAGCAATTAGCTGATGTAGACCATCTGGCGATCAACTTGTCCGGTGCATCATTAGGCAGTAATACGCTGCTGAATCATATTATGCAGCAGATCACATTGCATAACTTACCGCCAAGTATGATCAAGTTTGAAATTACCGAAACTGCGGCGATCAGTAACTTGCGGGATGCGACCTTGTTTATAAAAACACTCAGTGAGTTTGGTTGTCAGTTTGCGCTGGATGACTTTGGCAGTGGTTTATCTTCATTTGCTTACTTGAAAAATTTACCTGTGTGTACATTGAAGATTGACGGTATGTTTGTTAAAGATATTTTGGACGATCCGATTGATGAAGCTATGGTTAAATCAATCAATGATATTGGACATGTCATGGGCATGAAAACGATCGCTGAATTTGTTGAAAATGACGCTATCAGGCAACGATTACAGCACATGGGCGTTGATTTTGCCCAAGGTTATGGGATCGGAAAACCGGCTCCGATCAACGATATCCTGCAACCTCAACGTGCTGGTCATGTCAGTAATTCTATGGTGAGCCTGTTGTGATCATGCGATTTCTATTTTAAGAAATTTAGCCGCGATGATTGCCCCACATAAAACGAATCGAACGTTATATTTTATACAGGGCGACGTACTAATAGAAAAATTTATTAATGGTTCGTTAACAGAGGGGGCTCCGTATGAGTATGGAGAAACTCCGCTCGGATTGGAAATCAGCTTATAACCAATTAAAAAGTAGATTAAAACCAATTCACACCGATTGTCTGCCAAGATCTAGTTTGCCCCTGTATAACCTCCAAGCCGTAATTTTTTGTTATTGGATCATAATAGCTTTGTTGGTGAATTTTTTATTCTACTCCGCAACCAGTCAGCCAATATAATTAATCCTGTTGAATATAACCCAAACAAGGCTTTTTGGTGTGTTCTATAAAGTGCGTTATAGGTATAGCGTGCAATGCGGCCTCGTAATATAGGCCCTTTCTTTAGAATGCCAAAGGCGTTGAACCGGCTAATTGAGATTATTGACCCTTTATCATCAAAAACAAAAGGCTTAGTTGTCTTACCCGCTTGAATTTCGAATAAGGTGATGGCTAGATAGTCGGCCATTTGTCTGGCTGCTTGCGCTCTTGCAGGGACAGTTTTTCCATTGGTTTGTAAACATGCACAACAATCACCTATTGCAAAAACATTACGATCTAGAGTTGTCGATAAATTTGAATTTACATGGAGGCGGTTATTATTATCGGTCTCTAATCCATCCAAGGTTCTCAGTAGCTTCGGTGCAATAATACCTGCGCTCCAAATATTGAATGTAGCGGGGTAGTGTTGGCCTTCGGCAGTAGTTAATCCGTTTGATTGTACTGCATTTACTCTGGTGTTAACGATAACGTTCACACCTATATTGGTGAGTGAATGCGTAGATAACTGAGCGATGTCTTGAGATAGTGCTGGTAAAATACGTTCACTAGCTTCAAGCAAGTTAACTGAGAGTTGACAGGAATATTGTTTTCCCATTTTAGTTAACTCGGCTGCGAGCTCTACCCCCGTTGCACCTGCGCCAACAATATTCACGTTTAATGTATCCGCTGAAGTTGTATCTGTAAGTGCTTGTTGCAAGCTATTTCTGAGTTGTTGAGCCTGGTGGGTACAATCAAGGAATTGGCAATGCTCAGCGGCACCAGGCGTGCCAAAATCATTGGCTTGGCTGCCGATGGCAATAACCAAATAATCATAGTTTAGTCTTTCTAGTGCTTTGTTATCGTCATCTATTATTTGGTATGAGAGGTTTTTTCCTTGTCGATTGATACTGTCGAGAGAGGCATGTAAAAATTGATAGCCATTGGTATTTCCATGACGACGGTAGTCGAGTTTATCGGCAGGCTGATTAAGACCGCCGCCCACGAGCTTATGTAATAATGGTTTCCAAATATGATGGCCACTACTATCAATTAAGGTGATCTTAGCTTGGTTCTGTTTACCTTGTTTTCGGCCTAGTTTGGTTGCTAGTAGCAAGCCACCTGCGCCACCGCCAATAATAACAATATGAGGTATTTGCATGATTTATCCCTTAAACGTTGAGTGCTAAGGGATATATTAGGGCTATGGTGAGAATAGAAAAATAAGCATTCACGCATTTGAGTCGTGAACATATGTCACTTATCCAACGACTATGTTTTCATCCAGCTAGCATGTGCTGATTCGTCTTGTGATGCTAATTTTTGCACTATGTATTCAATGAACAAGCGCACTTTAGCGGGTAAGTAATCACGACTGAGATAATACAAATAAACAGCCTGTTCTGGATTGCGCCAAGGGGAAGATATCAGTGTTAATTTTCCTTCCTGTACTAAATCTCGCACAAGAAAATGAGGCATAAAAGCCAGACCTGTGCCTAGACTTGTTAATTGAGCTAATGCATTGCCATCATCAACTAACACATAGGACTTAGGATCTAGCTCTACTATTTGTTCTGCTTGTGGCAGCATAATTGTTAATATGCGACCAGATTGTTTGAAGCGGTATTTTATCCAGTTATGTTGCTCAAATTCGGCAGGCGTTGTTGGCGTACCAAATTTAGCAAGGTGATCGGGACTGGCAAAAATTCCCATGTCCATAGGACATATACGTCTTGCGATTAAACGGCTGTCGTTTAATTTACCACTGCGTATCGCGATATCTATACCACTCTCGACGATATCTGTGTAGTCATCTGAAAAACTAAGTTCGAGTTTAATATCAGGGTATTGCTGACAAAACTCAGGTAACAATGGCACCACGTAGAGCTGGCCAAAAGACATAGGTAGATTGATTTTTAAGGTGCCTGTGGGTGTTGAGATATTTTGTGTCAGCTTGCTTTCAGTATTCTGCAATAAGCTCAGAACTTCCCGCGCTGTCTGTAAATAGCTCTCGCCTGCTTCGGTAAGTTGTAATTGCCGTGTGGTGCGATGTAATAAGCGTACACCTAAATCTTTTTCGAGTCGCGTAATCGCTTTACTGATGGTGGACGGTGATTGGCCTGATTGGTTAGCTACGGCAACAAAACTACCTTGTTCGGCAAGAGAAACGAATAGCTGTAACAGATTAATTTTATCCATAAACCTTCCAAAATCCTTATTCGTGAAAAACATTCATCAGTAACGTGAATGGATGGGTATTTTTACACACTCGGAACTACTTTAATATCACAACATCAGATCAAGAGACGGTATATTCATCTTATTTTATATTGATAATGAATAACGTTGATAAAGATTAAGTGTGACTCATGGCAATCGATATAAGTTGTAGACGTAACAAGTTGTAACGGACGTCAAGACGAATAAAAATTTGGAGGTAATAATGACAGTAACTGCGTTGAAAAATGAAGTGATTTGCTTTGCAGGTGATTCGGGTGATGGTATTCAGCTCTCAGGTAGCCAATTTTCCCTTAATATTTCTGAACATAATGAAGTTATTACACAGCCGGATTATCCCGCCGAAATTCGTGCACCAGCGGGTACATTAGATGGTGTTTCGGCATTTCAAATGCAATTTTCAGCAAATGTAATTCATACGGTTGGCGATGAGTTTTCAGTATTAGTTGCCATGAATGCGGCAGCATTACACTGTAAAATTGGTGAATTAAAGAAAGGTGGATTGATTCTCGCCGATACCGATGGCTTTCAGAGTAAAAAATTAGCATTAGCGACGTATGCGTCCGACCCTTTGAATGATGGTAGTTTATCTGAATATCGCGTCATTGCTGATGATTATACCCGTTTAACGATGCAGTCGTTGAGTCATATTGATTTACCAAGTAAATACCGTAAACGCAGTAAGAATTTTTTCATGCTGGGCATTGTATTATGGATTTATGGTCGTTCTACAACCGCCACTGAAACATGGATTGAAAAACAATTTAGTATAAAGCCAGAAGTATTGGAGGCGAATATACTCGCACTACAAGCTGGTTTCAATTATGGAGATACGACAGAAATTTTTGAGGAAAGTTTTCATGTTGAATCTGCACCGAAAACCGCGGGTTTATATCGCACAATTTCGGGCAATGAAGCATTATCGTTGGGCTTTGTCTGTGCCGCGGATAAGCTTCATCGTCCGTTATTTTTAGGATCTTATCCGATAACGCCCGCGTCTGAAATTTTACATACCTTGGCAAAATATGCACATTTAGGTGTGAAGGTATTTCAGGCAGAAGATGAGATCGCCGCTGCATGTGCTGCGCTGGGCGCGTCTTATGCCGGCGCTTTAGGGATCACATCGACATCGGGACCTGGGTTATGTTTAAAAGCAGAAACCTTGAATCTAGCGGTTATGACAGAACTGCCGCTGGTGGTCATAAATGTTCAACGTGGTGGCCCTTCAACTGGGTTACCGACCAAAACTGAACAATCTGATTTATTGTTTGCTATGTATGGCCGTAACGGGGATTCTCCTATGCCAGTATTGGCTGCAGCTTCTTCGGCAGATTGTTTTGATATGGCTTTAGAAGCCAGTCGAATTGCCACCCAGTTCATGACCCCTGTTATATTACTGAGCGATGGTTATCTTGCTAATGGCGCTGAATCTTGGCGAGTACCTACGCTTGATGACATTCAATTTCCAATTATTAAGCAAGAACAACAGACTGAAAATTTTCAACCCTACTCGCGAGATCCAGATACTGGCAGTCGGCGTTGGGTGATCCCCGGAGAGATGAATAATATGCACCGTATTGGTGGTTTAGAAAAACGTTCAGTCACGGGAGAAACTTGTCATGATGGCGAAAACCATCAACAAATGACGCTGCAAAGGGCCGCTAAAATTGCGGGTATTAGTCGCTTTATTCCTCAGCAAACATTAACAGGGACATTTGACGATCAAGTTCTTGTGTTGAGCTGGGGCAGTACCCGCGGTGCGGTATTATCTGCGGTTACTCAGTTAAGAGAGCAAGGCATGAGCGTTGCCCATACGCATTTACGTTACCTTAATCCGTTTCCTGAAAATCTTGGAGAGCTGATTGCTTCATTCAAACACGTATTGATATTGGAACTGAACAACGAGCAATTAGTGAAAATGATCCGTGCTGAGTTTGTTATTCAGGCGCGTTGTATTACGCAAGTAACGGGTGCGCAATTTAAGGTGAATGATGTGATGGACTCTATTTGTCAATTTATCGAGGAGATACAGTAATGGATATAACCACGTTAAATCGTAAAGATTTTGTCTCAGATTCGCAAGTTAAATGGTGCCGGGGTTGTGGTGATTTCAATGTATTGAAAGTAATGCAATCAATGTTAGCCAAGACCGGAAGAAGCCGTGAAAACAGTGTCTTTATTTCTGGTATCGGCTGCTCTTCTCGTTTTCCTTATTATCTTGAAACTTATGGTTTTCATACGATTCATGGTCGAGCGCCTGCGATTGCAACTGGGGTTAAAGCAACAAATCCAGCATTGGATGTGTGGGTGATTACGGGTGACGGTGATGCGCTTAGTATTGGTGGTAATCATTTCATGCATGCTATCAGGCGTAACCAAGATATTAAAATATTATTGTTTAATAATGCAGTTTACGGTCTGACTAAAGGGCAGTTCTCGCCTACATCTGCACAAGGTTGGATCTCTAAATCTAGTCCTAATGGTTCGCCAGACCGTGCGATTCGACCGCTGGCGTTAGCCGCATCTGTGGGGGCGACTTTTATCGCGCGTACTTGTGATAATGATCCTAAGCATTTAGCCATGGTATTAGAAGCGGCGGCGGAACATAAAGGCACGGTTGTGGTAGAGATATTACAAAACTGCGTGATCTTTAATGATGGCGTGCATGAACCTTATTATGGACCGAAAAATAAAACGGAAAACTTACTGTATTTAGAGCAAGGTAAGCCACTTTCATTTGGGGAAAATGAAGACAAAAAATTAATCATCAATGGCTTTGGTTTTAAAAAAACAACTGTTGCAGATCCGCAACAGTTTATTCATAGGCAAGAATTGCAGGATCTTGAGTATGCTTTTGCGTTAGCTAATTTAAGCTATCCTGAGTTTCCTGTGCCAGTCGGTATTTTCCGTCAAGTACAACAACAGACATTTGATCAGTTATTAATGGAGAAGGAAAAAAAAGCCAAACAACAGCATGGAGGCAGTGACCTAACTGCATTATTACAACAAGGCAGTTACCAACGGGTTGTTTAGTTAAACCGAAAATTGATCTAAACTTTATGACAATTAAAAGTATCAGGAGAAACTCATGAGTGACCATGTATACAAAAAGGTGACGTTAATGGGTTGCTCGGCGGTGAAAATGGGAAGAGCTGTAAATAACGCGATAGAATAATCCAGCAAAACGATAAAAATATGGACTGGTTTGAAATTGTAGAAGCTCGCGGTCATTTGCAAGATGAAAGCCTGCTATCTTGAAGTGACCCCGTTAACTTAAACAGAGGGTTTTTCTAAAAAGAAAAACCAATCATAAATTCACCAGTGGCCTCATTATCAGAGAATATAGCTCTGTCTGATGTATATTTTTCTTGTCTAAGACCGGCGCTAAAGAACATTGGTGACTTAATATAGGCGATGCCAATACGATAACCATAAGCATCTATATCACTGTTATCTTCGACAAAATAATGGCTATATAGCAAACCAAAATATGGTTTTAGCTGTTCAGATGCGGGAATATAATAGGTTGACTCTACAGTGGCTTTTGAGACAGTAGGCTTGCCTGAAAACCAGTATTCATAGGCGGTACCAACAGAAAGATTATCTAAGGCAAAGTAGTTAACTGAGACACCTGCAATGGTATAGTTTTCGGGACCAATGGAAGCGCCGCCCAGTTTTATCCCCACTGACTTACTACCCGCAATTAACGAGGCTGAGTGGCTAAGGTTACTGAGTAAAAGAAAAGTAGTTAAGAGTATTAGCCTCATTATGATCCCTTCAAAAATTAGCTTGGTGTGTCAAGTTTATACCAATAATGCTCAACTCACTTCAATATGCTTAAATTGATATTCACAAAGATTGCTTGATGAACCCTTTGTTTACCTTACGTTGAGTAAACTGATAGATTTTTCTTATCAAACGAAAGAATTTTCCCGTTATATTTATTGCCACATAAAAGGTAATGTAAAGCTCTTATTTTGCGAATGTTAAAGATCACCGCTGCAATGATGGTGGTAAATATCCAATTTTAGCATCGATCTATTAGAGTGAAGCACGCCCATGGCTGAACAGAAAATAAATCCGGAAAATTATGCGATAGCTGAGCGAGACTCTGCTTTTAATGTTACCTATCCTCTAGCTCACTATCAAAATAGTCATCCAGCGCCTCAATCCATCCCACATACCGCAGGTGTTGCGACATGCTCGCTGCAACAGATAAATGGCACTAATGTAAGCCTTTCTATTGATTCAGTGATTATTGAAGAGCCTTTAGAGATACGGCTCATTTACAACGATAGCGCGGGAAAAGAACAAGAACGAGTTTACCTGGTAACGATGCGTACACCGGGTGACGATCTTAATCTGGTTACAGGCCTGTTGTTGGCAGAAGGTATTATCAACAGCGCGAGCGATATTGTTGGTATCAATGAGCAATTTGATTTAGATGACATTTACCACAATGACATTTATTACAATGATATTAATCAAAATGAAATACATCTACGCTTATCACCAGATGTTGTTGTGGACTGGACATTAATCAATCGAGATACAACGTCATTCTCCAGTTGCGGTGTATGTGGAAAATCATCAATAAAGTCTTTAGAACTACGCAATATTCCAGATTTAGAGTCCAATAAAGTTTGGTTGTCAGGTCATATAATTCCGCACTTTAGTGAGCAACTACGTCAATATCAAGCGATGTTTAACCAAACGGGCGGTGTACATGGTTGCGGCTTATTCGATGCAAAAGGGGAGCTGCTACTGAGTTGTGAAGATGTCGGTCGCCACAATGCGTTAGATAAATTGCTGGGTAAATTAGCAAGAAGTACTGAGCTTGATAAGCAACAAAAAATTGTGTTCCTAAGCGGGCGGATCAGTTTCGAATTGGTTCAAAAAGTACTGGTTTCTGGCATATCGGTATTAATAGCGGTGGGCGCGCCATCCAATCTTGCGATCAACATGGCGAAACGCTTCAACCTTACCCTGATTGGCTTTAGCCGTAATGGCGGATTTAACGTCTACCATGGTGCTTTCCGTTTAAAGCGACTTAATGAAACCGATCATCTGATATAAGCCATTTGATATAGACTATCTTATAGAGAATCGACATGACAATTAAAAAATACGAAGGCTCAGCTGGTGGTTGGGGTGCGTTATTAAGTACCACCAAACATCTGGTAAAAAGCGAAAATGTGTCACGAAACATTCGCAACTTACTGAAAACAAATCAAGACAAAGGTTTCGATTGTCCGGGTTGTGCATGGGGTGAATCGAAAGAACCAACGCGGTTTAAATTCTGTGAAAATGGTGCTAAAGCGGTTAATTGGGAAGCCACAAGTCGACGTGTTACCCCCGCATTTTTTGTAAAACATCCGGTAAGTTGGCTAACCCAGCAAAGTGATTATTTTTTAGAGTCGCAAGGGCGGCTTAGTCATCCTGTGCAGTACAATCGTGACACGGATTGCTATGAAGCGGTTAGTTGGCAACAGGCATTTACCCTGATCGCTAAACACTTAAATACACTTGATCATCCCAATCAAGCAGAGTTTTATACCTCGGGTCGGGCAAGTAATGAAGCGGCATTTTTGTATCAACTTTTTGTGCGTAAATTTGGTACTAATAACTTTCCTGATTGTTCCAATATGTGCCATGAAGCCAGTGGTGTAGGCTTGAAACAAGCGATTGGTATTGGCAAGGGAACAGTGACACTGGAAGACTTTGAGTATGCTGATGCTATTTTTGTGTTTGGTCAAAACCCAGGAACAAACCATCCACGCATGTTAGATACACTGCGCCAGGCATCACGTCGCGGGGCGGCAATCGTCACTTTTAATACTTTAAAAGAAAGAGGCTTAGAGCGTTTTACTAATCCACAATCAGTGAAAGAAATGCTGACAGATGGTTCGACACAAATTAGTCAGTGTTATTTCACGCCTAAACTGGGTGGGGATATGGCCGTTGTACGCGGTATGGTTAAAGCACTTGGTGTGATTGATAAAGCCGAATTAGCCGCAGGACGACTATCTATATTTGATCATGTATTTATTGCTGAGCATACTCAGGGTATTACTGAATACTTAACCGCAGTCGAAGCAACGTCGTGGCATGAGATCACCGAGCAGGCTGGATTATTACAATCTGAAATTGAGCAAGCAGCCAGTATTTATCGTCAATCTAAGCGGGTGATCATCACGTGGGCGATGGGCATTACTCAGCATAAGCATTCGGTTAAAACCATTCAAGAGATCGCCAATTTACAGCTGTTGTTTGGCCAGTTAGGGCAACAAGGTGCTGGATTGTGTCCCGTGCGTGGACACAGTAATGTGCAGGGCGATCGCACCATGGGTATTGATGAAAAGCCAACTGCTGCATTTATCAAAAGCATATCGAATGAATTTGATTTTTCAGCACCGTCAAAACCCGGACATAATACGGTTGAAGCCATCAAAGCCATGCTTGCTGGTGATAGTAAAGTGTTTATTGGCCTAGGCGGAAACTTTGCGGCTGCAACGCCTGACACAGTATTAACACAACAAGCACTTTCAAACTGTAACTTGACGGTTAATATCGCCACCAAACTAAATCGTACGCATTTGATAACGGGTAAAGACTCGCTCATATTACCTTGCTTAGGACGTACTGATATTGATATGCAAGCATCTGGGCCACAGCGCATCACCGTTGAGGACTCGTTTAGCATGGTGCATGCATCAGCTGGTGTAGTTGCAGGTGATACTGGCGAAATGCGCTCTGAGCCTGCTATTATTGCCGGTATTGCTGAAGCGACGTTAGGCAAGCAACCAATAGACTGGACTTGGGTGATTGAAGATTACGCACGGATCCGAGATCTGATTGAAAAAACGATTCCTGGTTTTAGCGATTTTAATCGCAAGATAAAACAGCCTGGTGGTTTCTATCTTGGTAACAGTGCTGCTCAGCGACAATGGAACACACCCTCGAAAAAAGCACAATTCATGCAGCATGATCTGCCCGTTCATTTACTGCCCGCAAGCTTACGAGAGCTCAGTAATGATCCCGTATTCGTATTACAAACGATGCGCTCACACGATCAATACAATACTACTATTTATGGTTTTGATGACCGCTACCGTGGTATTTCAGGAGAGCGTAAAGTCCTTTTTATTAACGACAATGACATCTCTGCACTAGGCATGGAGAATAACCAATTAGTCGATATTGAATCGCTGTGGCCGGATGGTATTGAGCGTAAAGTGTTTGGTTTTAAGCTGGTGGCTTATGATATTCCAGAAGGGAATATTGCCGCTTATTTCCCTGAAACTAATCCATTGGTATCTATCTATGGGAAAGGGGACTTGAGTGATACGCCAATTTCAAAAGCGATCCCTGTTGTGTTATCCGCGACCGTATTGAAGAGTGATCAAATTGATACGGTTAGTGCTTAACTCTTAACTCTGTGTTTTATAGCTATAAACTGCTGATTCATTGGCCGTTTATAGCTAACCTATAAACTATCCCCTACGGATCGGCATTCAAGATGTAATAAACCTCGTTGGATAACATATTTTGTAGCGCTATCAACTTTTTCTCACCTAATCCACGTTAACGATGTGCAAATATAACAATGCTTATTATTGTGGCTCATGATCTAACTCCCTATCAATAAACCTAAAATACCTTACATCTCTTTTTCAATAATATTTATTCTACGCCTCTTTTGTCAGGCTTAAATCTTAAAAATACATTTATATTTTTATGGTAAAGAGACTTGGCTCACATGAAAAAACACCAAACCCTAAAGAAATTCAAGCTCAAAGTGAGAGATAGTTCACAGGGGGAAGTAAGTCCTGTTTTTTATTTTAATTGATGACTAGGAAACTATAACCCATTATTTAATAGGTGATTATAATATATATTATAAATGCACATTTCGCATGTAACCAGTTGTTTTTAAAGGTTAACACCCTGTAATTCTGGCTGTTTATCAGACCTGGAATGTTAATTATTCTGTAGGTCATACGTATGTTTATGCTTAACACTTTAGTTTATCAATTTAAAACGGAACATATTTCAGATCACAAATTAAGTTTTCTGTAATTGTAATAAAAAATACATTAGCGCAACATATACCTCAAAGGGGGCGTGGGCTTAGTTAGGTGAATAAGCCGTTCATTGATTCCTTATAATAATTATAAATCTACAAATCAAGAGGTTATTGAATATGATTAAAATTTTCCTTTGCTGTGCAGCAGGTATGTCTACGTCGATGGTTGTTAACAAAATGCGTAAAGCTGCTGAGGAAGCTGATATTAAAGCTGAAATAAATGCTTACTCTATTTCTGCATTCGAAACTGAAGTTAAGAAAAATGATGTTTGTCTCGTTGCTCCACAAGTGAAATACAAGTTTGCGGAATTCAGCAAGCGTTGCGAAGAAGAAAACGTGGCGTGTGGGCAAATTGACATGATGCAATACGGCATGATGAAAGGAAAAGAAATCCTCCAACAAGCGATTAATTTAAAAGGCTAGTCGTCGGTTGTAACCAGTTTTTATTTGAATTTTAACTTAAATCATAAGCGTTCAGGAATGAACACGTGTCGTATGAAATAGGATAATTTATGAAAAACACATCATTAGCAATCTTGGTAGCTTCAGCTATCGCCGCCCCATTCTCAATTAAATAATTAATCAGTGCGTAGCCCTCACGCTGCGCATTTTTTCAGACTTATTCAATACATATTTTTATAAATAAGGAAATTTTATGTCACTTATAAATGCCACAATGGATTTTGTTGAGCGCGTCATTGCGCCCATTGCAGGTAAGGTTGCTAGTCAAAAGCATATCTGCGCTATTAAAGACGGTTTTATTTCAACAATGCCATTCCTGATTGTTGGTTCGTTACTGTTAGTATTTGCTAACCCTCCTGGTACGGGTAACTGGTTCTTAGACGGTTGGCACGCAGTTGTTCAAGGCATCGGTCGGGATAACATTGTTGGTCCATTCTTTGTCAGCATGGGTATTTTCGCAATGTACTCTGCTTATGGTATCGCATATAACCTAGCTGAGACGCTTAACACGAAAGGTGTTATCCCAATGAACTCAGGTATGTTGTCTATGTTCTCTTTCCTATTAGCTGTTGCGCCAGCTGTTTGGGTTGGTGGCGAGTTAGGCAGTGTGATTCCTATGGCTTACTTAGGTGGTGCGGGTGCATTTACTGCTATCATTTGTGGTCTATTCGTTCCTACGCTACAAACGTTTCTTGTTGAAAAGAACATTCGTATCAAAATGCCAGAAGCGGTGCCTGAAAAAATCGCAGCGTCATTTGACCTACTTATTCCCGTCGTTGCAATGATCTTAATTGTGCAAGTTATCAATGGTGTATTGGGTAACTTTGACCTAAATATCGCAACGGGTATCATGGCATTGTTTAGCCCACTTGTAGCCGCTTCTGATACATTCTTTGCTTTTGCGCTGGCTATCTTGTTAATTCAATTATTGTGGTTTGCTGGTATTCACGGTGCATCCGTTGTTCTAGGCGTTATTGGTCCACTACTGCTAATCAACTTAGGCGCAAACCAAGAAGCACTCGAAGCAGGTAAAGCATTACCGGCTATCTTCATCAATCCTACCATGGACTTCTTCGTATTTATTGGTGGTTCTGGCGGTACATTAGCGCTAGTTTGCATGATGGCTCGCTCTAAATCAGTTCACTTACGTACTGTCGGTAAAATGTCATTCATTCCTGGTTGTTTCAACATTAATGAACCTGTTATTTTTGGTACGCCAATCGTAATGAACCCAACCTTCTTTATTCCTTGGATTGCTGCGCCATTAGTCAATGCATGTATCGTTTGGGGTGCATTCAAGTTTGACTTAGTGTCTAAAGTTGTTGCTTTACCACCATGGACTATGCCTGCGCCAATCGGTGCTGTCATGGCGACTAACTCAATGATCGCTGCCGTTGTCGTAGCGACCTGTTTCGTAGTCAGTGGCTTAATCTTCTACCCATTCTTCAAAGCGTATGAAAAAGAATTATTAGCGCAAGAAGAACCAGAACCGCTTGCTGAAGCAGGGTCATTATCACCAGCTAAAGCGGCTTAATAAACCCAGTGTAGCAATCACAAATAGCTATACCTTTAATAGCGGTATTTCATAAATAGAAAATAGCCATCTTTTACACTTAATTTACAAGGTAATACCAATTGCATTAAATAATGATCATCTATTTATTGTGATTGGTATAAAAGATGGCTCATCAAAGTTTAGATTCAAGAAGATTAAAGATAAAGGAATGGATGATGGAAATTACAGAAGAATTTTTGATGACACTTTTATGCCAGGCTGGTGCCGCGCGTTCAGCAGTGATGCAAGCAATGCTAGAAGCAAGGCAAGGTGATTTCGAATCAGCAAAAGCATCACTTAAAGCCGCCGATGAAGCATTAGCAGAAGTACATAAATCACAAACAGAACTCATTAGCTTTGACGAAGGTGAAGGCAAAGTAAAAATGACCCTGATCTTAACGCATATTCAAGATCACATTATGAATGCGATGCTGTGTAAAGACCTTGCATTCGAAATTATTGAACTTCAAAGACGAATCCAAAATGAGGACTAAAGTATGTTGAAAATTACAATTATCGGTGGTGGTTCTAGCTATACACCTGAAATCATTGAAGGCTTCATTAATCGTCACCACGAATTGCCAGTGACACACATTGATTTATTTGATATCGAAGAAGGTCGTTACAAAGTTGAGACTGTTGGCGCATTAGCGAAACGTATGATTAAAAATGCAGGTCTTGATATTGAACTGAATATTGAGTTTGACCGCCGTAAAGCGTTAACAGGCGCTAATTATGTGTGCTCTCAAATGCGTGTTGGTATGATCCCTGCGCGTATTCAAGATGAATTACTGGGCAACAAGTACGGCATGATTGGTCAGGAAACCAATGGTATCGCAGGTTTTGCTAAGGCAATGCGTACTATTCCAGTGACACTTTCTTTATGTAAAGACATGGAAGAGATCTGCCCTGACGCATGGTTAATTAACTTCACTAATCCATCGGGTATTATTACTGAAACAGTGCTTAAACATACCAACATCAAAGTAATCGGCCTGTGTAACGTGCCTGTTTGTACCCAGTTTGGTATTGAAGAATTGATGGGAACGAAAGATCTGCAAGTTCAGTTTGCAGGACTAAATCACTTCATCCATGCGTTCCATATTTGGGATCATGGTAAAGATCGCATTGGCGAATTAATCGATAAAGTGTGTTCTGGTGAAGATTTTGCATTGCCTAAAAACTTAGGTGAAGTCACTTGGGTTCCTGAGCAATTAAAACACCTAGGTGCATTACCTTGTGGTTACCATCAGTATTATTACAAGCAAGATGATTTAGAGCAAAAAGAAGTTAAATCTGAAGGTTACGTTACACGTGGCGAGCAAGTTCAAGAAATTGAAAGAGAATTATTCAAACTCTATGAAGATGTAAACCTAAACGAGAAACCGAAGCAATTAGAAGAACGTGGTGGTGCACATTATTCTGAAGCAGCATGTGAGTTAATAAATGCGATCCATAATGACAAACGTACATTAATGCATGTCAATATACGTAATAATGGCACAATATCGGAACTGCCAAATGACTGCGCGATTGAAGTGACATCGGTCATTACATCATGCGGTCCACAACCATTGAACGTTGCGCCAATTACCAATCCGGCGATACGTGGTACGTTACAATTACAAAAAGCCTTCGAAGAACTCACTGTTGAAGCGGGTGTCTTTGGTAACTATGGTGCGGCATTACAAGCATTAACAATCAACCCATTAGTGCGTAAAGGTACGGTAACGAAACAAATCTTAGATGAGATGATTGAACTGAATGCGAAATATGTACCTCAGTTTAACAAAAAGTAGCAGAGTGTATTATGAAGCTAATCGTAAACATAGATGATTTAGGCTTAACTGAAAAGGTAAATGAATCAGTTGTCGCGTGTTTTAAAGTTGGCGTTGTTCAGTCAACAACAATAATGATAAATCAGCCAGCAACCGACCATGCGATTGCATTAATCAAGCAGGGCTTAGTCCCCAATGTCGGATTACATTTAACGCTAACCAGTGGTAAACCTATTTTAGACCCGAGTTTGGTGCCTGATTTAGTCGATAGTGATGGGTACTTTTTAAAGCAAGACAAAGTGCTCGCGTCTGAGGTCTTAAGTTTTGATCAAGCTTATAGTGAGTTTAAAGCGCAATATGATAAAGCGATCAATGCGGGTATTAAATTAACACATATTGATAGTCATCATTTTGCGGCGGTATTCCCGCCATATAAAGCAGCATTTATTGCTTTTGCGAATGAAACTGGCATCCCTGTACGCCGTGTCGATCATGTTGTTTCTGGTTGCGAAGGCTTAAAAGTACTAACAACGGATGCATTTAGTGCAAGGTTCTACGCTGACGGTGTGACATTGGAACGATTGCAAGCGTTGATCCTTGAGTTTAGTACTCAGATCCCGAATGGTACGTTAGAGCTAATGAGCCACACAACATTAGCGGGGGATACGTTATTACCAACGCTATCTCGCTACGTTGATATGCGTGTTGATGAGTTTAATATCTTAACTTCTCAAGAATTAAAAGATTGGTTAGAAGTTAATAAAATAGAATGCATAGGCTTTGATTCAATTTAACTTTTAACTTAATAAAAATAGCTAAAATGAATGCCCATTACATCAAGTCAGAGGTAATGGGCATTTATGTCATTGTCTAACCGAATGTCTAAACGTTAACCATATGTTACTAATTTTGCGATATATTATAGATTTGTGTACACTCCATACAAATCTATAGAGTACCGTATGAAAAACAGTTCTTATTTTAAAAAATCAATGTTGCTTGCTAGCCTGCTTAGTTGGGTTTTAGTCACGCTGATGCCGGTGATTAACGCCAATAATGGTGTTGGTGTATGGGCGACGTTGTGTACCGTTAATGGATTAGAACTGGTTCAGATCGAAGAAGGTAAACCTCAAACCCATGAGGGGAAACCTTGCCCATTCAGCCATTATTCTTCTTTTCATGATCTTGCGTTATTAACCCTGCCTGTATTGGGTCGTGTTAGTGTTTCAATTCAAGAACATTATTCGTTTTTAGCGCATAACGTGCGTTATCAATGGCAAGTTCCTCGCGCACCGCCCGCAGCCCTTTCTTAACTTAAATAATCGCTGTACGACTCGCTGTACTATTCACTGTAATCGTACGCAGCATTCACGTGATCAATATACCGTTAAACCTTTGCGTTTAATCGGGGATTGATGACGAAAAAAATTTAGCTATACCAATTGCATTAAATAAGTGATCAATTATTTCGCCGGAAAAATTGACAATAACAAGACGTTAATTGCCGTAACTAGTTATTCTAATTACCAAATTAACAACGCAGTTAGTGGCAGTTTTAACCAGAAATAATGTTCATCTATTTATTGTGATTGGTATTCATATGGATGACCATCGTTAGCTCGATAGGGATTTTGTAGAAAGGAAAATGCAAAAGATGTCGAAAATTAATCAGCCTGTAAATAACGCTTCGTCTAACAGCGAGGAATTTGCACGCTCAAAATCACGTTACTTTTTAACTTGGCGCTGGCACTTTTATGCCGGATTATTTGTGATCCCGTTTATGTTAATGCTGAGCCTGACAGGTTTAGTCATGTTGTTTGATGATGAAATTGAATTTAGTCGTTATCAATCAGTATTAGAAGTGTCACCACAAGCATCCACAGTTGCTACATCTCTGCAAATGGAAAATGTACTTGCTGCTTATCCTAATGCAAGGGTAACTCAGTTTATACCTGCGCCAAGCCGCGATCTTGCTAACCGTTTTTCTATTACGCTTGAATCAGGCAAAACGGTGTTTGTTACTGTGAATCCTTATAACGGGGATATACTCGGCACTATTGATCGCAGTGATAGCTGGTATGAATTAGCGAATGATATACACGGTACTTTATTGTTGGGTGATTGGGGCGATTACCTTATTGAAATTGCAGCAAGTTTAGGCGTGATCTTATTAGTGACAGGCGTTTATCTATGGATACCACGAGACAATGCCAGCAAAGCCGGTTTTCTTAAAGTGAGAATGACAAGTGGACCACGTATTCTCGTGCGTGACCTACATGCAAACATTGGTGGGTTATTGTCGTTTGTATTGTTATTTTTCTTTATTTCAGGTCTTGCATGGGCAAGCGTTTGGGGTGGTAAATTTGTGCAAGCATGGAGTAGCTTCCCTGCTGAAAAATGGGATAACGTGCCACTGTCGACACAAACCCATGCGTCAATGAACCACGGTAGTGAAGAAGAAATGCCGTGGAATTTAGAGCAAACACTGATGCCTGAATCACATGATCATGCCGCGATGTTAGCAGCAGGAGTGGGTTCGATGCAGCATGATACAAAGATGGCTCATGACATGAACATGCACACAAAGGCTAAAATTGGTATCGATGAAATACTAGATCAAGCTGATATGCTTGGCTTTACCCAGTTTAAGCTTAACTTCCCTCGCAGTGAGACAGGGGTTTATACGCTAGCGGCGAATACCATGAGCGGGGATATTTCCGATCCAAGATTAGATAGAACCACGCATATCGATCAGTATTCAGGTCGGGTCTTAGCCGATGTAACCTGGAATGAATACAACCCAATGGCCAAGTTCATGGCAGCGGGTATTGCACTTCATCAAGGTGATGTCAGCGTATTGAATAAAGTCGTTAATGTACTCTTTTGTGTAGCGTTTATCTTTATTGCAATATCCGGTGCTGTGATGTGGTTGATCCGCCGTCCTACAGGAAAGAAAGTGCTTGGTGCGCCACCACGATTTGAACATGAGGGTGTTTGGAAAGTAGGGTTAATTACTATCGTTGCCTTATCATTTATGTTGCCTATGGCTGGTGGCACTATCGCCTTAGTATTGCTTGCTGATTGGCTTGTGTTCAATCGCATGAATAGAGTAAAACTGGCGTTGAATTAGTTTTTAAACCTAGAGCGATACAGATATAAATAAAGATAAAGCCTGTTTGAAAGCAGGCTTTTATCGTTTAAATCCCCAACGTTATATTCCCCAGTTAAACGCTAAGCAGTATTAAAGTATATTCCCTTGCTAAATAAAATCGACCTATCAGCAGTGGTGTTAGTGCTTTGTTATTATTTGGTCTAATACTTACATTTCTAATTATTACGGTTGAAACTATTAATTTATTTACGGCTATTTTACTGCTAATTAACCTAGAATTAACGGTAGAGTAATATGCTTTTAAAACAGTGGTTTAACCTATTGTTCATCGATTGTTTATGTGTGAGTTATTTTATTGTAAGCATCTGAGCGACAAGGTGGGGGGGTTGATAGTTACAGCTCTAACTATTATAGTTGTAGTTAATTGAGCGTTCAATTAACAACTTTTAACAACAGTTAAGCATTTAATTATCAACAACCAAACATGGATAGTTACTTTTTATGCCCAGACCAGCAATGAAAACGGTAAGACAACAACAGCTGATTGACGCGACGTTGATCTCTGTTGAACGTCACGGTTTACATCACACAACAATCAATACCATTAGTGGTTTAGCTGGACTGTCATCTGGCCTTATTAGTCATTATTTTGGTGGTAAGCAAGGTCTCATTGAAGCAACGCTCAAATATCTACTCGATGAATTAAAACAAGCATTATTAAGCCGGATTTTAGGAAAAAACCTATCAGCAGCGGAACGCTTGTCGATGATCGTCGAGTCTAATTTTACTGAATTTCAACGCTCAGCCGCAGCGACTAAAACTTGGTTAAGTTTTTGGTCTCAAGCAGTCCACGATCCTGGATTAGCCAGACTGCAACACATCAACAGCCAGCGTTTGTATAGCAACCTCGCCTTTGCATTTAAACAATTAATGCCTGAGGACGTGGCGATTAATGCTGCGAAACAAACCGCAGCGATGATTGACGGTTTTTGGCTGCGCAGTGCCTTGAGTAGTTGCCCTGAAAAAGAATTCGAACAAGCCCAAATTTTATGTAAAGCCTTTATCGAGGCTGTGATCATGCAGCACGGAGAAAATAAATGTCGTTAGTTACTTATAAAAATTATGTCCACGGACAGTCTCTCTCCAATGACTCAGGTGAAACCTTTGAAGTCATTAATCCGGCTAACGGAGAAGTAAGTTATCTCGTCGAAGTTGCTGATGCGAGTATTCAGCAAGCGACAATTGAAAGTGCAAAAGTTGGTTTTGCAACCTGGTCAAAACTGACAGCGATGGAACGTAACCGAATTTTATTAAAAGCAGTTGCCTTGTTACGTGAACGTAATGACGAACTCGCTGCTATCGAAGTGCAAGATACAGGTAAACCTTGGCAAGAAGCCTCTGTGGTAGATGTGGTGACGGGTGCCGATTCAATTGAATTTTTTGCTGGTATAGCACCAAGCATCGAAGGTAATCAACAACAGGTCGGTGATGATTTTTATTATACCCGCCGTGAGCCATTAGGCATTTGCGCTGGTATTGGCGCTTGGAATTATCCACTACAGATCGCTTGTTGGAAAGCCGCGCCGGCATTGGCTTGCGGTAATGTGATGATCTTTAAACCATCAGAAGAGACACCTCGCGGCGCAATCAAGTTAGCTGAAATATTTACCGAAGCGGGCGTACCAGATGGCGTGTTCAACGTCGTTCAAGGTGATGGTCGTGTTGGCGCTTGGCTAACCACACATGACGATATTGCTAAAGTATCGTTCACTGGTGAAGTAGGTACTGGCAAAAAAGTGATGGCAGCAGCTGCGGGTTCACTGAAAGAAGTCACAATGGAATTAGGTGGTAAATCACCACTTATCATCTTTGATGACGCTGACATTGATAATGCCGTATCGGCTGCCATGCTGGCAAACTTTTATACTCAAGGTGAAGTGTGTACTAACGGTACGCGTGTATTTGTGCAAGAAGCCATTTACCCGCGCTTTATCGAAAAATTGCGTGAGCGTACTGAGAACAACATCATCTGTGGCGATCCAATGGATCCAGAGACTAACTTTGGCGCGTTGATCTCGAAAGAGCATCAAGACAAAGTATTGAATTTTATTGAGATAGGTAAATCAGAAGGTGCTGAACTCCTTACCGGTGGTCATGCTCTGCAACCTGATAATGCGCCGAATGGTTACTTTGTTGCGCCAACCATTTTCACCCAGTGCACTGATGAAATGACATTAAGCAAAGAAGAGATCTTTGGTCCTGTTATGTCTGTGTTCACATTTGCTGATGAAGATGAAGTGATTGCGCGTGCTAATGATACCCGTTTAGGTTTAGCTGCCGGTGTATTTACGCAAGACATTACCCGTGCTCACCGCGTTATTCATCAAATGCAAGCCGGTATCTGTTGGATCAATGCGTATGGCGCGTCACCTGCCGAAATGCCCGTAGGCGGTTATAAAATGTCCGGTATTGGCCGTGAAAACGGTAGCGAAACCTTGAAAGCGTATACTCAGATTAAAGCTGTGTATGTTGGTATGCAACCACTTGAAAGTCCATTTTAGGGAGTAGACATGACTCAATCAAAAGGACTATATGATTACATTATTGTTGGCGCGGGTAGTGCGGGTTGTGTATTAGCCAACCGACTATCAGCGGATCCCGCTAACAAGGTGTTGTTATTAGAAACCGGCGGCAGTGATAAAAGTATTTTTATCCAAATGCCAACCGCGTTATCTATTCCGATGAATAGTGCGAAATATGCGTGGCAGTTTGAAACTCAAGCTGAACCTTATTTGGATAATCGCCGTATGCATTGCCCTCGTGGCAAGGTATTAGGCGGTTCATCTTCTATTAATGGCATGGTTTACGTGCGTGGTCATGCTCGCGATTTTGATGAGTGGCAGCAAAGCGGGGCAAAGGATTGGGATTATGCCCATTGCTTACCTTACTTTAAAAAAGCTGAAAGCTGGGCATTTGGTGGCGATGATTATCGTGGTGACACAGGACCACTTGCTGTCAATAACGGCAATAACATGAAAAACCCATTGTATAAAGCATTTGTCGATGCGGGTGTTGATGCCGGTTACATGGCGACCGATGATTATAACGGGTCGCAGCAAGAGGGCTTTGGTCCTATGCACATGACCATCAAGAATGGTGTGCGTTGGTCGACTTCGAATGCGTATTTAAGACCTGCAATGCACCGCAGTAACCTAACTGTGATCACCCATGCGTTAGTTCACAAGGTATTGTTTGAAGGTAAACAAGCGGTAGGGTTGGAGTTTGAGCGTAAAGGCAAGCTAACTACACTGTATTGCAACAAAGAGGTCATCCTTTCTGCTGGTTCTATTGGTTCACCACATATCTTGCAATTATCAGGTATCGGCAGGGCAAGTACGCTAGCAGAAGCGGGTATTGAGCAAGTACATGAATTGCCGGGAGTGGGCGAGAATTTACAAGATCATCTCGAATTTTATTTCCAATTCAAGTGTCTTAAGCCAATTTCTCTTAATGGTAAGCTAGATCCATTAAACAAACTGTTTATTGGTGCGCGCTGGTTCTTTGATAAATCAGGGCTAGGGGCTACAAATCACTTTGAGTCTTGCGGATTTATTCGTTCAAAACCAGGATTAGAATGGCCAGATTTACAGTACCACTTTTTACCTGCCGCAATGCGTTATGACGGTAAAGAAGCGTTTGCTGGGCATGGTTTTCAGGTTCACGTTGGTCATAATAAACCGAAGAGCCGTGGCTTTGTGAAAGTGGTCTCTAACGATGCACATGTTGCGCCGCATATCCAGTTTAACTATCTTTCGCATGCTGAAGATATTGAAGGTTTTCGGGCTTGTGTTCGGTTAACGCGTGAGATCATTAATCAACCAGGATTGGATGAATACCGCGGTGAAGAGATCCAGCCGGGAATCGATATTCAAACGGATGAAGAGATCGACCGTTTTGTTAGAAGCGCGGTAGAAAGTGCTTATCATCCTTCTTGTTCGTGCAAGATGGGCGAAGATCCAATGGCTGTGGTGGATTCAGAAACCAGAGTGCATGGTATTGAAGGGCTAAGGGTAGTTGATTCCTCTATTTTCCCTTCCATTCCAAATGGCAATCTTAACTCACCGACCATTATGCTGGCAGAGCGCGCCGCTGATCTTATCTTGGGCAATACACCACTTGCAGCAAGTACTGCAAATGTAACCTTGGCCCCTGAGTGGCAGAAAACACAAAGGTTACAGGATCCTAAGCGGCAGACTGTTTAAAAACTGTTTTTAATGAAATAGACCTAATGCGTTGTGAAAACGGCGCATTAGCAATATATACCCAAGTTACTTCAAGATGCAAAATCAGCAAACCGAAAGTAGCTTGGTATAGGTATCAGACCAGCCTAAGCCACTCTGGCTGAATGGTCTTTTAATGCCAAACTCAATTTATCAGGGTTTAAATATCGGTAATACGATATTTAAGGTTTGAGGGTTAATGCTATCTAAAAAAGGTTGCTAACCTAAACGTTGAGTAAGGCTTTTTAAAACGCAAGCAGGATTAAGCTTGTGTTTTACATAATATTTACATGGAGTTTAAATGATGACTACCTGGCTTAGCATCGGTATTTTATTTACCTTTGCTGCAATTGCATTTGTAATTTTTCGTTGGGGTAATGTGCGCTGTGTGGGTGTTACGCCTGTACGCACATTTACCTTTATCGCCATTTTATTTACTTCAGGTTTGGACGTGGGACTTATCATGTTTCCGCTTACCGAGTTTGCTGGTTATGCAAATCTTGCGGCAAGCCCTGAATATAGCTTTAGTAATCCACTGGCGATTGAATTTGGTTTCTGGGCATTTCTGATCTGGGCGTTTTACTTTTTAACTTGTTTCTATTTTTGTGTCATTGAACCAAGAGTTAAATTTTTTGAAATCCCATTAATTAAATTCATCAACAACCTTATCATTATCGGTACTTGTGCGTTTACTGCTTACTTATTACTGACCAATCTACCTTGGTATTTACCTGAATTAGGCGATGGCGAAACGATAGTGGGTAGTTTCTATCTGATTGTGTTTGTTGTTATCGCAGCGGCGGTTTATTCAAGTACCAGTATTCGTTATGTGCGTATATTAAGTTTAGCGAGTACCTGGTTATTCTTAGGTCTAATCGTAGTGATGTGGGCTGGCGCGTTCTTATCTGAAGGATCAAGTGTCAGTGAGTTTGCAACTACCTTTGCGTTGGTTGGCGACTACTTTGGTAATATACATCACTTTGTTTTACCTATGAATGATTACCATGAATTCTACTTATTCTGGTGGTTCTCTTGGAGCATCATGATTGGTCAATTCACGTCGCGTTTTGTTGGTGGCATGAAAACCTATCAAGTACTGATTGCAATGATGGTATTCCCGTCTATTCCTATCGCTGTGTGGTTCTCGGTACTTTACTACTACAGTGTGAATGAGATCGCGACAACTGGTTTCTATAACCTCGCGATGATATTAGTGGGCATCACCTTTGTGATTAACTCACTGGATTCATTAGTGCGACTTTATACGGATAATTTAAACTTAACCGTAGCACGTTTCGGCAAGGTTAAATACATTATTGGTAACGTGGCATTAATGAGTGGCTTGACGTTATTGTTCAAACTTGATTTCTTACAAATCCAGTGGGTTGGAGCTCTAGCTATCGCACTTATTCTTGGTTGTTTTGGTTATATATTAGCCACGAAATACAAGCAAGTTGCAGCTATTGAGCATTCACCAAAAGAAAATAAAATTGATTTTGGTAAGATTGATTTAGTTAGCTAGCGTGCTTTCCGCTCCCTTTTGAACACGTAAATTGGTTCGATAGTGGTTAGGAATACAACAAAAGCAAAATAACATTTAAGTGTTATTTTGCTTTTTTCATATTTGCAGTATGGCTCTGGGGTCAATTTCTGTTATTGTTTCGAAAAATAGCGGCGAATTTTGGAAAAGTTATGGAAAAGTATGAAGAATTATTAGTTTCATTGCGCCAAGTGATCAGAGCCATTGATATACATTCTCGCCAGCTGAATAAACAGTCTGGTTTAACAGGTCCTCAGCTTATGGTGATGCAAAATATTGCCGTGCTTGATGCGCCACTAGCGAAAGACATTGCTAAAGAGATCGCCTTAAGTGCCGCGACAGTAACGACTATTATCGACAGACTTGAGAGTCGGGCGTTAGTGATCCGAACGCGAAGTAAAACCGATAAACGTAAAGTGCATTTGTCACTGAGTGAATCAGGTAAATTATTACTGAGTAGTTCGCCCAAGCCGCTTCAAGACCATTTTATCAAGCGTTATCAAAATCTTGAAGAGTGGGAGCAAAGTCAACTGTTGTCCGCTGTCGAACGTATAGCCTCAATGATGGATGCAGAAAAGTTAGATGCTGCACCAGTATTATTGGTTGGCCAAATTCAGGCCGAAGAATAAGATTTAGACCGCCAATTCACTGCCGTAAACGTTCAGCTCTTATCTGTGCGACTTCGCTGTTTCTGTGAATATCAATTTACCAGTAATAGCGACTCGCACTGCTAATTTCTTAGTAAAACGAACACTATATTGAAATGAATTATAACAAAAAACCGAAATGTTGGTCACTGATTATTTAGTAATATCAACAGAGTCTTAGTTGATGTATTACATAGTTTAAACTGCATATATTAGGGGGGTATTTTAACGATATCTTAGCGTAATTAGCATAAATCTAAGATTTTAGTAGTGAAATCCTGTATTATTAACACAACTTCATACAATAATAAGGATATTATTTATATGCGGAAAATTTTCGCTACCTCACTACTTCTTGCTTCTACATCTCTTTCTACCTTCGCTAATGCGAGTGAATGCGGCAGTGTTACCATTGCTGACATGAACTGGAATTCAGCCACCTTAATTGCCAATATTGACCGCTTCATTCTCGAACATGGTTTTGATTGTGACGCTGAACTCGTTCCCGGCGACACGATGCCAACGGGCACGGCTATGATTGAAAAAGGCCAACCTGATATTGCCCCAGAATTCTGGAGTAACTCGATGAAATCGGCGCTTGATCAAGGCGTCAAAGATGGGCGTATTCGTTATGCCGGTGTTACCCTTAGCGATGGCGGTGAAGAAGGATTCTGGGTGCCAGCCTATATGGTTGAGAAAGACCCAAGCTTAGCGACTATTGCTGGCATTAAAGCTAATGCTAAACTATTCGAACACCCTGAAGATCCGAGTAAATCGGCATTTATGGGCTGCCCAGCTGGTTGGAACTGTCAAATATCAACATCGCAACTCTTTGATGCAATGGATTTAGCCGCTTCTGGTTTTGATTTAATTGATCCAGGTTCCGGTGCAGGTTTATCGGGTTCTATCGCTAAAGCCTATGAGCGCGAAGAAGCTTGGTTTGGTTATTATTGGGCACCGACCGCTGTATTGGGTAAATACAACATGGTTAAGGTTGATTTTGGTACCGGTATCGATGAAAAACATTTCAAGGAATGTATCACCCAAAATGATTGCTTAACCCCGAAAGCAACCATGTATCCGCCTTCTGCAGTAGACTCTGTTGTTACCGAAGAATTTGCGGCGAGAGCACCTGAAGTAATGGCTTACCTTGCAGCCCGTTCATTTAAGAATGCGCAGATGAATGAATTACTTGCTTGGATGGAAGATCAACAAGCTGATGGTGAATACAGTGTTGAACACTTCATTATCAATTATGAAGATACTTGGTCACAGTGGGTTGATTCAGCAACCGCGAAGAAAATCAAGAAAGCAGTCTCAGAACTATAGCCTTTCATTATACCCAAACAACTTCAGTTTGCTGATTATGCAGATTGAAGTCGCTTGAGTATATATAGCCCGAATCATTCGGGCTTTTTCATCTTAGGAAATAATAATATGTCAGACAGTTCATGGCTTTCGGAAATACCGCAGCTAGATCGTCACCAATTACTCGGTATTAGAAAAACATTGGATGGCGCTTATCGCAGTTTTTCGCGTGAATACGGTGATAGTATTGAAGCGTTTTTTGATCCCTTACTTACTTTTCTCATCTGGTTTGAAAAATTATTACTCAGTAGCCCTTGGTGGATAGTGATTGCTGTATTAGCGGTGTTTGCTTATATAGCTAGTCGTTCTTGGAAATTAACCTTAGGCGTCGTTGTGGCCTTTTTCCTCATCGGCTTTTTTGGTATGTGGGACAATACCATGCGAACCATGAGTATTATTCTCATCTCCACTATGCTCGCGGTGATCATAGGTATTCCGATCGGGATCTCGATGGCACGCTCTAATCGTGTTCAGTCCGTCGTGACGCCCATCTTAGACATTATGCAAACGATGCCAGCATTTGTGTATTTGATCCCTGTGGTGATGCTATTAGGCATCGGTAAAATTCCTGGCGTTATCGCCGTTATTATCTACGCCGTGCCGCCTGTTATCCGCTTAACGAACTTAGGTATCCGTCTGGTAGACAAAGAAGTATTAGAGGCCGCGACTGCCTATGGTGCTAGCCCTATGCAACGTTTATTCGGTGTGCAGTTACCGCTGGCGATGCCTAACATTATGGCGGGTATCAATCAGACGATTATGATGGCATTGGCTATGGTGGTGATCGCATCTATGATTGGTGTTAAAGGCTTAGGCCAACCGGTATTAAAATCAATCACCAATCAATATTTCACCCTTGGTTTGATGAATGGTTTAGCCATTGTTGCATTGGCGATTATCTTTGATCGGATCTCGCAAAGTTACGCAAAACGTACATTACAAAATTTTGGAGGGCAGTAATATGAATTCGCATGACAAGAGCAGTTCGAATGAGAAGAAAAGCCCGTTAATTCGTATTAAGAATTTATACAAAATTTTTGGTAAAAATGAGAAAAAGGTACTCGAGTTAGTCAAAGCGGGTAAATCTAAAGATGCTATTTTAGCTGAAACGGGTCATACCGTGGGTTTATCGGATATTAACCTGGATATTTATCCGGGAGAAATATTTGTCATCATGGGGTTGTCAGGTTCGGGTAAATCGACCTTGATCCGCCATTTTAACCGCCTAATTGAACCGACTGCCGGGGAAATAGAGATCGCAGGTAGTGATGTCATGCAATTGACGAGTAAAGATCTGCAAGATTTTCGTCGTAATAAAATGTCGATGGTATTCCAACGTTTCGGCTTAATGCCACATCGCACCGTGTTAGAAAATATTGGTTATGGTTTGCAAGTGAAAGGCCTTAAGAAGGCGGAATGGCAAAAATGCGCAACACAGTGGCTGGAAACGGTTGGTTTGGATGGTTATGCCAATCAATATCCAAGGCAGCTGTCTGGTGGCCAACAGCAACGTGTCGGTTTAGCGCGTGCCTTGTGCACCGATGCCGATATTCTGTTAATGGATGAAGCATTCTCAGCATTGGATCCGCTGATCCGCAGCGAAATGCAGGATCAGTTGATTGAACTACAAGAGAAACTACATAAAACCATCGTCTTTATTACCCATGATCTTGATGAAGCATTACGCTTAGGTGATCGCATTGCAATTTTGCGTGATGGGGTATTAGTACAACAAGGGACACCTGTTGATATTTTGCTTAACCCGATTGATGATTATGTTGAAGCCTTTGTTAAAGATGTAAATCGCGCGCGCGCATTGACGGTGGAAACGGTGATGCAACCGCAAATTTGTCGTATCTCTGCTGAAACAATCGGTGAAGCAGTATTACAAATGCGCAAGTCAAAACAAGATTATGGTTATGTTATTAACGAGGATGGTTATCAAGGCGTGATCACACAAGATACCTTGGATAATATTGAAAAAAGTGATTACAACAATACGCTTGATGCGTCGTTATTAGATGATGTACCTGCGGTGCAAAGTGATGCGTTACTGGAAAGTGTTATTCCTGAAATGCTGGATAATCAATTACCACTGCCGGTATTAAACGAGGATGGTGAGGTTGAGGGGCACTTGTGTCGTTCTACACTGGTTGAAGTATTAAGTGATCAGCCTAGTGCGGAAAAGGATAAAGTAACTCACGTTTGATGGCTCGTGATGATGTATTAATTGTCAGATAAATATAAAAATGCCTATTACAGCAGGTCAGAGGTAATAGGCATTAAGTACTCATTTTTCAGAAACAGCCGCTATATTAATCGTGACCAGCTTCAACATATTTATAAATAGTGAGTCAAATAATAAATATGTTAGTGAGAAATTGACTTAAGTCATTCGTCATCTCCAAAGAGGTACTTATGATGCTCCTTATGGACTGCAACTTACTCGGTATAAGTTGCAAAATTAAGGGGCGATTGTGGTTAATTTTAGTTATTTAGTGAATAAAAAAAGTAGATTTCAGCAAGGGGTATCAGCTTGTATCACTGTGATGTTGCTGATAGCCACTTTTTTTATACCGTCAAGTTATGCCCTATTTGTCAGTCCGCCAAAAGATCCGATGCCATTTATTCAGGCGCAATTCCCCGATGCTACCGCTATTTCTGATAAAACCCCAACGGAAGTCGGTGGTTATCCTATCTGGACAGTGCGTAAACATGATGAAGTCTTAGGTTATGCCTTTGAAACCAACGATATCGCTAGGATCCCTGCTTACTCTGGTGAACCCGTTAATATGCTGGTGGCAATCGATCCACAAGGCACATACCTCACAGCGCAAGTATTAGAACATCATGAACCGATTATTCTAGCTGGTATTCCAGAGAGTAAACTATGGGCTTTTACTGATCAATATGCCGGTTTATCCGTGCGTGACCGGTTAAAAGTCGGTGGCAACAACAGCGAAAACTATGTAGCGATTGATGGTCTTTCTGGCGCGACTGTTACCGTGATGGTGATGAACGTCGGGATCACCAAGGCAGCCAAGAAAGTCGCACAAGCACTGGCTATCATCAAAAAATCCAGCGGTATTATCCAACCTATTTCAACCATTAAAACTGAGTTATTTGAGCCAGCCAACTGGACGCAACTAACCGGTGATGGCTCTATTCGTAAGTTATTCCTGAGCCGTGAAGCCGTTGATAACAGTTTTTTCGGCACTGCTGCAGAGCATGTAGACGAAGCCGATAGTGATGAAAAGCAAGATATGTTTGCAGAGATCTATTTCACCCTTATTGATGTTCCAACGATTGGTAAAAACTTATTTAGTGCTTCTGATTACCAATGGCTAACCGCCAACCTTAAACCCGGTGAGCATCTGGTTGGGGTATTTGGTAACGGTTACTCATTTAAAGGCTCGGGTTATGTGCGCGGTGGCATTTTTGACCGTATCCAAGTACATCAAAAGGACAATGCTATCTCTTTTCGGGACCTGCAGCATGAACGTGTTACCGATATATTTATTGCTGGGGCACCAAAATTTAAAGAGATGTCGGTATTTAGAATCGAAGCACATCACGAGTTTGATCCCGGTGCCGAGTGGGCGTTTGAACTGTTAGTTCGTCGTCAAACTGGCCCTGTCGACAGTTTGTTTAATAGCTTTAGAGGTCAATATGACATGCTGGATAAGTATGTTGATACCCCGCCAGCTATCATACCGCCACCTGAGTTAACCCTGACTCAACAGGTATGGCAAGAGCGCAATACCGAAGTCATCCTCCTCATTGGACTCATGGTGGTATTACTGCTGATCTTGTTTTTTCAAGATGTGTTGGTTAGGCATCCTAAGTTCATGCATAACTTGCGTCATGGTTTTCTGGTGGTCACCGTGGTACTTATCGGTTGGTCATGGGGCGGGCAGTTATCCATTGTTAATGTGTTTACCTTCTTACAAGCCCTGATGAATGACTTTTCATGGGATCTGTTCTTGCTTGACCCGATCATCTTTATCTTATGGTGCGCCGCGGCTGTCACCATGCTGTTGTGGGGGCGCGCAGTATATTGCGGTTGGTTATGCCCATTTGGCGCCCTGCAAGAACTGGTTAATGTGTTTGGCCGCTTTATTAAATTACCGCAAATCGAATTGCCGTACGCCGTACATGAGCGTTTGTGGGCAATCAAATACTTAATTCTATTGGCTTTATTTGGTGTTTCACTCGAGTCACTGGCCGCCGCAGAACAGCTTGCTGAAATCGAACCTTTTAAAACCACGTTCTTATTAAAGTTCGATCGTGAATGGCCATTCGTTGCCTGGGCAAGCTTGCTGATCTTATCGAGTTTGTTTAATCGTAAAACATTCTGTCGCTATTTATGCCCGTTAGGTGCGGCCTTATCCGTACCCAGCAAACTGAGTTTGTTCCAGTGGCTTAAGCGCCGCTCTGAATGTGGTCAGCCCTGTAAAACATGCGCCAAAGAATGTGAGATCCAGGCGATACAACCAAATGGTGAGATCAATATGCGTGAGTGCCATTACTGTCTGGATTGCCAGGTGACGTATTTTAACGAGGAAAAATGCCCACCATTGAAAAAATTAGCCAGGAAGAAAAGAAAAATCAGTGATGAGCAAATTATCGACATCACTAACATTTAATAAAGAGCACCGAATACTGAATAAAGAGCACCTAACATTTAATAAAGAGCAGCTAATACCGAATAAATAGAAGCTAATCGCATAAAAATAAACACAATTTTAATATCACGGAGAATCTTATGATAGATAATAAAAATAACAATATTGAAGTATCTGAAGAAACAACGCTAGAGAATGCCGATCGTCGTAGTTTATTTAGCAAAACGGCTATGTTAGGTGCGGGCGCGGTATTAGCGCCGATGTCAGCAGCAATGTTTTCGTCAATGGCACAAGCGAAGCGTGTTGAATATGGCAATAGTACAGTAGTACATCCTGGCGAACTGGATGAGTATTATGGCTTCTGGAGTGGCGGTCATTCTGGCGAAGTACGTATCATGGGTTTACCTTCAATGCGTGAATTAATGCGTATTCCTGTTTTCAATATCGATAGCGCGACAGGCTGGGGTTTAACAGAAGAAAGTAAACGCATTAAAGGCGAAAGTGCTCATATTCTGGCTGGTGATGCGCATCATCCCCACATGAGTATGACGGATGGTCGTTATAACGGTAAATATGTGTTCATTAATGACAAAGCCAATTCACGTGTTGCTCGTATTCGCTGTGATGTAATGAAAACAGATAAAATGCTCACTATTCCAAACGTACAAGCTGTGCATGGTCTACGTGTGCAAAAAGTACCTTACACTAAATACGTGATCTGTAATGGTGAGTTCGAAATTCCAATGAACAATGATGGTAAAGCATCAATGGAAGACGTAAGCACATACCGTTCGCTGTTTAATGTGATCAATGCAGAAACAATGGAAATGGCGTTCCAAGTAATGGTAGACGGTAACCTTGATAATACCGATGCTGATTACGATGGTAAATATTTTGCATCAACCTGTTATAACTCTGAAATGGGCATGACCTTAGGAGAAATGATCTCTTCTGAGCGTGATCATGTGGTGGTATTCAGCCTAGCGCGTTGTGAAGCAGCGCTAAAAGCCGGTAAATTCAAAACTTATAATGGCAATAATGTACCTGTACTTGATGGTCGTAAAGGCTCAGAACTTACGCGTTACATTCCAGTGCCAAAATCACCACACGGCATTAATACTTCGCCAAGTGGTAAATATTTTGTCGCCAATGGTAAGTTATCGCCAACGGTTTCAATTATCGCGATTGATAAACTCGATGATCTGTTCAGTGATAAGATCAAACCGCGTGACACCGTTGTTGCTGAACCAGAATTAGGTTTAGGTCCACTGCATACGGCATTTGATAACCGCGGTTATGCTTATACAACGTTATTCCTTGATAGCCAAATTGCGAAATGGGATGTGGAAGAAGCAATCCGTGCCCACAACGGTGAAAAAGTTAACTACCTTAAACAAAAACTGGATGTACATTACCAACCAGGCCATAACCATACATCACAAGGTGAAACGCGTGACGCTGATGGTAAATGGTTAGTCTCTTTATGTAAATTCTCGAAAGATCGTTTCTTAAATGTGGGACCTTTACGCCCAGAAAACGATCAGTTAATTGATATCTCTGGCGACGAAATGAAGCTGGTACATGATGGTCCCGCGTTTGCTGAACCACATGACGTTATCATTGTTCACCGCAGTAAAGTTAAACCACAGAAACTGTGGACGCGTGACGATACTATGTTTGCTGAAACGGTGGCCATGGCAAAAGCGGACGGTGTTAACGTGATGACGGATAACAAAGTTATTCGCGATGGTAACAAAGTACGTGTGTACATGACATCTGTTGCGCCAGTTTATGGCATGAGCGAATTCAAGGTTAAATTAGGTAATGAAGTCACGGTGGTGGTGACTAACTTGGATATGGTTGAAGACGTTACGCATGGTTTCTGTATGACCAATCACGGTGTGCAGATGGAGATCGGTCCACAAGCGACCGCTTCAATCACCTTTACTGCGAATCAACCAGGCGTACAGTGGTATTACTGTAACTGGTTCTGTCATGCACTACACATGGAAATGCGTGGTCGTATGTTCGTTGAAGCATAACCGTTAATAAGCGTAATAAGGCCTAGTAATAGGCCGGATAAATGAGGGGAGTCGCACTGTTATTGCTCCCCCTTTGTTGTATTTAACTATTATTTTTAATTATGGTTATTATATTAATTATAGAAAAGAGAGTGTTAATGGCTAAACGTGCATTTATCGTATTTACATGGTTTATATTATCGCTCAGTGTTCCATTGGCTGTTTTTGCGAAAAATATTCATGTCACCAGCGATGATAATCTCCAAGCTTCATTAAATCTTGCTGATGATGGTGATATCGTTGTTATTGCTGCGGGTGAATATATCGGTAATTTTATCGTTAACCATGCTATTACTGTTACTGGTGAAATTGATAGTGTCACCGGTGAAGCGGGCGCTATTATCAATGCCAATGGTGAAGGTCATGCCATTGAGTTACGAAATTCAAATATTACTATTCAAAACCTGACCATCATTAACTGGGGCCGAGACTTAACAGAGCAGAATTCAGGTATCTACACGGATAAAAAATCCACTAACATCACCATACAAGAGAATAACCTCAGTGGTGATGGTTTTGGCATCTGGATCCAACGTAGTCAAAATGTCGTCGTTAAAAACAATATCATTAAAGGCAATGCCAAACTACGTGCGTCTGATCGCGGTAATGGTATTCAGCTTTCTATGGTTCAAAAAGCCTTAGTAGTAGGCAATACGGTGAGCGAAACGCGAGATGGGCTGTATGTTATTTCCAGCCAAGATAACGAGTTGAGAAACAATACCCTGCACGATCTGCGTTTTGGCGTGCATTACATGTATTCGCATAACAACAAGGTATTGAATAACTTTTCTTATAATAACCGCGTTGGTTATGCCTTAATGAGCTCTCGTCAGTTGGTTGTGTCTGGTAATCGCAGTTTGAATACTGAAAACTATGGTTTTTTACTGAATTTTATTACCTTTTCGGAAATCTCCAACAATCATATAAAAGACGTGTGGACCAAGCCTGAAAACAAGGTTTTAGGGCGAGATGGTAAAGGTCTATTCATCTATAACTCAGGTTACAACACCATCAAATATAATACGGTTGATACCGCTGAGATTGGTATTCACCTAACAGCAGGTTCTGAGCATTCAAAAGTGTACGGTAACAACTTTATTAATAACCCCGTCCAAGTGAAATACGTGTCCAACAAACGCCAAGAGTGGAGTGTTGATGGCGTCGGTAATTACTGGAGTAACTATTTAGGCTGGGATCTTGATGGTGACGGTAAAGGTGATACCGCATTTGAGCCGAATGACGGTATTGATAAGATGATATGGCAATATCCAGAAGCGAAAGTATTGCTTGATAGCCCAGCGGTATTGTTATTACGCTGGGTGCAAAATCAATTCCCGATATTAAAACCCGGCGGTGTAAAAGACAGCCATCCATTAATGACGCCGAGTCGTATAGTCACCACCCCAGATTCAGAAAGTATGACGGCTAACAATCATGTTGTACAAGATAGCGCTTCTATCACGCACGACTCTTCAACAAGCGATTCTTTAACAAACAACTCTTTAACAAAAAATACGTTCACCACCAGTAGCGAGGCAACAGACTTATTATGACCTCTTCAATCATATCAATGACAAATGTAAGCAAGCATTTTCAGCAATTAAAAGCATTAAACAATGTTTCACTACAGCTTGCAGAAGGTGAAGTACTGGGGTTGTTTGGCCATAACGGTGCCGGCAAAACCACCATGATGAAACTTATCTTGGGGATTGAAAAAGCCACAACGGGTGAGCTCGCTGTGTTTGGTCGAGATCCGCAATCGAAACAAGCATGGCAAGACCGCCGTCATATCGGTTACCTACCTGAGAACGTGAGCTTTTATGATCACTTAACCGGCGTTGAAGTATTGAGTTATTTTGCCAAGTTAAAATCGGTACCACGTCGACAAGTTGCCGAGTTACTGGAGTTAGTAGGGCTGACTCACGCAATGCAGCGTAAGGTTAAAACCTATTCCAAAGGTATGCGACAACGATTAGGGTTAGCGCAAGCCTTTCTTGGCGAGCCAAAGCTGTTGTTATTGGATGAACCTACGGTAGGTTTAGATCCCACTGCGACCCAAGAATTTTATCATTCTGTTGATCGCTTGAAACAGCGTGGCGCCAGCATCATTTTATGCTCTCACGTGTTACCTGGGGTTGAGCAACACATTGGCCGTGCGATGATCTTATCGGGAGGGCAAGTGATCGCGATTGGTAGCTTGGCGCAGTTACGTGCACAAGCCAGTTTACCTGTGGTGATCCATACCCTAGGTATCACGGAACAGTTAAATTCAGACCCATTGTTAACGCGTTACAAGGGCGGCAAGGATAGCTTACATGTGCAGGAAGACGAGAAGATGGCCGCATTAAAACAAATTATGTCATATGACAGCGTGGTTGATGTACGTGTGGAATCTGCCAGTTTAGAGCAGTTGTATCAGTACTATTTATCTAATGGTACACCAATTCAAGGAGTCGCATCATGAATGCTATTTTAGCGGTTGCGAGTAAAGAGTTTCAAGATGGGTTAAGAAACCGTTGGTTTGTGTCTATTACTGCGGTGTTCGCCATTTTATCATTAGGCTTGAGTTATTACGGCGCGGCTGCATCTGGCGGGGAAGGGGGTGGTTCGCTGTCTTCAACGATTGCGAGTTTGTCTAGTCTGGCGGTATTTCTGATCCCGCTCATTGCGTTATTACTGAGTTACGACAGTTTTGTCGGCGAGCAGGAAGCGGGCACCTTGCTGTTGTTACTGACTTACCCGTTAAGTAAGGGACAGCTGTTATTGGGCAAGTTTGTCGGACAGGGCGCGATTATTACTTTAGCGACGGCGCTGGGTTTTGGTAGTGCCGCGGTGATGATTGGCTTTCAATCTGGGTTTGAAGGGGTGTTTGCTGCCTTTGGATTATTCATTGTTACCGCGACCTTGCTTGGGCTGGTATTTATCAGCGTGGCTTACGTGATCAGCATTGCTGTGAATGAGAAATCACAAGCCGCCGGTATTGCCTTATTGGTGTGGTTTTTCTTTGTATTGGTATTTGATCTGGCTGTGCTGGCTGCGCTCGTGAGTGTGGACGATGGTTTGACCCAGCAGGGGTTAGTGAATGTGATGATGTTTAATCCTGCCGATGTGTTTCGGTTGATTAACCTTGCAGCCCTTGATAGTGGTGATGTCAATGGCGTGATCGCGGTGGCGATTAATTCGAGTCAATCTATCACCGTATTAATGACGATCATGGTGGCGTGGATAGCGGTACCGTTGACTGCGGCGAGAGTTGTGTTTGCCAATAAAAAATTATAATTATTAAATTGCATTAAATTAATGAAGGAACATTTATGTTTAACTCAAAATTAAGAATTTTGTCATTAGGTATGTTGCTGGCGTTTGTTGTCGGCTGCGGTGAACAAACAAAGCAGCAGGTAATGGTACAGCAAGCGGTAAAGATAGAACAAGCTGATAGCTGTCATTTATGTGGTATGACAATCAGTAATTTCCCAGGGCCGAAGGGGGAAAGCTATGCTTCAACCCAAGACGATATTAATAAGTTTTGCTCTACACGGGATCTGTTTGGTTTTATTCTGCAACCTGAGAACAAACGCCAAGTGAAAGAAGTCTTTGTGCATGACATGAGTAAAACACCTTGGGGTCAACCGAACGACGAGCACTTCATTGATGCTAAACAGGCTTGGTTTGTCATCGGTTCCACTAAAACTGGCGCAATGGGACAAACATTAGGCAGCTTTAGCGTAAAATCGGATGCTGAAGTCTTTATGCAGGAGTTCGGTGGCCAGTTGTATCAATTTGATGACATCACGCTTGCTGATCTGTAATTAATTCTCTCTGTGAACGTGGCTTATGTTGTAATGAACAGGCTGCGTTTACTCATCCACGTCTTTACTTCTTATCTACAAGTTTATTATTTATAGCGACATAAATGGTCTGCTGCTATCTTTGAATAATATATTCAAACGTTAGGAGAATATATGCTATCAACCGAAAATATAATCACGCAAGTGAAACGTAGTGTTCAGCTGCTATCTGCAACCTACATTGTTCTGTTTGGCTTATTGTTTACTATCACGATGATAAGCGGCTATTACAATATACCGATCTCGTCGTTTACCCGTGATCCAACCGTGGTGCTCGGTGGTCCTTCGTATGTTGGTTTCATATCTAACATAGGTATATTATTTTGGGCATTTACTGCGGCGATCTGTCTTTTTTCTTCAGTTATTCATAAGCATAGCAATAACCAAACCACCCCTCAATTTTTGCTCTATTCAGGGCTACTTACCTTGTGGTTGTTATTGGATGATATGTTTATGTTGCATGATTCATTGTTACCGAATCATTTGATGATACCCGAAAAACTGGTTTACTTAGGTTACGTAACAATCGTTCTAGTCTATTTGGTGAAATTCAGAACTGAAATATTAAACCACGAGTACGCCACTTTATTTATCGCTTTTAGCTTCTTTGCACTGTCAGTTTTGGCTGATTTATTATTAGAACAACAAGGGTTTGAATTTTTGCTCGAGGATGGCTTGAAGTTATTCGGGATTGTTACCTGGTTTATATTCTTTTTCAGAACATGCCGGGTTTATCTTCAACAGGAGGAGTAAAAATGGGTCCGTAACAACGGCTCAGTAATAAGAAACACACATACAGTTCCCTTGTCATGTGTGTTTTCGGTGTGCATTGCTGCAGACTGTATCGTCTAATTAAACAACTACGTATTGTTTTGCTTGTCTTGCTTCAACGATATATCTTCTTTTTAGCTTTTTAGCCATGTCTGGTGTTAGATCTGAATGCAACATTTCTAACGTGCTTTGACCTTTACTTTTCAGGTACGCGACAACTAATGGACGTGTTGGGTCTGCGTGATTTTTAGCCCATTCATAGCTTTTTACTGCGTTTGCTGGTGGCGTTTTTTTCGCTGCGATATATACACTACCATCAGGAAAAGATACACGGTAAATATTGATCATTTTGTTCTCACTTTAATCTTCGTCATCAAAATACTAAATTTTATCGGCCTAGTATGACAGCTTTTCGAGTGTTAAACATAATTACTTAGATCTCGCACCGAGCCAACTGTACTTATTGCTTGAATCCAGTACCACTTATTTAATGCAATAGGTATTAAACGCTGATGGTTTAAGTCATTCACCCGCTAGTGTCGACGCAACCTTGATTATATCGGTGATTTTCTGTTAATTTGGCATATTAGTTGTTAACTTAAATGGAGTAGCATTTTTACTTATAAATAAGTGATTTTTAAGGGTCTACCGATAATGAATCAAACAATCAAATACACAACTGTCGCGGCATGGAGCTTATCAATTGCTAACGCATTACATGCGATGGACTTTGATCCCAATGAAGTGTTTAAAAATGCCGGGATCTCATTAGCTAATGTACAAGATGACCCTTATTCCTTGCTTGATATAAAAAATATGACCGCGCTTTGGAAAGAAGTGGCGCAGATCACCCAGATGCCACATTTTGGTCTTATTGTCGGTCAACATTCAAATATAAAAAATAATCATGTTTATAACCACCTGATAAAAAAATCGGATTCATTACTGCAAGTACTTGAAGGGCTGCCGAGTTATTACGGTAAGTTAAGTAACTCAGTATGCCTTACCTTGAATAATACTCCACATTTGGTTGGCGTCACGATCTCACCTCTGGAAGGTGTTGAAATTAGTGACATGGCTATTGATGCGTTCTTCTCTTCTTTTGTCATAATGATCAATGGCTTTGTCGAGTCAGATGCGTTTATACACCATGTTGAACTGGTTCGCAGTAAACCTAAAAGTACCCGACCTTGGTTAGACAGTTTTAATTGTGAGACCAAGTTTAGTCAGGACGTGAACTGCTTATGGCTGAATAAATCGGTGTTAACCCAGTTCTCAGTAAAAAATCTGCAGCTGGAAAAGAAAATGGCCGTTAATCTTGCGCTCGATAAGATGACATTAACGGAAAAAATTGAGCGGTTGATACACAGTTCAATTGCAAATAGCGAGCCAACACTGGATGAGATCGCGGCGATGCTGAACATGAGCGTACGCTCTATTAGTCGCAGTTTGAAAGAAGAAGGACTAACGTTTAGAGATATCTTGAAGCAGAAACGCCAAGAACTCGCTGTGCATTATCTGACAAAAACGGAAGATCCGATTTTAACCATCTCTGAAAATTTAGGCTATAAAAACATGGGTAACTTTACCCGTGCATTTCAAACTTGGTTTGCTCAATCGCCATCACACTATCGTGAAAAGAATCGTGAAAATAGTCGTGACAAAAGTCGTGAACAACATCAAATAAAATAGTCTTTCCTGCATTCTCAAACCTTGAAGTTTAAATCTATTAACGCGCCTATTAAAGTGGGCGTAAAATGATAAACGGCTTGTTAACAAGTTGTGATACGGTTGTTGTATTCATAACTACTAATGGCTATATGAACATGTTTATTAAAAAGAATTTAACTACCCTAATTCAAAATACGATCTACAACAATTCTAATTTAAAGAAACGCTTACCATTAGCAGTTATTGCTTCTGCCAGTTTATTGTTAGCGGCTTGTGGTCCCAACGCAAACGAGACATTATCTAGTACTAAGCCTGATCAATACGGTTTTACGCCCGCCTCAGAATATACCGTCGAACTAAATAACGCGGTATTAGGACAACTGCCTTTCGAAAATAAACAAGATTTTACTGATGCTAACCGTGGTTTTATTGCCACGCTACCTGAGTTTGTCGTTAAATATAGCGATGGCGAAACGATTATGGATCTGTCTGATTATGACTTTGTTAACGGCCAAGCACCAGATAGTGTCAACCCAAGTCTATGGCGTCAAGCGAAGCTAAATAATATTAATGGCCTGTTTAAAGTAACGGCAGGTATTTATCAGATCCGTGGTTTTGATTTAGCCAATATGACGGTTATTGAAGGTAAAACAGGCTGGATCATTGTTGATCCACTTACTACTGCCGAAACGGCTAAAAAGGCCCTTGATTTTGTCAATAAACAACTTGGCTATCGTCCAGTGTCGACCATTGTATTTACCCATAGCCACATGGACCATTTTGGTGGTGTAGCAGGCCTACTTGAAGCGGCTGGTAATGATGTTGCTGATATTGAAGTAGTCGCACCGGGTGGTTTTATGGAAGCGGCGACCAATGAAAACATTATCGCGGGCCCTGCGATGACTAAACGAGCGAGTTATATGTACGGTAATTTATTACCTCGTTCAGCACGAGGCCATGTTGATGCAGGTTTGGGTAAAGCGGTGCCGTTTGGTACTTTTAGTATTCTAACGCCGACATTAACAGTAAATAGCGATGAAACGAAGATAATTGACGGTGTGGAATTTGAATTCCAAATTGTATCGGGTAGTGAAGCACCATCAGAATTTACTTTCTACTTACCTAAAATGAAAGCCTATTGTGGTGCCGAGATGGTATCCAAGACAATGCATAACTTGTATACCCTACGTGGCGCGCAAGTACGTGATGCTGTGGTGTGGAGCAAGTCGATTGATGCAGCGATCGAAACGCAAAAAGACGCTGAAATATACTTTGGTAGTCACCATTGGCCGGTATGGGGACAAGAAAACATTAATGAATTCTTAGTGACCCAGCGCGATACTTACCAGTACATTCACGACCAATCGGTAAGAATGTTAAATGCGGGCTTAACACCAAAAGAAATAGCCGAAGAAATTGAAATGCCGCCAGAGTTAGCTAAGACTTTCTCTAGTCGTGGTTATTACGGCACTGCTAAACACAATGCCAAAGCAGTTTATCAGGCTTATCTTGGCTGGTATGACGCAAACCCGGTAAATCTTGATCCGTTACCTGAGTATGAATCTGCGGCGAAATACGTGAAACTAATGGGGGGTGCGAAAGCGGTTATTATTAATGCCCAAGCGGCCTATGATAAAGGTGAATACCGTTGGAGTGCTGAGTTATTGAATCATGTGGTTTTTGCCGATGCTGATAATGACGCGGCCAAAGAATTGCTGGCGAGCAGTTATGATCAATTAGGTTATCAGGCTGAGTCAGCACCTTGGCGTGATGTTTACCTTTCGGGGGCGTATGAATTACGTCACGGTGCGGCGGACAAAGTGATCGATTTAGCGTCAATGAAAGCGATTCTATTACAAACGCCTGTCGATAAGTTCTTTGAAAGTATGGCTGCACGCGTTATTGGTCCTGATGCATTCGGGGAAGAGTTTACCTTAAACATTAACTTCACTGACTTGGAGCAAAACTATGTGTTAACACTGAATAACGCTGTATTACGGCATAAACTGGCACCTAAAGATGCAGCGGCTAATGCGACATTAAATATTAATCATGAGCTATTCATTGATTTGGTGATTGGCGTGGCGGGTGTATCTGAAGTATTACTATCAGATGATTTAAGTATTGAAGGCAGTACACTTGGTTTAATTAGCTTCTTCTCACTACTTGACCAACCAGAAGGTGTGTTTAATATCGTCACGCCTTAACGGATATTGCTGTGCCACGATTGGCTAATAGAAAGCACGCTATGTAGCGTGCTTTTTTGTTTTCCGACTTTAATGACTAGTTAGGTTTTTGTCGCTGTATATTGAACATAGGCTGATCTGCTACATGACGACCCAACAGCAAGCTCTAATAAAATCCGGTTTTTTTGAAAACTTCTTTTATTGTTGTTGAAGTTTTATCTGAGTAACCCAGATCGGATGCAGAAAGCATTAATCCGTTAACGAAATCTTTGCTGCTTGTGGAGGTATTAGAATGTGGTTTCCAAAATGCTTTTTCAGCATTAATATAAACTTTAATTAACTCGTCAATAGTAAAAACTCCATACGAATTATCTTCAATAAGAAGATAAAAGGAATAGTTTAAGATATTTGCAATAATATGTATTTTTAGATCATCTATATTACCTTTATATTCACCAGAAATTGCATCACTAACATTTGTATATTTCGGGTTTTTAAAATCTCTAACATTAGTAGAGCAATCAGGATCAGGTAAAGTACATTTTAGATGATCTGCACCATGAATAAAATCTGTCTTACCCGTTGTTTTAAATTGGTAGTATTCTGCCATTATATCTGAAAAATGTTCTGACCAACCTCCTAAACTATTCCTCAAACCATCCATGACTTCGAATGAATGTCCTGTTTTAGATGTGTAAGCATGGGTCAATTCATGTACTAAAACATCACTTGTGGCAAATGAATAACTATATTCACTTCCACTACCATCATTATGTATACCATCGGCAATCAAGATATGATTCTTAAATTGTTGATGCTCTATTCCAATATCAGAGCGAACATACTGACCGCTACTGCCATACCAATAGTGCGATATGATTGTAATTTTTTCAGATATAGGAGTCTCGCCTGCTAAGTCTTCATAAAAAGACACGGCATCATTTAAAATAAACCAAGCATCATTAATAGGAGAAAAGCTGCCATTTCTTTGGTCTGGATGATGCTGAATAATCCCACCCTCTTTGGGACAAGGAAAAGTTACAATTTTGAGTGGATAAGATTTACTCCAAAAACCTTCAGGGATAGGTTTGTCAACCGACGCATGTTCCCATCCATTCCTTAGTTCAAAGTTTTTATTGCTCATCTTACAGGTACCGGGAGTATCATCTTTGACTACTTTTAATGGTTTATTGCCAAGTTCATCCAGACCATAAGTATAAATTCCCGTAACTCCATTTCCTCCATGGCCTGATACTTCAACAATAGAATCGATACTATTATTGTCAGTTAAAGGGGAAGAGTCAAAGCATCCAGAGAGTAAAAGCGGTAGACCCAAATAAAAATAAATAGGCAGAGACATATTTAAAAACCTTATATAAAATAATAATTGCTTGTTTAGTTATCAAGATAGCTTCATCTATCGTTGAATTTTGGCTAAACATGATGTTTTTTACAAATGAAAGGTTACCTCTAGGGCAACGACATTAAATTAACAATTTATTAACAATAAAACAACAATTACGTATTAATTAGATCGGTTATTCAAGTTGGTGTTTTTTATATGTTGGCAAATTACATATATATCAACTGGTAAAGTATAAGGCAACCTAGGTGTTGAGCATTTCAATGTGTTTATACTATATAACTTTTTGGTTTCATTACCCCGGCTTGATAACATGCTGTTAACTTTGTGGGTGGGGTGTTTAATGAAAAGACAAATGCCAGGTAGTTAGACTCAGCCTCTTCAAGCCTATAGGTTTGGACCTAAACGTTTAAAATCTGTTGATCCTAATACTGGTGTGAACGTTAGTATTAACTCGCAAGTAGCTCGAATATCTTCGCATTACAAGATTTTGCTAATTCATTAAAATTTCATCGAGTGGGTATTTGTAATGATGCAAAATATAAATTAACAAGCGCAAAAATTTAAGCCGGAAATGTCGCCATCATCATTGATTTATTCATTTTATTAAATAATGTATGTTTTACATATAATAGCGTTCAGCATCCCGGATTTTCTCTTACTCGTTTGTTTTTTTACCTTTGTCTAATTTTTAAATGCAGCACTACACTTCAGATGTACAAGGCATAAAAAAGCACGCCATCAGACGTGCTTGTTAGTTTTACTATTCGGGCATTAAATGACTAATACGTGTAGCTCACTTTAATACCAAAGGTACGTTCAGGACCAAACACACCAATGACGGGGCCAGATGTCGCACCTGAACCATAACCGTATTTAGCTAGCGTATATTCTTCATCAAGTAAGTTCTTAGCCTAAACGTTGACCGCCAGTTCACCGGTTTTTAAAGGTATTTCGGCCAGTGTTAAATCGAGGTTTAACAGCGAAAAACTGTCATTTTTTAAGATCTCTAAACCATTATTACTGCTGTAAAACGCACCGCGATAGATATTGGTTAGCAGTACCGTTGGTTGGCCAAAATCGGTTTTATCAAAGCGGTAAATAAACGAGGTCAATATAGTCTGCTCTGGTGATTGCGGGATCATATCAGGCACCTCGCGTGTTATCGGGTTAATGATCGTTACGCCATAACAGCAAAACTCAATTGGTACTGGCGTAGATAACTAAATTGGCGTTGGTATGTATGCTGAAGCATAAATTGTCACCGTATTAATGTTTGACATCTTATGCTTCAAATTGGACGGTTTGCATTATTGACACTATTGCTAAATTGAAATTAAGGCTTAAATCAGGTGCGTCGTATTGATCACTCGGATTTACTTGTTAATTCTGGTTCAAATTCGTACTGAGCATAACGGGCGATACACGCATCTAATAAATCATCATCATCATAAAATTCAAAGACCATTTCAGCAATTGTATGCAATGCATCTTTGTCTTCACTATGAATGGTAAACATTAGCGTTTCATCACCAAAACTCAGTTTTTCTAATAAGCTTGGATCCTTTTCTGAAAGCATATTTTCTAACAGCAACGCCCAATCTTCACCATCGCCTAAAAAGTCATGAGATTCAAAAGCTTTCCATTTTAAATCACTTAGCATCAGGCTATGATCTCGCTTGAAAGTTGAAAACAAAAACGGAAGGTAAGGATTTACTTGCTTCATAATATCTCTCTAATGTGATGGGAATAGTGATTAAATAACTTCTCCGAAACGAGCAAGAAGTTAGTCTCTCTCCACCTTACTCTCTGTATTTTAATTAAATGATAGATGCATCATGTTTTGCCTTATTGCCATTCAGAATGGCATATTGAAACAGCGCTATTTATGAAATTTGTGAGAGCAGTGATGCATTAACTAAAAGTGGGGAAGTGGTTCCCGCCTGATATTAAATTACTAATACGTGTAGCTCACTTTTATACCCAAGCTACTTCAAATGCACAATCAGCAAACCTAATGAAGGGTATATTAAACATTAAATGAATGAGCGATGATTACAGTTTAAGTGATCATCGCTTTTTTTATGGGAAAACATGATGTTAATAAGGAATCGAATGGTAATTTATATTAGACTCGTAAGTATATATTAGAGTGTTGAATTAACTCATGGAGTAATAATGGCTTTTTATGATAAACCAGCTGAAGTCTCAGCGTTTAATGCAAAGTTCGAAGCACAGAAGATTGCCTTTGCACCCGTTGCATTTCAGGTGGCGCGTTGCCTATTAAAGTTTGGTATTTTAAAAGCAGTTGATGACGCAGGTAAACAAGGCATCAGTTTATTAGCATTGACAGACAAGCTGGATACCAGTGAATACGGTATCAGTGTATTGCTTGATATGGGACTAAGCATGGGTTTAGTGTGGCAACAAGATGACAACTTTATTTTAGATAAAGTGGGTTACTTTTTGCTTCACGATGATATGGCATTAAAGAATCTCGATTTTACCCACCATGTTTGTTACCAAGGTCTGTTTGATTTAGATAAAGCCATTGAAACCGGTACGCCAGCTGGCCTGCATGTATTTGGTGATTGGAAAACGATTTACCCAGGTTTAAGTCAATTACCGGAAGAAGCGAAAAGAAGCTGGTTCGAATTTGATCATTACTATTCAGACCATGCCTTTCCTGAAGTACTGGCATTATTGTTCGAGCACAAGCCAAAACACATTTTAGATGTGGGTGGCAATACCGGTAAATGGTCATTAGCGTGTACCAAGCATGATGAAAACGTCAACGTTACTATCATGGATTTACCGGGGCAGCTTAATGTGGCGTTGGCAAATGCGAAAGAGGCGGGTGTTGACGATCGTATTCACGGCCATGAAACTGATTTACTTGATGAAAGCCGAACCTTCTTTGCTGGTGCCGATACCATCTGGATGAGTCAGTTTTTAGATTGTTTTAGCAAAAGCGAGATCTTAAGTATTCTTAAACGTGCTGCTGACGTAATGACTGCCGATAGCCGTTTATATATCTTAGAAACGTTCTGGGATAGACAACCCTACGAAGCGGGTGCTTATTGTGTTAATGCTACTTCGATCTACTTTACTGCTATGGCCAATGGTAATAGTCGTATGTATCACTCTAAAGATATGATGCGTTTGATCCAAGACGCGGGTATGTATGTCGATCAAGATACCGATGATTTAGGTCTCGGTCATACGCTTCTCGCTTGTAAGAAGAAATAATCGAGAATATTGACAGTAATATTTTGTAAGCGAAAGTAAGCGTTGTTATTGTTGCATTTACAATCAAATAGTCATTATCAGCTTATAAAATAGAATAAACCATCCTTTGTAACCAATTGATAGTTATTGCGTTTTAAATTTAGCTGTTGATTTATTGTTAACGATTAATTATTATGGCGGCATATTTATTGCCGCCATTTTAGTTTTAGGAGAAACCGTTGAAGTTACATCTAGAAAGTATTAGCTCTTGGTCAACTTCCTGCGCTGAAAAAACTAACAAATCCGACGGCATTCAACAAAAATCATCAGTTTGGCCAAAGTTAGAGTTTGTGCCTGCAATGCAACGTCGTCGTTTAAGTCCTTTCGCTAAAATTGCACTTTATACGGCAGAAAATGCGCTCTCTGCACCTTCTACATTGCCTGAAACATCAGAGTCTGAAACACCAGAACTTGAAATGTCAGAACTTGAAATATCAGAAAAATTAGCACAAATTGATATTGTATTCTCGAGTCGTCATGGTGATTTACACAAAACATCAGCATTACTGACTGATATTGCTGCAGAACAAGACATTTCACCCACCGCATTTAGTACTTCTGTCCATAATGCAGTGCCGGGTTTATACAGTATCCTCAAGCAAAACAAACAAGCAATTAACGCCATTTCTGCAGGTAAAGATAGCTTCTTTTATGCGTTTGTTGATGCCTACGCGCGACTAAAATCGGGTCGTGCGAATAAGCTACTTATCGTACATGTCGACCGTGAACTGCCAGAATTGTATTCCCAGTTCCAAGATGAACAGCAAGTGGACCACGCGGTTGCTATGGTGGTGACGCTAACACCTACGCCAGCGACAATTGCCAATATCGACATTAATTTTAGCGCCTTCTCGGGCTCTGAAAAAGGCGCTGAAAGCGGCGATAAGCAAGGCGTTCAACAAGATACGGCTGAATTGAACTTGCCCGCAGCCTTGTGTTTTATTAACTGGTTTGATACCAACTTAGGTTTAACACCAAAAATAGTACCAAAATCAACGTTACAGTATACGTCTGATCGCCATGTTTGGACTTGTGATTTAATCTCTGGAACGATGGATGTTTAAGGCGCTTAACTGTGTTTATAAAGCGCTTAATTATCTTTGGCGTTTATTTGCTACAGCCACGTGCTTTAGCTTATTTGGCGTGGGTGGGTTGATACTGACGGTGTTGGTATTTCCGCTACAGAAATTGTGTATTCGTGGTGAACAAGCACAGAAACGTGCTGCGCGTAAAACCGTACACTACAGTTTCCGGTTTTTTATTGCCATGATGGCGTTTACGCGGATCTTCAAATTTGATCTGCGCGATCGCGCTGAACTGGCGCAGCTACAAGGGCAACTGATTCTTGCCAATCACCCGTCATTGATTGATGTGGTGGTATTGCTTTCTATTATCCCCAATGCTGATTGTGTGGTTAAAGCGCATTTATTTAGTAATCCCTTTATTCGTGGGGTGATTAAAAATGCCGGTTATATCAGTAACGCCGACCCCGAAGCCTTGCTCGATGCGTGCAAATTATCATTAGAGCAGGGTAATAATCTGATTATTTTCCCAGAAGGCACACGTACCGTACCGGGAAAAGAATTAGTTTTTCAACGTGGCGCAGCCAATATCGCCTTACGTTGTCAGGCACCCATTACCACTGTATTAATTAATGTAACGCCAAGTACATTAACCAAAGCAGAATCTTGGTATCAAATTCCAAGCGAAAAAGCTAAATTTATGCTGCAGTTAACACGCAATGTGCCGTCAATTTCAACTGCAGCAGGAACACCCATGAGTAAACAAGTTCGCCATTATTGCCGTGAACTTGAAAGTTATTTTAAACAGGAACTACTGACCCATGACTGAATTAAAAACTGAGCTAAAGAAGCTTATTATTGCGGAACTAGACCTTGAAGATATTGAAGTTGAAGATATTAACGATGCGGATGCATTGTTTGTTGAAGGCTTAGGTTTAGATAGCATCGATGCGCTTGAATTAGGTCTGATCCTAAAGAAACATTACAACATCAAAATCGATGCAAACTCGGAAGAGATTAAACACCATTTTTCATCGATTAATGCATTAAGTGCATTCATTACTCAGACTCGCGCTGCGGCTTAATTAAGGATTTCCCATGCAATCTAGAGAACAGATCTACCAAACATTAGCCGATATCTTAGTTGAAGAATTTGAAATTGAAGCCGATGATATTAGCCTAGAAGCTAATTTATATACTGACTTAGATTTAGACAGTATTGATGCCATTGATTTAGTGATTAAATTACGCGACATTACTAACGAAAAAATTGAACCTGAAGTGTTTAAATTAGTACGTACAGTAGAAGACGTTGTTAACGAAATCGAAAAACTAACGTTAGCGAAATAATCGCTGTCTGCTTAGTTCATCGTGCTATGACATGTGAAGAAGCTATGTTGAAGACTTTATGTTGAAAAACTTATGTTGAAAAAAGTAGTTACTGTGCTGTTGGGATTGTGCTTATTACTCTATCCCTTTGCTGTCTATTTAGGACTAAATTATGTTAGTCCTTTTTGGCTTGCCTTGGGTTTGTTAGCCTTATTAATGTCGCGTTTAGTGATGTTACGTGGTGTCTTAAATAAAATGCCTTGGTTGTTACCTGCTACCGCACTGGGTGGCTTGGCGATAGTTACCTCGTTATTCACGGACTCTGATATTGGTTTTAAGCTATATCCGCTGATGGTCAATTTTGCCATGTTGGCGGTATTTGCGTATTCATACTTTAAACCGCCCACCGTTATTGAAACGTTTGCGCGATTACAAGATCCGAACTTACCTGAACATGCGGTGGGTTACACACGTAAAGTTACCTTGGTGTGGTGTGGTTTCTTCATCATTAACGCCAGTATTTCATTGTACACAGCGTTATATTGCTCATTTAAAGTGTGGACTATTTATAACGGTTTCATTGCCTATATTCTGATTGGCAGTCTATGTGCGGTTGAATTTGTTGTGCGCCTGTTTGTGCAGCGTCAACACGCTAAGAATAATGCCGATAACAGTGACAACCCAAGCATTGAAACTGCGAACAAGGAAGCTTAAGTAATGACGGGACAGTCGCTATGTCAGCGTGATATTTGCTTTTATCTTAACAAGCAAGCCTATAGTTTTGAGCAGTTTAGTGCTGATATTCACGATGCAAGGCAGGTGATTCGCCAAACTGATGCAGATAGTGTGTTGTTATTTCATCAATCCAGCTATCAGTTTAGTGTTGGTTTTTTTGCCCTCGCACTAGAGGGTCGCCACATTGTTATGCCACCGAATGCACAGCAGCAAACGCTCATGCATATCGCGCTGCAATGTCAGGCTACGTTAGGTGATATTAAAGTTGATGGGCTAGATGCGATAAATGTAGCATTAATCGACACGCCTTTAATTAATACGAACAGTATCGCCGGACATGATGTGATTGCTGCTCAGATCCAGCCATTACAAAATAGAACGGATCTGTTTACGCCATTAGACTGTCAAATTACCTTCTTTACCTCAGGCTCGACCGGACAGCATAAACCTATTGTGAAACAGTTTAGTCAGCTTAACTGCGAAGTTGATGTATTGATTAATACCTTTACTGCGCGTTTAGATACTTCACAGTTATTATTAAGCACGGTTTCCCATCAGCATATCTATGGCCTGTTATTTAAACTCTTGTTACCGTTAAAATCTGGCTTGGCCATTGTTAACGATACCTTTGAATACCCAGAACATATTAGTCAGCTGTTAACTGAAGAGTTAGGTGACAAGTTAACAGATGATAACCGCCAAACTGCATTATTGATCTCAAGCCCTGCGCATCTAAAACGGCTGAGTTTAGACAATGTCTTGATGGCTAACAAAGCGCAATTACAAGCTGTGTTTAGTTCTGGCGGCCCGTTACCGTTTGAAATTGCGAAAACGTTATTTAAGCAATTGTCACAAGCACCCATCGAAGTGTTTGGCAGCACTGAAACCGGTGGTATTGCCTGGCGACAGTGTCAAGGTACTACCCCAAGTGCGTGGCAGGTTTTCCCTGATATTAGTTATCGTGTGATGGCTGAAACTGCGCAGTTGGTGTTAACATCTCCCTACATTAATGAAGCGAATTACGTGACTGAAGATCGTGTTCAGCGCATTGATGAGCAGCACTTTGAAATGTTAGGCCGTGCTGACCGCACGATTAAACATGAAGAAAAACGTATTAATCTCGATCATATGGAACGCTGTTTACTGCAACATGTGCTGGTTAATGAAGTGCGTGTGATCGTACTTGATGGCGTCAAAAAACAAGTGTTAGCGGCAGTTGTTGAGCTGACAGCTGAAGGGCAAGCATTACTGAACGAACAAAGTAAAAAGTCATTGAATGATAGCTTTAAACAGCATTTACTCAGTGAGTTTGAACGTATCTGTTTACCTAAGAAATGGCGCTACCCAGCGCAAATGCCATTTAATTCTCAAGGTAAATTAGTGATTAAAGAATTGGAGAAATTGTTTGACTGAATTAGTAAAAGTGGATGCAAGGATCCTGAATAAAGTGCTAAGCGATGAAAGCGCTGTATTAACCTTGCATATCCCGGCAGACCTAGATTACTTTAAAGGTCATTTCGATCAAGCACCAATTTTAGCGGGTGTGGTGCAATTGCATTGGGCGGCAAAGTTCGCACAACAATACTTAGACATTAGCGCAACAGATGTGATGGATATTCAAGTGCTGAAGTTTCAGGAAATGATCTTACCGGGTCAAGAAGTCGTGCTCACGCTCACTAAAAAATCAACCGAAAAAGTGCTATTCAGTTATCAATCGACAACGCCAAACGGTGATATTAAATCCAATTCTTCTGGTCGACTTATTTTTGCTGAAACAGCGGTTAATCATGTTTTAGAAGAAATAACGCTAACTATTTCAGAAGACAATAAAGCAGGTGAAGTGTGAGTTATTGCATTGTCATTCCTAACTATAATCACACGGTCGTGATTGATAAGTTATTAGGGTCTTTAGCGGAATTCCAGTTACCTGTGATCATGATTAATGATGGCAGTGATGCTGATAGTAGCGCATTTATGCAGGCATTGGCGGAACGATACAGTTATGTGACGCTAGTCAGTCATCCCTATAATCAGGGGAAAGGTGCGGCGGTGCAAACGGGCTTAAAACAGGCTGATAGCATGGGATTTACCCACGCGATTCAGGTGGATGCCGATGGCCAGCATGATATTACTGATATTAATCAGCTGGTGGCATTATCACAGGCACAGCCAAATCAGCTCATTAGTGGCCGACCAATTTATAATGAATCGGTACCGAAGCATCGTTATTACGCCCGTTATTTAACCCATGTTTGGGTATGGATTGAAACGTTATCATTTGATATTAAAGATACCATGTGTGGTTTTCGGGTATATCCACTGGCTGAGACGTTAGGCTTGTTAGCGAAACATGGCACTCTTGGCCACTACATGGCGTTTGATACCGAGATCATGGTACGTTTATATTGGGATGGCGTAGAAACGACGTTCTTACCAACCAAGGTTAACTACCCTGAAAATGGCGTATCGCACTTCCGTTTATGGGAAGACAACGTGGCTATTTCATGGATGCACACCCGGTTAGTGTTTGGCATGTTAAAACGTTTACCGCAGTTATTATTGCGTAAATTTAGAACCTGATTTAGAGCTTATTTTAGAAAATTAGTTAGGAAAGAGTGGCAATATGGCAACCACAAAACACTGGTCCAAAATGCAAGAGCGCGGTACCTACCTTGGTATGAAAACATTACTGTTTTGCTACCGTATTCTAGGCCGTACCGGTTTATCTATTATTCTTTATCCCGTGATTGTGTATTTGTATTTCACCGGTGGGGAAAGTAAAAAAGCCTCGTTAAATTACCTTGGCAAAATTGCCAAGCGCAAAGGCAGTTCGAAACAGCCGGGTCATCGAGAAGGTATTAAACATTTCTATACTTTTGCCCAAGGTGCATTTGATAAGATCGATGCTTGGACTGGCAAGATCACTATCGATCAAGTGCAGTACAGTTATGACGAAAAATTTAAAAAATTACTCGAAGATAATAAGGGCGCGGTATTTATTGGCTCGCACTTGGGTAATTTGGAAGTATGTCGCACGCTCAGTGTGGGTAAGTATAAAACCCGTATTAATGTATTGGTTTTTACTCATCATGCGATTGAGTTTAATAAGATAATGCAAAAAATTAACCCCAATGTGAATGTTAACTTCATTCAAGTGTCAGATGTGGGTGTTGATTTAGCCATTTTATTAAAACAACGCGTAGAAGCGGGTGAGAAGGTCGTGATTGTCGGTGATCGCACCAGTACGACATCTCCTGGACGCGTGGTTTATGCCGATTTTTTAGGTCAGCAAGCGCCGTTTTCACAAGGGCCATTTATTCTCGCTTCGTTGCTGGAATGTCCTGTGTATTATCTGTTTTGTTTGAAAGACGGTAACAAATATCACCTTATTTTTGAGCATGTATCAGATAAGTTGAAGTTTGCACGTAAAACCAGACAAGCCGATATCGGCGAGTTAATTAATCAATATGCGCAAAGGTTAGAACACTTTTGTCTGCAATACCCGTATCAATGGTTTAACTTTTTTGATTTTTGGCAAGAAGACCATAAAGTAGAACGTAAGAAATAGTTTGGAGAAGTCAGTGGCTACCACTAAAGCAACAATTAAGTTTGGCGAATCACGTTTAACGATTGAAGATATCGTTGCAATTTCGAAACAAGAAAAGCATGTCAGTATCAGTAATGCACCAGAATTAACCAATAAGATTGATTCAGCGTTAGCCTTTTTAGACAGCTTATTAAAAGAAGATGGGGTTATTTATGGCGTAACCACTGGTTATGGCGATTCAGTGACAGTCAAAGTACCACTTCATCTCGTACATGAATTGCCATTACACCTTACCCGTTTTCACGGTTGTGGTTTAGGGCAGTTATTCAGTGTTGCCGAAGGCCGTGCTGTGTTAGCGACCCGTCTTACTTCGTTAGCACAAGGTTATTCTGGCGTAAGCTGGGAAATGCTGCATTTACTCGCAGCATACTTAGAACACGATATTATTCCAGCTATCCCACAAGAAGGCTCGGTAGGCGCAAGTGGCGATTTAACCCCGTTATCTTATGTTGCTGGGGCATTAATTGGCGAGCGTGATGTGTATTACAAAGACAAGATCCGCAACAGTGGTGAAGTCATGCGCGAGGTGGGTTTAACACCATTGGTATTGCGACCTAAAGAAGGATTAGCGATCATGAATGGCACAGCGGTCATGACGGCTGTTGCTTGTTTAGCGTTTGATCGTGCTAACTATCTTACTAAACTGGCGGCGCGTATTACCGCTATGGCGAGTCTGTCTATTCAAGGTAACAGCCATCATTTTGATGAGATCTTATTCTCGGTAAAACCACACCCAGGCCAGCAACAAGTCGCTACGTGGATCCGTAATGATTTAAATCATGCAGAACACCCGCGTAATGCTGACCGTTTACAAGATCGTTATTCTATTCGCTGTGCGCCGCACGTTATCGGGGTATTACAGGATTCACTGCCTTGGTTCCGTCAAATGATAGAGAACGAGCTGAACTCGGCAAACGATAACCCGATTATTGATGGTCAAGGTGAGCACGTATTACACGGTGGTCATTTTTACGGTGGTCATATCGCGATGGCAATGGACAGCATGAAAACTGCGGTTGCTAACCTAGCCGATCTTGCTGACCGTCAGTTAGCGTCTTTGGTTGATACTAAATATAGTAATGGCTTGCCATCAAACTTATCCATGAGCAGTGAAGAACGTCGTTATATTAACCACGGTTTTAAAGCCATGCAGATTGGCGCATCAGCCTACACTGCAGAAGCATTAAAACAGACCATGCCAGCCAGTGTGTTCTCACGCTCTACTGAATGTCACAACCAAGACAAAGTAAGCATGGGTACGATTGCCTCGCGTGATGCAATGCGGGTGTTACAGCTTACTGAGCAAGTATTAGCGACGACATTATTGGCGACAGTACAAGGTTTACGCATTCGTATTGAACGTAAAGAGTTAGATTTAGCCAGTTTACCTGTCGCTGTTCAAGCGATGTATAACGACATTTGCAGCTTCTTTGAACCGCTAGTAGAAGACCGACCAATGGAAAGTCTATTACGCTTTACAATTGACGCTATTCAAACCCAGCGTTGGGCGCTTTATCAATAATTCATGTAAAAGATATGAGCAGGTAATAAATAAATGAGCAAAAATAGTCTGTTATCAGAATCCGTTATTATTGACGTACCGTTTCATGATTGTGATCCGATGCAAGTCGTGTGGCACGGTAACTATGCGCGTTACTTTGAAGTGGCTCGCAGCGCGCTATTACGTAAAATGAATTACGATTATGAAGATATGAGTAAATCAGGTTACGTGTGGCCGATTGTCGATATGCGCGTGAAGTACATTGCTTCGGCGCGTTATGCGCAGAAGATCAAAGTGGATGCACATTTAGTTGAAGTGGAATCGCGCTTAAAAATGGAATACCTGATCACTTGTTTAGAAACGGGTAAGAAATTAACCAAAGCATCGACGATCCAGCTTGCCGTTGATTTAGAAACACAAGAATTGCAATTTGTGACACCTACTGTCTTTACTGATAAATTGAACGGTGAATTGAATGGGTAGTTGGTTACGACTACTGCTGTTAATGTCATTGGCCAGTAATGTGTTTGCTGGCGATGATGTTAAAGGCCTAAGCTCAGATTCAAGTAACGGTACGATTGAAGCGCCGCTGGTATTATTATCACAGTTTAAACCGCTGACAATAGCCAGTGGCACGTTTGTGCAAAACAAGTATTTTACGGTACTGAAAAACCCTATAACCTCAACGGGTGAGTTGTATTTAGATCAAGCCTTGGGTTTTGTTTGGCATACCAGCCAACCGATTGCCTCGACCATGATACTCAAAGACGAGGGGTTATTTTCCATTGACCATCGTCAGCAGCAGAAACAAATCAATAATGCCACGCCCATTGCAACTGTGCTCATGAGTGCCTTGTCCGGGGACCTTGCTGCGCTAGAAAGCCAATTTAGTTTGGCCGCTTCTTCATCAACAAAAGCATCATTAACAAAAACAGCATCTTCAAACCAAACCTGTATTGAGTTAACGCCAAAAGACGCGACGATAGCCAAAGTTATGCGGGTGATTGAGTTATGCGGGAAGGATACTGTCGAGCATTTAGTATTGTTTGAAACCTCGGGTAACCGTACCGAGATTACGATTAATTTGACAGCGGTTGATGAACTGCCAAAGGCTATTCGTGAGCAACTCTAATCTTAGCGCGAACAGTCGCAGTGACAGCCGTGGCAGTAATAACCGAGATCTTAATAAAAAGCTTGGGCTGAAATGTTACTTGCTGCAATTGGCTATGGTATTGCTGTTAGCAGGTTATCAGTTAGGTTGGGGGCAATGGCAAATAGAGACTAACATTCTGTCGTTATTACCGACCGACAGCCAAGCGCAAGCCAGCCAGCAATATAACATACAGCAAGCCAAGGCTGCATTATTCCAACAAGCTAATCAACGGGTGCTGGTGGCTATATCGGGTGAACAGGCGATCCCGGCATATCGCCAGTTAGCTAATGAAATTACGTCATTTGATGGCATTGAAAACGAATCAATGACAGTCCCTGATATCAGCGAGGTGATTGCGTTTTATCAGCCTTATCGTGACAGTGTCATGACCGATGACTATCAAGCTTTGTTAAGCACTCCTCAAGCCATCAATAACTTCGTGTTAGGTAAGTTAACCCAAGTAAGCGATCCGTTCGTTAGCGGTAGTTTAGCTATTTCCCCAAGACTGAATTTGGCTGATTTTTTGGCGACAGGTTTAACCCAGTTACAATCGTTTGAAACTGAACAGGGCATTATTGTCGTCAATAAAAATGGATTAAAGCATTACATCATGCCAATTAAGGTTGATGTTGATGGTTTCTCGGTGAAGCAAACTCAAGCATTTTCGCAGCAGTTGCAAGCAGAGTTCCGACGATTAGAAAGCAAGTTTGATGTGGATGTGCTTTACAGTGGGGTGTTATTCCACACGGCAGAATCCAGTCAGCAAGCTGAATATGAAATGTCGACCTTTGGTGTTATCTCATTACTCGCCGTGTTATTGATGATCTTGATGGTATTTCGCAGTGCAAAACCGGTGAATTTAGCGCTCATGGTATTAACCATTTCAGTGGTTTATGGCTTAACGGCAGTCGTTACTTTATTCAATCAATTGCATTTACTCACCTTAGTCTTTGCTGTGACCTTAATTGGTATTGTGATTGATTACTGCTTTCATGCCTTTGTGAGCTTAAATACTCGTGGTGGTATTAAATCGATCCGCACCGCCTTGTGTTTAGGCTTTATCACCACTGCGCTGGGTTATGCGGCCCTTATCATGTCGCCGTTATCCTTATTGAGTCAAGTGGCCGTATTCATGATCTTTGGCTTGTTCGGTGCACTGTTAACTGTGCTGCTATTACTGCCTTATTTTAATCTAACAGGCAAAATTAGCGTAACGCCAAGTGTTTGGGTGTTAACAGATAAGCTAAATGTTTGGTTAACAAAACTGCACCAGCAACGCCGACTCGTGTTTGTCGTATTGAGCTTAGGGTTAGTCAGCGCGATTGTCATCGATGACATTAATTTTAATGACGATATCCGGTTACTTAATTCCAGCCCCGCGTTTTTGATTGATAACGAGATCAAGATGGCGAAGTTAATGGGTTACCAACACAGTCAGCGTATTGTGATCACTGCTGATGACAGTGAAACCTTATTGCAGCGTCAAGAAGTCTTGCTTGCACGATTACAGAATTCACAACTGCAAGGTTTAACCGTGAAGAGTATTGCCAGTTTATTACCGTCGGTAGCCAAGCAGCAAGCAAATAATGAATTGCTTAAAGACGCTGAGCAACAACAGGTTTTCCAGCAGGGGTTAGCGATCTTAGGGTTAACCGATACGGTAGATGAATTTAAGCCGTTAACGTTAGCAGCGTTTAATGCAGGTCCATTGCAGGCTTTATCTGAAGTGTATATTTATCAATACCAGATTAGTGATGACAATGAGAAGTACGCCTTGTGGGTTGAAACTTCCGGTGTGGCATTAAATACTGACTTACAGCAATGGATCGCAGCACAACCTGACATGAGCATTGATAATAAACCAGCGGAAGTGTCTGCGGCATTAAGCCATTATCGCCAAGCGTTATTGTTACTGTTCGCAGGGGCAATATTAGTGGTGACGATGGTATTGTGTTTACGTTTTGGCTTGATGCAAGGCTTGTTAGGGTTATTAAGTATTGTGGTCAGTGCTGGCGGTGCCTTGCTATTAACGCAATTAACCTTAGGTCATCTTAATATTTTCAATTTGTTAGCGGTATTACTTATTCTCGCCTTAGCCATTGATTATGTTATTTTTTATCAAGAGCATGGATTACAACGTAATACCGTTTTAGCGATAACCTTGTCGGCTATTTCATCTGCGCTGGTATTTGGTGTGCTTGCGCTAAGTGTGACGCCTGCGGTAGAAAGTTTCGGTTTAACTGTTATGTTTGGCATTTTGTTAGTCTTTCTATTAGCGCCGCTAAGCGCGAAACAAGTAGCGTCACTGGGTGCTAAGCAGGTTGAAATGGAAGAAACTGACAACGATCTGAATAACAAGGAAATTGAGGTAGCAAAATGAAGTGGACCTGTTTACCGAGATTACGTGTACTGAGGTTAAGTGTATTGAAGTTAAATGCACCGCGATTAAGCGCTGTGTTATTCACGGCCTTATTATTAACTGGCTGTATTAGCATGCCACAAAGCCATTTAGTCACTATGGCTCCCGGTGTCACCTTACAACTGACTGCGCCGCCAGCAGCATTACAGATGCAGGCGAAAACACAGCTAATTGAAGCAGATTTTGATGGTGAAATTCACAGTTTATTAGCCCAAGTCGAGTTTACTGAAACGCAAATTAAATTAGTCGCAATGACACCATCAGGTATCCCGCTGTTTGATGTATTGTGGAGCGTGAATGACGAAGCTGTGATTAATCAATATGTGCCCGTACCGGGATTAGATATCAGTTATGTGATTGCAGATCTGCAATGGGTGAACTGGCCATTTGCGCAATTACAGTCAGCGACCAATGGCTTGTTCAAACAAGAGTTTAGACATAGTTCAGGTCAAACTGCAACGGATTGGACGCGTACATTAACCCAAAATGGTCAGGTTATTTTAACCGTCGAAAAGTTCGATAATCGTTATATCCTTAAGCATTTACTGCGCGATTATCAAATAACAATAACAGAATTAACTAAGGTGTCACTGTGAGTATCTGTCTAAAAGATTTTGGTGTGGTATGCGCATTAGGCGATTCGAAAGCATCTGTGACCGCAGGATTACTAACAGGTAGCCGTAGTGGTTTAGTACTTGATAGCGAGTTGCCAAACGCAGAGCCTCAATATGTGGGACGTGTACCTGATGCAGCTTTTGATAAAACAACTTTTAATAAAACAGGCTCTGGCTTAGAAGCGGATACTAACGGTAAAATGCTTACTCGTAATGATAAGCTTGGTCAGTTGGCTTATTTACAAATTGCCGATACGCTAGCGCCGTTAATTACTGAGTTTGGTCAACAACGTATCGCAGTAGTGATAGGAACCAGTACCTCGGGTATCGAATACGGCGAACAAGCATTAAAGCAAAAACTCGCGACAGGCAAATACCCAGATAACTACCATTACAAAATGCAGGAAATGGGCACCACAGCGCAGTTTATTGCTGATCTATGTCAGGCTAAAGGACCGGTTTACAGTATTTCGACAGCCTGTTCATCCAGTGGTAAAGCCCTGGTGAGTGCGCAAGCATTATTGGAAGCTGATTTAGCCGATGTAGTGATTGCGGGTGGTGTTGATAGCTTAGCAAAACTGACTGTTAATGGTTTTAAGGCATTAGCCTCAACAGCGACCACACAGACTAATCCGTTTGCGGCAGACCGTGATGGCATTAATATTGGTGAAGCGGCAGCGTTATTTGTCGTCACTAAAGAGCAGGGCGGTATTCAATTATTGGGGGCGGCTGAAACCTCTGATGCTCACCATTTATCGGCACCGCATCCAGAAGGTGAGGGCGCATTACGGGCGATGCAAGCAGCATTGGCCGAAGCGCAGTTACAAGGCTCACAAATAGATTATGTAAACCTGCATGGTACCGGCACGCCAAAGAATGATGACATGGAAGCCAAAGCCATGTTTAACGCTTGTGGTAGTGAGGTATTGTGCGGGTCGACTAAGGGCATGACTGGGCATACATTAGGTGCCGCAGGTGCATTGGAAGCGGGTATCTGCTGGTTATTACTGAATGATGAATATAACCCAGCGCATAAAGTGCCGGTTAATGTCAGCGATGGTGAGGTAGATAACAACCTTGCGACGATAAACTTAGTGAATGCCAAGGCCAATGCCGAGCGTACAGCTAAGAATAAGTTACAAACCTGCATGAGTAATTCATTTGCTTTTGGCGGTAACAATATCAGTTTAGTGATAGGAAAATAGCAGTGAAAAAGTACCCAATAGCGGACGTATTACCGCATAGCGCACCGATGATCTTAATTGATGAGTTGGTGAGTTATGACGACGAAAACGTCAGTTGCCGAGTGACTATTACGCCCACGAACCCTTTCTTTGATAGCGCCAAACAGGGCGTACCAAGTTATGTTGGCTGCGAATATATGGCGCAGACCATTGCGGCTTATGGTGGTGCACATGCATTAGATGATGCGGGTGAAGTGAAAATTGGTTTCCTGCTTGGCTCCCGTAAATATAACGCCGAAGTGGGTATATTTAAAGTAGGGAAGACCTTGTTAATCGAAGCCAAAAAACTAATTCAAGACGAATCAGGACTGTGTGTTTTTGATTGCGTTATAAAAGATGAAGATAATGCGGTACTAGCAAAAGCTAACATCAATGTATTCCAACCGCAGGATCCAGCACAATTTTTAAAGGATAATCATGAGTAAACGTATTCTAGTAACTGGCTCAAGTCGTGGACTGGGCAAAGCGATTGCGCTGCAATTAGCCAAAGACGGTTTTGATATCACCGTGCATTGCCGTTCGGGTGTTGAGGCTGCGCAGGATACTTGTGCTCAGATTGCTGAACTCGGTCAACGCACCAGCTTATTACAATTTGATGTGTGCGACAGAGCCGCGGCAAAAGCCAGTATCGAAGCGGATATCGCTGAACATGGCGCGTATTATGGCGTAGTCTGCAATGCCGGTATTACCCGTGATATGGCATTCCCATCCATGGAAGGCGAAGACTGGGATGACGTGATCCGTACTGGCTTAGACGGTTTTTACAATGTGATCCACCCAACGGTAATGCCGATGGTACGCGCTAAAAAAGGCGGTCGTATCGTTACTATGGCATCTGTTTCTGGCCTAATGGGTAACCGTGGTCAAGTGAATTACAGCGCTGCCAAAGGCGGTATTATTGCGGCATCAAAAGCGTTATCACTTGAGCTAGCAAAACGTAAGATCACGGTAAACAGTGTCGCACCTGGTTTAATCGAATCAGACATGACTAAAGATCTACCGCTCGATGAAATCAAAAAAATGATCCCATTAAGACGTATGGGCAAACCAGAAGAAGTGGCGGGTACCGTGTCATTCTTAATGTCTGATTGTGCGGCTTACATTACCCGTCAAGTTATCTCTGTAAACGGTGGACTGATCTAATGAGAAGAGTTGTTGTAACAGGTATGTCTGCGATCACCGCGCTTGGTGATGATTGGCCTACGTTTAAAGCTGGATTAGAACAAGGTAAAAATGTCGTTAAAGTGATGCCTGAATGGGATTATCTTGATGGACTTAATACCCGCTTAGCGGCGCCAGTGCTGCATTTCGAAAAACCAGCACACTATAAACGTAAACAAGTGCGTTCAATGGGGCGCGTATCGTTAATGTCGACACGGGCAACAGAATTGGCATTAGAACAAGCGCAGTTATTAGATCACCCCGCATTAACCGATGGCCGTACGGGGATCTCGTATGGTTCATCTGTGGGTTCTACTGAGCCACTGATTAATTTTAGCCGAATGATGGACACGGGTAACATGTCTGGCGTAACAGCGACCAGTTATATCCAAACTATGTCACACACAGCGCCAGTAAACGTAGGCGTATTCTTCGGTTTGACGGGGCGTGTTATTACCACCAGTTCGGCCTGTACGTCGGGTTCACAAGGCATTGGTTATGCGTATGAAGCGATTAAATTTGGTCGTCAGGACTTGATGGTTGCTGGTGGCGCTGAAGAGTTGTGTATTACCGAAGCGGCCGTATTTGATACCTTGTATGCGACCAGTGTGAAAAATGACACACCTGAATTAACACCGCGACCATTTGATGCTGATCGTGATGGCTTAGTCATTGGTGAAGGTGCATGTACGCTGATCCTAGAAGAGTTAGAACATGCCCTGGCGCGTGGCGCGAAAATTTATGCTGAAATTATTGGTTTTGGTTGTAATTCTGATGGTAAACACGTTACCCAACCAACCGCTGCTACGATGCAAATTGCCATTGAACAAGCGGTTGAAGATGCCAATATTGATATCGCTGAAATCGGTTATGTGTGCGCCCACGGTACCGCAACCGATCGCGGTGATATTGCCGAAACCAACGCCACCGCTGCTGCGTTAGGTAAAAAACCAATCAGCTCATTAAAGAGTTATCTCGGTCATACCTTGGGTGCTTGTGGCGCAATTGAAGCATGGGCATCAATCAACATGATGCAAGATAACTGGTTCGCACCGACTATCAATTTAGACAATATCGCGCCTGAATGTGGCGATCTTGATTATATTCGCGGTGAAGGCCGTGAGATCCACACTGACGTTGTGATGAGTAATAACTTCGCCTTTGGTGGCATTAATACTTCGTTGCTCTTTAAGCGTTGGAATAAGTAACGATCAGTCAGTCGTAATACTCAAAATTCAAAGCAAATACAAACGCGCCTTACTTTTCATTAAGTGGCGCGTTTTTAATATTGTTTACGATTATTTTTTTGCCATTAAATAAACAAAAAAACCACCGCCAATGACGGACGTTACTATGCCAACAGGTAAGTCTTGTGGGGCTATTAATGTCCGGCCTAAGGCATCAGCCCAAACTAACAGCAAAGCCCCGACCAAAGCACTGATGGGCAATACTTTGTTGTTATCGGCACCGACAAAGATCCGCACGATATGAGGCACCATTAAACCGACAAAGCCGATCGCACCACTAAAGGCAACCATGGTTCCCGTGACTAAAGCGGATAATAAGAAGACCATAAAACGCAGACCATTGACGTTAACCCCCAGTGTGATAGCAGTTTCATCACCCGCCATGATGGCATTAAGTGAGTTAGCCCAAGACAACATAATGGGCAATGCTAAACACAATGCGATAAGCGGATAAATAAGTTGCGACCATTGCGCAGCACCTAAGCCACCTAACATCCAAAATAACGCTGAACCCGCTATCTTTTGATCGCCAACAAAGATCAAATAATTAGTGATCGACATCAGCATGAAATGGATGGCGACACCGCTTAAAATGAGTTTGTGTTGTGACAATGATTGTCCTTGTTTAGCGAGGTATAGCACCATTAACATTGATATTAATGCGCCGATAAATGCGGCTACCGGGATACTCAGAGCATTGTCAAAGGGGGCAATAAAAATACCTGCATATGAAATAACTGATACAGCCCCAAGTGATGCACCTGCCGAAGCACCAAACAGGTAAGGGTCAGCCATTGGGTTACGCGTTACAGCTTGCAAACAAGTGCCAACCAAGGCTAAACCGGCACCAACAAGCACCGCCAGTAAAATGCGCGGTAAACGAATAAACCAAACTATGGATTCTTGTCCCTTGCTCCAAATAACAGGCATACTATCGGGTATTAATTTATTGATTATAATCGAGATGATCGTTTGCATCTTTAGATCGCTCGAGCCGAATGTAGTACTGACTACAACAGACATAAATAACAGAAAAGTTAAGATGAATAAGATCCACGCTAGCTTTATTACGCGTTTATCTTGGCATTGATTATGCTGCTGTGATCTTGGGCTTATCACGTTGTTACAAGGTTGATTGTTCATTTATTTAAAACGCTCTGGATGTAAGTCTCGGGCTAATTTATCAATCGCATCGATATTTTCGATGCCGGGTGTCGCAGCGGTGTAATCGATAATAGTAAAACGATTTTGTTGTACCGCAGTCAAGTTTGCGGTGGCAGGAAAGCGTTTTAAGAACGCAATGTTGTCTTCAGCTTTGGAGCTATTATAGTTAATTATAACGATGTGTTCAGGGTTTGCATCAACAACTGACTCCCAGCTAACAGCCCCCCAGCTAACGGCTAAATCACTGAGAATATTAACCCCACCGGCAGCTTCAATAATGGCATTTGGCGTGGCTAATTTACCGGCTGTAAATGGCTTGTCGATGCCACTGTCATAAACAAATACCGTGGTTTTATCAACGCCATTTAATTGTGCTTGGAGCACTGATAAGCGCTGCTTAAAAGAGGCAATTAATGCCTCCGCCTTGGCTTCAATCGCAAATATCTTACCCAACGCCCTAATATCGTAAAACGTATCGTCTAAGCTGGCGTCAACCTTGTGTTGTACGTGGGCACAAGACTCTTTAATCAGATAAGTTTTAATGCCAAATTGAGCTAATGATTTAGGTGTCGTCGGACCGCCTACAGGCATACCGTAATTCCAGCCGGAAAAGAAAAAATCCGCCTCGATATTAAGTAAATTTTCAACCGAGGGCTGTTTTATCGCTATCTCGGGTAAACCGGTAATTTGTGCCGCGAGTGTTGGTGGTATTGTGTTGTATGCTGTGACGCCGGAATAAGCGACCATATTGTCTTTGAGTCCTAGAGCCACCATAATATTGAGCATATTAATATCATTAGCTACGGCTCGAGTGGGGACGTTAGGGTAATCTACCATGTTACCGCATACGTCAATCGATACGGCTGCCCCTGCGATGGATGGCATGAGTAGAGCAATCATTCCAATTTTTTTTAAGTGCGCGTTAAATTTGTTCATAGTTAATTCTTTTTATGAGTGATGTTTAATAAGGGGTAGCAGAGGATTTAATCGGCGCTATATAACGAATGTAAGGTATATCGTTATGACTTTGTTGACGAACAATGGCGTCCATTGAAAAATAGCGTTGCAATGTATGCTCGGTTAGTACTTGATTTGGTGAACCTTGCATCACTATTTCACCATCATCTATTAGGTATAAATGATCGCAATAACGTGCCGCGATGTTTAAATCATGCAAGGTACACAACACCGAAATATCAAGTGATGCGATAAGATCAAGCAATTCATATTGATAATGAATATCTAAATGGTTTGTTGGTTCATCCAAAATAAGCAATTGTGGTTGTTGCACCAAGGCTCGCGCTAATAAACAGCGTTGTTTTTCGCCACCTGACAGTAGGTCGAAACATTGGTTTTTGTTGGCTGTTAAATTGACTTTATGTAATGCGTCATCAATACGGTGTTGGTATGTTGTGGCATTTGAAAACAACCCTTGGTGGGGGGTTAATCCCATCGCGATGACTTCTTTAACGGTGAAGCCAAATTCAGCAGGCATCTCTTGTAATACGACCGCGACATGTTGAGCGACGTATTTTGCAGATAAGGTATATATATCTACTTGATTTAACAATACCTGACCTGAATCTGGCTGGTAACGGCGATAAGCACAACGTAATAATGATGACTTACCAGAACCATTAGCGCCGATCAAACCGACAAATTGACCGTGTTTAACAGTCATATTTATATTTTTTAAAATGGCTTTATGGGTAACAGACCAATTAAGTTGATTAATCTGCAGGTGCATAAGCTCTCCCAATCATAATTAAAGGCAGTGAATTTTTATTCCAAGTAAGTGCTATTTGGAAATTGTCATGTGATAGTGAGTAAACGAAGCGTGGAATTATCACGGATAATATGCTGATTATAAGAACCAATATGGCGTAAATGTTTCTATCACCGACGTTTATCACTAAGTGTATTGAACAATAAAGTGATAAATTATGCAAGTTAAGTCAATCATTAGGAGGTAGTGTTGTTGTATTGCAAACGCTTCTTTCTTTTCAGCATTGCGAGTTGGAATAAAATTGCGATAAACTACAGGTATATATTGATACAGGTTATAAACACTAATGGAATCATTCGACAAAATATACCACCGAGCTGCTGAACGCAAAGGCGGGGAACAAGCATTAGCGTATTTATTATCGCAACCGCTGACAAATGCCGAGCTTGTTAATGTACAGAACAGCGATGTGTTGGCGGAATTTACCCGTGCCATCTTTAAATCAGGCTTTGTATGGCGGATTATTGAAATTAAGTGGGCCGGCTTTGAAGAGGTATTCTGGGGTTTTGATATCGATAAACTGATCTTAATGCCCGATGATATGTTAGAGCGTAAAGCGGCCGATACTAAAATTATTCGCAACTATACCAAAGTAAAAACAGTGCGTGATAATGCGATGTGGTTAAAAGAGATCTGTGATGAGTATGGGTCTGTGGCGAAGTGGTTAGCACAATGGCCTGCAGATGACGTGGTGGGTTTGTGGCAATACATGAAAAAACACGGCAGCCGTTTAGGTGGTAATACCGGCCCGTATGCATTACGCCGATTAGGTAAAGACACCTTTATTTTGAGCTCGGATGTTGAAGCTTATTTCCGTGGCCATCAGCTTATTGATGGGGGGTTAATGACCAAACGTAGCTTAACCGCGATCCAAAATGCTTTTAATCAATGGCAGAAAGAGTCTGGGTATAGCTTACAAGAATTGAGTCAAATTATTGCTTATTCTGTGGGTGATAATCGCGTTGGTTTTAGTGCTAACACGGAGAGTTAAAATGATGAATAAGCTAATACTAATAATATTTGTAATCTGCGCATCGATATTACCGGCACAGGCACTCACGGTTAAATTCACTGAAGCTGAGTTGCAAGAGAAAGTCGCTAAGGTGATGCCGCTAGTAAAGAAAACACCTTTTATAACGGTTGAGTTAACTAACCCGGTAGTCAAATTAGCAAAAGATAAAAATGAAATTGAATTACAACTCAATGTTAAGTTATTAATGGCGGGATTAGAAAAACGTGGTTATGCGCGTTTGACGGGGTCACTGAGCTATCAAGCTGAAGACGCTGCATTTTATGTCACCAATATGCAAGTGCATGAGGTGACTGTTGACGGCATGCCTGAATTTTTCACCCCACAAGTGATTCAAATAGCTGAACAAGTTGTTAATCCTGTACTTGACAAAATGCCAATCTACAAGCTTAAAGACGACTTAACCCAAACCATGGTTAAAGCCGTATTAGAGTCCATTGAAGTACATAATAAAGAATTAGTAGCGACGCTTAACGTTATTTAATTGACCACTATAGATGTCTGGTTGTAATACTGTATTACTGTGGCAGGTGTGTCACCTCCCAATACAGAGCGTTCAACCAGCTATAAAAATTGCTAGTGTTCTTTGTGCCGGTTATTCGTATCCGCAGCTGACCTTGCGTAGAAATATAGTGAGGGATATTCGTGCCGATAATCCAAGAGACCGTCACGTCATCCTCATTATCAACAATTGAGGTGTCAACGAGTTCCCAAGCGCTATCTTGAAAGTTATAGATATAAAAGCTTTGGGAAACACCAGCCAGTGAATATTGGCCAGTATTAATCACCTTGATCTGAGTGATATTTTCAGGCAGTTCGGTGATCGTGGTTGTCACATACCAGTCAATAGTCTGGTTACCTGAAACAGCGGTTGAATAAATGTCATAGGTATCACTATCTGGTGCGAGGAAGCTCGCCATCGTTCCCCAATCATAACTGCCGGTGATTATATTCGCAACATCCGGATAATAGAGCTTCGTTGAAGGTGCTGATTGAATATTGATCGTAACAGTGTGGGACACATTGCTGGTCGCAGTATCGTCATCGGTCACGGTAAGGCTGACCGTATATGCTCCCTCTGTCGCATAGGTATGATTCGGGTTCTGCAGTGTAGAGCTAGATCCGTCGCCGAAATTCCAACTCCACGCTGTGATGTTACCGTCATTATCGGTGCTCGCATCGGTGTAATTGCAGCTAAAGCCAGTGCAAGCCGAAGTGAATGCAGCTGTCGGCGCTTGATTCTCTAGTGGCACGGTGCTGACCGTAACGCTATTCGATACAGTGCTCGTCGCACCATTATTATCCGTTACAGTAAGGCTCAGTGTATAGGTTCCACTGCTGGTGAAAGTATGGGCAGGGTACTGTTGTATCGAGCTTTCACCGTCGCCGAAATCCCAGTTCCAGGCTGTGATACTGCCGTCAGTGTCGGTACTTATATCGGTGAGATCACAGTTGAGGTTTGTACACGCGGATGTGAACGCTGCGGTAGGTGCTTGATTCACTGGTGGTGCGGCGCTGACTGTGACGCTATGTGATACGCTGCTGGTACTGCCATCGTTATCGGTCGCGACAAGACTAACAGTGTATGTCCCCGCCGTCGCATAGCTATGGTTCGGGTTCTGCAGTGTAGAGCTAGACCCGTCGCCGAAATCCCAGTTCCAGGCGGTAATACTGCCGTCATTGTCGGTGCTGATATCAATGAGTTCACAGTTAAGGTTTGTGCACGCCGATGTGAATGCTGCGGTCGGAGTTTGATTTACCGGAGGTGCGGTGCTGACCGTGACGCTATGCGATACGCTGTTGGTGCTGCCATCGTCATCTGTCACAGTAAGATTTACCGTGTAGGTACCCTCCGTCGCATAGGTATGGTTAGGATGTTGTAGTGCAGAGCTGGATCCGTCGCCGAAATCCCAGCTCCACGCAGTGACATTGCCGTCAGTGTCGATACTTGTATCTGTGAGATCACAGTTAAGGTTTGAACACGCCGATGTGAACGCTGCGGTCGGCGGCGTGTTTGTTGGTGGTGTTTCGCCTCCAACCGACTGCGTTACCTCCCAGTACAGCGAATTAGACCAGCTATAAAAACTGCCTGCATTATTGGCGCCTGTGATTCGGACCCGCAGCTGACCTTGCGCGGAAATATAGTGAGGGATATTGGTGCCGATAATCCAGGACACCGTTAGGTCCTCCTCATTACCAACAATGGAAGTGTCGACGAGTTCCCAGACAGAATCTGTAAAATTATAGACATAAACGTTCTGGGAAACGCCAGCCAGTGAATATTGGCCAATATTAGTCATCTTGATCTGAGTGATATTTTCAGGATTTTCCGGGATCGTAGTCGTCACATACCAGTCTATAGTCTGGTTACTTGAAACTAATGCAGAATCAATATCATAAGTATCACTATCTGGTGCTAAGAAACTCGCCACAGTCCCCCAATCATAGCTGCCGGTGGTGATATTCACCGCATTCGGGTAATAGACCTTCGTAGAAGGCGCTGATTGACTATTGATCGTAACAGTATGGGTCACATTGTTAGTTGCACCATCGTTATCGGTTACGGTGAGGCTTGCTGTGTATGACCCCTCCGTCGCATAGCTATGGTTCGGATTTTGTTGTGCAGAACTGGATCCGTCGCCGAAATTCCAATTCCACGTGGTGATAGTTCCGTCAGTGTCGGTACTGGTATCAGTGAGTTCACAGCTAAGGTTTGTACACGCAGAGGTGAATGCAGCGCTAGGCGCTTGATTCAGTGGTGGCGCGGCGCTGACCGTGACGCTATGTGATACGCTGCTTGTGCTGCCATCGTTATCGGTCACGGTAAGGCTAACCGTGAACGTTCCGCCAGCGCTAAACGTATGGCTGGGGCCCGGTTGTGTAGAGCCGCTACTGTCGCCGAAACTCCAGTTCCACGCGGTGATAGTGCCATCAGTGTCGGTGCTTGTATCAATGAAATTACAGTTAAGGTTGGTACACGCAGAGGTGAATGTTGCGGTCGGTACTTGATTCACTGGTGGCGCGGTGCTGACCGTGACGCTATGCATTACGCTGTTAGTGCTGCCATCATTATCGGATACAGTAAGGTTTACTGTATAGAGTCCGTTGGCGCTAAACGTATGGATAGGGCTCTGCTGTGTCGAGCTGCTACTGTCGCCAAAATCCCAACTCCAGGCCGTCACGCTGCCGTCAGTGTCGGTGCTTGTATCGGTGAAATTACAGTTAAGGTTGGTACACGTAGAGGTAAATTGAGCCATCGGCGGGGTGTTTGTTGGAGGTAAGGTTTCGCCAGGGGATTGGGTGACTTCCCAATACAGTACATTAGACCAGCTTTGCAGGCCGTTAGTGTTCTTTGCGCCTTTTATGCGAACGCGAAGCTGACCTTGCGCAGAGATATAATTTTCTATTGCAGCGCTGATAACCCTGGATACAGGTACATCATCATCGATGCCAAAGATGGTCGTATCGACAAGCTCCCAGCTTGCCGCCTGGAAATTATAGACATAAAGATGCTGTTCAACACCGGCTTTCGAATATTGCCCAATATGGGTAACCTTGATCTGAGCGACGTTTTCAGGTTGTTCGGAGATAGTCACTGTTGCGTACCAGTCGGTTTCTCGACCACCTGAAACAGCCGCTGAGATAATGTCATAGGTATCATTATCGACCGAATTGAAACTTGCCATGGTTCCCCAATCATAACTACCAGTCGTGACGACCACGGCCTCTGGGTAGTAGATTGTTGACGATGGCGCGATATTGATATTGATAACGGCTGAATCGACACCGCCTTTACCGTCTGAAATGGCATAGCTCAAGGTGTCAGTGCCGACAAAATCCAGGAGGGGAGTATAAGTGTAATTGCCTCCCCCCTGATTCGTGAACGAACCATTTGTATTTGTCGAATTAACCGTTGTGATTGTTAAAGGATCCCCATCAAGATCACCATCGTTGGACAATAACATGGTATCTGTTATGACTAATGCAGTGTTGATATTGGTGTTAAAATCATCTTGTCCGGCGATCGGTGTGTTATTAAACACAGGCGTTTGCGCACCATCAAAAGACACGACCACTAATGCGTATTGGGATAATGACACATTAAATGTAACCTTTTGATTTGAAACTGTATAAGCAATAGGACTAAGTGCAGGTTGATCTGGTGAAGTTAACGCCACCCCGGTAACCTGTTTGCCCGCTGGAATGTTAAGGCTGGTAGAAAATGTGGTCGGCACTAACGAGAAGCTGCCATCGACACCAATGAAATTAACGAACTGCAGCACGGTCTCATCACCAAGGTGAGAAAGCTCAAAATGTACTCGTCGGTCGGCATTGGTGGTGAGAAGAAGGGTACTTGATGCCAGAATGCGAGAGGATAATATCTGCAGTGCGGAGCTGTTATTTGATACAAAATATGCTTTACCTAACAAGGCGGAAAAGAAACTCACTTTACCACCATTAGGGTGTAGCATTTCATGTTCGGCAGGCAGAGGTTCATTGTTATTAAACCCGAGTAGCTCAGCCAGAGCGTAGTCAGAACGCGATGTTCCATACCTATCCAATCCTGTCGGGTTTGGTCCTGTTACCAGTAAATTACCTCCATTGGTCACATATTGTCGTAGGATCGCGGCTTCTGAGTTCGATATTGCTTCGACATTCGGTAGGATCACCACGTCATAGCGCGAGAGCTCTTCTACATCAGCTGGGTTAACGACACTGTCGAAGGGAATATGTTCGTGTACCAGCATTTTAACCATACCACGGTATTCAGCGAGATATTGGCGCTGGTACGCACTCTCAATGGCATCGCCCGCCCACCAGAGTGGATCTCCGCCCGATTCCCACGTGGTAAACATACCTAGTCCCTGGTATTTATCGACATAATCTCGGCTTGGCGATGAGTAAAGTACAGCAACGCGTGCACCGGTTTGCGCTTCAAACAGATAAGGAGAGTACTTTTGTGCCCAGTCGAACATGCGGGTTCTGAAAGCCGCGCCGACAGTCGTTGTCATTTCTGGCACTTGTAATTCATAAGGGTTGTTACCTGTGGCAAGTGCCGCGGCCATCACTAGCCCAGCATCATCAACCTGCTTGCCATAATTGAACACCCAAGATGGCTTTTCGCCTGACGCGGCACGGGTATATTTAAATGCGGAAATAAATGAAATCCAGTCATCCTCTTGGGCATTCCTCATCCCAACAGTATTGCTCATTGTATCGACTTCCCATACGTGGGTAAGGCCTTCGATGTGTTTTAGATAACTGCCGTCAAGGCCGTAAATGGTTGCCCCGTTATAGTCGGTTGGAAGGGTTTCGGCAAAAATTGGAAATTCAGGGTCTTGAGAGCGTGCCGCCGTTGTTACATCACTCAGGAAGCGAGCGAGCTCCTCATGACGCCAAGTGATCCAACGTCGCCATACCGGATCATCCCAGTTTTCTACGGCGGGGGCAGTAAAACCTGTGTCTGCTAAAAATTTTGCCACCGCATGGGTATTAAAGCCACTCCATTTGGTCGGGCCGAAGTCGGCATAGATAGGTACATCAACCCAGAGTCCATCAATGCCCGTCGCTACTATCTTGCGAACGCGATCTAAAAAATAGTTACGATAGCCGGGGGCACTGGGTGACATCCAGGCGCTTTCATCGTCCTTTTCAACCCAGAATACCTGGCCACCGCCTCCATAGAAGACATTAGGCGTTCCATTCATCCCGATCTGTATCCAGTCCGGATGCTCTTTAGCCATTGTTTGTGAGATATTCTTGCCGTTCACTGTCACCACTTCCAGGCTCGGATAGTACCAAACGACTCGCAATCCGCGCTTATGTGCTGAGTTTACAAACGTGCGCATCAATGACAACTGCAGCTCGAACTGCGCATCAGTCAAATAGTTTGAAAGGGAGGAGTCAGCCTCAATGACGCTGACTTTCTGCGCCTGCAAATTCGAAAGAAGCAGATCGATTTCACCCTGTGTCATACCAGACCAGACCGCGGCGCCGCCAAGCTTGGCTGTTTTGGCCCAAGAACTGAAAGCAGAGGGTTCCGCTGCTAGGGCAATAGTAGAGAGACCCAAGGTGAAGATCTGCACAGACAATAGAAAAAATAGAATAAGTGATTGAATTTTCATTGGATTTCATCCTTAGTTACGGATTGAAATGCGCCTGAATTGAAATTCCAATTTTCACACTACTTCCAAATTATAACAACAAGCATCAATATTTATGCTCTTGAATTCCACAGATATAACACCACTTAATCAACCGCGGTTTATGGAGTAAAGAGATTAAACTGAATAAGTACATCGCTATCATGGCTAACGATACCAACGTCTGCAGAGTATAGGAGAAGAATCACGCTTTGTGAAAGTTAATGGGCTAGTTACCGGCATATCGGGTAATACTATGCTAAGGGGCGTTAAAGAGAAAATTAACCGACGATTAATAATGATCACATAATAATAGTTACATAATATGATTGAGATCTAGGTCACATTTAAGTATTATCCCTATAGAGGTAGTTTGGGTTTGCTGGTTAGCCAAGTACCACCTGTTATCGAGAATCTGATTTCTAAAGTAAGGATATTTTATTTTGACAATTCAACAGTCTACACAGGATCGTAATCGGCATTGTTCTGAACTGAATGGTGGCAATACTCAACAAGTTAACTGTAAGGGTGACAAGATAGAAAATATTGGTCAACTGTTAATGCATTTAGGCATGGATAATATAAAGAACAAGTGTGACGATTGTGATGCTAAAACCCGTCATGCTTGTTTAGAAAAACAAAGTCAGTCAGACAACCTGAATAGCGCTAAGCAGTTAAATGATAATACCATCAACGAGCGCCTGTTAACCGCACGTCAATGTCCTGAGCAGAACTTATTTCAGACTAAATGGACTAGCGACATTAAGCGGAAAGTCGAGCGTAAACTTATTTTAAGTAGTCTTTTCGCCAGTGTGCTCGTGGTGGTGATGACCTTACATTAGAGTGATGTCATTATATGAATAATAAGCCCGTATTACCGGGCTTATTGAGTTCAGCCAACCTGGCCGTTGTTATAATTTAAACACCCCAACCATGTCGCCAAGACGGACCGATAAATCACGCAGCTCGTGGCTTGATTTAGCTAAACCTTCAGCAGTATCCGCAGTACACTGCGTTATCTCATTAATCTCGACAATATTCTGGTTTATCTCATTCACCACCGTAGATTGTTCTTCAGTTGCCGTTGCAACTTGGGTGTTCATGTCAGAGATCAGGCAAATACGCTCACCAATAGAGACCAAGGCTATCGAGGTATCGGTTGTCGCAATAGTCCCCTGTGTGGTTAACTCACTGCTTCTCAGCATCGCCGCGACGGCACTGCTCGCTTCATTTTGTAAGTTATCAATCATGGTTTGAATTTCGTTGGTCGATTGCGCAGTACGACTGGCCAAATTACGCACCTCATCGGCAACTACGGCGAAACCACGTCCTTGTTCACCCGCACGCGCAGCTTCAATTGCTGCGTTTAAAGCAAGCAGGTTGGTTTGCGCCGAAATGCTGCTAATCACGTCTAAAATACTGCCAATCGCTTGGGTATTATTGGCTAATGAATCGATGACTTGGGTCACCTCTCCGACATCACCGGCAAGTTGGTTGATAACATTACTGGCTTGCGTGACCACCTGCTGACCATCTTTGGTTTCAGCTTCAGCATTTTGGGCTTCAACGGCAGCTGCTGATGCGTTATTGGCGATCTCATTCACCGTGGCGCCCATTTCATTGATCGCAGTGACCACCAGGAAGGTGCGGTCGCGTTGTTCATGACTATTATCTAAGGTAATCTGTGCTTGGCTGGCAACCTCTGCAGCGGCCTGCTGGAGTGCTTCACCAGTACGTGATACTTCTTGCATGGCATTGTGGATCTTAGTAATAAAACTGTTAAAACCTAATGATAGTTGCGCAATTTCATCTTGGCCTTGTATTTCAATACGCTGACGTAGGTCGCCGTCACCATTACCAAGTTCCGAAAACACGGTCGCGATACGTTCAATTGGGCGAGTAATGTTGTTACCTAACCAAATTGCGATAAACGTAAAGATCAGGGCAATAGCCAATGTCCATAGCATGATCTTGTTATTGGCTTGCGATAAGCTGGCGAATGCTTCCTCGGTTGGTAATTCAGCAACCACATACCAATCCATTGATGGAATATAACTACTGGCAATTAATGTTGCATGATCCGAAACGGTCGTTTCCGTCAGATTGAACGCCGTCTTTTTAAGTAGGGTCGTGGCCAATTGATTATCATATAGCTGGCTTAAGCTGGTATTTCCCATAAGCGCATTGTCATTATGTAAACGGATCATGCCAGCCGCGTCCACCAGATAAACAAAACCGCTCTGCTCTAGCTTAAATTGATTGATAAAGTCGACCATTTCATCTAGGGATTTTGACAGGCCAGACATGCCTTGCCCATTACGTTGCTGGTAGTTAATAAAGAGTTTCATCTCACCGTTACTTTCTCTAAATACACTCACAGACTGCTGTTGATTACTGTTGGTAAAGTCGAAAAACCAGCCATCTTGTTGACGATTCAGCTGACGTAAAAACCCGTTTTGATTCCAGTAGTCACCAGTCATACGGTTAGCAAAGGAAGCATCAATAAGCTGATATTGGCTTTTTACATCGTTAAGCACTTGCACTAGCTGAGCTTCTTGTGCAGTGGTACGTTCAGTTTTCAATAATTCAAGCATAAACCGATTGCTCGCCAGTTGCTGGGCGGCCTGCTGTAAGGTAGATATCTCTTTATCAACCTGATTGCGGATCTGCATTAACTTTGCTGGTAGTTCTGATGTGGTTAAGCGTGTTTCGATAACTTCTCTGGCTAAGTTTTGACTTACGAATCCGACGAGTAAGGTCGCGGTAATGACGGCACTAATCATGGTGATGATCAGTTTTTGTTTGATACTAAATTGACTGAAATTCATTCGGGTGTGTCCTAGCCTATCGATAAGGAAATGCAAGTGTCAAAAATGTTTAATAATTAACTAATGGCCATTATTTTTAACGTTGCAAGTGTATTTAACTGGTTAACGGCTGGAATGGAGAAACCTTTAGTTGTATAAGTCAGTTTTATAGGTCTTTTTAACTAATTAAGCCACCTGGTATTTAAAAAATGGCATATTTATAGTATAAGAGCGGGTTGAATTAAGAATATCCCAAAATTAGGAACTACAGATGTCTAAAATGTTTTTCAAAGGTCGTATCGACGCGAGACAAAATTACGTTAAAGCTGGCTATAATACTAAACGCGATATTAAGCTTGGGACTGACGAGTTACCTTTAAACTTGGTTGTGCAAACGGCAGAGCGTCAAACTGAAGTTGAGGCTATTTTAGCGGATACAAAATTAGTTGCGAACATTGAAGTGAATGCAGACAAAGAAGAAAACATCCGTGATTTAGACGGTATGTTAAATAAGCCAAAAACAACAGTATCTGAAAAAACGCCTAACCGTAATGAGCCTTGCCCATGTGGTAGTGGTAAAAAATACAAAAAATGTTGTGCATAATTAGTTTTCCCCATAAACTATTTTAGTATTTAAACTATTTATTATTAAGCCCTTAATTTTTTTGATTAAGGGCTTTTTTATTACTGTCAATAAATCTCCATATCGACCGCAGATTGCCGATAATAGCTGATGTTACTGGTAACATTGGCCACTTAACTTGCCATATCGCCGCTGACTTAATCAATCCTATTAATATGGTTTTATTTTACTAAAATCACGTGCATATAAATAAGGAGATCTATATGAGTTTGTTGTATTTTTTTTGGTGGCTGGCGGCTATCAATTAAACTCGTACAGCACTGTTGCTGACAAGGATGCAAAGAAGATTGGATATAAAGTCAGCCTGGCAGGGGTGAAAAGAAGTGCTTCTACACTTAAGTAATGTTTCTTTATATTCAGTCTTTAGCATAAAAATAGCCTTACTCACGCTAGTGGTAGGGCTATTTTTTTGTGTCAGTTTAGATAATGCCTAAGCTTTGTTTTAACAGTTTTAAATAACGGCGGCTAACGGGTAGCTTTTGACCACTGTTCGTTATTATCTCGGCTAAACCATTATCCAATAACTGGATCTCTTTAATGGCTTTTAGATTAACCAGATATTGACGATGGCAGCGGATCAGTGGCGTTTTTTCTTCCAATACTTTTAATGTTAACTGACTTGTCGCTTCTTGCTGGGCAGTATTTATATATACACCAGTCAATCCACTGTGTGCAAACTCAATATCTTGGGTGGCGATAATCAAAATACGATTATGACCAATACAAGGCACACGCTCTAAATATTCGAGTGTTATGGCGTTATAATTTGGCTGTTGTGTTGATTTGACCAAGCGCTCAACGGTTTTTTGTAAGCGGGCTGGATCAATCGGTTTAAGCAGATAGTCAAACGCATTTTCTTCGAACGCCTGTACCGCATACTGATCATAAGCCGTTGAAAATACCACTTTCGGCATGGTCTCAGTATTCAACATCGACAGCATTTCGATGCCGGTTATTTGTGGCATCTGAATATCTAAAAATATAATGTCAGGTTTAAATTTATTAATTAATTGTAAGCCTTCGATTGCATTTTCTGCTTGTTGAATTACCTGAACTAGTTTGGTTTCATGTAATAATTCGATTAACTCTTCACGCGCATATTGTTCGTCGTCAATGACGATGGCATTAAGCATGAGTTAGTGTTCCTTATTAGTTGTTATCGTGCTGGTTGGCAGTAAAAAGGATACTTGGGTCAGCTTATTTTTGGTCGTTGAAATCTGTAAACTTGAGTGCTCATTAAAGTGATTAATCAGTCTCTTATCTACTATTTTAAGTCCTAACCCCGTGTTTTCTTCTTTGCTAGTGACAAATGTACCGGCATTATCGGTGACAAAAATACGTGGACCCTCAGGCGTTATTTGACTGTATATCTCTAATTTACCCGCACTCAGCATGGTTGAAATACCGTGCTTAATCGCATTTTCGATGAGGGGCTGCAGGGTAAAACTAGGCAGTTTGATATCCATTAATTCAGGGGCAATATTAATACTAACGCTAAGACGATTAGTGAGTCGCGCTTGTTCTATGGTCAGATAAGCATTCACATGGGACAACTCTTCGCGCAAGCTAACCGATTCAATGTTTTGTTTTAGATTTTTGCGGAAAAATTGGGCAAGATGTTGGATCAACATCCGCGCTTTATCGGGTTCTCGGCGCGTAACGGCACTGATAGTAGTTAATGCATTAAACAGAAAGTGCGGGTTAACTTGCGCGTGTAATAATTTCAGTTCAGCTTGTGTTAATAAGGTTTGCTGCTGCTGATAATGGCCCAGTAATATCTGACTAGACAGGAGTTGGGCGATACCTTCTGCCATTGATATATTAATGTTAGACAGTAGTTTTCGGCGTGGTTCGTATAACTTAATGGTGCCTACAACCTTATTATCCCCATTACGTAAGGGTAAGATAAACGCTGAACCGAGTCGACATTTGTCATCAATTGAGCATTGATAAGTATTGGTTGTACTGTTTAAATCTATGATGCGATTTTCATCTATAGCTTGCTGAATATAGCTAGAAATAGGCACATTGACATGATGATGTTGTTCGCCGATGCCAATAAAGGCCAAAATATTGTTGGTATCCGTGATCGCGATGGCGCCGACATTGGTTTCTTCATAGATAATGTTAGCAATGGTCTTAGCACTTTCAGGATTTAGTCCTTGACTGAGAATACCAACACTGCGATCTGCAATTCTAAGTGCGCGTTGTGAAAATGCGGTTGAGTACTTTTCAAAAATTGATTTCCTATCTTCGATGATACTCATGAATAATACTGCGCCTATGGTATTTGCCGTGATCATTGGTAGTGCGGCCACACTCACCAGTGCATACGCTTGCTCATAGGGTTTTGCAACAACCAGCAGTATTGCCATTTGTGTCAGTTCGGCAAATAGCGTAACCAGAAAAATAATGTGTGGTTTAAATATGTAGTGGATCTTATTCTTGCGTAATAAATAGACATGTAACAAACCACCAATCAATCCTTCAACCGATGTCGAAATTGCACAGGCAAGGTCGGTAAAACCACCCATAAAGTAGCGATGTATTCCACCAGTCATACCGACTGCTAACCCGACAACCGGACCACCAAATAGACCGCCCATTACAGCGCCGATTGCGCGAGTATTAACTATCGCATCGCCATATTGCAGACCAAAATAACTGCCCATCATACAAAACATTGAGAATATTAAATAACAACTAAGCTTGTGCTCCCAACGTGAGGAGATATTTAATAATGGTATGAAAATGGGTGTTTTGCTGAGCAGATAAGCCAACACAAGGTAGACACACATTTGTTGTAATAGAGAGGGGATCAAATCCATCATGACATCTCAATTTTATTTATGTATAACAAACAGTAACGCCATTATTTAACGTTACCTGTCTAACATTAATGGGCTAAATGCGCTGTTTATTTATGAATTAATTAGCATACACACACTTACCAAAAAAACCTATTAAATATAAGCGTTTAGATGTTTTTTAGTGCTATTTTGAGTGAAAAATAACTGTTCGCTCAAATCAGGAACAGTGTTGTATGCTTTTTATATATAACAAAAGGAGTAATTGTAACCTTTTCAATAATATAACTGGATTTTTTATAGGGGATAATAACTATAATTGGTTATTTGATGTTATTTGATGTCATTTAATGTTTTCTGCTGGTTAGCATAGCTTGATGTACTTTATTCGGGAAGGAAGTCTGGTGGGAATGGTGAACAGCACATCAATATGCTGCTCACTTACATGATTAGAATGCTAATTCGATATCTGTCTTTAATTGTACTAACTCACTACATACCGATGGTGAGCCTTCATTAAAATCAAAGGTCTTATCGTTTAACGCGCAGATCGTACCGACAACTACGCCTTGATTTACTAACGGAAAACCCAGGTAAACGCCTAAGTTAAATTTTACGTAATCTTCGTTACCTTTCCATTCATCATCAATACTGGCATCTGGAATGAACACTGGCTGCGCCGTATCAACCACACGTTCGCAATACAGTTCGTGACAACCAGGCTGTCTACTTTTGGGGCCACAATCACCGACATGGTAAATAGGCTGTTCATTCGCCACGACAACTTCCATCGTATCGGGTTTTGACTCCATAATCAGGATGGAGTGTAAGCCTGAATGCTCCGCGAGCGTATTAAGGCGCTCTTGCCATTCAGAAAATGACTGTTTGATGTTAACAAATGGCATATTTAATTCCCTATATCCTTATGTGGAGTTATCGCTAATTATACGTTTTAGGTGTGAAATTTTAGTAGATTAGATCTCATTTTTACACACCAGAGAGTAAATTAATGTCAATGCAGAGACATATAATAAACATCTTAACCCTGCCTTAACCCGCTATTTTGTATACTTACCTCAGTAGAATTGAGGAGAAAAAAATGGCTATTTCAAGTCCATTACGATATTCAGCGTTATCACTACGATCGTCAGTATTAATACTTACTTTAGCAGCTGTTGTTGGTTGCAGCAATACTGCGGTTGATTACCAACAAGGTGCAGAAACAGCACTAACAGCAACAACACAGTGGCAATATCAACAGCAAAATGCGGTTGAACTTACGCAATTAACTGAATTGATTCAGATACCTGAACTAACTAGTTTAGTCGAACAAGCTATATTTCAAAACCCAAGTTTGCAACAAACCGCGATTGCGCTGCAAATTGCTTATGCACAACGTGGTGTGACCACAAGTGGCCGAATTCCGCAAGTGAATGCCGGATTTAATGCCGAGAGTGAAGAGGGTGATGCGAGTTATAAAACCGATAAGCTAACCACTCGCTTTAATTGGCCTCACGAACGGCTAGTTTGATACCCTGACGAAGGCTAAAACGGTGCAGGATAGCGTTTAAACACCGATTCTATATCCGCTAATGCTTGTGGTGTTAGCGGTGTTGCAAAGGCACTGATGTTTTCTTTTAGTTGCGGCAGTGTTGTCGCGCCAATAATCGTCGACGTGACACCATCAACTTGATCGCACCAGGCTAGGGCTAATTGCGCGGGTGTGATGCCATGCTGGTGGGCGATGTCAACATAGTCAGCTGTCGCTAAGTGCACGTTGTCAGTGTTTCTGTATAATTTATTGGGTTGCGAGAAAGTCCAGCGGCTGCCTTCCGGTCGCGCATTGTTCAAGTATTTTCCCGTTAATAATCCCGTTGCCAATGGCGACCAAGGTAAATAGGCGATATCTTCATGCACACAATTTTCGATTAAATACGGCCAGTCTTTAGCGTGCAACAAACTGAATTCATTTTGAATCGATACCATGCGTGGCAGGTCATATTGCTCACTGAGTTTAAGGTAGGTATTAATTCCCCACGTCGTATCATCAGACAGACCACAAAAGCGGATCTTACCTGCGTCTACACAACGTTTCAACCCTTGTAAGATATCGAGCATTTGCGCGGTATGATCAGCCGCGTTGATATCACTAAAACGGATCTTGTTAGGGTTATGCTGATTAAAATGCGGGTTAGGGCGGTTCGGCCAGTGCAATTGAAACAAGTCGATATAACTGGTCTGCAACCGCTTTAACGAGGCGTCTACCGCTTGTACGATAGCATCTCCAGTAATGGGGTCGCCATTGCGCACCCAAGGTAGCCCCGGACCTGCAATTTTAGTCGCTAATACGATGTCTTTACGGCGCTGCGGGTTTGCCGCTAGCCAATTGCCGATAATGGTTTCTGTTTTACCGTAGGTCTCTGCTGACGGCGGCACTGCATACATCTCTGCGGTATCGATAAAGTTCACGCCCTGTGACAGTGCGTAGTCAATTTGTTGGTTGGCGTCTTGCTGGTTGTTCTGAAATCCCCACGTCATGCTGCCTAGGCAGACTCGTGATACAGACAAACCGCTACTACCGAGTATTGAAAATTGCATTGTCATCCTTATGCTACTTGTTCTTTTTCATCATTATACGTTAAGGCAATACTAACAAACATTTGTTCACAATTAATAAATGCTTCTACCACCGCTGGGTCGAAATGACTGCCATTGCCAGCGAGAATGATCTCTTTGGCCTTATCGTGGCTAAATGCCGGTTTGTATACGCGTTTAGAAATCAGCGCATCATAAACATCGGCCAGTGCCATCAAGCGACCCGATAGCGGAATATCATCACCACTTAATTGATAAGGATAACCGCTGCCATCCCATTTTTCATGATGGCTTAAGGCTATTTCTCGGGCGATAGCCAGGAAGCTGTTGGTGCCCATTTGTTTTTCAGCCACCGCGAGCGAGTCCGCCCCTATCATGGCATGGGTTTTCATGATGGTAAATTCGTCATCCGTCAGCTTACCGGGTTTAAGCAAGATCGCATCGGGGATCCCGACTTTACCTATGTCGTGCAAAGGTGCAGATTTATAGAGTAACTCAACGGTCTCATTGGTTAAATAATCGCGGTATTTAACGTGGTTCTGCAGTTGAATTGCTAATGCGCGCACGTATTCTTGGGTACGTAAAATATGGCCGCCGGTTTCGTTATCACGGGCTTCTGCTAAGGCAGACAAACCCACAATCGCGACATCACGAGTTTGTATGACCTCGTCTTTACTTTCAGCCAGCTTATTGAGCATCTCATTGGTGTAATAAGCAATAATGCCCAGCTCACCTTGGTGTGAAACCGGTACCCGAGCAGTAAGGTCGCCATTTGCCGCCGCAATCAATACCCGTTGCTGGTTATCTAATAATAGCCGTAATAACTGCAACCAGTGGTACATGATAGTGCAGGTATAAATAATCAGTATCACAGCGACAAACACAAATTCTTTGACGATACTAATTAACGCCGCTTGTTCTTCGATTTTGCCTATGTTTTCGGTTAACCAGCGTACATCTTTTACCATGATCATCGTGAGAACCGTGGTGAGCATCATCACGATAAACACCACTAATGTGGCGAGTTGGCTGGCAATAGAATGACGCATGTGTGTCATCTGCTCTGGCAACTGTTGGTATTCGGTGTGTGGGTAATGTTTTACTTGTGCTTGTAGGGCTAAATCGAGACTAATGAGCGCCCCTAAACAACCAATACCAAACAGCACTTTTAAACTACTTTCGATTGGAAAGTCATAGTAAGCGATATACCAACTCGCCAGCGCGACTGCACCTAGGATAAATATACTCAGTTCGCGCAGTACATTTGTAAAACCCGCGCGATCTTGGATCACCTTATTTCTCACTGCAAACATGATGATGAAGACGACAAAAGAATAGGCGCTGGTCTGCCAGATTGAAATGGACTCAATAAATGGACATACGCGGCCACCATAAATACTGAAAATAACAGCAGCGAAGAAATAGTGTAGCGCAGCGCGTTGTTTTGTTAGTGTTAACATCGTCATAGGTGCATTCCTAGGCTTAAATTACAGCCAGTATACGGACTTTATATCGAGATACTATGCTCCTTGTGGACTATTGTTCTGTGCTTTTTTGGAAACGTTAGCGGTAACTTTATAAAATATACAATAGTCTTAAAAATCACTGTCTTACGTATTATTTTGTATGTATGAAATGGTCTTTTTTGCAACCTTGACAACTCCGACCTGATATTATTGATGTCCATTTTTTGATCTGCTGCACACAAACGTGAAACTGTGTCGCCTTATTTGTTCTCAATCTAATTAATACCTAGTTATCGGTACTTCTGAGTGTTCTAATGTTTGTCTAGTACTCACCATTACAGTATTGAATTTGAATATTTAACTGAGGTTAAGCTGTTAGCACTTTAGAGGATAGATAAATGGATATATCTTACGAATCAAACGCGCTGGATGCTTACCTGCAACAGGTCAATAAGAAGAGTAAGTTATTGACGAAAGAAGAAGAGTACGACATTGCAGTGGCGGTTGCGAATGGTGACTTACGTGCCAAAAATCGCATGATTGAGGCTAATTTACGTTTAGTCATTAGTGTTGCCAAACGTTATCAGTATAGCGTTATTCCGCTTGTTGATATTATTCAGGAAGGCAATACAGGGTTAATCCGCGCCGTTGAAAAATTTGATCCGAATAAAGGTTTCCGATTTTCAACATACGCAGTTTGGTGGATCAAGAATAATATTGAACGCAGCATTATGAACAGTGATCGAACCATCCGCATTCCGATCCATGTTGGTAAAATGCATAAAAGTATTGCTAAGGTAGCCAAAGAACTCGGGTTAGATGTTGGCAGTGATAATGACCTAGTTGTCATTGCCAAAGTGTTAGAAACGGATGTTGATGAAGTGATGGATGTATTGTCTTATTACTTCAGTGAATTAAGTTTAGATAAAGGTATTGTGACTGATAATGAATCTGTCACCACACTTGTAGATATCATTGAAGACCAATCGATTCGTACCCCCAGTGCTGAAATTGAAGGCGGTAGCACACGAGACTATCTATTGGCTTTATTAGAAAACTTGCCAGCATACGAACGTCAGGTCGTTGAACTGCGGTTTGGATTAACAGGCGAGGAGCCGTTAAGTTTGTCCCGTATTGGCGAACGGTTATCCATGTCGCGTGAAAAAGTACGTATTATCATTCGCACGACGCTTAGAAGGTTGAAACCTAAGTTATTAGTCAATGATGTACAGCGGCATGACTATATATCGTAACGTTTAGCTGAGTTGCGTAACATCTAACTGAGCTGCGTAATACCTAACTAAACAGTATAACGTCTAACTCATTTCCGCTTGGTTATAGCAAGCGGCATCATATTTGAGATAGCTAACAGCCTTATTCGACAGCGTTAACTGCGTTGTTCAAGCGACAGTAACTGTTGCTTTAACTCTAATCCGTACGCATAACCCACTAGCTTGTTATTAGCGCCAATCACGCGATGACAAGGGATGATAACCGGGATTGGATTTTTGTTATTGGCCATGCCAACCGCCCTTGACGCGTTGGGATTGCCTAGACCTGCCGCAATGTCTTTATAACGACGGGTTTCCCCATACGGTATTTTGATTAATTGCTGCCATGCATGGCGCTGAAATACCGTGCCTGCCGGGTTAAGTTTCAGATCAAATGTTTGTCGCTTATTATTAAAGTATTCACGTAATTGTTGCTTGGCATCATTGAAAAACGTACTGGAATGCATCCATTCTGCAGCAATATTGATGTCCTTGCTGCCGTTATCAATCATTAGTTGGGTGATACCTTCTTCATTACCGACTAAAATAAGATGAGACTCTTGTTCACCAGTGGCAGAGGTGTAGGAGACGATGAATTTATCGTAATACATAAAGGCTGACAACTTAAATTGTAGGATCATAGATACCTAAAGTTTAATTGAAATTTACAACATTTGTTGTTACCTAGGTCTGATTAATTACACTTAAATAGCGTTCGTAGTGAGCCTTCGGAAATCAGCGCTACCATCGATAGGTTATTGAATCGATCTATACAGTATGTTATTTTTCTTTATATTCAAAATACAGTATTTCCTCTTGCCTATATAACATATCGTAATAAGTTGATTCTTTTATGGATAATAATTTGAACAAAAAATTGTTGAGAATTATTCAGCTAATACCGATTATCTTAAGTACGGTATTTACGCTGATTATCATTGCGCAGCTGCTCATCGATAATAGAATCGAACTCAAAGAAAAGATCAGAAACTTGCGTACCGAGTTTAATGAGCGTCAAAAACAGCAAATTAAAAACCGAGTTGATACTATTTACCAGCAGGTCAGTTACGAACGAGACCGCACGGAAAACGTATTAAAGGCCGATATTAAAGAAAAAGTGTATCAGGCATACGATATTGCCCACGCTATTTACAGTGATAATACAGATAAATCGGCTGAGGATGTGCATGCGTTGATCGTAACCGCACTAAAAAACATTCGTTTTCATCACGGTCGTGGTTATTATTTTATCTATGATCTGGAGGGCAATAATATCATGTTGCCTCATCACCCGGACAAGGAGAAAACCTATCTAGGTGATATGCAAGACAGTCGCGGTACTTATTTTATCAGGGAATTCATTGCGCTGGTTAAAGATAAGCACGAGGGTTTTACTAAGTGGTGGTTTTATAAACCTAATAACAATAACAATAACAGTGTTGATGATCGGGAAAAGATTGGTTTTTTGAAACACTTTGAACCTTACGGCTGGATCATTGGCAGTGGCGAATATGTCGAGGACTTTGAGGCCTCGGTAAAGAAAGACCTACTGCATTGGATATCGACGATTCGATTTGGGAACAATGGATATATGTTTGTGCTTGATGCCCAGGGCGTGATATTGGCGCATCAAAGTAATGAGTTAATTACTCAGGATTATGGTCATTATCAGACCGAAGCGCAAGTTCTGGAAATGTTTACTACGGCAAAAAACAATGGCGGATATGTAAAATACTCCAGCGTGTACCAGCCTGATAATGTGCAGGGCCCGGATAAACTTAGCTATGTTAAGTGGTACCCCGACTGGGGATGGATGATGGGTTCTGGAGTATATGTCACCGCGATGGAAGAATATCTACAACAAAAAGAACAAATCATTGTGAAGCAGAACCGCAAGAAGCTGCATGCATTAATCGGTTTTAGTCTCGCACTTATCCTCGTCGTGGGCTTTTTGACCTATTATCTGAGAAAGTTAGTAGCGCGACGCTTCGCCCAATTTGAGCTGAAAATAGAAAGCAATTTTATTAAACTAAAAAGTGCGAACAATGCGATGAGCCATATGGCGCTGCATGATCCGCTTACCGGGCTTCCCAATCGTGCATCGCTGGATAAATTTGCCCAGCAGATACTGACCGGTGGCAATGAAAAATATATGGCTATCGCCTTTGTCGATATCGACAATTTTAAATATGTGAATGATCTATATGGGCACACAGTCGGTGATGAGCTGATTTGTGCCGTCAGTCGGCGTTTTGAAAAAATCTTAGGTACGGGCGATATGGTCTGCCGCTTTGGCGGTGATGAGTTTCTGTTTTGCTTTTCTGGGTTTAATACGCAAGCGGAGATCGCGACTAAGGTTACAAAAATTAATGATATATTTAACACGAAAATGCGATGTGGCGAGCGAGAAATAAAATCAAACTGTAGCGTTGGTGTATCGGTCTTTCCTGATGATGGGCAAACCCTAGAGGTGTTGATTGGTAAAGCGGATGTTGCCCTGTATAAAGCGAAGGGGCAGGGTAAAGGTAGGCTCTGTTTATTTGAAGCTGAGTTTGATGCTCAGCTCAAACGCCAGCGCGCCATGAAAGAAGAGCTTTATAAGGCGCTAGAGCGGGATGAATTTGAGCTCCACTATCAACCCCAGGTGAATGCAAAAAATAAACAGGTGATCAGTGTTGAAGCGCTCTGTCGCTGGAACAGTCCTGTTTTTGGCCAGGTTAATCCCGCGGAATTCATTACTATCGCTGAAAAATGTGGCGCTATCCATGCGCTGGGTTTATCGGTCATTAAGATCGCCTGTGATGAGATCTTGTCTATATCACCTAATGGTAATGGGGCTTTAGAGCTATCTATTAACATCTCGCCGATACAGATTATTGAACCTGATTTCTTTACTGATATAAAACGTGTCGTTAAAGCGACCGGTATAGACAGTTCGAGAGTGACTTTTGAGCTGACGGAAAGCGCCGCAATCGACAGCATATTAAGCCTGTCGCCGCTGTTTCATGAATTAAGACAGTGTGGTTTTGGTTTATCTCTTGATGATTTTGGTACCGGTTTTTCTTCACTCAGTTATTTGAGTGATCTGCCTTTTAACGAGATTAAAATTGATCGTTCATTTATCGATAAATTTTTAGACAGTGACCAAAGTGATGCCTTGGTAAAAACCATCATTGCTATCGGTAACTCATTTAACATGACAGTGGTTGCTGAAGGGGTCGAAACTCAAGCCCAATATGACAAACTAAGACATTATAATTGTGATTTATTGCAGGGCTATTTCTTTGCTAAACCGTTACGTTTGAATGAGCTTACACAGTATATTAGCAGAGTGGCTGTGGTGTTATAGAATAATCACATGTCTGCAGTTCAAACCATTGCGGATGAACTGCAGACACGGATGGCGAGCTATTGGTTTTAGCTTGCAGGAATAAAGGTTTTTGCCAGGTTACTAATGGTGTCGATATCGTTTTTCAATTCATCCATTTGGGTGATCACTGTGGTGGTATGTTGCCAGTTAAGCTCAGACCCTTGTTTAATGTCGATAACGTGATTATTGATCTCGTTTGATACCATGCTTTGTTCTTCAGCCGCCGTTGCTATCTGCATTGATAGCTGAGACAACTGCTGCATTTTTTCATGGATGATCGCAATCGCTTGATCGGATTGTTCTGCTTTATCAACACATAAATCGGCGTTTTCTTTGTTTTTCTTCATCATGATCAACCAATCATTAATGGTTTCTAACATGGTCGATAAACTGGTATGAATGTGTTTAGCGGTATCTTGGGTACGCGATGATAACGTACGGACTTCATCTGCGACAACCGCAAAACCACGGCCTTGTTCACCGGCTCGTGCGGCTTCAATCGCGGCGTTTAATGCCAGTAGGTTGGTTTGATCGGCAATCGCTTGAATGTCAGTCATCAAGCTACCCACATTTTGTGCTTCGGTGTTTAGTCGGTCTGCTGCGGAAGAGGCTTGTTGCACTTCATCGGCTAGCAGTCTAATTTCGATGGTGGTGGTATTGATGCCACTTTGGGCTTTTTCACACAGATTAAACGTGGCATTAATTTCGTCAGAGGTTTCCACACTATTACGGACAATTTCTTCGGTCGAAGTCAGCATTTGCGACATTGCTGCACTTACTTCGGTTAATTCTTGTTGTTGATGAACTAGGTTAGTTCGGATCTTTTCGGTACCAGCTGAAACCGTTTCAATGACGTTTTGTACTGGTTTTGTCGAATCTAATGTACGCTCTAAAATGGCTTTAATTTTGGTTTTAAGCATGCCCATATTAAAGTCAAAAACACTGGCAGTGCCTTTGCCGAAATAGACTTGGCGACTGACACTGTCAAATGTGGACTGCATGCGTTGGGCTTTTTGTGCCATGGGGATGATATCTTGCCAGAAGATAAGCATAGGCGTGATTGCAGCAACCAAGGCAATGACTGACGTAGCGAAACCAAAATTGATGTAGATAAAAACTTGCGCGATAACACTCACCAAGGTTAGCAACATAAAGCGTTGACTACGGGTAAACTCAAACAACAGCCCTTTGCCCTGCAGGTTTTGATAGACGTTATTCGCACGGCTGACCATTTGCGGGGTAGCGGGGGTGCTTACTTCTTGATGACCGACTATGGTACCGTTTTCAAACTGTGGGGTGATAAAGGTATCGACCCAAAAATCAGACCCACTTTGGGTTGTTTTACAGATAACACCTTGCCATGAGAAACCTTGCGCTAAGGTTTTTTTCACTTCTGCTATCACGGCAGCTGGTATGGTTGATGAGTCTAACTCGCGGCTATTGCGTCCTAATAATGCATCTTGCGAATAACCTAATGCGTCACAATAGTGATCGTTGACATAAGTGTATTCACCTTTGCTGTTTACTAATGAAATTAATTGCGCGGAGTTATTGGCCATCAAGCTACCTATTAATGTGTAAATCGTAATAAAAACAAAATAACATTGAAATTGCTCTTAGTCATCTGATTGTTAAATTTTATGTGGAGATTGTTGCGGTTTGATACAGATTCTTTGCGATAGAACACTTTTGGCTAAAGAGCATCAAGTTAAAGGGAAGTATAAGAAAAGCATACGAGGGCGAAATAGACCGCCGCTATCTATCGAATTACCAATAAGATATGGGCGGGTTATTAAGTAATGTGATGTTATTTTTTACGTTAATGACTCTATATAATCAAATAATCCTAACGTATCTAATAAGGCCATTAGCACAAACGCTAATCCAGCACCCGTAAATAACCAGTAAAACACTCGTGCCAGAATACGGTCAAATCGGGTGGTATGCGCTAATAATTCATCGGTATGAGCATACATCGATGATATCGGGCTTTGCTTTAGTTTGTCTGTGATAAACCGAGGCAGTGCAATTGCCTGTGCAACATTGAGAATACTCCAACCACTGGTAAACTCAATGCCAAGCTTGTCTTTGGTGGCAGGGTTTATTCTGAGTTTTCGAACGGTGACTTGACCAAAGATGACGTATAGAATTAAAGCCACAAAAAGGGCCGCTGCATTTAACGCAAAAAGTGTCGAAAGTAAACTCATGATTAATCAATCCAGTCCATTATGTTATCGTACCAAGCGCCCGCATCTTCTTTAGCGAAGTCATTTACCCACATAGAGGCACCTGCAGAAACGCCTACAACTACTAACCCTCCGACTATCAGACCCACCCAACCGATAGGTGTTGCAACCATTAAAAAGCCCAGCGCCGCAGTGCCCGCATTTACAGTGGCAATACCCGCACTCGCACTTAAAGCAAAACTGCTGGACTCTATAAACATCTTGCGCTCCCAGTTTTGTCCCGCTTTGTAACTGTTGTGAATATTACCGACGCGACTACCAACATCGATTAGAGCAAGGCCATTACCGAGGTATTTAGCATGTTGGCTAAATTTAACTAAGTTAGTGGTTTGAATTTGTGAGGTGATATTTAGCTTAGCAACGTTACGACTGCTTCTGGCTATGTTAGTCCCGCGAGTGCCACTGGTTAGCGGTGTGCCACGAGAGGATTTAACCGCACCGGTTACCGATTTTAATTCATGATGAAAGCCTTGTTGCATCTTTTGTAACGCTGCCATCGCTTTCTGTTTGGCTGCGGTTTTAAGTGCAGAGTTGGTTACTTTGTTCTCGATAACGTGGCGATATTCCATTAAGGCTGCTTGGTAGCTTTTTACTGCATCGGCAAAACCGCCAACTCTATTACCGTAAAAGCTGGTGGATGCCCCCATCGAACCGACACCTAATGCTTGTAGTTTTGCTGATATGTCTGCGATAGCAAGGGTATTGTCACCCCCGAAGGAAAGCGCAATATTAGTGAGTTCTCGATTCTTTGCGGTATTGGTCAGCTGGTTAACCATGCTTTTTGCGGCATTAGATGGTTCTGAACCAAGAAGGTAGGGGGTATAAGCACTAAGCATAGATGGTTGGCGGCATTGAGCGCCAAAAATCATACTGCTGTCGATGCCACATTGACTAGCTAGCGCATCGGCTTTAATTGGCTTGTTGCACAATAAGATCTCACTCATTTCAATTCCTTTTTGTCTTGTCTAATCAAGTCCTTTGATTAGCTGGGATTAGTTTAACTTAGATGTGAGTTAATATGGAAGTGAAGGGCTGTGATATAAGGGGAAAACCAGTCTTTGTTGGTGATTATGGTAGTTTCGATGACAGCGTTTAATCTAAATTTAGATTAAAAAATGTAGTTAAATAAGTTACTTAATGTTGAGTTATTGAGAATCATAAATTATATTGTATATCCTATGTAACACTTTGAAAAAAGGATGTTTGTTTTGAATGAATGGGAAACAGTTTGGAAATCTTATATGAATGATTGCACCAGAACGAAAATTCTAAAGGATGCTTATAGATCAATAAAAGCGTTACATAAGGTCTTATTGTTACTATCGCTTGTATCCTTCATAATATTTGTGACTGGAGCTTTTTATTCAATATTTAATCCGGAACAAATAGATAGGGATATGATGTTTTTATTGTTTGCTTTATTTGAAGGGATTTTTTTACTTATGGCTGAAAGAGCTGTAAAAAACTTAAGTATGACTAGTTACAGTTTTCAGGAGCAGGCTCAAGTCCCTCCTGAAGATACTAATCATCAAAAAATAAGGTATTTGAAATTCCGTTTTCAGCTTAAAAAGTCAAAAATAGAAGCAAAAAATATTACAACCTTAATTGATATTTTAAAGGCTCGTGAAGAGCTTGAAGAAGTTAAGGGGACATATGTAAATAGATTTTTTGGTTTTTTAATGGCTTTAATTATTGCACTTATTGTATCTGTTATTAAAGTCGTTGAATTAGATGTCTTAGTATTAATTTGTGCATATGGATTTTTTATCGGCTTCTTGGTTTTTGCTATAGCGTCGATGGTTCCTGCCAAAATAGAAAGGATTCGAGAACTTAAATATTTTCTAGTTATGTATGAGAAACAGGATCAATATGAAACTGTTTCATCTAATCAAATTAATAAGAATGACGATTTGGTGTCAATAGTATAGCTAATTAACTGTAATAACTTATTTTTTTACAATCCCTAATATGCTAATTTAACGATGGTTTTGATTGTGTTGTTCAGCCATTTGGAGTTGTAATGGAAATAAAAATTAATGATATTCTTAGATATAAAAAACCTGCGTGTCATGAAAATGCTTATGAAGATGGTCATCTAAACTTTCATTTCCTTACTAATGTACCCACCTCTAAAAAGTTACAGTTAGAAAAAGGAATTAACCCATCTGCAGCACTCAAAACATCGGATAAAGAGCTGGTTAGGCCTGTAATTTTAATATCAAGTAGTCCGAACAAAAAAGGTTCAGCCGAAACACCATGGCAGGATTTCTATGATACTGATAATGGTCACATTCGTTATTTTGGTGATAATAAAGAACCCGGTAAAGATCCTACTCAAGCACCTGGTAATAAGGCTCTGTTAGAAGCATTTCGACTTGCACACTCACATGATATTAAAGAGCGTCAGAAAACACCACCTATCGTATTTTTTAAACGAGTAACAGTTAATGGTGTACCCAAAGGCTACCCTATGTTTCAGGGACTCGGTATTATTAATAGTATTGAGCTAGTTACGCAATGGGATAATAACAAACAGCAGTCATTTACTAATTATGCATTTGATTTTACCGTCTTATGCATGGCTAAAGAGCATGATACTTTTGAATGGGACTGGATTAACTCAAGACGTCATCCAAACTTTTCGATTCAGGATACGAATAAGAAAGCGCCTGCCAGTTGGAATCAGTGGTTTAAAAGCGGTGCTAATGAGTTAAATACTGTAAGACGAAGAGTGTCTAAATTACAAATTGTTAAAAGTGCGGATCAAAAGCCAACAATAGGCTCAGAACAAGACGCGATTTTGAATAAGATTTATAAATTTTATGATGGTAGGAAACATCATTTTGAAGCGTTGGCTGAATTTATAACAGAGCGTGTGATTGGCAAAGAGTTAGGGATATATCACAAAGGCTGGATAACACAAGGTTCAAGTGATGGTGGTGCAGACTTTATTGGTAAAGTTGTACTGGGGAGTGGCTTCTCTAAAGTGGAGCTAATTGTGTTAGGCCAAGCTAAGTGTGAATCATTGACTACTCCAACAGGTGGGAATCATATTGCTAGAACTGTTGCTCGGTTGAAAAGGGGGTGGTTAGGTGCCTATGTTACAACTAGCTATTTTTCAGATTCAGTACAACGTGAAGTGATAGAAGATAAGTATCCTATTTTACTGATCAACGGCAAAAGAATCGCGGAAGAAGTATCACAATTACTTCACGAGAGCGATACATATTCTGACATCGATGAGTTTTTAGCTTATATGGCAGAAAGGTATCCTAAGAGGTTAAAGCAGCGCCAACCAGAAGAAATATTACATGTTTAGGTGTGTTCATCGCCATTGACCGCCCCTCAATCATAAGGCAAACTCACAGCCAATATAATTCAACACTGATTTAACAGGAAAACAAATATGAGCGGAACGAACAGATCTGATATCAAAAAGGGCTTAGCGGTATCAATTGTACTGAAACAAGATCAACGCAGTGGTAACTTGACTGACGGGATCGTGAAAGACATTTTAACGAATTCACCGAACCACCCGCATGGTATTAAAGTACGTTTAGAAAGTGGTGATGTTGGACGTGTTAAAGTGATTAACGACTAATCAAACGTACTGATCTACCTATATATATTTAGAATGCCTATTATGCTAATCTTCCTCAGTCTCCACGCATTCAAATCTGAGGTTAAGATTAGCTATGCACACCAACTTTTATGACGATCATGCTCAAAAACTTGCCGAGCAATACCTATCAAAAACCTTCGAAGAAGTGCATGCCGCGTGGTCTGAATTCTTACCGCCAATTTTAAACAAACCCAACGCACGTATTCTTGATTTAGGTGCTGGGGCTGGGCGTGATAGTCGATATCTCGCTGAGCAAGGTCAAGTAAACGACATTAGTATTGTTGCTGTCGAACCAGCCAAATTATTAGCTGAAATAGGCCAGCAACAAACACTGGGGTTGAATGTAAAATGGGTGGAAGATTCATTACCCGCACTGGATGTTGTCTGTCGTCAAGAAATCAGTTTTGATCTTATCCTGCTTAGTGCTGTGTGGATGCATATCCCAAAAAGCGAGCGACCTCGTGCAATTCGAAAACTAGCTAATCTACTCAAGCCCGGTGCTAAATTAGTTATCTCGCTTCGTCATGGCCCAAGTGGCGACGAACGTAAAATGCATGATGTCAGTACTGAAGAGCTAGAATTATTAGCTAAGACAGTCGGTTTGTCAGTCGTGCTAAAAACAGAGCATGATAGCGACAAACTTGGCCGTGATACTGTTCACTGGCAAACCGTGGTATTACAGCTTCCAGATGATGGCTCGGGGGCATTTCCTTTTATTCGTCATGTTGCGATTAATGATGATAAATCCGGTACGCATAAGTTGGCTTTAATGCGGGTATTATTACGTATCGCTGATGGTCATCCTGGTGCGGTTATTCGTCGTGAACATACTCCGCAGGGAAACCGAGTCATATTACCGGTTGGGCTGGTGGCTTTATATTGGTGTCATCAATACAAAGTGCTTATCGACGATCATGGTTTATACCAAACCCCAAACAAAAAACCGAATATGGGATTTATGAAAGACGATGGTTGGCATAAGTTAACCCATCGTTCTGCCTCGGATTATCGTATCGGTCATTTATTTGTTGGCGATGATGCAAAAGCATTACACCGTACGTTAACGAAGGCGGTTCAAAATATTAAAGAAATGCCATGTACACATATAACCTTACCTAATAGTGATGTCTGTGTATTTGAAGTTGAAAATAAAAAAGTACGTGCCAAAGAGAGTTTGTTTTTAGATATGGAATCTTTGTCGCAATGGGGAGAGTTCTCACTGCCAGAAACAGTATGGAATGCTTTTACACGTTATGCTTGCTGGGTTGAACCCGTACTTGTCAGTGAGTGGGTAAAAACCATGAAGGGCTATCAGGGTAATCAAAGCCCTAGGCAGCAGCTGGCTATCGTAAACTCTCTGGATTGGTTAGAAGCCAAGCGCTCAACAGTAGAGAGCCGAAATCGTTTTGAATTACTACGACAGCAACAAGAGCTGCAATGTGTCTGGTCTGGTAAGGTTTTAAAACAAGAGTTCGCAATAGATCACTGTATGCCATTTGCACGCTGGCCGAATAACGATCTGTGGAATTTACTGCCGAGTGATAGCAAAGTGAATGGTCAGAAAAGCGATAGTCTCCCCACAGCCAAAAAGCTAAAAGACGCTAAATTTCGTATTACGGACTGGTGGCAACAGGCTTGGACTGATGATGATACGCAATCGACCCGTTTCTTTGCTGAAGCTAATATTGCTCTGCCGGGACTGACTATCAACAACACGTCTATTGATGATCTTTTTGAAGCGTTGGAGTTACAGCGTGGACGGTTAAAAGAAATGCAGCAATTGAGGGAGTGGGGTTAGGATCGATGGCTTAAGTTCAAAATGTGAAATATGTCTTAGTGAGTATAAAAATACATATGAAAATAATGGTTAAGTATAAAGTAGTATTTTAATATGATATTATTCAATGAGTTAATATTTATTTTGGAATTAAAATGGAAGACTTACAACCTATCAATGACGATAAAGATTGTTCAGATACATTTTCTGGAAGCAAAAACTTAATTGTTCCCGAAATTACACAGCCGCAGACAACCCCTTTAATTCTGGTAAATCCAGAACAACTCCCTAGGGAAATTGAATTTCTCAGACGACATCGGAACAAGACTCGGCTGTGTGACCCGAAAGGCGTGTACGAATTCAGGCATATCCAACAAACTTGGCTTCAGTTTTTAATTCAGTTAATGACTTTGCTCATATCTATGGCCTGTATAGTGGGTTTGTATTATTTGTACTATCTCGAAAGTAAAGAGATTATGGTTGGGGTAGGTGAAGTATCTGAACTTACCTGGATTGATGCATTCGAAGTGGTCATGATTATAGGCATTATCTTTATGGCGATAAAAAATATTGCTAAGCAGTCCCAGCTACATCCTCAAAAACGGTATTGTTTAGCTATGTTTGCCAATTGCTTTAATCGAATGTGGCTTAATACTTTTTGCCTGCACTTATCTGTACTTGTGTTAATTCTTTCTATCAGCGCAATACAAGACCCAACATTACAATCGGTTAATATTGAAATGTTTGAAGAAGGCTCTGCAGCAGATTTAGCCAATGCAGTATATTCGTTGGTTCTTATTACTATTTGTTTTAGAGCATTTAGATTTTGCGGTAAGGAGCTAACAGCATGAAACAATTATTATTTTTAATCGCCCTTATGATTTCATTTAATAGCATGGCGAAGGTAAGAATACCTGTACGTTGTGAAGAGGGTATCGAGCAGATCAGTAAAACGAACCTTATGTTTTTTGATACGACTGAGGTGATTAAAGTCGGTGAGTGTGTAGGGATTGAACTTGCCAAGAAAGGTGCAATGAAACATTTACCAAAAGCTTGTGATGAAGTTGTGGAAAATAAAAATAATTTGCTAGGCGGCTTAAGTTTGAGTAAAAAAGAAGCGTTGCAAATAGGTCAATGTATGGGGGTTATTAATTATGTTTATGATCGCTATAACGGTGAACGGTACAACCTTAGTCGATATGACAGTTATGACTTAAGATACAAAAATTCTATTTACCAATGCGATACTGGTATGACAGCGGTGATTAAGTTGGCAGCTACGAATGCCACAGTAAGTTCACGCAGTAAGATCCGCGATGTGTTATGCGAAGCAGAGTTGGAAACGTATTGATGTCGAAAAAAACGGAAACTGGTTCAATAAACGACTATGCGAGACAATTTTTAAAGCTTGAGAATAAGACGTTACCGATAAAATTGCATAACGCATTAAACACGATTTTTACCAAAGAGAGAGATAATAGTACTGAGGCCACAAAGAAATTCAGACGGCAAGTTGTTACTGAAGTTAAAACTACTCACGGCAATCATTATGAGATTTTAGCAGGTAAAAGTAATGCGATTTATAATGCGTTATGTTTGATTGCTATTGTTGGCGTTGGACCGACAAAAAAAATATTCCAGTACCGATACCTAGAACCTAAAACTGGCCGTATTTCTAGTCTGCTGCAGCAAACGCAGGAGCAAGCATTGATCTTTTTTTGTCTTGGCATAGATACCCAAAATATGGCTGAAATTGCTAATTGCTTAGAGTCTAACAACTTTGATCTTTTCACTGAACGATTGCCGTCGCCTTTTGGTTACTATCAAAATGATAAATTCAACCTAGCACCGATGCTTGTTTTTTATGAAGCTAAAATCCCTTGGCAGCATTATGCCAGTCGTTATCAGGCTGCGGAATCACGCTATGCAGCCAAAGATATGAATGGTGCGATATTACAACTAGAGGCATTAGAGCAAGAAGCTCTGTTACCTTTACCCGTAGTAACGTCGTTAAAAGAAACAATCATTGCAAAACAAGCTGATGCAGAGGAAGCCGCGAGTTATTTACAGTCATTACTAAATTATAAATAAAATAACCCTTTTTTGTGCCCGGAACAAATTCATTATAACTCCTGTTAACCAAATAGGAGTTATTTAATGAAGACATATACAGCCTCATTAGCATCGTTTAATGATCTAGCGCTCAATATCTGCCTTATTAAATATTCGAAATCTATTAGTTAATAAAACTATATAAATTCAATTATTTTTTAAGGATAAATCAATGGAAGCATCAATAAATACAAGTGTAAACGGTATTCATTCATATGTGGAAACGCTAAATTTTGAACAATTGAAATGGAAGCTTTGCGAATCGAGTGAAGCTGAAATGACAAAAGAAGAATGCGCACTAGCCGAACAAGAATATCGTCGTTATTTAACGCTTAAATTACTCCACCCTAAAGATATCCTAGTACCTAATAAGCTTGTCGATAAATTTTGGCATGCGCATATTCTTGATACACGTTCATATCGTGATGATTGCGATAACGTGTTTGGTTTCTATCTCGATCATTTTCCGTATTTTGGCATATATGGCAAAGATGATAATGAGAATCTAGAGGCGGCATTTGAAAATACTAAAGCCAATTATGAACGTCATTTTGGTCAATATCCTGGTGAATTAGCTAATGCAACCCGTTGCAGTGGTCATGCTTGTCATGCACCTTCGACTTGTGCTTGTCGAACTCCTGGTGCATGTAAATAGTATTTTGGATTATCAAAGCCTGACGTAATAAAAGTGGGACAGACATGAACCATGAATCTATGACCGCAAAAGGCCGTGATATGTCTGTTCCCGTATTATCTTATCAAATAGCAATAAGTTGTTCCTCGTAAGATAAATAGCATAGATGGAACGAGAAGCGGTGTCGTTGCAAAGTACGATCATTAAGGATTTAAAATGAGTATATATTCGACAGCTGAAATTACAGCACTGATGAAAAAATATAATGAAATTGAAATGGATTCAATAATTCAATACGCCTCAAAACCTGAACAGTTTTTGTGTTATCGCCTTGATGGCATTAAGGCCAGTAAAAAATATTTAAAAGATACGTTATCGAATGAAAGATACAATCGAGGACTATCAAAAGCGACCAAGGAAGTGCATTACTCATTGAAAAATAAAAAAGCCGCAACTGATAGTAGCTTTTTCTATTGTGCGTTTTCCGCTTCTGATGAAGTGTCATTTGTTCTTAATCAGGGCGAAAATTATTATAACAACCGTATTTTTAAGATCGGTAGTATGCTTTCTGGAATACTATCAAGTGCGATGACTATTCACTTTGAATCATTGAATCCAAATAATAAAAAGGGTAAACGAAAACATCAGAAAAAAGAACCGCCACATAAAATGGCTTTTGATTCAAGACCATTAGTTTTAAATACAACGGAAGACGTAAAAGAATATATTAAATTTAGGTGTGCGCTAGCTTGTCGAAATGCCGCCTGTAAAGTGTTACGCCTTGAAAGTGAACTTGATATTTATGAAGCTGGTATCAAAGACGATGTAGAAGCTCTATTTTCTAAGATAGCAGAGTACGACTTGTTTGATTCATATAACAAGGTTATAGGATCTTTTTCATTGTATGTGCCAGACATCAATGGAAAATTAATAACCTTTAAACTTAATGATTATGAAAGTGTTGAGATTATGCTGTCACGTTTAGATGAGACTTTAACCGAGAATATGCCATGTTTTGATGATGTTAGTCAAACACGAATAGCGTGCTCAACCAAGAGTGAACAGTCTGCCGTTCTCGTTTAAATAATTAATAGTTAATTTGTTATTACAGACATTAAAATTAAGGATAATCATAATGAAAACAGAGTTAACTTTTGCGGTACTAGTTGATGCTGAAAATGCTTCACACAACGATTATTTAGCGATGTTAGAGGAAGTTGAAAAATACGGCACTGTCGCGATTAAGTGGGTGTACGCAGATTGGACCGACCCACATCAAAAAGCATGGAAAGATATTTTACACGAAACGGCATCAAGCCCTAAACAGCAGTTCCACTATGGTAAGGATGCTGCGGATCATGCGTTGATGATGGATGCAATTGAAGTCACTAATAATAACTCGCGTGTTAATGCTGTTTGTATCGTGTCTAGCGATGGCGGCTTTTATAGTGTCGCACAACGTATTAGAGAGTACGGCATACATGTGATGGCTATTGGTAAGAAAAATACCCCAGAACGCTTTAGAAAAGCATGTCACAACTTTGTATTCATCGATAACTTATTCGAAGTCACTCAAAACAATAATGATGATTTAGATACTTTATTACTGAATGCTTACGATCGCTGTGTAGAACGAGATGATCCTGTTTATCTTGGTGATATGGGCAGTATGATTAAGCAAATTAACTCTTCGTTTGATCCGCGAACTGAGGGTTTTCAGAGCTTAAAAAAACTGATTAAAAGTCGAGATTCGCTCTTTGATATTGTGCAAGAAACCAGTGATCGCTGTTTTATTGCATTAAAATCTAAAAGTACGGCAGGGGACTTGCGTACATACAGCGGTAAAGTACGTAAATGGGATCCTAAGAAAAGATTTGGCTTCATTAAATCGAAGGATGGAGACTATTATTTCAATGCCCGAGAATTACAAAGCAGCGTGCGTGATATAAGGGAAGGTATTACGGTTACCTTTAATGCTGTAAATGTATCTGAGGTAAGAGTTCAAAAAGAGAGTGCAAGCCCGTCTGCGTTTAATGTCTTTATTGCTTAATATTATGGATGTCCTATTTACAATAAATAGATCTTTTATAAGCTTTATTTTATAAACGAAATAGGCACACATTAGGATATTTGTAATACTGATGCGAACTGCTTGGGTTGTGGTTATGGTTATGTGTTAACTGACGATTAACTATCTGTTTTTATGTCCACTGCCTATTATAGTGTTTCCCCTGCATTTTAAATCATGCTTTTACCGTGCTTAGTTTATTTGTTTTTTTTATATAATGGATTAATTACAGGTCGTAACTAATTTAGTTTTTTGCTTGAAAATCAAAATAATCACGTTGCATATAAGGATATATAATGCCAACTAATAGCGGTAAATATTGGGTGTCATGGGCTAATACACATGCGAAAAATAGCATTAAAGTGGATGATTTAGATGTGCTATTTAAAGCAAATGTTAAAGCATTTATAAAAGCGTTAACTGATGCTGGTGCGCAAGTTGTCGTATCAACCACGAAAAGAAGTAATAAAAGAGCTTACTTATTTCATTGGTCTTGGAAAATATCTCAAGGAAAGTGCAAGCCTTCAGATGCAGCGAAAATGAGTGGTGTCGATATTGCTTGGGATCATGGAGAGCTAACCAAGAGCAAAGCTGGAGCGCTGGAGATGGTTAGAGGGTTCGGACTCGCTGTACCGCCTCGAAGTATCAATCCACCGTCATTAACAAGTAATCATATTGCTGGCAAAGCAATTGATATGACAATCACGTGGACGGGAACAATTAATGTCAAAAAAAAAGATGGCAATGAAGAAGCATTAACTTTTTATACAAATGCGAATACCAATATTGCATTGCATAAAGTCGGTGAATCTTTTGGTGTCAAAAAATTAAAAACTGATGCACCTCACTGGTCTTTTAATGGAAGGTAACATGAAAAAACAGTCATATTTCGGATTGCTCACTAGCGCTATGTTATTAACAGCGTGTGCTGAACCAACTCACATTCAGCCTACGGAAGTCATGGCTGATTTTGAACATAATGTCGGCTGGTTACATGGCAGCTGTTTGGCGATTAAAAATGATTCTATTGTTAATAACACGAAGTTAACGTTGGTGCCGCTGGACAATTCAGAGAACGTGATTACCGCTCGTATCGCTAGACCAGCCGAAACGGGTAAGGATTGTTTAGCATTACTAGAGGATCGCGCAACTGTTAATTTAACTAACGGTTATTCATTTTATGCCATTAATACAGATACTGATATCGATCTTGCTATAGGCGTAATCGATATGGATGTAAAGCTGTATGGTTTTGATTATTGCAGTACAACAGAAGGCCTCGTTTTTAAGCTGACAAATGCAGGCCAATCACAAGCGTTATGGCGCGGATATTACTATCTTGGTTACGATACAGAAACTACGTGTGAATAGTCAGAGTCATTCAATCCTTTTCTGGCAACACTTATTAAGCGGGCAATGCTGACACTGAGGTATCTTAGTGCAGTAGCGTTTAGCGTGTTCAACCAGCAACGCATGGTATTGCTGATAGGTGGTAATGTCTCGTGGGATGTTCTGCTCTAGCAGCAATCGGAGTTTGTCATAACCAGTTGGCAGTTCGAACCCGATGCGGTGCAGGATGCGGCGGGTATAATTGTCGATGATGAAAAAAGTCTTATCCAGTGCATAAACCAAAATACTGTCAGCCGTTTCCGGGCCGATACCATTAACGGCGAGCAGTTCATTACGTAAAATAGTCCCCTCGATACAACGGGCTTGGCTGATGTCAAAATCATACTCTTGATACCAGAGTGTCAGCGCTTTTAGTTTGATGGCCTTTTGATTGTAATAACCACTGGAACGGATAAGTTGTGCCAGCGTATCGACGGGCATCGCCAGTATTTGTTGCGGTGTTAACTTTCCGGCTAAATTCGCCAGTGCCTTTTCCACGTTTTTCCAGTTGGTATTCTGGGTCAATATCGCGCCCACCATCATTTCATATTCCGTATCCGCGGGCCACCAGGGCAGGTGCCCATAGTGCCGCATTAGCTGAATGAAGATATCGTTTAACCTTGTTGGATCCGCTGCTTTCAAATTATTATGTATCGTGTTGTGGCCTGTTGTTTTAAGCATAGTCTGTAAGACAGTTTTGTTTTATTTGAGGGCTGTGAGCATATACTGCGGTGCTATCCTGACTGGGAACATGACATGAATAGAGAGTGATTGTTAAGTGTTTAAATCATTGTAATAAAACAGCCTCACGTATGAGGCTGCTGGTTATCTTGTATGCTTAAAGGAGAATACCTTCAGCTTTTGCTATTTCATGAATTGGCTGCATTTCTCGTTCACGATCATGGTAAACCAGATCTATTTTTTGATAACCGAGTGCATCTTGTAACGCTATTTTGAGGTAAATACGAGATTCTAACGGCTTATTGATAGGATCACTTTCAATATAAAGATCGATATCACCACCAGATTTAGAGTCGTCACAACGTGAACCAAACAGCCAAACTTTAGCGTCGGAGGCAATGTATTGATGAACATTTGTAACGATAATATCTCGTTCTTGACTAGATAAGCGCATCAATATCTCCATCTAATTCAATATCAATTGTTTGTAAATATCGTTTAAGATTAGACAGAATAAGCAGTAACTGGTCTGCGTGCTGCCAAGCTAAATTAAGTGCTTCAGAGCGTTCATGTTCTGATTCAGGATAGTCATGTGAGAATGCATTTCTGACTTCTCTTAATAACTTCCACTGTTGAGGGGAAGATAGAACAGAACGCTTCTCCATCATATTTAAGACATCAACCATACTAATCGGTGTTTCATCTTCTAACTTCAATAAGTTACGAAATAGTTTATGCCTAATACAATCTAGTAAATCAGTAAACCGGATTCTAAAAGCATCGATTTTATCTTGTAGATCTTCATCGGCACTCGTTAATTTTTCCGATGAAATTGGGAAGTCGTTAGATAAACGCTGTAGTGATGAATGTAATCGCTTCGCGGTTCTTAAGGCTTCTGACCAATTCTTCTGATATAAGACAACATATTTTGAATTTGCGTAACTCATTTTTTTCTCTATTTGGTTGCAAGTTTATGCATTGCTCTTAGTTTACGTGATGGGAGGGAAACCCACAATTTGTCAAATTATATCTCTGTCTAAACTCGACAGTTGAGAGCTGATTTGATTTTATTACCTCGGCATATACCGTAGAGTAGTCATATCAAACAACAGAAATAGCGAGAACCCATGGACGGTATTCACGGAAAAGTCATCATAGTTACAGGCGCGTCAGAAGGGATTGGTCGTGCACTCGCCATTAAGCTGTCCCGGGCTGGCGCAAAATTAATGTTAGCTGCGCGTAATCTGGAACGGTTACAACAAGTGGCGGATGAATTAGACGGTGACGTTGGTATTTATGCTTGTGATGTCAGTGACCAAGCACAATGTAAAGCACTGGTCGCGGCAACCTTGGAACAGTATGGTGGTCTCGATATTTTGGTGAATAATGCTGGGATCACCATGTGGGGGCGGTTAGACGAAATGGAGGACTTAGCCATTTACGAACGCATGATGCAAGTGAACTACCTTGGCGCTGTTTATCTGACCCATGCTGCGTTACCTGCACTAAAAGCGAGTAAAGGCAGTATTGCAACGGTTGCCTCGATAGCCGGATTGACAGGCGTTCCTTATCGTACCGGTTATGCGGCATCGAAACATGCCGTTATTGGTTTCTTTGATTCATTACGCATTGAATTAAAAGATGATGGCATTGATATTACCGTTATTTGTCCAGACTTTGTGGTAACAGAAACACATAAACGTGCCATTGGCACTGATGGTAAACCCTTAGGCGCAACGCCTATGCAGGAAAGCAAGCTGATGACTGCAGAGCAGTGTGCACAATTATGCCTGCATGCAATTAGTCACCGACAGCGATTACTGATCACCTCGTTACGTGGTCGGTTAGGGCGCTGGTTTAAATTGCTGGTGCCGAGTTTAATTGATCGTATCGCCGATCGCGCAATACGAAATCGACATTAAGCATGATGGTCGCGACTCTTTCTACTATCTCTACTCTCGTGTAATCAAATTACTCTAATCCGGGGAAATGGCTTAGCGCGAGATCGGCAATGTTCTGTAACTCTGCTGCGCTGCTGCAGTTCGTTGCCTGGATTGTCATGCCCTGAATAATGGTCGCTAAGTATTGAGCAAGCGATTCAGCACTGTACTCCGTGGTCAAATCCCCTTGTTGTTGGGCAAGTTCCAAGCGTATTTTAAGTTCGTTTTGATGATCCCGGCGGCGACTTATCAATGCCTGCTTGACTGATTCACAGTCATCACTGCCGGTTAACGCACTTTGAATAAGCATGCAACCTTGGGGGTTATTGTGATCGGCTAAACTTTTTGCCGCCCCATTGAGCATGGCTGCAATAACCGCTTTGGCAGTCGCTTCTTCTAATGCTGGACGAAAATAACCACAGGGTCTTTGTTCATATAAATCCACTGCTTTAAGGAATAATCCTTCTTTATTACCAAATGTTGAATACAGGCTGGGCTTGTTGATCCCCATTGCTTTGGTGAGATCACTCAGTGACGCGCCTTCATAACCTTTAGCCCAAAATACTGCTAATGCCTTCTCTAAGACGTCATCAACATCGAAGCCCTTAGGGCGACCAACGCAACTTGTTTTAGACATATTTTTTAGACCTTTTATTACCTTCATTTATGCGCATAGGATAGACAGAGTGTTGTCTTCTGTCCAGTGTCTTTACAGACGAAAACTATTGACTCTATTTGAAAAATATATACCATACCGATCGGTACGTAACAATTTGTACCAATCGGTATGTAATAATGCGTACCAATTGGTATGAAATGATAGACCAATGCTGCGTAATAAGCGCTGTATCAACTGACACTCATTATCTTGATTTGCTGATTGCAAAACAATGTAACGAAGGGACATCATCACATGACAACAAGTAATATATTTCGCACATTTATGATCACCAGCTTAACAGCGCTGGTATTAACCGCATGTGGTAGTGAACAATCGCCACAATCCCAAGTCCAGAGTAGACCCGCACCAAAAGTAAGTGTTGCCAAGGTGATAAACGAACCTGTCACGGAGTGGGACGAATTTACTGGCCGCTTAGAAGCGCCAGAACAGGTCACCTTGATCCCTCGGGTGTCTGGTTATATCAATTCAGTGAATTTTGATGAAGGGGCCTTAGTGAAAAAAGGCGCTATTTTATTTCAAATTGATCCCAGTGTCTTTGCGGCAGAAGTACAGCGCTTAAAAGCGAAATTAAGCAGTGCGACAGTGGCTGAGAAATTGGCGAAAAATGATTATCAGCGTGCCTTTAAATTATTTAATAAAAATGCTGTTTCAGAAGAGTTAATCGATACCCGCCAAGCGAATATGCATCAAACTACGGCGGAAGTCGCGTCGGTTAAAGCCGCGCTGATGAGTGCCGAACTCGATCTTGCTTATACTCGCGTTAAAGCGCCTATTTCGGGGCGTGTTTCTTATGCCAACGTCACTATGGGTAACTATGTGACAGCGGGAAAAACACAGTTAACCAGTCTGGTGTCTACCGCGCATATGTATGCCTATTTTGATGTTGATGAACAGACTTACCTTAAATATGTGCAGTTAACGGCGCAGAATAAACGTAATGATCAACGTTCTGACGGCAACCCGGTATTTATGGCGCTGGCGAATGAAAGCGATTTTACCCATACCGGTGTGATTGATTTTGTTGATAATGCGATTAACCGCAACACGGGTACTATCCGGGTCAGAGCGCGTTTTGCTAATCTCGACAGTGATTTGTTACCGGGTTTATTTACCCGTTTACGTATTGCCGGCAGTGCAACTTACGATGGTATTTTAATTGACGATAAAGCCATTGGTACTGACTTAAATAACAAATTTGTGTTAGTTGTCGGTGCTGACAATAAACTGCAATACCGTGGTATTTCACTGGGTGAAAAAGTGCAAGGCCTGCGGATCGTGACCCAAGGCTTATCTGCTGAAGATAAAATTGTGGTGAATGGATTGCAAAAGGTACGTGCAAATATGGTCATCGAACCGAATATGGTGGAGATGGCCACCGCCGATAATTTATCGGCATTACGCCATGACCAAGCGGTATTAGAACAAGCGCGCGAATTAGTATTAACACGAGTAGCGAGATAAATATGTTTTCTCAATTCTTTATTAAAAGACCCATCTTTGCGGCAGTGATCTCATTGCTGTTTTTCATCTCGGGTGCGATATCCGTCGGTTTAATGCCGATCACTGAATATCCCGAAGTGGTGCCACCAACTGTAGTGGTATCGGCAAGTTATCCGGGTGCGAATCCGAAAGTGATTGCCGAAACCGTCGCATCACCCTTAGAGCAAGCCATTAACGGGGTGGAAAACATGTTGTACATGTCTTCACAAGCCACCTCGGATGGTCTGTTAACATTAACGGTCACGTTTGAGATCGGCACCGATGTTGATAAAGCCCAAAGCCAGGTACAAAGTCGCGTTGATCGTGCGGTACAGCGATTGCCTGAAGAGGTACAGCGTTTAGGGGTTGTAACAAAAAAATCATCACCGGATTTAACCATGGTGGTGCATTTAATTGCGCCTGATAACCGTTATGACATGTTGTATTTATCCAACTATGCCGCATTAAACGTAAAAGATGAATTAGCGCGTATTGAAGGCGTCGGCGCAGTAAATTTGTTTGGGGCGAGTGAATACAGTTTACGTATTTGGCTCAATCCCAATAAAGTGGCATCGCTGGGACTTTCGCCAGCAGATATTTTAAAAGCGGTGCGTGAACAGAATAAACAAGCGGCAGCCGGTAGTTTAGGTGCGCAGCCAAGTGGCGCAGATTTTCAGTTACTGATCAATGTGAAAGGGCGTTTATCGACGCAAGAAGAATTTGAAGACATTATCATTCGTGTGGGCGGACAAGGCGAGATCATCCGCTTAAAAGATGTAGCCCGCGTTGAGATCGGTGCGCAAACGTATGCACTGCGTTCATTACTCGATAATAAAGAAGCGGTTGCTATGGGCGTGTTCCAAGCATCCGGCTCTAATGCGATCCAGATATCGGATGATGTACGCGCCACTATGGAGCGTTTATCACTGAACTTCCCGGATGGTTTAGACTATGCCATTGTTTATGATCCGACAGTATTTGTCCGTGGTTCGATTGAAGCGGTAGTGAAAACCTTGTTTGAAGCGGTATTGCTGGTGGTATTAGTGGTGGTGCTGTTTTTACAAACATGGCGCGCGTCTATCATTCCATTAGTTGCCGTGCCTGTGTCCTTAGTCGGTACGTTTGCATTCATGTATCTCATGGGCTTTTCATTAAACGCCTTATCCTTATTTGGGCTGGTGTTAGCCATTGGTATCGTCGTCGATGACGCCATTGTGGTGGTGGAAAACGTCGAACGTAACATCGAAGAAGGGCTTGATCCTGTTGCGGCAACGCAAAAAGCCATGAAAGAAGTAACCGGACCGATTGTGGCAACAACCTTAGTGCTTGCAGCGGTATTCATTCCTACGGCATTCATGAGTGGTTTAACAGGGCAGTTCTATAAGCAATTTGCGTTAACGATCACTATCTCGACCTTTATTTCGGCGATTAACTCACTGACATTAAGCCCAGCATTGTCGGCGTTATTGTTAAAAGGCAGAGATGAGCCGAAAGACAGATTAACCCGTGCGATGGATAAGCTGTTAGGCGGTTGGTTATTTACCCCCTTTAACCGTTTGTTTAATCGTGCCTCGAATCGCTATACCTGGCTAGTGCGTAAAGTCATTCGTTTTGGCGGCATTATCGGCATCTTGTATTTTGGTTTAGTAGCGTTAACGGGTGTGCAATTTGCGCAAACGCCGACGGGTTACGTACCGGGACAAGACAAACAATACTTGGTGGCATTTGCCCAATTACCCGATGCATCATCGTTAGATCGCACCGAGGCGGTGATCCGTAGAATGTCCGATATTGCCCTTGATCATCCTGGGGTATTACATTCGGTGGCGTTTCCTGGATTAAGTATTAACGGTTTCACTAACAGCCCTAATTCAGGCATTGTTTTTGTTACTTTGGATGAGTTTGAAAATAGAACCACGGCTGATCTGAGTGCCAATGCCATTGCCCAGCAACTGAACGCAAAATTTGCCGGTATTGAAGATGCCTTTATTGCCATCTTCCCACCACCGCCAGTGCAAGGACTTGGGACGATTGGTGGTTTCCGTTTACAAATTCTGGACAAAGCCAATTTAGGCTATGAAGCCTTGTATAAAGCCACGCAAGCGGTGCAATATAAAGCGTGGGCAACGCCAGAATTGGCCGGGATATTCTCAAGTTATCAGGTAAATGTACCGCAACTTGATTTAGAGATTGACCGTACCAAAGCCAAGCAACAAGGGGTATCGTTGGATCAGATATTCCAAACCTTGCAAACTTATATGGGCTCGACATACGTTAATGATTTTAACTTGTTTGGCCGCACCTACCAGGTGACGATGCAAGCCGATGAAGCCTTCCGACAAACACCGGAGCAGGTCAGTCAGCTTAAAGTCCCTAATCAACAGGGTGATATGGTGCCACTGGGTTCATTTATTACTATTACGCAGTCATCAGGTCCTGATCGTGTGATGCGCTATAACGGGTATACCACCGCCGAGATTAATGGTGGACCAGCACCGGGTGTCAGCAGTGGTCAGGCGCAGGCGGCGATTGAAAAGATCCTCGATGAGACCTTACCGGTTGGGATGAGCTATGAATGGACTGAAATTACCTACCAGCAGATCATCGCCGGTGATACTGGTATGATCGTGTTCCCATTGATTATCTTGTTAGTATTCTTGGTGTTAGCTGCGCAATATGAAAGCTTGAGTTTACCATTGGCGATCATCTTGATTATTCCGATGACGATATTGTCAGCCATCAGCGGGGTACTTCTGTATGGCGGTGATAACAATATCTTCACTCAAATTGGCTTGATTGTATTAGTCGGACTGGCCACTAAAAATGCTATTTTGATTGTCGAATTCGCCAAAGAGAAACAGGATTCGGGGATGAATACCATAGATGCAATTTTAGAAGCGGCAAGATTGCGTTTACGCCCTATCTTGATGACGTCGTTTGCATTCATTATGGGTGTTGTGCCTATGGTGTTGTCAACCGGTGCCGGTGCTGAAATGCGCCAGGCGATGGGCGTTGCGGTATTCTCCGGGATGATAGGGGTGACCGTCTTCGGTTTAATTCTGACCCCGCTATTTTATTATGCGTTGGCCAAGCGTGGTGAACGGAATAGTCTAGTAACTCGTACTACGAAGGATGTCGAGTTAAGAACTGATTAAGATTCAACGGCGTAAAGTAAAACGGCGATATACTATTTGTATCGCCGTTTATTGATCTTGGTGTAAGCGAGCATTAATGTGAACTTGATGTGCGCATTTAGTACATATACTTAGATTTGTTTAAAGTATATACATAAATAAAACAGAGATGCAGGCTGGGCCACAAAGTTATAAATTAACAAATAATAGTATAATAATTATTATTGCGTTCAAATGCGTCACATCCTGTTTAATACACCATTGTAATGTCTTTAGTTAATAATTGGTTATCAAAATCCCCCATATCTAGGTATGAAAATCCTTGTCGAAAAGCATTAGAAAAGTACCAACCCTCAGTTTGACTCAATTTATTCTTTTCCATACCGTGCACTAATATTATTTTTACTATTTTTGAACATTTTAGGAATCGACAGGATGAAAAAAAAGGATTTAGTGATTGCGCTAGGACTCACTAGTAGCATGGGGTTAGTCGGTTGTGGGGGGGATTCATCTTCTGATACATCTTCTAATATACCTGCTGTTCAAACAACCTATTCAGTTAAAGCAATCGATGGTTATTTAAGAAATGCTATCGTTTGGTTGGATTTAAATGGTGACTACCTGCTCGATAGCGACGAACCACAAGCCATTTCTGGTGAGGGCGGTATTGCAAACCTGAACGTGGAAGGTATCGACAACCCTAGTCAATATAACGTAGTGGTCCAGGCAACCACAGAAACTGTCGATGAAGATACCATCACAGAAAATAATCCGGACGGCGAAAAGGTTGCTTCACCTTATATGATGTCGGCACCAGCAGGTACGCAAACAGTCACTCCGCTGACAACAATCGTAAACCTGGTATTAGAAAAGAAAAAAGCAGAAGCGACCTTTGCCGATCCAACGACTGAACTTACAGATGAAGAAATTGAAGTTCTGAAAGAAGCCGCAATCTATGAAGTCGCCGGTGATAAGCTTGACCCAGAATTAATAATGGGTGATTACGTTGCAAATAAAAAAACGGATGATAATGCAGCCCGTCTAGCGTATGAAGCTAAAGTACTGGTTGAATCAAATGTACTGCCTTCAACTCCTGAAGAACTGGACCAAGCTATTAATGCAGTGAAACAGGCTGCTAGAAATAGCTCAACAGATGATGCCACTTTCGACTTGCTTGAAAAACTTGATGCGGTAAGTGAGCAAACACAACTTTCGATCGAACGCGTGATCAAAGACGCCGAAACCAATGATGCAGCAACCAATCTGGATTACAATGCTTTAGAAATACCTAAATTCATCGAACTGGTGGCAGATTTCACTGATGACCGAGACGGCGATGGCGTACCAAATGCTTTGGACGCGTTCCCTGATGATGGCTCTGAATGGAAAGATAGCGATGGCGATGGTATAGGCAACAACGCGGATCCTGATAACGATAATGACGGTTTCACCAACGATAACGATGCATTCCCACTTAATGCCAAAGAATATATCGATACTGATACTGATGGTATTGGTAACAACGCGGATCCTGATGATGACGGTGACGGCACACCAGATGAGTTAGATGCATTCCCATTAGACGCAGCTGAATTTGTCGATACTGACCGTGATGGTACAGGCAATGTTGCTGATGACGATGATGATAACGACGGCATCTTGGATGACGATGACCCATTCCCACTTGACAGTGACGAGTCCGCTGATTATGACCGTGATGGTATCGGTGACATTGCTGATGACGATGATGATAACGATGGTGTTAGCGACGCTGAAGATGCCTTTCCGTTCGATAGCTCAGAAACTCAGGATACAGATAAAGATGGTCTTGGTGACAATCAAGATCTCGACGATGATAACGACGGTTTTGCAGATGATGTTGATGCGTTCCCGACAGATCCTTCTGAATATCTGGATAGTGATGGTGACGGCACTGGTAACAACGCGGATAAAGATGACGATAACGATGGCGTAAACGACTTGCGTGACTACTTCCCTTTTGACAGTTCTGAGTCTATGGATACTGATGGTGACGGCATCGGTAACAACGAGGATACTGATGACGACGGTGACGGCACACCAGATGAGTTAGATGCATTCCCATTAGACGCAACTGAATCTGTCGATACTGATCGTGACGGCACTGGTAACAACCAAGATGAAGATGACGATAACGACGGAATATTGGATGACGTTGACCCATTCCCATTTATCAGTGACGGTCTGGGCGATTTTGATAACGACGGCATCATAGATCGTGATGATCCCGATGATGATAACGATAATGTTGCCGATGAGATCGATGCATTCCCATTTGACAGTGACGAGTCTGCTGACTTCGACCATGATGGTATCGGTGACAACGCGGATAAAGATGATGATAACGACCGTGTACCAGATGATGTCGATGCACTACCAAATAATCCAACCGAATATCTAGATAGCGATGGTGACGGTATTGGTAATAATGAAGATACCGATGACGACAATGACGGCACAGTCGATGACGAAGATGCGTTCCCATTTAACCCAAATGAAACTGCAGATAGCGATGGTGATGGTATTGGTGATGTCGCAGATACGGATGCGGACGGTAATGGTATCAAGGATGCTGTTGAAGCCGCTGCACTTGAGTTTATCCGTGATGCGGACTCTCTGTATGAGCTCCATTCTAATGATTACCACGATGAAAGTGGTACGGCGCATGAAAAACTGTATGTTAGTGCAATCCTAGTCAACGACAACATCGGCGTAACTCAACCTGCTCAGGAAGTTAACTCGGATGGCAGCCTGACAAATATTACAGAAGAAAACGAAGATCTGATCCTTACCTCTGAAGGTTGGGTACAGGTCAAAAGTTATAGTATGGATGTGACTACTGATATACCTGTAGCATACCCAACAAATGTGCCTGCAAGCACACTGGCTATTACGCTGGAACTCGTCGATCTTGAAGGACAAGCTATTTCTAAAGCAACTGTACCATTCTGGTCTGAATTCAAGTCGACCTCTGCTCTTGTTCCTGTTCCTGTTCCTGCTCCTGCTCAGTTCCCACCGGGTTCTCGCGCTGTTAAGTTTACTCCGGTAGCAAACCAGGATATCTATTCTCTTTGGACTGGTTCTGAAGTATACGTAAGTACGGCGGTGGAACCATATCACGCTCTAGCAACGACTCTGGAACAGGTGATCTCTACAACCGCTGCCGACGTTTCCAATGGTGCAACACATCCAAACCTGGTGTACTTCGGCTGGAATGTCGGGGTTGAGCTAGTTGAAGATGGTACGGCAAACTACTATATGGAGAGCAATTTATCTAGCGCTACCACAGGGAGCTCTGTAACCAAGGTCGCTGCTGGTGAGTGGAGTCGCGCTACGACTGAAAGTGGTGTAGAAATTCTTGAATTCACGGTACCTTATTTGGCTATCATTGCCTTTGGTGAGAAGTGGGACCAAGACTCTCCAGCTATGTTCCTGAGCGTATTCGACGACGGAGATGGCAGCTATGTGCGTATGGGCCAAATCGAACGTCAGGGTTCGAGCTTTGATGAAGTGGTTTATCTGTATAGCGAAGCTGCGAAAACGGCCATTCTTGAACAAGTTGTTGTAAAAGCATCAGATATGGATAACGACGGCGTTATTGACAGTGAGGATGCGTTCCCTACTGATGCATCTGAAACCGTTGATACCGATGGCGATAATATCGGTAACAATGCAGATAGCGATGACGACGGTGATGGTGTTGCTGATGATATGGATGCATTCCCACTGGATGCGACTGAATCGTTAGACTCTGACGGAGACGGTATTGGCAATAATGCAGACCCGGACGACAACAATAATGGTATCCCTGATGTTGATGAAACAGTGCCAACCGCGTCTGATGCTATTCAGTTTATTCGTGACGCTAGTTCGCTCTATATACTGGATGCCGACGATGAGTATGACGATTCGACCAATATACGTCATGAGTATCTATACGTTGAGGCCATTCTAATCAGTGAAAACAAAGGGATAACTCAAATTCCGCAACTGGTTAGCACTGATGGAACCTTAACAACAGTAACAGCAGACGATGATCATGATGCTATTTTGACTAGCTCAGGTTGGACTACTAGCAACAGTTACACTATTGACGTAACCACAGATAATGCTGTTGCATACCCAACCAATATTCCAGCTAGCGTGCTGAATCTGTCTCTGGAACTGGTTGACCTTGAAGGCTTGGTCATTTCACCAAGTACAGTTCCCTTCTGGAGCGCTTACAAGTCTACGGATACTCAATTCCCTCCAGGCTCACAGGCTGTTAAGTTTACGCCATCAGCGGCTCAGGACATCTATTCCCTATGGATAGATTCTGAGGTACACGTAAGCACAAGCGTTGACCCATACCACGAAGCTGCCACGACATTAGATCAGCTGATTTCTGCAACAGATGCTTCTTCTAGTTCTGCCGACTCGGTAAATCCAAATCTGGTTTATTTCGGCTGGGATATGGGGGTTGAACTGGTTGAAGGTGGTAAAGCTAACTATTACCTAACTGGCAGCAGTACTTCTAAAGTCGGCACTGGAACCTGGACTCGCTCAACAATCTTCGGTGAGGATATCCTGCAGTTTACGGTACCGGATCCTGTGATCACAGCCTACGGCGAGAAGTGGGATGAAGATTCCCCAACTTTGTTCGTTAGTGTTTACGATGACGGAAAAGCCAGTTATGTTCGTATGGGTTCAATAGAGCAACAAGGTACAAGCTTTGATGAAGATATCTACCTATTTAATGAAACGGCGAAAACCGCCATTCTTGAGCAGGTAGTAATAACATACACTGACGGTCCCACCGATGGTTCTGACAATGGTGATAACTCCGGCGGTTCAGAGTCAGGCAATGATGGTTCAAATGACGGTAGCAATTCTGATGATTTCGGTGACAAAAAGACTATCGCAGACGGTGTCGGTATAACGGTTGACGCAACCAACGATGGCATAGTTCATTTTGTTGATGCGACCAGCGGTCTTCATGAGTTTGAAGAGGATGGTGAAAAAGGGTTGGATCTGCTAACCGTAGATACCTTTACTGTAAATGGTGATTTAGCAACATCACTGGGCTTTAAGGTTGTGCTGCAAGACGGCACGCTGGGTAGTGTCATCAATGACGGAGACCAGATGATACTGGCAGGCTCCAGCTGGGTAACTCCAACAGGTTACACATTGGATATTTCAGGTGCCACTGCTATCGCTTATCCGACTGGATACTCTGAACTGGTTTATTCTCTGGGGACACCAACGATCACCACCCTAGACGGTGAGACTATCAATGCGACTAACCTGCCGTTCTGGTCTTCTTATCAGACGGGCATTGCACAGTTCCCGGTAGATTCCAACGCGCTACAGTTTACCCCTGTTGCTGCTCAGGATATTTATTCTCTTTGGATAGATTCAGACGTCCATATGAAGGTAGTTGATGCAACGTCAGAACCATACCATGAGGTGGCAGTAACGCTGGATGATCTGACATCGAGTTCTGCCGCTACAGATTCGGATCAGGTTAAGCTTATCTATCTGGGATGGGATATTGGTGTCGAACTGGTTGATGACGGAGCTGTAAATTTCTATAAAGGGGAAGAAAATAGCGTTCAAGAGAGCGGAAGTAGCTATCAACTGTTCAAAGTAGGAGAAACAACCTGGAGTAACAGTGAGGTGGGCGATAAGACTGTCTACCAGTTCACTGTTACTGATGAAGCGATTGCTGCCTTCGGTGACCGTTGGTATGGTGATCCGGTAACCGTTCTGTTGGCAGAAAATGACGGCATGGTTATCCGCGGAACGGTAGAATTGGCTAACCAACCTAACGATTACCAGGTGACATTCTTTAACGATACGGCGTACCAAGCTATCTTGAATGAAGTTGATATCAGTTGTGAGTTTACTTACGCTAAAGGTGACAGCATCGATGACTTCTTCGAGAAGGTAGCACTCTATCAGGTTTGTTATGACTCTGCGTTACCCGCTATCTCTGAGACGTCTATTGCTGGCCTTGCACTAAACCGCTTTAACAGCGAAGGTCTGTATCGTCGCAAGTTTTTCTTCGAAGACAACACTATGCTAAGCAAGAAGAAGAAATTCGACGAGTTTGGTAACAAGTACACGGACAAAACTCGCAGAGACTGGAGCATTAAGTCTCAGGATGGTATCAATTATATTGAGACCAGGGTTACAGACACAACTGACCTGAACTCAATCCATGTAATGCTAAGTGAAGATGGTGATAAGAAGACATTTGCAGTCTACTCACCTGAAGGTCATGCAGCTGATGGTAGCTATGAAAGCAGTGAAACTGACCAAGTCACCTACATCGATGCGACCTATGCTGGTGAGCTAATGGAGTGTGTAGATGATACCAACGACTTATGGTGGGAAAATAGCAGTGATGCTAACTACAAAACCAAGGTGGACTATGATGAGCTGGCTAACGCATGTCGTGCTGATTCTGGCGTAACTGTAACCTACAAGGATATCAATCTTAATGGTAGCAGTTGGGTAATTGGTTATATCGACGTCCAGAAAAACAGTGCCGGCACTGATACAGTGAAAGCCTATGTTGCTGAAGACGAAGTAACTATGAACGCCGATAATAGCGGTTATGGTACGAGTCTGAGATATGTAAATGAGAGCTTTACTTTCGCTTGGTCAATTAACAGTGACGGACAGTTGGTGGTTACTTCGGATGGTGAGACTTCTCAGGATGTAAACACCATTACTGGCATGGAAGGTGACTTCTACACCCAAGAAGTTTACTGGCAGCATGACGGCGATGGTGAGGGTGAAATTTACACCTCAACTATTATGAAAAAATAAACCGATGAAAAAATAAATCCATGAAAAAATCAATCGTCATGCAGTGATTGATTAAACTCAATACTTAATCAAATGAATAAGCCCTGGTAACTTAAGCTAGGGCTTTTATTTCATTCACCAAGACCGGACATCGAATGTTCGATGTTGCTCATGCTGCGGGCACTGATTTTATGTATTGCGGTTATCGCAGCTCAATAGGAAAAGTATTTTAAATCGAAATTAATAGAGTTACTTCACAGTTAATGTAATAACAGTCTTTATTCATCTTGATATTTGTGTTTATGGAGGCAGTAGCTTGTTTTTCAACCTAGTCTAAATTGCATATGTAAATTATTTTGAAGAAAAACACAAAGTTCATATCAATGGGTTGTAAGTGTTAATCATCTGTATTTTATTGTTATTTAAGCGTTTTTAATTATTTTTTATGATGATGATACTATTTAACAATATACTATATCTCCTGCCTTTGTCGTAAATGACATAGTTTATCGTTTTTTAGCAGGGTAATATGTACTCAATATTGTTGTAATCTTGTACGTTTGATTGATCCTGCATTATCTATTCGGGCTAAAAGGTCACTGAAACTGTAAGATGAGTATTATTTTATTTATGATGAGGTGTTATAAGCAAATGAGCGATATCATGGGAACTGGTCCAAACACCAGTAAAGTTAGGGATGATGATGTTGATGACCTGGGCAAGCATAGTCGATTTTTACGTAGGATCGCCTGGTTAGTTGAGATTATTGTGGTATTTATCGGTCTTTGTATATCAGTATCATTAATGACAAGTGATAATGATTTAGCCAGTGCATTCACATTGGCTGCGCCTTTTGTGATGATCTCGCTGGTGGAATTAACCAAGATCCCTTTTGTGATAGGGCTTTGGCATTCACGTAAATCATTTCCTATGTATTTGTTGATCATTAGTTTCTTGTGTCTTATTACCTTTGAAACCTTACTCAATGGTTTTGAAAGAGCATTCTCATCGATTAATAGTCAAATTAATCTCAGTGAAATTGAGATCAGCAAAATTGAAAACCAGATCAAAATTAATGAAGATAATATCGTGATTGCCCTGCAAGATTACAATATTAAAACGCAGCAAATTGACAGCGATAAAACGGCGGTTAATGCGAACTATCAATCGCAATATGCCTATGAAGTACGACGTAATAAGTACTTATCAAAGAATGTCCCGCAGTTAAGAAAGGCGCTAGCAGAAAAAAGAGAGCAGTTAATTCAGCTTAAAGTGGAAAAGTCAGAGATGCTACAAGAGCTATCTGAAAAGAAAGAGCAACGTTTTAAATCATCGATGGCACGTACTCAAAATAGTAATGATTTAGTGCAGACTGAGCGTACCCGTTTATTAGCCCAGCTTGATAAGCTGAATGCCGATAAGATTGTCGCATTAGATGATTCGAACTTCTTTACTTCACCGGGAGTGAAAAAAGATTACGATGAAAAGATCCGTTATGTTGAAACACAAATAAACAACATCAATAACAACACCATTATTGCTAAAGATAATAGCCCAGATTTAGAGTCGGTTAAGTTCCTTGACGGTTATTATGCTGATTTACTCGGATTAAAAGATGACATGATCCAGCAGAAGAATGACGAAGTGCAACAACTTAGCCGTAGTTATAAAAATGCGGTGAGTGCGAGTAATAGCAATTTAGCCGTTAAACAAAGAAAACTGGCTAAGAATAAAACCACAGAGTTACGCAGTTTAGAGATTAAGCGTGATCAAGCGGATGTTCAGTTCTTAAGTGAGAAAGACTACATTAGAGAGATTAAGCAAAATAATATGAGCTTACGTTATGATATTCGCGTGATTGAAATCGAAGCGAACACGATGGCCTTATCTAACCAGGTTTATCGTATGGCGTCTTATATTGATAATGTTGACCACTACAAAGATGTGAAAACAGAAACCTTAACATTGGTTGGTTTGGTCTGGTTTGGTTCATTAGCCTTAATCGGTTCGATTACTGGTATCGCCTTGACCTTGTCAGGTTTACACCTTAAAAGCCTTGCTAAAAAACGTGAGCAAAAAGCAAGGGTATATATTGATAACGAAGCTTAACTAGCACCACTAAATGTAATCAATACAAATTAAGCCTGCACATATAATGTTATTTGTGCGGGCTTTTTTATTTCTTTCGTTATATAGATCACTAGCTTGATGCCTATAAAGAGGTGAATATTCAGTTTAAGTAGTAAATAACCATTAATTTCAACGATTTCCCTTATTTTATTCCATAATAGTAAATATAGTTGAGGATATGAAAGGGAGAGCGCATGAGTCAGACTATAAACCGTAATGACGATATGGTTCGCATTACAGTATTATCATTTATGGAACAACATCCTCTGTTGGTTGATCTCGAAAATAATGATGATATCGATCTGCAAACCATTACCGCTGAACATGAAGTCATGCGTGATAGCAATTTATTACAATCAGATTTAGTGGTGGTGATTTACCAGCACACGCATATGCGTTCTGCTGGTTTTACCTCTGGGCGTAAGATTATTGGTGATAACTACATCGCTACGATTTGGTTAAACCTTGATGAGCTAAATACATACCATACGCTCGCTGCACTGCGCTTTATTAATCATATGGCGTCGATGTTAAATCAAAATAAGCTACTTAAATTTAATATCAGTGACATTTCGTCATTAATATCAAATTCTAAGTCGTTACGATTTTTGGAAGCCAATGGTGAAGAAATTGCCGATGTACTAGCAGCAAATGATAGTACGATGAGTCAGAAGATGGTGAAAAACGTTATTCCGGATCCTACGATTGCTGATTCTGCTGCGATGATTATCGTCACTAAAGAGCCTATTTCAATACGCAAAATCAATGCGGGCTTTGATGTGATCAATCAAGTCTGTGAACACAAGGTGCCTTGTTATTACGGCGTCCACATGTCCCCCAAATACAGTGCTAAGCATACCTATTTATATTTGGTTGGCGAACGCTAATCGCTTGCTGCTCAGTAGAATAAATAAGTAGGTGCTAGTGGGTAACACCTACTTATAATTTAAGTCTTTAATATTGTTAATTAATACCTAACTCAGATTTAGTCGCTGGCGTTTGGCGAGTTGGTGCCGTGATCGTGGTTAAGAAGGTTTGTAATGCCTCTGCTTCCGAGACCGTCAGATTTAATGGTCTAATCTGTTTTGATAATACTGGATAAGTTGGATCGTATTTATTCCAACCAAACGGGGCATTATCTGCCATGCCGGCTGAGTACATTGAGATAACGCCTTCCATCGTATCGAGTAAACCATTATGAAACCATGGATGGTTGTTCATCACATCGCGTAATGACGGAGTTTTAAATTTACCGACACTGCTTGGTTTACCATCCACATTATACAATCCCAGATCTTCATAAAAACCCTGGTAATAAGTCAGTCCGACATTTTGCATTTTGTGGTCAGTAAATTCAGCCCCCATGTGACAATTAACACAACGGCCATTACGGCGGAAAATGTCTAATCCCCACAGTTCTTTATCAGAAAGTGCGCTAGTATTACCTGTGCTATCAGCCTGAGTAATGAAGGTATCAAAACGGCTGATGTTACTAATAATCGTACGCTGGAAGGTTGCGAGTGCCATCCCTAACTGCTGCTCTGTGATATCTCCATCTTCAGAAAATGCTTGTTTAAACAAGTCTGGATATTGTGGATGCATATTTAATCGTGAGAGTAATCGTGGCAGAGTCTCAGCCATTTCCACTGGGTCTTGAATTGGCATTAATGCTTGTTGCTCTAATGTTGCTGCGCGACTATCCCAAAACAACACAGGTAAGAATGCACTGTTTACAATCGTCGGGGCGTTACGCTTGCCACGTTGACGGTCATGGCCAATGGAAACCTCTTGCCCATCTCCCCAACCGAGCTTTGGATCGTGACAGGTAGAGCATGACACATCACCCGCACGCGATAAAAAAGGGTCAAAGAAGAGTTTCTCACCTAGCGATACCTTTAACTCACTATAAGGGTTGTCGTTAGGGAAAATTGGTTTAGGCATCGTGCCCAACTCTTGATAATTATCCGTATCATCGACAAACGGTTTTGGCCAATAATCACTATTACTGGCGTAATCTTGTCTTAGGCGATTGAAGTCAGGTTGAGCGTGGTTGTTAATGGAGCGGGGATCTTCTGTCGCTCTGTTTTCAAATTCAGTCGCAATAAATAATACACGTCCAGTATCTGCATCAGTCGTTGATTTGGGCTGTAAAGTTACAGTCATGGGTAAGCTATATAAGCCATAACCAGAGGCTGTTTTAACCCAATAATCACCGCTTTCAGGTTGATTTAGTGATGTTGCATATAACAAGCTGTAATCACTGTCTTGCTCGCCTTTATACAGTAACATCGCTAGTTCATCGGCAGTGGGTAGCCTCCAATCATTTCGACCACAAAATTGTGCTTGATTAACGTCATCAATAGCCTTAGGTACACCTGCTTGTATTGCTAACTGCTGGCTGGTGTTAGTGATATCTTGTGGATTTGGCGTTAACCAATATACATAGGAGAACTGCTTATCGCGTAAATAGAAATTATCACGTACTAATCCACGCATATCGTCTAAACAACGCCAAGGGCTATCAATGTAGTCAGCATCTTGTAGCGATTTAGGTAAGGGGCTACCGTCATTGTCTAAGCGGATGAAACTGTCTTTCTCTGCCTGTGGTTGTTTTTGCTCAGAAGGTAATGTGGTATCACGTTTGATACCACTAACAAGCATCACTGATTTAGGCTTACGCTTGTTTTGCATCACAGTCGTATGGCGACCAGTTGTAAAGTCTAATGTCGGTGCAATATTGTCAGCATGTGGTTGACTGTTATCATTTGCTAACCAGTAAGTCTCAAAACCAGTTGTAGAAAAAAAGTAAGGGTCAATGGCGGCTTGATTATTATCGAGAGCATAATCTTGTTCACTGACCAACCCTTTTACTTCATAGCTTTCGGGTAAGCGCCAATCATTACGATCACACCAGTTCTGTTGATTGGCGTATTCAACCAATCTGTCTGTCGAGCATGCTTGACTGTTACCGTCACTATCGGTGAACTGACATTGGGCTTGAAAAGCCGGTAAGGTCGGCGGCCAATCACCCCAAGCGTAAGTTTGTTTTGTTGGTTGTTGTGGGGTTGCCCAAATAACACCTTGATGGGTCTCATTATCGCTGATGCATTGCCATTCCTTATTCTGACTGTTGTCACCGAGCGCTAATGTTGCAAAGCGAGGCGTTGGCTGATTCACTCTAATCAGCCAGTTGATAGTCTCAATTTTATCATTTGATATTATGGCCAATTTTACATGGTCGGACCCCTGTGTGTCGGCATTTGCCTGATAGGTAAACGTATTGCCTTGCACACTGGCATTACCATACAGGCCAGGCTGAATCAGTCGTAATTCTTGCGTTGGCATTAAGGCGTACTGCTGAGTAGTCGTACGCCCTTGGGTTAGCTGTATACGAGGGTTCAATACCAGCGGTTTAGCTGTATTGGTATTATCTGTTGAGTCTGGACTACCAGTGCCAGAATCAGTGCTAGAACCAGAACCTGAGTCACTACCACACGCAGCTAGCAACGCACAGCCAGTGATGATCACTGACAGGCGTTGTATACTTTTTAATGTATCTTTTATCATTATGGTTGCAATCTCGTTGTTGAGATTAGGCGTACGTGATGCAGTTCTGTATTTGCTATACCACTGCTTTCTGAGAATGAATCTTGGAATGCAACCGCGATTTGTTTTGTTTCTGGCTTGTATGCATCAGCTATCGAAGTCCAGTAATAGCTATCATAGTCTACGTTTGTATCATCAAGTACACTGGTTATATAGCTTGCTCGTTGACTTGGAAATACCATGCCAGGCCCGTATGAGATTGGTGTATTCACAAGTAGGCTTTTTAATTCATTTTCTGTGGGTAAGCGCCAGTTAGTTTGTCCACACAGTGCAGTTTGGTTGACTTGTTTGGCGTACTCAACGGCTTGTGCGTAATCTTTCAGTGGTGCGTCTTTATTGATCCGTTGCCATAGGATCTGTGTATTCGCTAACACTGATCTGTATGCAAGGTCAGATGTACAAGTCCAGTTTGCTGTGTCTTGATCTGCAAGTGCTTGGCCTGAATTACCATGCTTAACAAAGCGTGATTGCCAATTAAGATTTTCGTCAACACCTTCGGCTATATTTTGCGGTGTTAATTGTGTTGATAATTCTGGCACGTCATTGTCTTTTATATCAGGGATAACAGTGCCGTTTACTAGCATGGCGAAATGAGGTTCGTTTGTTGAGCGGGGCGGCATGTTTGCGAAATCAAAATCTTCGCTCATCCACATCACGTGTGCATCACCAACAAGGGCATTTGAGCCTTGCCAATCACCAGCCGTTGGTTTGTTATCATGACCATTTGCATAAATAGTAAATGAATCAGTCCAGTACGCTTCATCGTAATTAGAATCAAGGTAAGGGAAGTAGAAGTTGTTAACTGGCGATTGTTTTGAGTCTTCATCAAACAGTTTTTTATCTAATAGTGTTTGCCATTCAGTACGGGTCGCTAAACGCCAGCCTGAGCGACCACAAAGTTGCTGCTTGTCTGCTTCTGCAACCAGATTATCGGTATTACAGTCACCGTCAAGTATACAGCTTGCTTCGCTATAGTCTCGGTTATTGATCGTGCGATCACCCCAGTAATAGGTTTCATTGAATGCATATGTACCATTGGCTTGCGGTGCTTGCCACATGAGTTCGCTGCTGTTATCTGTTACGCAACTCCAATCACTTGTATTGGCTGGGCGTGCTTGATCTTCTGGTGATAATAGCGTGCCATCTAGACTTATTTTGCTAAAACGTACTGCGGGTTGATTCGCTTTATCGTTATATAGCGGTAACACCGAACCATCAAGTTGATAAATGTTGTTATCAACTTTGTAGCTAATTTCAAACTTATAATCGTGCTGAGCGGCAATGATTTCAGCGCTTAATACGTTTGTTGCAGATGATGCATAAGGTTTGAAGGTCATGTCACCTGTCGTTTGGTCAATGCTCACATCACCAAAATTTGCTGTGATATCTGTTATTTTACTGGCATTGCTAGCGGTAATACCTGGGGCTGAAAAACTCACCATCGTTGTAGATACTGGCGCTATATCACTGGTTTTGATATGTGCAGTTATCGTAGAAATTTGTGGTGTAGTTATTTGTGGCGAAGTTGAATTAGAATCGTTACATGCACTGATGAATATACCCATGAAAGCGATAGATAATGCTGTTTTTTTCATTTTTTTTAGTTTATTTGTTATGTGAGGCGGAGGATAATAAAGAATCATCAACGAAGATGCAAGTGTAAATAATAATAATTATCATTTACACGTGTGGATTTGATTATGTAATTTAGGTGAGAGGGGTTATTTGGCTAGGTGCTGCTGTAATTCTGTGCCCGGGATCGAACTGGCGGTCGCGACTGCAATCGCGGCCCATTCAGCGCCTGTTTTCATAGCCTGCGCGATCTCTTGCTTGGCGAGTAGGCCATCAATTAACCCCGACGCAAATGCATCCCCAGCCCCTGTGGTATCGATAACTTGTGCTGCAATGGAAGACACACTCACCGATCCTTTTTCACTGTAAGCGACAGCGCCTTGATCGCCATCGGTAATGATAAAATAACGTAAGCTGTGACTGGCGATCTGCTGACCATACTGCCATAGTTCGTCACTGTTATTGACTTCTACGCCATGGTTTTTCATATCTGATTTTGACGAGATCAAGACATGGCAAGGACGTGGTCGATTATCTTTGGCTAACTGAGCAATCACTAAGGTATGTTCAAGTGCCGCTTGTGCCCACAGCTCGCAGCCGACTGCTGAAGAGTTAATATATAACACCTGCCATTGGGTAAAGTCGGGGGTTGGACCTAAAGTAAAAATAGGACGCTGTGGACGAATAATCGTGCGCTCACCATCCGGTGTCATGACTAATAATAATTCCGGTGTATCCAGATCATTGCGTTGTAGCAAACTACAATCTAGCCCCTGAATACTGGCTTCTGCCAATAACCAATCGGCGGTCTTATCATTACCAACTTGGCTCACTAAGGCCACTTTGTGACCCGCATAAATCAAACCTAACCCGGTATTGGCTCCACCGCCACCTAAGCGTCGACCATTATCGGCATAATAATGGCGGCCACCAGTGGATAACGGTCGATCCAGCTGTAACACCCGGTCACAGTTGAGGTTCGCAAGTAAGAGGATATTTGACATAGTTAGTGGCCTTGAATGATAGGTTGATGATAATTATCTATTAATCATGCCAAAAAGGAAATAACGCAACGCTGTCGAGTTATAAAATTGAGCGATATGACACAGTATAGCGGTTTGTTAGCGTATCACTACTTGTCGCGAGGCGGTTGATGCTGGAGAGTAAGTCATAGGACTGCCTGTCACAAAGCAGTGGTAATTAAATGTTCATTTACAGCGAGGGTGATACACTCATTTCCATGCTTTAGTATTATACCAATCACAATAAATAGATGATCATTCTTTCTGGTTAAAACTGCCACTAACTGCGTTGTACTTGTTGTTTAATAAAAGTTGCAATTAGAATAACTAGTTACGGCAATTAACGTCTTGATATTGTCAATTTTTCCGGCGAAATAATTGATCACTTATTTAATGCAATTGGTATTAGTCCTTCTCATGCTTGGTATTTACGACAGTTAAATAGGGCATTTGATTTTGACAGGGAGGTTGAATGAAAAGAATAAGGGCTCTGATGTTTACATCTATACGCGCGAAGTTGAATTTGCTGATGGGCATTTTTATATTTTGTTTGCTGTTTTCTATTTATGAAGGCTCTCGCCTGATTGATTATGGTAAAACCGCGGTTGATCAGCAGTCAAATGTTTACCGGCATGCCAGTACGCTTATTCTTAACGCAGACCGCGATGCGTATCAGGCTTACTCTGCTTTTCAGCAATACATTATTGATGGTGACGTTACTGCGTTCACTGTGATAAATGACAATTTAGATCAAATTAAAACCCGTTACGGCAAGTATATTGAGTTGGGCGCGACCACCGATAGTTATAATATACTGTCGCTGATGGCACAGTGGCGTCAATTAACCCAAGATTATATCGACAGTAATGATGAGGAAGAAAAGACTATCATCCACTGGGCGATAACCCAAGAGTTTCAAGTATTAAGACAGCGTTTGAACCAAGAGTACGATCAAATTAATGCTGAATCAGAGCAAGCCGTCAATGATTTTCACCTTCATTTATTTAAGGAGTTTACCTGGCTTTTGGTGGTATTTACGATCTTATTAGTAAGCATTACTTGTATTTATGGCCTGATTAAACGCAGTATTATTGCCCGCCTAAATGATTTGAATCGCCACATAAGTTGTATTGCTACTGGCGATTACGACACTTTTATTAACAACAATCGTATTACTAATAATACCGATGATGAAATGAGTGACTCTTTTGCGCATCTTGCGGTATTACAAACCCAGTTAAAGCAAAATATTGCCACAATCACTCAAGAGAAAGATAACGCTAATAAAGCCAACCGCGCCAAGAGTACGTTTTTAGCCAATATGTCCCATGAGATCCGTACGCCGCTTAATGGCATTATTGGTATGGCTGAGATCTTGAAAGACTCGCCATTGTCTCCCATCCAAAAAGACTATCTGATGACGATTGATTCATCATCACAAACCTTGCTGATGTTGATTAATGATGTGCTCGATTTATCTAAAATTGAATCGGGTAACTTGGTTATTTCGCCGCACACATCCAACGTTAAAGAAGTGATGTTTGATACGGCGTCATTAATTGCAGTCAAGGCACAAGAGAAAAATATTGAACTCGATATTCAAATCGACCCTGAATTACCTGAGTTGGTGAAATTAGATGAGCATAAGCTGAGGCAAGTGCTGATGAACCTGGCCTCCAACGCGGTTAAGTTTACAGCGAAAGGGAAAATTACGCTGACCTTGCAATCTAAAGTGGTGGATGCTGATCATATAGCCTTGTCGTTCTCGGTCAAAGATACCGGCATCGGTATTGAGTCAGGCAAGCATAGCAAAATATTTGAAGCGTTCCAGCAAGAAGACAATAACACCACGCGTCACTTTGGTGGTACTGGTTTAGGACTTTCTATTAGTGCTAAGATTGTCAGTTTGATGGGCGGATACATTGCGATCACGTCGATTAAGGGGCAAGGCAGTGATTTCCATTTTACCATTACTGTTGGCGTCGAGAAAATTCAGCCGAAACAACCGGTATCCCCGCATCAAGCAATTATCATTAATGCTAAAAATACCCAGTTTTTACAACTTGAACTCAATAAACTGGGGATATCGACAACAGAATGTCGCGACATTAACGGTGTTGCTGCCAGTGTGAATGCCAATTCGATTATTATTTATAATCAGCAAGAAGTCGAACTGGCAAAAATAGAGTTGCAAACACTGCGCCAAAAGGTCGGTAAAACACCGATTTTAGTGTCGCGTAGTAATCATCATGAACAGTTTAATTATGCTCACTTGGTTGATGGCTATATTCATCAGCCATTGTTAGGCCTTAGATTGATAAATATGATTAATGATCTGGATCTGAGCGTTAACGCTGAAACCGATGAGATCACGTACAAGACCAGCCGTGCTATTTTGTTAGTGGAAGATAATTTAATTAATCAGAAAGTCGCGTCGATTAATATTAACCAATTAGGGTTGGACGTCTTGGTCGCAAAGAATGGCCAAGAGGCGATCGATATTTATGCCGAAAACCATCAAAACATTAACTTAGTGCTGATGGATTGCATGATGCCAGTGATGGATGGCTTTGATGCGACTATCGGTATTCGGGAATATGAAGAGGCTTATTCTCTGTCTCGCATTCCCATTGTCGCGTTAACCGCGAGTATTTTAGAAGATGATATTCAGCGTTGTTTCGATTCCGGTATGGATGATTATTTGCCGAAGCCTTTCAAAAAAGAGATATTTAGAGAGAAAATTAATAAGTATAGCTAGAAACACTCGGGGTTGCTGTTAACTCATATTGCATTGTTGAGCATCTGCAAACCGTATTACGGCCTGCTGATTTAGCTTGATACAATGCCGTATCTGCCGCATTCATCATGGCATGGATTGACTGCATCGCCGCTGAAGATTGGACAATACCGATGGACGCGGTGAGTTGCAGATGTTGCTCTTTGTGGTCGATTTTCATTTTCGCGATGGTGTTTCGGAACAGTTCTGCAAGTGGTAAGCTTTCGTTGCAATCGGTATTGGGGAGTAGGATTGCAAATTCGTCACCACCGAGTCGCCCAAATATATCCCCACTGCGTAGTTCTGTTTTTATATTCTGCGCAAATGCTTTAAGCACCATATCGCCGGCAGCATGACCAAAGCTATCGTTAATGATTTTAAAATTATCGATATCGATGAGTAGTAACGTCAGAGGTTTTTGTCCGTGTTGCGCGTTGATGAACTCTATTTCAGCCATTTCATAGAAATTACGGCGATTGCTGATCACGGTCAGTTCATCGGTTGATGCTCGCGTATGTAGCTCTTTGGTTAATGCTTGTAATTGTATTTCTGTTTGTTTTTTTTCAGTTATGTCAATGCAGTTAAGATAGATGATGTTGCCATTTACTAGCTGTTCTGTAACCAAATGCCAGCGTCCATCTTGAGTGTCAACTTCGAAACTACGAAACGGTACACTGCGTCTTTTATGATTGGCGGCTTCTAGCCATTGTTCGACGTTATCGGATTCAATATTGATGCCTTTAGTGCCATTGAAACATTGTCTGACTAGTTCACTAAAGGTTCTGTTTAACGCCTGCTGTGCAGTGCCACCAAATAGCTTAGCCATGCTGTCATTGCAATATATGACAGTATCATTGGCATCAAAGATCGCAACGCCGTCATTGGTTAATGACAAGGCATCAAATATAATATCCTGCACTTGTTTTGCTGGAAGAGTAAACATCCATGTACTCCAAAGTGATTTTTAGTATTAGTTGTTGTTAAAGATACAATTATTCAAATTGTTTGTGGTGTTAATGGTAGTCATAACTCCCAAGATGGCAGATATTTAATGTAATTATGCGATCCAGATGCCTTATTAGTAATATGCTTATACATTACACAGAGAATTGGCTTTCACTTGCCAATAATATTAAGGCATTCAATAGCATGGCTGGTTACTAAAAAGTGGCTAGCGCCCGGTATCGTATACTGCTTGCTGTTGGGTAATTCATTACTAAGATGATCAACAATAGCTTGTGCCACCGGATTTGATGCCGAGCCACACACTAATTTTGTTGGTATGGTGAGTAAGTTGAGACTGGTACGTGGGTGATCGGTATTTTCACACAAGGTCCAGTGGCGATTATTATTCGCTGTTAACGGCTCCATCCCATCTTTGATAAAATCGGGCAGGGGTTCAAATGCACCTTCTCCGGCCCAAAAGTCGATCACTTTGCCGCATATATAAGGGGCATTATTACGGATCCCTTGACGGTAATTTTGAATAAATGCATTCACTTTCTGCGTCATTGCTTGGTCGCCAACGGATTCAAATACCCAGGTTGATACGGGTTCAAATAAGGTTAACTCTTGTATAGCGACAGAGCCTTTTAGCGCTAAGGCTAATGCCACAACACCACCAAAAGAATGGCCGATAAGGTGGATGGGCAATTCAGTCAGTTCGGTAATGACGGATTCAATGATCTTTAGTTCGGTATCGATGTTTGGCGCGGTGAAATCATCGGGGTCTGGCATGCCACAGTGACCGGGTAATTTTATCGAGATGCAATGATGTGTACTGGCGAGTTGTTGGACTATCTTCTTCCATGTAGACGTTGTTGCGTATGAGCCGTGAATAAACACAATCGGACTGCCGCTGCCTTGTTGTTCATAGTAACAAGGTGCGGTGATACTATTTTTACTATTTTTTTCAGTATGTTGCTCTGTGTTATTGCTCATGTGACGTCCTGTCTAAGTCTCTGTGAATACTAGTCAAGTGTAGCATGATGGTTAAAATCACGTACCTAGGCTGTGGTTTAGACAAAAAAATACCGCAGACTGGCTGCGGTATTACATGTTTACGTTTAATTTAATTAAGTTAAGCGTTACTTTTTGCTTTGTAGGTCTAAGCTGTATACCGCGAAGCCAAGTTTGTCTTCTTTAATAAACTGCATCGGGTATTGGCCTTTGTCCTTGATGAACTGCGCGGCTTTGTCACCTGGTGCTGTTTCGAAGGTAATGGTTAGTTTCTTATCGCTTTGTAATGGCGTGAAGTACCAGTTGTTATCGGCACTTGGTGTCACTTGACCTTGTTCTTTACTTACGCGGCTAATGTAACTAGCAAGCACTGTGCGGTTTTCATCTGGTGCAGCAAAGGCGACAAATGCTTCACCGGTACCGGCAAATTTAGCACTGTAAGCACGGTAGTTATTGGTCGCCACAATGAACGGCTGTGCAGGGTCTACTGCTTTACCTTCAAAGGTTAAGTCGGTAATACGATTTGAATTAGGGTTGATCAGTTTACAGTTACCGTCATAACGTGCAGGTTGCGATAAATCGATGCCGTAATTAACACCGTCAATCACATCATAGTTATAAGTGCGGAAACCTTCCCAGTTAATTAAACCTTGTGGTGCCGTGCTGTTTAGGTCGATTTGATTAAATTGTCCGGCAGAGCATTCCAGCCATTCTTTTACTTCTTTACCTGTTACTTTCATTGCCACTAGGGTATTCGGGTAAAGGTAAAGATCGGCAGCGTTACGGAAGGTTAACTGACCTGACTCTACTTCAGTAAAGTTAGTTGGATCGTTACCACGGCCGCCAGCTTTAAACGGTGCAGCGGCAGACAGCACTGGAATACCATCTAGATCTGGGTCGCCTTGAATAAAGCGTTCTACATAATCTTGTTGTGCCAGGTTAACAATTTGAATGGTTGGATCGTCTTGTACTAGCGCTAGGAAGCTGTACATCACGTCACTGGCTTTACCGATTGGTTGGTTTACAAAATTACGCGTTGCTTTGTGATCATCTTGTAATACTGCCAGCATTTTTTCATCAGCGGCTACTAATGGCTTTTTCGTGAACTTATCAAAAATAGGGCGCGCTTCTGTTTGTGCACTCGTCACTTTCCAAGAATCACCTTGTTTGTCTAATACCAGATCCATGATACCCACATGATCACCCCAGCGACCAGGCATAACAGCTGGAATACCATTGATGGTGCCTTTTTCGATATCGACACCCGGTATTTTAGCAAATGTTTTACTTGGGAATACGGCGTGTGCATGACCAAAGGCAATGGCATCAATACCCGGTACTTGTGTTAGATAGTACACCGAGTTTTCAGCCATTACTTTATACGGGTCTGCAGAGAGACCTGAATGTGGAATAGCAATAATAATATCGGCGCCTTCTGCTTTCATTTGCGGCACAAATTTTTCTGCGGTTTGTTTAATGTCTAACGCTTCAACTTTACCTTCTAGGTTTTTCTTATCCCAGATTAAGATTTGCGGTGGTACAAAACCGATGTAACCAATTTTAACTTGGTGCTCAACACCGTCTGTATCGGTAAAGGTATTGGTGTTGATGATGTAAGGGGTAAACATGTTTTTACCGGTCTTCAGATCGATAACGTTGGCATTGATATACGGGAAGTTCGCGTCATTTGTCGCTTCTTCTAAGAAATCTAACCCGTAGTTAAATTCGTGATTACCTAAATTACCGACGTCATAACCAAGCTGATTCATTGCTTTGTAAACCGGGTGTACATCACCGGGTTGCAGGCCTTTATCTGCCATGTAGTCGCCCATTGGACTACCTTGTAATAAATCACCGTTATCAACAAGTACACTATTCTGTACTTCTGCACGGGCTTCTCTTACCAGTGTTGCAGTACGTACCAGGCCGGTTTTCTCGGTTGGCTTGTTTTTGTAATAGTCATAATCCATTACGTTGGTATGAATATCCGTCGTTTCTAGAATTCGTAATTTGATGGTTTCGGCATAAGCAGGACCAGCCATGGTAAGTAGCCCGCCGAGTACTGCGATGGCAACTGGCTTGATAGATAACGACATGATTTTCTCCAAATTAAATAGAAGTAGATACAGAAAACGCCAAGGTAGCATAAATGCACTGCACTTGGCGTTTAATTGTCAATAATAGCTTGTTTTATCACTTGTTTTTATTGATTACGGGTAGGTTTTTATCAATCTATAAAATATAAAGCTGATTCGATATGGGTTATTTCGCTACACGAGTCGGTACTCTGTTAAGCATTGAGTGCATTACCGCATAAATATTCTTTTTACGTTCCTCGGTTGAGACTTTATTTTTGGCGATGCCTTGCGCTAATACTTGCCATTGGGGCTGCAGTGTCTGCGGTTGATAAAATGCAATAAATGCGCTGCCTTTTTGGAATTCTTTTGGATCAAGGTGATTAAGGACTAAGCCAACCTTATTACCGACTTTATCAAAGATTTCTTCATCAGATAGCTCGGATTCGATCGCTAAGCCATAACCGATAAGAAAGTCAGCTTGTTGGGGGGCGTCAACTAAGGTGTAGCCTTTATCTTGCATTATTTGGGTGATAGCACCTTGGGTATATTCAGTAAACAAGGTTTTATTGACACTGTCAGGCAGGAAGGTTTTGCTGCGGTTCGGGTACCAAGCAAAGGTATGTTGTTGCTGGGCAAAATTGCTCAGATCGCCAGTGACAATTTTGGTTAGTGGCGTGATTTTTACGTATTTAGTTGTTGTGCAGCCAGCTAACACTAACATTAAAATAAAGGGCATAATTTGTTTAATCATGAAATTACCTTTGACTATAAATGTTTGTTTGAGTTTTATTAACAATACCATTACAACTGTAATGGCACACGAAAAATAAACCCTTTAGTTGTTATAGCTAAAGTTCTGATCACCAACGCCGTGCAGCAAGTCTAATTGCTACTGCTGTTTAAATTCCCGATCCATTTTATAGGAAAAAGAAATAACATAATTTTCCATTTTCTGTAGACCGTTATCAATATCATCAAGCTCGGCGGCTATGTTCTCGAGCAGCTTCTCGGCAGAATGCCCTTGTTGCCATGGTTTGGTTTTCATCGAGTGGTTGGCATAAATACTTTGTTGTTGCTGCTTTTTAATTGGCATCTTTTCGAGCAGTAAACAGGCAATGATATAGATTAATATGGCAAGGAAAAAGCCAGTGAAGAAAAACAAGGAAACAAAGATCAATCGGACCAGCCAGACTTCAGCACCAAAGGTCACCGCTATGCCTGCGCATACACCACCTAACTTGCCATTTTCTGTGTCTCGATATAGTGGTTTTGTGCTCATCTGTCTCTCCATTTTGGCGATTCTTCGTCTAAAATCTGCTCTAGTGAGATAACGCGATCTTGCAATTGCTCGGTACGGCTAATTAAGGTTTGTAGCTTATCTTTGTCTTTCGGAGTCAAACCTTGATTGCTTTGGCGTCTACTGCGGTAGTATAAAACTAGCCACAGTGGTGCGACGAAGACTAAGAATACGGTGATAGGTATTTGTATAAAATCCATGGTGATTCCTTATTGAACACAGATAGCGGCAAGTTAACGAAACGGTAACGCACAATTAATTATGGTTTATTACTGTATTTTATACATATACCCAAACTACTTCAATGCTGATTGTACATCTTGAAGTAGCTTGGGTATATATGGGCAGTTTGTATTGCTTTAAAGTCTCTGGCTTGTACTTTCTGATGCTAATGTGATGATAATAAAGACACGGGGAATTGGATGGCGTGTTCAATAGAACCGAAAACGCACCTCTATTGCTCTTTTTGTAAGTAAGAAGAAGGTGCGTTTTGTTAGTCAATATAAAGGAAGTTATGAATCCAAATCTAACTCATCATAAGTATTATCAATATCTTCTAGAGTGGATAGTTCATCAACAAAATAATCGCGACTTGGCTTTTTTGCACTGCGCTTAGTGATTGAGTTGCGTAATGTATTGGGATGGGTGATCTTATGATTATATTTGCGCCAGCATCGGGCAAAATCAGAGGTTAATTCGAATTCACCATCAAGTTCTGCGAGAAAGAAATGTTCGTCAGCAGTGGCGGGTAAGATCTCGCCTTCTTGTAGCCGTAGCATTGTTAAACCGTAATTTTCTAATAACTGTGATTCATCTAGATTAAATGCGTTTTGTTGTTGAAAACCAAGCGGAAAATGCACTTCATCTAAAAATATACCCATGCTTCTCATATCGATTACCTTTCGTTAAATTATCCGTGTTTATCACTGCGCTGGAATTATCAGGCTGTCACCGCAATGTCATATTCACTCTTTATAATTTTTAACTACAGACTTAGTTGGTCTCTAAAGTAACGGCGGATGTTGACAGTTTAATGACAATGATAAATTTATTTGTCATCAGACGTCACAATTGTAATTAATGATTCTAATAAACGCACGCGTCGTGATCATCTTGGTTAAAAAGTAAGTGATCCTGTAAAATATAATCGATTATATTTCAACGTGTTAAATATTAATTTAAAAATATCGCGATTATTTACTTGAAAATAAACCTCAGCATCCACATCTATTATTTAGGCGCTTTCGAGGCCTAACCGAAAAAACTAAAGTCACAGCAACTGCCTAACGGAGTTAGTTGTGCTTAATGAAAACACACAGAAAAGAAATGAAATACATCATGACTAGGTGCAAACTAATTTGGCTTAGTGACAATGATGATATTGCTCAATGGAGAATATACTTATGCGTACTTTTGACTTTACTCCCCTATACCGCAGTGCAATTGGTTTTGAACGTTTAGCAGCACTTGCTGAAACGGCTGCATCAAATCGCCAGTCTGGCAATAACTTTCCTCCGTATAACATCGAACAGATCGATGACAATAATTACCGTATTACCATGGCTGTTGCAGGCTTTGATGAAGCGGAAATTGATATCTCAACCCAAAATAATGAGTTATTAATAAAAGGCACCAAAGCAACCGTGGCCAAAGAAGACGATCAACGTACTTTCTTACACCGTGGTATTGCCGAGCGTAATTTTGAACGTAAATTCGAGCTAGCAGATCATGTTTTTGTCAACGGGGCAGACATGAAAAACGGCTTGTTGTATATCGATTTAGAACGCCAACTGCCAGAAGCAATGAAACCACGTAAAGTTGTCATTAACGGCGCTAAAACCCTATCTGCAGAATAATACTGCATAAACACTGTTTATAGATTAACAGTGTCATGAACCCTTATAAATTATATTCGTCTTAGTGGGGATACTCTCGCTAAGCTCGTTACACCCAAGTACCTGAAGGGCTTGGGTATATAAGTGCTGCTCAGCAGGCTTATCGCTATCTATTGTTTGAGGAAAATAGAGATGACTACAATGACTACATTTGATTTCGCTCCCCTATATCGCCACGCTGTTGGCTTTGATCGCTTTGCTAATATGGCGCAAAAAATAGTTAAACAGCAAATAGTTGAACAACAATTAGCTACGCAGCGTAGGTCTGATGCGTGCAAGGCTAAAAAGTCGATGGCAAAAAACGCAGGTGTTAGCAGCAGAGCCACTGCTCCAGCGGTGAAAACACAGATTGATACCAACTACCCACGTTATAACATTACACACGTGGGAGAGTTAGATTATCAGATCACGTTGGCGCTAGCAGGCTTCTCACTTGAAGAGATAGATATTACCGTGACAGCTGATGAACTTGTTATTACTGGTAAAAGACAGCCAGTCGACGTCACATCAACATGGTTGCATCAAGGTATTAATCAAGCAGATTTTAGCCGCAAATTTGCACTCGCCGACCATGTACAGGTATTGGGTGCTGAGATGGCGCAAGGATTACTGACGATTAATCTACAACGTCAGATACCAGAAGCATTACAACCACGTAAGGTGACCATTGGCGCTTAACTTTAGCCAGTAACACTTTGTTTAACTCTTAATGTAAATAGTGAGTTTAAATAGACCTAGCGCATCAATCATGATGCGCTTTTTGTTTTTTAGGCTAGGGGGTAGCAAGCAATTATTGAGGATTAAACTAAACTATCAAACGCAGCCATCGTCGAATCACATTGGATCACACGGCCATGACCTTGTCCTTTCGTTGGTATTAGATTGATATTGCTGGCTGCATTCGCCGCTGATTCAGAGGTTGCGAAATCAGCAAATCTATCCCGCTTGTCATGCACAATAATGGTTTTATGCTGGCGAGAGATTAATTTTTGGTAAGGATTAATGGTATCTAAGCTGTATTGATATTTATCTTCAATATTCTTAACCATAGCGCCAAACAATTTCATTGAATAGCCTGATTTACCCACCATGTCATACAAGTTATCCACGTAGTTGAGTACCGGTGCAATTAATAACAGTGGCAGCGCATCTACTTTCGGATGACGGCTTTCGAGTACCGATGCCGACCCCATGCTGTGAGCAATAATACCCGCAACATCATCGACGTTATCAACAAGCTCATCAAAGGCTTGCACAAATGCAGGCAAGTGAGCATGGCGACCTTCGCTTTGCCCATGTGCGGGGTGATCATAAGCCAGAGCGGTAAAACCTTGGCTGGCGATGTGCTCCATTAACGGGAAGAATTGACTCGCACTTCCAGACCAACCATGGCTTAAGATCCAAACCGGACCGTTACCCATTTGATAGGTATTTAGACGACCTTCTGATGTCAGGAGTGTCGAGCGTAATAGACCCACAGGATCGTCATTCTTAGAGGTGCTACGTACTGGCGTTAGCAGTAAGTTTTGTGCTGTTTTTAACGCATGAGCGGGTGCAATGCTGTGATGTAATCGAGTACCAATATTGATCATGCTACGGCGGATAGTAAATTTGTTGCGGGTATTAAAATAAATATTACTGCTCATGATAAATTCCTCAAATAACACCTTAAAAGAACGGTCGTGCTATTTCAATTGTGTTTAAAAGGCGTCACCGCCCTTTATTTATTAAATCTAAGTTAGTTTATTGTGTCGGTGTTTTGCCACTGCTTATAAAGTTGTGTTACGCCTTGCCAAAATAGCGTTCGTTCATTGTTTTCAAGTTCAATCGAATGGAACAGGTGACTACTTAAATACAGGCCGTAAAATTGAAATACGGCTTGTCTTGGCACTAAGTCTTGGCGAAATAACCCACTTTGTTGGCCTTTGCTAATCTGTATTTCTAAATAACTGATCCAAGTTTGTAGTTGCTTACGTAATGTTTGCTGTAATACATCTTGGTTACTATTGCTTTCTTTCCAAGCATCCATAAACATGCAGCTGCCTTGGAACGAATGGTTCCAGTCTAACCAGTGGTGTAACAATGATTGTAAGCGCGTACTCACGTCGGTATGTTGCTCGCGTCTAACGGCCACTATTACACGTTCGTTAAAGCATTCTCCGGCATATTCAATCACCGCTACTTGCAGGTTTTCTTTGGAATTAAAATGTGAAAATAAGCCACTTTTTGACATGCCACACGCTTTGGCAAGTAGACCAATTGTTAAACTCTCTAACCCCGTTTCACTGGCAATGGTGAAGGCGATATTTAGGATATGTTCTCGGGTTATACGGCCTTTACTCATAAGCATCACTTTTATCGTTTTGGTGCGGTGAATCGGTTATTATTTTGATTAATTCTATTTCGTTTTTAGCGCTAAACACATTTTTAGCACGACCGTTCTTTTAATGCCAGTGTCTTGCTTAGTTATCGTTTAAATTATAACTAACGAGGTAGGTTGCAGGTGTGAATGAAGGATGGATGTTGCTTTTTTATTTTTACTATTCACCCTTACAGGTATTTATAGGGAGTATTTTGAGCGTTAATACATGGTTGGTTATGACTGATTCATCGTAATTTGTGTTGCTTTTGTGCTGGTTTTTGTTAAACGCTAGAAATTAAATAAGGAATTTTTCAGTTTTAATAAACATCTCCTCTACCCAGTTACAACGGGATCGTTTATGCTTAAGTCAATTTCAAATATGAATTAAGGAAGTCGTATGCGGATCACCGCCAATTTTGATGCTGGTAATATTGAAGTCATTAATTTAGATGACAAAAATGATGTACAACTTGCGATCCGTCCGGATGTGGGTGAAGAGTTTTTCCAATGGTTTAACTTCCGTATTGAAGGTGTAGTCGGTGAGCAATACACACTGAATATCCTAAATGCAGGTGAAGCGTCTTACCTAGAAGGTTGGGATAACTACCAAGCAGTAGCATCATATGATCGCCAGCACTGGTTCCGTATTCCGACTTTCTATAAAGATGGCAAATTAACGATCATTGCTGATATGGATTGTGAGTCAATGCAAATTGCTTACTTTGCCCCGTACAGCTACGAACGTCATCAAGATCTGCTAGCGGCAGTGCAAATGCACCCATTAGTAAGCCTAGAGCACCTTGGTGAAACGATTGATAAACGTGACTTAACCTTGGTTAAGATCGGCGATGGCGCTGAAGGCAAACGTAACATCTGGATCACTGCGCGTCAGCATCCGGGCGAAACAATGGCTGAATGGTTAGTTGACGGCCTAATGCATAGCTTACTTGATAGTGATAACCCAACGGGTAAAGCATTATTAGACAAAGCTAACTTCTACATCGTACCAAACATGAACCCAGACGGCAGCGCACGTGGTCATCTACGTACCAATGCACTGGGTGTGAATCTTAACCGTGAATGGTTAAACCCAAGCTTAGAAAAAAGCCCAGAAGTATTCCACACCATCAATAAGATGAAAGAAACTGGCGTTGATTTATTCTACGACGTACACGGTGATGAAGCACTGCCTTTTGTATTCCTTGCGGGTTCACAAGGTACGCCAAGTTATAACGACAGATTAGCGAAACTACGTGATCGTTTCTCTGAGGTGTTCAAACTAGCAAGTGCAGACTTCCAATCTGAATTTGGTTATGACGTCGATGCACCGGGTACAGCCAACATGACAGTGGCAACCCACTGGGTTGCAGAGACATTTGATTGTCTTGCTAATACCATGGAAATGCCATTTAAAGACAATGATAACTTACCAGATCCAATGATGGGTTGGTCACCAGAGCGTTCTATTAAGCTTGGTGAAGCATCATTAGTGGCAATGCTAGCCGTGGTTGACGATTTACGTTAATCCTAGCGTTATAAATATAGTGTTATAAATAGCGTTGCAAATGTAATGTTATGACTAATATCCCTGCAAAGGATCGTTCGCGATCTTTTCAGGGATTTTTTATATTCTCTACAGAAGCTTCTGCAGAGAATATAATGATTAATTTAATTAATGATAAGGTTATGAGCTTGCTAGGCCAATTACTTTTAGCTATAACGTTTGGCTTGGTGCTAATGTGAGATGACAATGTCGTGGGGGGATTTAAATGAAAATAGCAGTCATAGGGCTAGGGGCTATCGCTGAAAAAGCGCACTTACAGGTACTAACTCAGCTGGAAAATGTGGAGTTAGTTTTTTGTACCCGGAACCCAGAAAAGTTAAAGCAGTTAGTGGATAAATACCGTATTGCTGATTACTATACGAATTATCAAGATGTATTAAAGTCTTCTGTGGATGCTGTGATGATCCATAGCGCCACGTCTTCTCACTTTGAGATTGCTAGCTTCTTTCTAAACCACGGGATCCCAGTATTTGTAGATAAGCCTCTCGCGTCTACGTATGCCCATTGTGAAAAGCTCCACAACCTCGCGGAGCAGAAGAGTACGCCTTTGTTTATGGGCTTTAACCGACGTTATATTCCGCTTTACAAGCGATATTTACCTACGTTATCAGGCTCGGGTGACATTGATAATCCGCTACTTTCTTTGCGTTGGGAGAAAAACCGTCTTAACTTAACTGGAGACATCCGCACGTTTATCTTTGACGATTTCATCCATCCTCTTGATAGCGTAAATATTCACGCTTCGGTTCAAGCTGACGATCTCCACATCATGGCTCAATTCGATAAGCAAGGTCAGGTATCAAACCAGTTAGCGCGTCTTGATGTTCAGTGGCTGCAGCATAATGCTATTTTTCATGCGTCAATGAATCGATTGAATGGGGCAACTAATGAGACTGTTTCGGCACATTATCGTAACCAGAACTACAGGTTTGACTCTTTTGTTGAAGGCATTCATTGGCAAGATGATGTTGAGCGTAAAGTAAAACTCGCTGACTGGACGCCTATGCTGACCAGTAAAGGCTTTGCTGGCATGGCAGAACACTGGCTGTCTGTGATCAAATCAGGCAAGCAAGAACTGGCTTATACTCAGCGTAATCTACATTCGCATTTGTTAGTTGAATTAATCGCTCAGAGAGTCAGTCAATCGATTAAGTGAGATTTTAAACCTAAGAATACATGATATGGATAAGGCCTTTGGTCAGGGGGCTTATCCTATATGTATCCAGCTATAAGCCCATCTTTAAGCCTCCATTGATAACCTTGTTATAACCTTAATGTCATGTTTTAAATCTTGATTACTTGTCATATGGAAACAATATATCCACTTTCTCTATATTAATCTTGTTTCGACTTTCAATTAGACTGTATTCATTACAGTCGATAACGAGATTTTTATATGGAAATTCGAGCAACAACATCTACAACACCAACAACATCTACAACACCAACAACATCTACACCATTCGCATTTTGGCCATTTGTGATCTTAATGGCGATGATTTTTTCGTTATCGCCTTTTGCTATTGATATGTACTTACCGGCGCTGCCGAGTATGGCTACGTTTTTTAATACCAGTATTGATGCTATGGAAGCATCTGTTGCTATCTACCTTATTTTCTTTGCGATGGGGCAATTAGTCCTCGGAGCATTAGCTGATTCAATCAATAAAGCAAAATTGCTGATCAGTGGTTTAAGCTTATTTGCTGTCGCCAGTTGCATGATTGCTTTTGCGGATACTGTTGATGAGCTCTATTTCTGGCGCGCTATTCAAGCATTCGCCAGTGGTAGTTCTGTGGTTGTTTTTGCCTTGGTCTATCAATTTTACGGTAATCAAAAAAGTAACCAAATTATCAGTTATGTTATGGCATGTGTGGTTATTGCGCCGATGATCGCACCTATGATTGGCAGTTATATATTAATGGTTGGTACTTGGCAGTGGATATTTTTTGTTCTAGCCGGATTGGCCATTATCACTCTGTTGGCGCAAATACGTTTGATACCGCCAAAGAAGGTCACATCAAGTCGTCAGCCATTTAATTTAGCAGTATTGTTAAAGGGTTATAAACAGACCTTGGCAAATAGCATGACCATGGCTTATATCTTAGCGGGAGGCAGTGCGTTTGCTGGTTTGTTTGCTTTTGTTGCGGGTTCGCCGTTTGTTTATATTGAATATTTTGGTGTATCGCCGACACAGTTCAGTTGGTTGGTTGCATTGAATGCAGTGGCAATGATCGTGATGAACTTAATTAATGCGCGTTTATTAAAAGCTGTAGACCCAACGACAAAATTGATTGTTGCGGGGGGATTGTTGTTCATTGTCGGTATGTATCTCGCGATGGTAGCATTTTTAGAATTATCATTGGCTTATGTGGTGGTTGGGGTTGTCTGCTATGTCGGTTTATTAGGGCTGACCGCGGCGAATGCCATTTCTGCGGCGCTGGCTAATTCACAAGGTAATACTGGCGTTCTTTCTGGTGTAAACGGGGTATTACAATTTGGGTTAGGCGCGTTATCGAGTGCTGTCGTGAGTATTAGCCATAGCGTTGACGCAAGTACTATGAATTACACCATGGCTGTGTGCGCAGCGTCCACGTTATTTTTTGTCTCGGTGTTGTATTTCAAATCACGCTATTAAATTTCGGCTTTTTCGTATCTTAAATACATAATAAGCACATTTTTGTGAGTCATATCAGTTTGTTGAGTAAATTAATGTGGCCGAAATAGCGAAAGCAGACATATACTTAATAAATAGTGACCAAATTTGATAAAGGAAATGGGTTTATGTCACAACAAGGTAATCAGATTATTGTGCATGGTCGAGTGCAAATGGTTGGCTTTCGATATGCGACAGCGCAGCAAGCTCAGCAACTTGGCTTAACAGGGCATGCAATTAATCTGAAAAATGGTGATGTAGAAGTGCAGGTTTTTGGCGATAAAACGGAATTGGATAAGTTAATTATTTGGTTACGAGAAGGTCCAGATACTGCGCAGGTTGATGCGCTAGAGATTAGCGCCCTGGATTATAAAATGCTATCAAGCTTTACCCAGGGCTAGTTGCTCACATTCGGTATTTTTTTAATGAAATAGTACCGTGTGCGGATAATAGAATACCTTCTGCGGCGAGTTGCTGCCTTTGATAATCACCACGATCATCTTGTAGCGATATTTTGCCTTGGCTATTTACAATACGATACCAAGGCAATTTAGTATCGGCTGGTAAGCGACTGAGCACTTTACCAACCTGACGAGCATGGCTTGGCATTCCCGCTAATTTAGCGATATCACCATAGGTGGCAACCTTACCTGCTGGTACTTGATACACACAAGCAAAAACTTGCTGAGCAAAATAATTCACATTAAAAACGCAGTTTAGTCACCAATTGTTCACCTAACTGAACATTATTTGCTGAACCACTTAATGCTTCACGTGTATCACTAATCAAGGCTTCCATACCGCTTTGGATCGTGTGTGAATGGCTTAATTGCTGTTGAACCTGACTGATTGTTTGTTCAACTAAACTTGAGCTTGAATTCGCTTGTGATACCAACTCTTGTAAACTCTGCATTGTCACTGTCGCAATATCCACGCTGTCATCAATAATACTGGTTACTTGTTTTTGTTTATTGATGATCGCTGCCGAAATATCCATGATTTTTTTCATTTCACCTTGGATCTGATCGGCTGATTGGTTTGCGGTATTGGCAAGTGCACGTACTTCATCGGCAACCACGGCAAAACCACGGCCATGTTCACCCGCACGTGCCGCTTCAATGGCTGCATTTAACGCTAATAGGTTAGTTTGATCGGCAATGCCTTTAATAGAGTCAACTAATTGACCAATGTTCTTATTGTTCTCGTCTAGGTTCGCTAACAGAACGGTGAACTCAGCAATGAATTTAGCAGAGTCGGTAATGTTTCCTGTTAGTTCTTGAAGTTGTTGAATACCGGTCTGAGAGATACTGGCCGTATTTTGCGCAGAACTGAAAGAGTCATTAGAAAGACTTTCAATGCCTTTTGATTGTTCCATAAAACCCTGAACTAAATCGAAATTTTGTTCAATATTACCTAATCTTTTCGCTGATGAGGTATTTACCTGTTGTGCATTTGTAGTGATTTCTTGAGCAATCGACAGTGCGCCACTGCTCTGTAATTGTTCTAACATATTGGCTTTACTTTGCAGTGCCGCTAAGTTTGTTTCTGAGATAAGAACTTGTCCAAGAGGGACTTTATTTGAGTTGAAAAAATTAAACATAGCTTAAATCTGCCTTATTCTGGTCGTTTATAATTTATAGCGGCAAATTTTGCTTCCGCTGAATACTGTTAAGCAATAATTAGACCGTAATATTAAAAATCTAATATTTATTTTTGTTATTAATTATATAGTTATTTTTTATTGTTACCGTGACGTTTAATGACGAATCAGAGTGTCACATTGATTGCCACCGAATAGGTAAAGAGTATAGGTAAATAGTATCGGTAAAAAATGGACCAAGTATTGCTGTAGATATTATCGGCAGCCAGCGCTATTTGTTTAGCGCTATTTGTTTAGAGATAAGGTGCTATGTGTTTAATGATATGTGGATTAGCCGTTATAATGTTAACTGTGATGTCGTATGGATATTTCTGCAAAGCTATCGACATTTATAAAAGTTAAGTATATTGTGCGCAAGTCAATTAAGAGAGGTTACCCTGATGTCAGAATTTAATGAAGAGACGATGTTACACTTAGATAATCAGGTCTGTTTTGCTTTATACAGTGCAACGAATGCAATGGTACGAGCATATCGCCCAATGTTAAAAGCGCTTGATCTTACTTACCCGCAATACTTAGCTATGCTGGTGTTTTGGCAGCAAGACGAAATTAGTGTCAAAGTATTAGGAGAACAATTACACCTTGATTCAGGTACGTTAACACCCTTGTTAAAACGCTTGGAATTGAAAGGACTTATTCGCAGAGAACGCAGTAAAGAAGACGAGCGAGCGCGTATTCTTTGTTTAACAGATGCTGGATTAGCATTAAAAGAACAAGCGAAAGCAGTACCTTTAAACATGTTTTGTCAGGCTGGTTTACCCAAAGAAGAATTGTTGATGATGAAAGCCAGTTGCGAAGCATTGTTGAGTAATTTAACGGATTAATTGTTACTGGTTATAGCGGTGATAATGACAGGGCTGTCGATCACCGCCCTGTTATTTTGATCCGATATTATCATGCCATGACAATAATCTCGGTTATTCTGGACGCCAGCTTAGTGCACTTGCAATCGCGCCTACTACGATCAGGTCTTGCTTGTCAGCCGTTAGGTCAGGTAGTGTTTGTAAGCTCAGTAAACCATTGGTTTGAACGGCGGCAATACTTTGCGTACCTTGCTCAAATACGTAACCTAATGGTTTTTCCACTGTCATGAATAGGTCATCTGATTTATGCACTGATTTTACATTTAAGTGTTCGTTGTTGATACGGACAATACCTGATTCATATTTTGCTACATCCAGTGTGATTGCCGCGCTTGATGGTTTCATTTCATATTCGCCCACGGTGTTACCATCGATGCTAATATCACAACGGTATGGGTTGTTACCGCCGAATGATAAACCGCCAATATTCACACTTGTACCGCCACCACTGCATACCAATATCCACGTTTTGCCATTATCTGTACGGGTAATTTCGGCAACCATGTCGCCTTCTGTAGTGCTGATCGTGTTAAACCAAGTTGAGCCTGATGAGCTACGGTCGTATTTACCTGTGTATTTCCCTACCACATCAAAGCTACCTTCTTGGCCTAAACCCCAAAAATCGCCATCTGTTTTGATTAACATTTCGGGCTGTGCTTTTAGTTCGCTAGTTTTGGTCATGAGTGCAACGCTACCACAGCCTGAAAGTAGGGATGCAGCAAGTACTGAAAGAATAAGTTTTTTCATAATATGTCCATTATATATACCGAATAATGACTGGAGTAGTCGTAGAGGCGGGGCATTATCATTATAAACATATACTAAGTCTAGTTCGATGGGTTGGTTAAATGTAAGCGTGTGTAAGCGTCTGTCAGTTTATATTTAGGTGGGTAAATAGAGAGGTGAATAAGGTTACATTAATAGTCGGCAAAGTACTGGTTGAGTGCTTGTTGCCATTCTGGACTTTGACGAATATTAAGCAGAGCACGGTTTAATTGCTCGGTGTAAGGGCTATTATCTTTAATCGCTAAACCATAATTTTGTTTTTCAAATTGATAAGGTAATACTGATATTTGCTGATAACGTCCTTGCTGTTTTGCAAGTTTCAGTTTGTATTTTAAAACCGCATCATCATCAACAATAGCGTCAATCTCCCCGTTATTAAGCGCGCTGAGCATATCATCAAGGCTGGTAAACGTCTGATGTATTATACCTAAACTATCTAGATAAATAGAAGATGTGGTTGAAACTTTGGTGCCGACATTAAGCTTGATCAGGTCATAAGGACTTTTTATATCAGTATTCAGCAATCCCAAGGTAAAGGTACTGGCTAACATCGCGGTAATACTGGCAATAAATAAGGTGGATGCAATGGCTAAAAATACCGTCAATACCCGTCCACTCAAGGTTTTAAATTCAAAATAGTTGAAGGGGCCTTTGGTGATGAATAACAGACCAAGAATAAAGGCTTCTAATAACTGCGCCCCGGTTGATGGCATTGAATACAGTTTATGATTAACCTTATGTTCGAGCAGGTAAAAGATCCAGCCGATAAGCCCTGCGCAGATAAGGATAATGCCAACAACAAGTAATAATGTAGTATTGGTGATGATATTGATAAAAGAAGCGAGGTAGCCTTTTTGTTTTACTGCAATGGCCAGATGCGTCTCATAAAATGAGTGTGAAAAATCCATGAGTAATTCACGTTCAGGTGTGATCGTAATACAGGATATACCCACTTCTATACTGCCATTCTCAACCGCTTCTAATAAGCCCTTTAAAGTGTAATCTTGCATCTCATATTGTAGGTCGATACTCTCGGCGATACGTTCCCACAATAAAATACTCAGTCCTGTGCTGGTGGGTTGTGGTCGGCTATTGTCTTGTATATTCATCACAAAAGGCGGGCAGTGATAACTGCCGACGTTAATGACAGTACTGCTGACAGAGTTGCTGACGTTATTAACTGAACTGCTATTAACCTGGGAACTACTTATATTAACGAGGGAGCTGCTTATATTAACAAGGGAACTACTATAGCTATACGATGCCATACTGTATAAATAACAAAATACACACAGTTTTATGAGTGAGCGTAAAAGTGGCGGCATAACAATCCTTAATGCTTGGTCAAAAGCGCGGAGCCAAAGACTCGCTGTATCTTGCAATTGGTATAAGTTTAGTGGAAAACGGAAAAAGGTTTATTAATATGAAGTTTAAATTGCCAGCATCTTTATTGCTAACTGGGTTGTTAAGCGGGTTACTCATCGGCTGTTCCAGCACAAGCCAAAGTGCAGCTGAAACGAATGATGCGAGTACTCATTATGATGAAAGTGCTAACACTGCAGCCGTTAAAATGGAAACGTATTGGGTTGCGCCTGAACGTGTTGCTTGTCAGGGGATCGCGCCGATGCAGTGCTTAGTGGTGAATAAAATGGTGGATGGAAAAACCAGTGAGTGGCAGTTCTTTTATAATGATATTGCCGGTTTTGAATATGTGCCGGGTTCGTTTTATAAATTATCGGTAGAGACTGCTGAAGTTAAGTACCCGGCGGCTGATGCCTCAAGCATATCGTACAAGCTGGTTGACGAAATAGACAAAGCACCACGACATTATTTAGATAACACCATGTTAACCGAGAGCCGCAAGTGGAATTTAAAGCAACTTGCTGGTCTGAAAGGTATTAGCCCGCAAGCGTTACCACGACCTGCCAATATTACCATTGCCGGAGGTGGTTTCTCGGGTTTTGCTGGCTGTAATAATATGTTTGGCCAGATCAAGCATTTGTTTGAAGCAACAGACTTGAATAATTCATTACTCAAATTAGGCCCTATTGGTTCTACGCTAATGGCCTGTGCCGATCCAAAGGCCAATGCGGTAGAGCAAAAACTACATCAAACACTTGGTATGGTGAATGCCTTGCAGGTAGAGTGGCCATTTTTGAATATGTATCAAAATGATGAATTGTTGATCCAGTTTGTCGCTGAGGACTGGGACTAAATCATCTAGCGCATAGGGACCTATCTGTAAGCTTGCTAGGCTATATTAAGCGCTATGCGCTCGATTAACTTTATGTCCCGACTAAATTTTACCGCCAGTAATTGTGTATCAGCTTCCCAACGCATTACTGTTGTCGGTATCACATCGGTAAAATAATTGTCAAACTTAATGATGATGTGTTCACCAACGCTAAATTTACTTTCGGTTTGAACTTTCGCTAACATCCCTGATTTTGAGATATTCATTACTTGAACAGGGATTTTGAAAAAATCAAAAAAACCGAGTTTATCTACATATAATACCGGATACGGGTCCCAATAATTATAGCGAGTGTGGTCACGATTTAGCTTGAATGAAAGATCTTTTGTTACGCTGAACATGCTATATCCGTATATATTTTCAAAAGCTCAAATTGAGTGTTCTAGATTTATCCAATATAGCTTAAACGCATAAATTATCCTAATTAACAGATTGTAAAAATAAGCTTTTCTGGTTTTCGTTATTGATCTTAATCAAGTGATGCAGAATGTTTGTTGTACTTAATGCTGTTCTTCATTAAAATACTAATACGAATTGTTATTATTAAGGTGTTTTTAACTGTGTCACAAATTCTCATCGTCGATGATGATATACAACTATGTGAATTATTAACTGAAGTATTAGTCGAAGATGGCTACCAGGTGCATAGCGTGCACTGCGGTGAAAGTGCGCTCGATTATATGCAGGCTAAACCTGTTGATTTGGTATTGCTTGATGTGATGTTGCCCAATATTAATGGGTTGCAAGTGGCTAGGCGTATCTGTCAGCGCTTTGCGACGCCGATTTTAATGCTAACGGCACTCGCGGATGAAAGTGCGATGCTGGATTGTTTGCAGGCCGGGGCTGATCAGTATATTGCTAAACCATACAGCGTGCCGGAATTATTAACCCGTATTCAAGTGATGTTACGTCGTGTTGGTCTAGAAAAGCAAAGACAAAACTTGGGTGGCGAGAGTTCAATTCTTACGCAGTTATCACGTTTGTCATTGACTGGAACCGAAGCTGAATTACTTGAGTATCTGGTTTCACGCCATGAAATTGTGGTGTCGAAAGCTGAATTGCAAAAACAAGTATTAAAGAAAGATTTATGTCCATTTGATCGTAATTTGGATATGCATATTAGTAATATCCGCCGCAAGATGGTGCAATCTGGTCTGTCCAAATTACATATCAAAACCGTACGTGGCAAAGGCTATAGCTTTTTTGAGCACGTAGGCAGTATGGCTGTATGAATCTAGCTTGTGTAAAAGCGGCAAGGCAGTTGTTTTTTTTAGGTGATCGTCAAGGATTGGCGTTTCGTTTATTCAGCTATTTTGCTATTACGCTGGTATTGATCCTTAGCTTACAAAGTATTGCTGAAATGGCGTTAGTACGGGTACTGTTACAGCTACCCGCAACTGTGAAAACGGAAATGCTAGATCTTGCCGAACAGGCTAATCGGTTACTTGATAGTAAAGACAGTGAAGGGAATGTAGACCGACCTAAACTGGCAGAATGGGAAGCGGCGCAATCAAGCTATTTATTTGTACTTAGCGATGATCTTGAAGAGGTGAGTACGCGTGTTATGCACCCACATTTTAAGTTCAAATTACGTTTTATTCGCCCGCTTAATACCATTTTAGAGAACAAAGTGAATAAGCCCGTTATTGCATTACCGCTACGGCCTGGTTATCAGTTAATCGTGCAGTTTTCTGATAAGCAGCATCCGGCCCATCATTTTCCTTATTATTTTGCTGCGATCCAATTTGTGATCACTAGTATATTACTCGCTATTTTTTCATTACTGCTTGCGCGGCATTTACAGCAACCCCTGCAACGTTTACAAGCTGCGAGTCGCGGTTTGGCTGAAGGTGATTTTAGTATTCGGGTATCTCATAAAGTCGGTAACAGTGTGACTGAGTTTAATCAGCTGGCACAAGATCTGGATGATATGGCTGAGCGTATACATGATTTAATTGCTAAACAGAAAAAGTTGATCACGGATGTATCGCATGAGTTAAGAACGCCGTTAGCAAGACATAGTTTGATCCTGCATTTATTACGCAAACGTTGTCCTGATGACGTCAGTGATTTATTAGATAAACTTGATAATGAATCAGCTGAAATGAATAACCTGGTGAGTGAGATCCTTGAATTTAGTCGTTTAGAGCATGAAAGTGTATCGGTTAACTTGGTGCCGATACAGCTTGAATCCTTGTGTCAGATCCAGGTGATGCAAAATGAAATAGATTTAAAACCCCAACAATCACTGCAAGTTGAGCTGGATAATGCGACGCCTATGGTACTTGCTGATAACCGCTTATGTTTAAGATCGATTAAAAACGTGCTCGAGAATGCCATTAAGTATGCGGGTGATAATGCAGCCATTGTATTAACTGTTAGTCAACAAGACCAATATGTAGAGATTGTTATCGCTGACGATGGCATCGGTATACCTGCACAGCAACTAGGCCGTGTCTTTGATCCGTTTGTACGTATTGAGCAAGCGAGAACTAAACAGTCTGGTGGTTACGGACTGGGGCTTGCCATTGTAAAGGAAGCGATGTTGATCATGCGCGGCGAAGCAGTTGCGGAACTTAATGTAAATAATGGCGTCACGGTAAAACTACGATTCCCTATCCAATAATAGCTATTAATCACTAAAGTTTTATGAATACGGCTTATTTCATATTGAAATGAGCCGTTTTTATGTGCGCTGCTGGTTAATAAGTATCCTATTTATGTGTTTCATTAAAGTTTACATTTGCTGCGAATGCAAAGAATGTAAATTTAATGAAAATGGTAATGATTATCAATTAGAATCCTGTTCATCAAGTCGACCTACAGCAGTAGGCGTAAAGTTTAATTTAATGAAAAAATGAATCGGAGATAACGGAATATGTTTTGTAAAACTCGATTAGCTGTCGTGATCGCGACGGTACTTGCAGCGCCAGGTGCTTACTCTACTGAAACAGTAGAAACAGATGAGCACATGGAAGTTGTAGGTCGTGATTATGGTTTTAAAGTTGATACTAATAGTACTGCCATGCGTGTTGAAGCAACACAGCTTGAAACACCGGGACAAGTCACTGTTATTGACGAACAGCTAATTGATGAGCAAAGAGCAAGCACACTAGGTAACGTACTTAAAAATGATTCAAGTATTTCTGCTGGTGGTGTGAGCCGTAACCGTGAATCGTTCAAGCTACGTGGTTTTGATTTACAAAGTAGTAGTGGTTTCCTACGTGATGGCAAGCAGCATTGGTCGCACTACCGTCAACCTATTGAACTACTAGAGCGCGTTGAAATACTTAAAGGCCCTGCAGGCCTACTTTACGGTAAATCAGCACCGGGCGGCCTAATCAACATGGTTGCTAAAAAGCCAACTTACGAAACCCAAATTAATATTAGCCAAGATTTAGGCTCTAACAATGATTCACGAACCACTGCGGATATCAGTGGTTCATTAAATAATGACCAAACATTACGTGCCCGTGCGATTGTATCTAAGCAGAGCTATGACTCATGGCGCACATACAGCGATGGTAGCACACCGTCGACGGAGCGTTTTGTTGGTGGTTTGTTTGTTGATTACGACATAAACGACAAAGTTACTGTATCAGTGCATTACGATAAGACTAACGATAACGGCAGTGTTGATTCTGGTGCTTACATTGTTGATGGTAAGCCAGTCGGCGGAGATCAGTTTATCTGGGACGCTGACTGGTCTACGATTGAAAATAATGTTGAGAATATCGGTTTTGATATTGCAGCCCAATTATCTGATAACTGGAATCTTAAGTTAGGTTATAACAACCAAGACTTCAAACGTCGCGATATTGAAAGCTTTACTAATCCTATTCCTAATGCAGTTGGCGACATTACTTATAGTGGTTATGATCGTTTTGATCACTGGGAATTTAATACTGCGTTTATTGATTTTGTAGGTGAATTTGATGCGTTGGGTATGCAGCACCAAACACTTATTGGTGCAAACTGGTTAGGTTATTATTACCTTGGTCAAACTCATAAAATTGGTGGCCAAACAGCTAAGCCGGGCGACCCTTTAGAAAAGCCAGATGGTTTGCATTACAGTAATGGTTCGGTAAAGGATCCGACAGAGCGTGACTCTTACGGAATCTATGTTCAAGATATGATTACAGTTAACGAACAATGGCAAGTGCTAGCTGGGTTACGTTTTGATCGTGAAGTAAATAAAGATAATACTCATAACAATGTACTCCCAAAATTAGGACTGATTTATCATCCAAAAGAAAATGGTTCTATCTACGCGACTTATTCTGAAAGTTTCGAACCGAAAGATCCTATTAATAATTTAGACGATATTAACAATGGTACGGAGTTAGACCCTGTTAAGGGTAAGCTATATGAGATTGGTTCGAAATGGGAGTTGATGGATAACCAACTGTTTGTGTCAGGTGCAATCTTCGATATTACTCAAGAGAACATCGTTATCTCTCAAGATACTGATAATAATCCTGGTAATTCGGACGAAACTGAAACAACACAAGCAGGTAAGCAAGTTCACCGTGGTGTTGAATTCAGTGCGATGGGTTATGTAACTGAAGCATTCTCGCTAAGCGGTTCTATGACTTACTTAGATGCGACGATTCATGATGAATTCAAACCTGATCGTGATGGTAATCGTCCAGCTGATGTACCTGAGTTTTCTGCAAGCATTTGGACTCGTTACTCTTTTGCTAATAACACCGATGTAAACTTAGGTGCTATCTATGTTGGCGAACGTTTCGGTGATGTAGAAAATACTTACAAGAAAGACGCTTACACACGTTTTGATACCGGTGTTGCGTATACGATTAATTACGACAAAGACATGGACCTAGTATTACGTTTCAACATCGAAAACTTGTTTGATACGGATTATCTAGCGGGTGGTAGTCAAAAGAAAACTATCGTTGGTGAAGGTCGTAACTACATGGCTTCAATCCAATTACGTTATTAATAATATAATCTAAGCCTCATCGCTAGCAACAATCGAGTCATTTCGGTTGTTGCTTTTTGTGGTTTTATTCCTTTTAAATTTAACTCGAATGTTGATTAATTATGCTTTTAAATAAATCTTACTCTCTCGTTCTCGTGGCTGCACTTAGCTGTGTTACGTTTAGCCATGTCGTGTCTGCGCAAGCTAATGATAGTGCGCAAGCTAATAACAGCGTACAAGCCAATGACAGTGCCCAAGCAATTAATAACGCCCAAGCACTGACTCACAAAATGAATAATACTGCGGCCAACAGTCAGCACAAAATTGATAAGAGTGCAGATCGAACTTTAAGCATGCAAGCAGAAATCGAACGCCTGCAGGAAGAAGTCGACAATTTAGCTGTATATCGCGACCATCTTGCTAAATTAGTGAACAATCAAAACCAAGAACTGGATAGTTTAGACGAACAATTACAAGGTATTCAAACTACGCGCCAAGGCATAGTACCGCTCATGTACAAAATGCTGGCTGGGTTAGATGACATCATCAATACTGGTAAACCAATTAAAAAAGAACAACGCCTAGCACGCCTAGCAAAATTAAATACCATGATGGGGCAAGCGAATGTCAGCGATGCTGAAAAGTACCGCCGTATTTTAGAAGCGTACCAAATCGAAATTGATTACGGCACTAAGTTGGGTGTGTATCAAAGCGAGATTGTATTGGCGTCATCAAATAACACTATCATCGTTGATCTATTACACCTTGGCCGTATTGCATTTGTTGCGCGCAGTTTAGATAGCCAAAATTATTGGCAGTGGCATGACCAACGTCAGGAATGGGTATCGATTTCTGAACAAACCAATGATATCGACAAGGCCTTCAAAATGGCCAATAAACAAATTGCACCAAGCTTAATTTCTCTTCCTGTGACAACTGCGCAACGTGTAGGTAATGCCCAATGAAACCATTTATTGCAATGAACCCTAGATTTTCAGTGAATAAAGCGAAACCATTTTTAACAAAGACATTGCTATTAAGCGCGCTCACCATTAGTGCATACTCTTTGATTGCTAATCCTGCACTGGCTGCGGATGCGCCGAATAACGACGCGCAAGTTGTAAGTGAAAAATTACTAACAGACACCAAACAAGATAATAAGCAGCTTACAAAAGCGTTAAAGCAACGAGAAGCAGGCTTTAAATTAACAGAACAAGAAATTAAACAGCAGCGTCAGGCGTTATTAGCGCAACAGCGTCAACTGCAACATGAAACAGAAACGTTAAGCGAGCAGTTTACGCGTAACGAAGAAACGTTAGCAAAGTTAGAAACACGTCTACGTTTAGAAACCGGTAGTTTAGGTGAATTGTTTGGTGTTGTGCGTCAATCTGCGAAGCAGTTAAGCAGTGAAATTAATACCTCAGTAACGGCTATTGATAGTGCGACGTTTGCACCGATTGTGGCGGATGTGGTTGCAGCAAGGACTTTACCGTCAATGTTGCAGCTTACGGGGTTGTGGTCTGCGTTATCAGAACAAATTAAAGCCAGTGGCGAAATCAAAACGGTGAATGTTGCTGTGATTGATGGAGCAGGGCAATTAGCAGATAAACAAGCTGTTCGTCTCGGTAGTATTGGTCTTGTGGATGAACAAGGTTATTTAGCCTGGAATGGTGAAAAGAAAACCGCGACAGCATACCTAAAGCTACCTAGCAATGGACCTGTCGCGACTAATCTAGTTAATCCTAATACGGTTGGGAATGTTGTTGTACTTGATCCATCACGCGGTGTGATGCTAGCGCAATTAGAAAATACCCCCACCTTAAAAGACCGCTTAGAAAATGGTGGCACAGTGGGCTACGTGATCATGTCATTGTTGGTGGTTGGTTTATTAATCGCGATAGTACAAGGCATGAAATTAGTCATTACACGTCGTCAAATCAAGCAACAACTAGCCAACCCAAGTCACATTGGTGACAACCCATTAGGTCGTATTCTACAAGTATACGTAGACAGTAATATTAAGTCGGCATTGCATAACAGTACTGAAGCGTTAGAGCTGCGCTTGATGGAAGTTGTTATTGATGAGCAGCAAGGTTTAGAGAAAGGTTTGTCGATGTTGAAATTACTAGCTGCGCTTGCTCCTATGCTGGGGCTACTGGGAACAGTAACCGGCATGATTGAAACCTTCCAAGTGATCACGCAGTTTGGTAATGGCGATCCAAAAGTAATGGCTGGTGGTATTTCAATGGCGCTGATCACTACTGTATTAGGTTTAGTTGCAGCAATGCCGTTATTACTTGCACATAACATACTGAGTACGCAAGCCGATAATATTCGCGATATTTTAGAAAAACAGGGCATTAGCTTAGTTGCACAAGAAGCTGAAAAACTAGCTGTTGCAGCCGTTAATGATACGAACGTGACACCTCTTACACAGCAAGTAGGCTAAGCGATGCATTTTGATATAACGTCAGTTGATTGGCTTGAAAGCGTCAATCAATTTATGCAACAGGGGGGACCAATACTGTATTGGCTTGCTGCTGTTGTTATGTTGTGTTGGTTTTGCGTGATGGAACGGTTGTTGTATTTGTATTGCTATTTCCCTGCCCTGCAACGTGACTTGTTAACACGTTGGCAAGCACGTTCAGAGCAAGGCTCATGGCATGCTCAAGCGATTCGTGGTGGTTGGTTGTTACAGGCACAGCAAGCTTTACAGCAAAACCTTAGTTTTCTGAAAGTGCTGGTGGCTATTTGCCCTATGTTAGGGCTGTTAGGCACAGTAACAGGCATGATCAGTGTGTTTGATGTAATGGCAACACTCGGCAGTAGTGAACCTAAGTTAATGGCCGCAGGGATTTCGTTAGCAACCTTGCCTACAATGGCAGGCATGGTTGCAGCACTTGCAGGTATGTTTGCGCATGCACGTTTAACCAAAGCTTGTGATACACGCTATAGCAGATTAGAAAAATTATTAAGACTATCTATTAAGGAATGAATATGAGATTTAATCGTCGTTCAGCCGCGCGTGAAGATGCACAAATTGACATGACCTCGATGTTAGATATCGTGTTTATCATGCTGATATTTTTTATTGTGACGAGTTCATTTGTGCGTGAATCAGGGGTGGAAGTTAACCGTCCGCAGGCCAGTAATGTGGTTAGCCAAGCGGGTGCGGGTATCTTTATTGGCATTACCGCTAACAATGATATTTATATTGATAAACGCATGGTTGATGTAGAGCGTGTTCAAGCAACATTAGAGCACTTGTTATTGTCTCAACCTGATGCTTCTTTGGTTATTCAAGCAGATGAACATGCGTTTAATGGCACCGTGGTTAAAGTCATGGATGCAGCAAACGGTGCGGGTGTTAAAGGTATCGCATTGGCGGTGGAGAAGTCTTAATGTTACGTTTTTTACTGGCTGTACCGCTGGCTTTGGCGATGACATTAGCTTTGTTTACGTTAATGGCGTGGATGGTGGATAACGGCAACGCTGGCAAGCCTGAAGAATCGACGGCACAAGCGTTCGACATTGTTATGGTCGAGCAAGAGCGTGATGTTAATCGTCGCCAGCGAGTCTTACCAGAGCAACCTAAAAATGCACCGCCACCAACAGACAGTGTACCTGTTGCGAATGCAGAGGTTAAATCATTAGCATTACCCGATATGCCGTTACTTGGTATCGATATGGCGGGTATTGGTGTCGAAGTGGGTTTACCTGCCATTGGTGAATTTAGTGCTAATCAGCAAGCAATGCCCTTGTATCGTGTTGAACCGCGTTATCCATCAAGAGCGTTAAAACAAGGTGCTCAGGGCTGGGTTAAACTGTCATTCACCATTGATACCTTGGGTCGTCCGGTTGATATTAAAGTGATGGATGCAAAACCAAGACGCTTATTTGAAAAATCGGCAGTGAAAGCATTAAGAAAATGGAAGTACCAACCCAAATTGGAAGTGGGGAGAGCTGTTATGCAAGTTAACCAGACTGTTACTTTGGAGTTTAAATTAGAACGATGAACCATTATCTAAACAAACTAAAAAGCAGTTGGTTGTTTGTCCTGATGTGTTTGTTTGCATCATCGACTTATGCTAATCCGCCACAGTTAACGCAGTTTATCGCTGGTAAGATCCAAGCCGCACAGGCTTTACAGCAGCAAGAACGCTATGGCGATGCGATTGAGTTATTGGCTGAGCTAACACCTCGCCAAGCGTACGACCAAGCTTTTGTACAACGTGTGTTAGGCATATTTCATTGGCAGCAAGAAAATACCGACCAAGCGGTAAAGTACTTATCATTGGCCGTTGAAAGTCAGTTATTACCGACAGAGCAGACTTGGATGACGCAGCGTATGGTGGCGGATATCTTGCTTAGTCAGCAAAAGTACAAACAAGCGTTGCCGCATTATTACGGACTCGTGAATAACTATGTTTTACTCGATGGTGTGCTGGTTAATTCGCCACTAAAAGCTAATCGAAAGGCGGATGGAAATAGTCATCAGGCCGCTAAACGTAATAACAAATCATCTAATATCAAGATTAAAGAATTTACAGAACTGTGGTTACGTATCGCGCAAACCCATTATCAGCTCCGTGAGTGGGACAAGGTACTCACTGCCGTACGTTCATATGAAGGGATAAGTACCCAAGGTGACCAAGTGCAGGCGTTAAATCTACAGTTGACGGCACAATCGCAACTGCAACGCTGGCCTGCAGCTATTGATACCTTAGGCCGCATCATTGCTGTAGAACCTGATAAGCTATTATGGTGGCAACAACTGGCTGGTTTGCAACTGCGAATTTCACAGCCTCAAGCGGCATTAACCACTTTAATTTTAGCGCAGCGTCAAGGGCTTGCATTAAGTGTACAAGAACGTCGTACCTTGGCTCAGCTATATGCACAACAAGGTATACCTGAGCAAGCTGCACGTGAATTAGGCTTATTAGCAGCCAATATTACGGACAATGATGAGCGTCAGAAACTATTAACGGAACAAGCGCAATATTGGCAGATGGCGAAAGAGTGGAATAAGGCGATTGGCACATGGCGTGATGTTATAGCCTTGTCTCCAGGTGATGCTGCGGAATATCGCTGGCCGCTCGCACAACTATTGTTACAGCAGGGACGTTATGAGTTGGCACTGCTGGAGTTGAATCACCATCAAATTAACCAAGGTAAAACTAACAAGGAGCAAGCTGCAATCGAACTAGCCAAAGTTCGATCTTACTATAAACTTGAGCAATTTGACCGCGCGATCACCCATGCAAAATTAGCTCAGCACCTTGCTCCCTCGGCGAGTGCAAAAGGCTGGCTTAAGTACTTACAACAAGTACGTCAAATAAATAGTTAGTACCTACTATAACTATGCTTCGTTAAGACTATTATTTAAGTAATGGTTCTATTTATTCGAGAATGTCGGCATTGTTGCTGGCATTTTCATTCATCCCGCATGCTGTCTGTCACGTTTTTAACTTAGCGTATTAATGGGTTCTATAGCTCAATTAGTACTTAAGTCTAGATTCACTTATTCTCTAAGCCTTTATTATACTTGACCTTACCTTTCTCAAATAATTGCATTTCTCATACTTCTTCTTTTGCCATTATCATACTGCTGATGTGTCGTTGGCACTTTTATTTTAATCGGAAATGTTAACCTTTTCAGCGGGTGAATAAGGACTGTTCATCGACAACATTAAATAAGGATATTTACCATGTTGAAGAAGTTACTTCTTGCTGTGACATTGATAAGTGCCAGTACTGCTGCTGTCGCACAACTTCAAGTCATCTCTGCGAGTTACGATAAAAATGTATTGGGTGTTATTAATGCCACGAATGGCGCTGTAGATATTGTCGTCGATGGTGACGCGGTAACGCTCGCCGATAGTAATTACATTATTCCATGTTCTCCAATTGTTATTTTTATCCCGAGGACGGTGCAAGTCACTGTGCCTGCCGCTGGTTATGATGAAGTGGTTACTTGCCCAGTATTTATAACGATTGAGGAGACAGAATAATGAAAAAATTATTACTCGTAATGACACTTGGCGTATTATCTGGCTGTTTTGGCGAATCAGATGATACTGAGGAGTTGAGTTCACCGATCATCACTGCAGACTTTTCTACAGAAAAAGATGATCTTAAAGTTACTTTTACTAGCACATCAACAAGTGCAGGTAGCCTGATAGACAGTTATCAGTGGGATTTTGGTGATGATTCAGTAATTAATTTTGATACAAACCCGATTTATACTTATGCAACGGCAGACACCTACAGTGTACTGCTAACCGTGACGACTGAAGGCGGAAGTAGTGCTAGTGTGACTCGTGACGTAACGGTTGCTAAAATACCAGGTACACCGACGGCTGACTTTACTTATAGTCCTGATGGTTTAACGGTTACTTTTACTGATAGCTCGGCAGTGACTAATGATACGATTGCCAATCACAGTTGGAACTTTGGTGATGTGGCGCCAGGTAATACATCGGCGCTTGCTTCCCCATCACATACTTACACAGCCTCTGGTGATTATGATGTTACCTTGAGTGTGAACTCTGAATTAGGTAATAAAACCGCTACTGTTAGTTACCAGGTTACTGTGACTGATAATGTGGTTGACCCGGTGAATCCGCAAGCGGACTTCAGTTCGGTTGTTAATGACTTAGAAGTGACATTTACTGATTTAACCAGTGTGGATAATGGTAGCATTACTGACTACTTATGGGACTTTGGCGATAGCGCGTCGTCTGCACTTGCTTCACCTTCCCATCTTTATGCGGCGGGTGGCACTTATACGGTGAGACTTGATGTAACAGGGAGTGATGGTACGACAGCAAGTAATAGTAAAGAGGTTACCGCTTATGATCCTGCAATCGAACCGACCACACCGACGGTGAGCTTTACTGCTGATGCATTAGAGGTGTCCCCAAACCTAACGGTTAACTTTACCGCTGACGCAGCAAATGAAACAAGTCCAATTACCACTTACGCATGGGACTTCGATAGCTTAGGTGTATCAAGTGCGGCGAATCCAACATTCACGTTTGCTAATGCAGGTTTATACACAGTAGCGTTGACGGTCACTTCAGAAGAAGGTATTGAAAATAGCTATTCGGATAATGTTGAAGTATTTTCCCCTGTGGTTGAGCAGCCTGAATACATTGCTTGCCAGGTGACTTCAACAACGTCATCGATAATTGTCGCTAACCGTAATGAAGAGCTCGCGAGCTGTTTTAGCAGTGACACATCGATTTTAGATAAGGCTCTGGCAGCTACTTGGTGTGCAGTACAAGTGTCTACTTACATTACTGATATGCCACTGGGGCGTTTCCGTCCGACATTAACGGCTAATGTATTAGAAACGGCTTGTCCATAAACACATCTCGTTATAAAAATTGGTGTAATAAAAATGCATCAACGTTAATATAAAATGAAGTATTTAGCCCTGTATTAGTTAATTTTAACTGAGCAGGGCTTTTTGGTTGTAGGGCGTTAACCTCTTAACCTTTTAGTAACGCGAGTAATGCCATTTCAATCAGTTGGCTATCATTGAGTTGCTTATATTTGTCTTGTTGTTTAAGGGCTTCAAGCATGTTTTTATGAGTTTTACTGAGTTTCAAGTAATGGCTATTAGCATCTAGCGCCGTTAAATTTTGTGTTTGCAGTGATTCAGTAATCACGCGTAAATAACTCGGGCGTAGATGGGCTGTTAATATTTCCAAGTACGCGCCTGGCTCCATGCCTTGGTATTCTGTTACCGCGATCTGTATATCTAGAGACACGTTATTGTCGCTAAATATTTCATCGAGCTGTTTAGTGGCAATATCAGCAGTAACTTTACGGCTGAGTTTACGGGCATCATCATTAGACATGATTGGTGTTGTAGAAATAATGTTAGCTTGAGTCACTGAAATGATACCTTGTTAGTGCTTAATATTTATTATTAGCCAGAATAACATAACCTTGAAAATAATCGATTTTAGTCATGGATTGCATTGTTGCTATTTTAGTCAATAGTGGTTTGATTGAACGACAAAGAAATAAACTATTTTAGGTTCTTAGTTTCTATCTCTCATTATCGAAATGCACTTTTATTGACCATGGTATTCAGCCGTATTTAGTTGTATTTTATAGTCATCCCCAAACTATGCCAATATTTACTTATTACACCGTTAACGAGCAGGACGCTATGAAATACCCAGACTTTACCGACAAACATGAATCACTTATGGCAAAACATCTAACCCCTGATTTGTTCACTCAATTGCAGGATGTAGTGACTAAAAATGGTTTTACATTACACGATGTGATTAATTCAGGGTTAATAAATCCTGATAGCGGTATTGGAGTCTATGCTGGTGACACTGAGTCATACCAAAGTTTCGCGCCCTTGTTCAATCCAATTATTAGTCAATATCATGGTTTTGACGAAAATACCTTACACACTACTAATTTAAACCCTGCTGATATAGATGCGAATGATCCTGATCCGACTAATAAGTACATAGTATCTACACGTATTAGGGTAGGGCGAAACCTTGCTGATATGCCACTCGGGCCCGCGATAACTAAATCACAACGCAATGAAGTTGAAACACGTGCAGCTGCCGCATTGGCAAACATGTCAGGTGAATTATTGGGTAATTATTATACCTTATCTGACATTCCTGAAACGGTGAAAACACAACTGGTTAATGATCACTTCTTGTTTAAAGCGGGCGATCGTTTTTTTGAAGCTGCGGGATTAAACCGTGACTGGCCTGCCGGACGTGGTATTTATCATAATGATGACAAGACCTTTTTAGTCTGGGTGAATGAAGAAGACCAATTGCGTATTATTTCGATGCAAGCTGGCGGTAATATTCAGCAGGTGTTTGTACGTCTGACGACTGCACTGGCTGAGCTTGAGCAGCATTTAGATTTTGCGTTTACTGAGCACCTCGGCTACATAAGTAGTTGCCCGACAAATCTGGGAACGGCTATGCGAGCCAGTGTGCATATTAAACTGCCCTGCTTAGGTAACAACATGGCTAAATTTAAAGCCATTACCGAAGCGCATCATTTACAGATCCGCGGCATCCACGGTGAACACTCTGAAAGTGAGGGGCATGTTTATGACATCAGTAACCGCCGTCGTTTAGGGGTTACTGAAGTCGAATGTGTACAAGATTTATATCAAGGGGTGGTTGCATTAATCGCCAAGGAACAATTGCTCGAACACGCTTAAAATAAGCAATAACATTATCTCTACATCCAGCCTTCAGAAATGCATAAGTAGTGGCGTTTTAACGTTGTTTTTATGGCGAGTTACTTATCTCTGAATGGTTGGGTAAGCATTCGCTGCACCTGGCATTCTTTGGTATCACGAAAATAAGGTAAACCAATCTGCATTTTTTGATGACCTAATGCTGGTTGCGCTTGGTAACTACCAAATAAACGATCCCACCAAGGTAAGCAGAAGCCGAAATTATGATTGGTTTCACGGCCATTGATCGAGTGATGCACGCGGTGCATATCAGGCGTAACTAAACAGTAGCGAAGATAATGATCTACTTTACTTGGTAATCTGATGTTGCTGTGATTAAACATCGCGGTCAGATTCAATAACATTTCAAATAACACCACGGCTATCACTGGCACCCCCAATGCGATAATGACCGCAATTTTGATCAGCATAGACAATACAATCTCAATGGGATGAAAACGGATTGCTGTGGTTAGGTCTATATCAAGATCGCTGTGGTGCATCCGGTGTAAACGCCACAGTACTGGAATTTTATGGAATATTCGGTGCTGAAAATAAATAGCAGCATCAAGCAACATGATAGACAAGACCACGATTAGCGTACTTCTTATTAGGTCCGATTCTAGCATTAGTTCCGTTCCAGCCATTAGGGCTACGAACCCCCATTGCTGTTGCTGTGCATACAGGGCTGCATCGATAGCAACAAACGGCATTAGCAATTTTAGCGTGAGATTATTAAGCATCACCATTGCGATGTTATTGCCCCAACGCTGGATTTTTGCAACGGTTAGCGGTCGTTTGGGTTGATAGTGTTCCCATACGGCTAATAATATAAACAAACCAATAAAAGCACCAAGACGCAGTGCATTACTGTTAACGATAAACCAGTCGTCCATCTCTTTTACCTGCTGTATTTCTATTAAGCGTTATTGTGCTGGATAAAAATGACATTGCCAAGTCTCGCTGTGATGCTTTGTTGCAAAATAAAGTTATTCTTGGAATAGACATATATCAATTACAAGCAAGTAGGGGATCCGTAATATGATCGTAATATTATTACAATTTGTTATTTTGAGGTACTTATGGATACTATTCCTACTTTTATGACCGCACAGCATCGCCATTGTGATGATTCTTTTATTGCCACTGAGTCGGCTGTATCGGCAAGCAATTGGATACAAGCAGATAGCCAATGGTCTGTATTTACAACCGATCTTGAATGCCATTTACAGCAAGAAGAAACGATTTTATTCCCAGCATTTGAACAGGCGACGGGTATGACGATGGGACCAACGCAAGTTATGCGTGCTGAACATGCTCAAATGCGTCAATTGGTCGCTGAGATGACGCAGGCATTGTCTGCGCAGAATAAAGATCAATTCTTAGGGTTATCTGAAACGTTAATGATCTTAATGCAGCAACACAACATGAAAGAAGAGCAGATGTTATATCCAATGACGCAAGCTCACCTTCCGGATGCAGCTGCAGTGTTACAGCAAGTCAAAGCATACTAGTTGATGGAGACGAATTACTTGCAAGCAATCGATCTTGATGTAAGCGAATTACCCGCTCCGGAGCCGATGCGTCAAATTTTGCTGGCGTTAGCGGCACTATCCCCTGGCCAGTGTCTGGTTATTTATCACCGTAAAAATCCCGTGCCGTTATACCCTAAATTAACCGAATTAGGTTTTGTCTATAGAGTCGATGTTGAGTATAGCTTGAATGATTCGACGGCATTACGTGATAGCCAAAGCAGTAAACATGCACGTAGCAACGGCAGTTGTGAAGATCTAGCGGTTGTCATCAAGGTTGCTTTTAAAACCGATGAGTCGGCATTAGCCTCATTTTCTGAGATGGAGTTAGCATGAATCTTGCTGGATTGGATTTTGACAATATACCGGCATTTTCAGTGCCGATGCGGTTCTTTTTGGCTGCGCCTGTATTTGCATTCATCAGCGCATTGATTATTGCTTTTGCAGGGGAGTCTCTGTGGTTAACCCGCTGGCATCCTGCCACGCTCGCGCTGACTCATGCTATGGTGCTGGGTATTATTTCCATGATCATGTGTGGCGCAATTTTACAGTTATTACCGGTACTGGCTGGCAAGTCAATCCCTCATGTTAAACTTATTTCCACGTTAACATTAGTGACGATGTCATTAGGCACGCTGTCGTTAACCACGGCATTCTTAGCGAGTATGTTTGGGCTTAGTCAGGTTCTCTTTTTCGCTGTTTCAGGCGTGTCGTTTACACTTGGCTTAGGCGGTTTTATCGGTGTAATATTATGGCTAATTAGGCAACGAAGTCGGGCCAGTGTATCAATTAATACCATGCGATTAGGCTTTGTTGCGATGCTGGTGGTGGGCATTATTGCCAGTTTACTCTTGGCGGATTATTTATTCGCCAGCCAATTTAATATCACTAAAAAGCTGACTGATAACCATGCCAGTTGGGGATTGATTGGCTGGATCAGTTTAGTGATTATGGGTGTTAGTTTTCAAGTGTTACCTATGTTTCATGTTGCACCTGCATTTCCATTGTGGTGCTCTCGTTTCTTGCCTGGTTTTTTATTCATCATCTTGTTGGCACATACGTTAGTGACTTTGGGGATGACACAACTTGCGTTGATTAATATTCCCGCATGGCAAATGATTCAATCTATTTGTACGGCGTTATTAAAGTTAGGCTTGATGGTATATGCAATAACGGCGATTCATTGTTTAAACAGACGTAAGCGAAAAATTAACGATGTGAGTGTAACCTGTTGGTTTATTGCATTATGCTGCTTATTTCTTTGCTGTGCGATTAGTTTAGTGATGCACGTAATGATGAATACTATGACGGGAGCAGAGAGCTTGTTATTCAGTTTAGGTTGGTCACCGCTGACATTGGCTGCGGTATTTATCTATGGTTGGATAATCAGTGTGATCATGGCGATGATCATCAAGATCATTCCTTTTTTGGCATACCTGCACTTGCAACGTCAATGTGGATTTCATATGCAGGCGTTCTCACTGTTGCCTAATATGCACGAACTATTAAGTAAATCGCGAATGCAGTACTTATTATATAGCCATGTTTTTAGTTTATTTGCGTTGATTCTGACGTTATATAATCCCGCGAATTACTGGTTATTATCGTTAGCGATAATGGGACAGTTTGGATATTTATTGTTTTTGATGGTCAGTGTGAGTGGTCGATATGGTGACAGGGCTAAGGCAATTGATGAGGCGCTACTATTACCATAACTAATAAAGTACGTAACGCATCAAGCGAATACCTGATGCGTTAGATAGTTTTAAGCTGTAAAACTTATGATGTAAACAGTATCCAGCTATAACCAATAAACATAGTTAACAGTATTGCGCCAGAAAGACGGCCAAAACGATAGTTTAGTTTACTGTCTGCCGCAATTAATTCATCTGTTTGTTGTTCTGGTGTTAAAGCGGCACGACGTTTAGTCACAGCAAAATAAGTCATTGTGAATGAGATAACCATGAATGCCGTCATAATAGATAACATTGGTAAATCACGCGTTAATACTTCTGCTGGCAGTTGTAATCCATCACCAATTAACCCTGGGAATGCTAATACACCTAATAGGTTAAAGGTGTTTGAACCAATCACAGTTGCGAATGCAATTTCAGGCATACCACGGCGAACACCCGCGATAGCAGCGGCTAGTTCTGGCAAACTGGTACCAAATGCAACAATCGTTAGACCAATCAACAAGTCGCTAACGCCCATCGCTTTAGCAAGTTGTACACTGCCCCAAACCATAATTTGTGAGCTGATTAATAACATGAACAGCATGGCTATAGTTTCAACTAATGCACGATTCTGGCTAACATCCAAAAACTCTAGCTCGTTCTCAACATCATCAGCAGACGATGATTTAGCGAGGTATACGCAGTAAAGTGCAAGCAATAAGATCAGGATAAGACTGTCCCACATCGTAATTGAACCGTTTGACATTAACGCGATAGTTGCAATAAGTGCGAATACTAAAATAGGTAATTCACGTTTAATAAAACGTACTTTAATTACTAACGGCATAAACAGGGCACAAAGCGCTAATACTAAACCACAGTTGATAATGTTAGAGCCGATAGCATTACCGACCGCAAGACCTTCTGCACCATTAAATGACGCAATTGCGCTGACGACTAATTCTGGGAATGAAGTACCAAAGGCAATGACAGTCATACCAATAAACATGACTGAAACACCAAACTGTTTGGCTAATGTTGATGATACTAAGATAAGACGGTCGGCACTTACTGTTAGTAAGATAAAGCCAACTAACACTGCAATGATGGGTAATAATAAAGACATAGGATTCTCGTACGAGGGCATTTTGACATAAACAAGCGACACCCCGCCCTCGAAAGTAGGTGTTTACTTGTTCAAGTCTCATCAAACTTAGTCTCGGGTTGTTAACCTCGAACTAGGTTGAATACACCATGACCTGTGGGTCAGTTATGTTGATGTACTCCTTCACGTGCGTGAAGCGACTACTCCCTCGAATAGATTTGGGCATTATAAGACAGAACCGAACTAACGCAAGTAGATTGTGTAATTTAATTACACAATGAATTAAATGGCCTTATGTATACCCAAGTTACTTCGGTATAAGCGTTAAGCGCTAACTTCTCAATTGTAAATTGATTTGCACAACCGCATGGTCGGTGCTTTCGCTATCACGCTCATAGATAGGATTAATCAAGTGGCGATCATAAGTATGGTAATCACTGACCTCATAAAGGCTACGCTGATACTCTGCATTAAACTCACACGATAATAAGATGTAATCTAATACCGAACCTTTATTATAAAAGTAATGGGTCGCCGGGCGAGGGGCTGGTGTACTACTTGCCACTACACCGTTTGCTGCGTGTTGGTATAAATGCCAGCTATCTTGCAGACTAAATTGTTTTACAATGTCTTGTGCTTGCGGGTCTGAGTTGAAGCGTAATGTATTCATAGTCAGGTGTGATAGTATGCCATCTCGATCATGATCTAATACATCGTTAAAGTCACCCATTAACATCATCGGATTATTGGTCGCTAGCCGACGTTGGATCATTTGCTGGAATAATAATGCTGCTTCAGAGCCCCGTTGCATTGATGAACCCCAACTACCGCACATTTGTTTGCTAAAAGCATCTAGTACGGCTTTGGTTGTGGCTAATTCATTATCTTCACTTTCTAACATTGGTCGCTTAGATTTAAAGTGCACTACATAACAATCGGTTGTACCAAGGTGTGGTAATTCTATACTGGCGCGCAGGGGCTTGCGACTGAATTGGTATTCCGATGATAAACCCATGCTCACGGCAAGATCGCCATCAGGTATGACTGCTGCGATAGCTGTTATCGGGTAACGTGATGCTATTGCCACTACTGGACTGCGAAAAATGTAGTCTTCGATAACATCTGCGCTATCAACGACTTCAAAATACGGATAATCACATTCAGCGACTAATGCTTTGAGAGAGTCAGGGCTAAACACTTCTTGAAAACCGATGACATCAGGCTGATGCTCGGCAAGATAATCACGGATCCACTTCTGCTTTTTCTGCCATTGTTGCTCGTCATAGATACGATCAAAATCATAACAGGCAAACGGTGGTTCAATGTAATTGAAAAGATTAAAGGTGGCAATTTTTAGCATAGGTAAGAAATACCAGAAATAGAGAAGAACTGTAATGGTTATAACAAGCTTAGCAGGATGGAGCAAGTAAGTTTAAATACCCAAGAGGTTTGAGCTGCTTTTAACATTGTGATAGCTGCATTTTAATGACCTTCACTTGAAATACATTTGTATGTTGTTCATAAATCCAGCAATGTCGATATTTAAAGCTATCATGTATGAGATATGTGATTATTATCACTTTATAGATATACATGCTGAATTATGATTGTTTTATAATATTTACCGTTATTTTAATATCGTTATATGATTTCTATTATAATGATTCTCTCAGTTTTAAGGAATACGCTATGACTACTGCAAATGTTTTTCACCTTGGTATTAATAAATCTGATTTAAAAGGTGCCGAATTGGCTATTATTCCGGGTGATCCTGCTCGTGTCGAAAAGATCGCAGCGCAGATGGAAAACCCGCAATTTTTAGCAAGTCATCGTGAATACACAGTTTATTTAGCCGAGCTAGAAGGCAAGAAAGTTGTTGTATGCTCAACGGGTATTGGTGGCCCATCAACATCTATCGCGGTTGAAGAGCTTGCTCAGCTTGGTGTGAATACTTTCTTACGTGTTGGCACCACTGGTGCGATCCAAGAAAACATTAATGTTGGTGACATGATTGTCACTACAGCATCAGTGCGTCTTGATGGCGCCAGTTTGCATTTTGCGCCTATGGAATTTCCAGCGGTTGCTGATTTTACTGTCGCAACAGAAATGAAAGCGGCTGTTGATGCTGCAGGAATTAAAGTACACATGGGCGTAACGGCATCGAGCGATACTTTTTACCCAGGCCAAGAGCGTTACGATACATTCTCGGGTCGTGTTACTCGCCGTTTCCAAGGTTCAATGCAAGAATGGCAAGAAATGGGTGTATTAAACTTTGAAATGGAATCTGCTACTTTATTTACTATGTGTGCAAGCCAAGGACTTAAAGCAGGTTGTGTAGCCGGTGTGATCATTAACCGTACGCAAAAAGAGATCCCAGATCAAGCAGCAATGAAAGCGGTAGAAATGTCATCAATCAAGGTCGTTGTTGATAGTGCGCGCCGCATGCTAATTGCATAATAGTGACATTTATTACAATTTCTAGTTATTGATATATAAACTATATTATAAATAATTAGGCTAAATATTTCGTTTGGATTAATTAAATTTCAAACGAAATATTCCCCCCTCCTATTATCAAGTACTATTTCGTCATCAAATCAATTGAGGTTTTACGATGAAAAAGTTACTTATAATGATCACTGCATTTTTGACGCTTAACGTATCTGCAATTACAACTGCAGACGCAGCTGTAGGCTGCAAACGTGCTGGTGGGGTTCAGTGTCAAGAGCATGGTCGTGTAGGAAAATCTGGTAAAGTAGTTAGAGCGCCAGCTAAAGTAATCAGAGCTCCTATTTATCGTGGCCGACCTGTTGTTATCGTGAATGGTTACCAACGTCCTGCTTGGTATCAAAACCCATTATTAGCCGCGATTGGTGCTGCTATCATCATTGATGTCGTGAGTGGTGAACCGAAAACTAAATCGGGTCAAAACGTAGTGGTATTAGGTGACGGCGACGAACTGTCTAAAGTATACGAAAAAGATGATACTGTTTACCTTGTAATGAAATAATCACAACATTTGTGCTAATAAAAAGTAATGCAATTCAAAGAACATTTAGATGAAAAAAGCCAGACTAAAGTAGAGGTCTGGCTTTTTTGTGTCTATGTCGATGCAAAATAAACTGCTTTGTCACCGGCTGACCATTGCGGGTATTTATACATAATATCAGTAAATAATGCAGAGCTTGTGTGGCGGTTTAACCAAGCCCGTAATTTAGGGTAGGGGCATTGCTCGAACCAAGCTTTATCAACACTTGCAAATTGACGGATAAAAGGAAAAATTGCGATATCGGCTAGACTCACATCGTCACTAATAAGGTTGCTATGTAAGGTCAGCAGCAGTTCTAGTTGATTGAGAAAATGGCTACCTTGTTCACGGTATTCCGTTTCAGTATATTCTGGGTGGCGATCGGCGTATTTATATTTATCTAAGATGGTTTTAAATTCGTTATCATTTTCATCGATCAGTGAGCTAATTTGTTTTTGTAAATGTGGCTGATTTTTACGGAGCCAATCATTACTGTCATTTTGTGACAGCGCCCACTGCATAATATCGCGGCTCTGATCAATGACCTTTTTATCCTGGGTAACCAACACGGGCACAGTGCCTTTAGGCGAATAAGCTAATAAACTTGTTGGTTTATCTTTTAATACCACTTCTCTCAATTCAACTTCAACTTGGCTATAACAAATAGCAAGTCGTGCTCTCATTGCATAAGGGCAGCGTCGAAACGAGTAAACAATAGCAGGGCGTATAGGTCGCATTTATAAACTCCAACAGAAAACGTTTAAGATAGTGAAATTAAACTATCTAACATTGTTTCACTGTATCAAATCAACACTATATATACATTAAAATGATTGTATTATTAGTCTTTTATATCCTTTGGCTGTGTTAATATTTGGCCGAATTAATTGGAAATTTTAAGGTATTAGATTTTAATGAATGAAAAAATGGGTTTTTCATTACTGGAACTAACATTTGTTATTGCTGTGCTTTCTATTTTAGCTATGTTCGCTATTCCGGAATATACAAAAACACATCGCGAAGCTAAAGTGGCAGTACTTAATGATTTACGCGGTAAGTTGACTAGCGCCGTTGATACCTTGAAAACAGCCTCAAATATTGAATCGCGAAAACAGACGATTAATGGTCAGAGCTATGTTCAATACGATGTAAGACAGTACTACCAGGTGGCTGGTAAACTGCTTCATCCGAGTGAAATATGTCATATTTTAGGGCTTACCACAGCACAACTTGTCGAAGGTGAAGCTGTAACCTCGATTGACGGGATGTATACTTGTAAATTCGAAAGCTTCAAAACTAGTTGGATTAAGATGAATAAGCTTGAGTCGACTGATTGTGCGTTATCATATATCGCAAGTTATAGTAATGAGAGTATTACCACTGTTGATATTAAGTTAGTTGGCGATTGCCTAGAGTGACTGAACACTTAATTTACGCTGATAATTTATACATCTGTTAACATTGATTTAACCTGTCTCACTTTCTAAACTTTCGATTATTTGTTTCATTCGAAAGTGTAAAGCCGTTAAATTTGCAATACACTTTCAATCAAGTACTTATTTGTGGGTATTTGGTGGATATATTACTGAAACCATTTTAATTTTCGGCCATTTTGAGTGATAATGCCGCGCCCTAGTCTGTTATCTACTCGCAATACGGACTGGCTAGAGCGATATATTCTAATCTTTTCGATAAAATCTTTAGGAAATAAAACCATGGTAAAACCTGAGAATAACAGTATCGTCATTTTTGGTGCTTCGGGTGATTTAACAAAACGAAAGTTACTCCCCGCGCTTTATCACCTTTATGTCAATGAACTGTTACCTGAAGATTTTTCTATTTTGGGTGCGAGTAAAACAGCATTCACGGATGATTCATTTCGTGAGAAAGTAACTAATGATTTAATCAAAAGTGAAGGCGTCTCTCAGCAGCAAGCTGAAGAATTCTGTCAACATTTGTATTATATATCGATGGATATGACAGATGCTGATAGTTATGTTGCCTTTAAAGAACGCTTAGAAATATTATCTGAGAAGCATAATACGGTTGGCAATGCTATTTATTACATGGCAACGCCACCAAGCCTATATGCAGCCATCTCAACTAATTTAGCTAAACATAAATTGAATAAAGACCGTAACGGTTGGAAACGATTAATCGTTGAGAAACCGTTTGGTTATGATCTTGCGTCAGCCAACGAGTTAGATGAACATCTACATACTTGTTTCCGTGAACGTCAGGTTTACCGTATCGATCATTACCTAGGTAAAGAAACAGTACAGAACCTATTAGTATTCCGCTTTTCAAATGGTTTCTTTGAACCACTTTGGAACCGTAGTTTTATTGATTACGTGGAAATTACTGCCGCAGAGAGTTTAGGTGTTGAAGAGCGAGGTGGTTATTATGATCATTCTGGCGCGGTTCGAGACATGCTGCAAAATCATCTGTTACAGGTACTAGCCTTAGTTGCGATGGAACCGCCTGCGGTTATTAACGCGGATGCGATGCGTAACGAAGTGGTTAAAGTTATTCAAAGCTTACGTCCACTTGAAGAACAAGATTTAAAAGAGAATCTAGTACTTGGTCAATATACAAAGAGTGTTGTAAATGGCGAAGAATTGCCTGGTTACCGTAGTGAAAAAGACGTTGATGAAGATTCACGTACACCTACGTATGTAGGCATGAAGATGATGATTGATAACTGGCGTTGGAACGGTGTACCTTTCTATGTACGTACCGGTAAACGTATGCCAGAACGTCTAACTGAAATTGTGGTTCATTTTAAGAAAACCCCACATCCAGTGTTCGGTCAAAATGCCCCAGAGAATAAGTTGATCTTACGTATTCAACCAAATGAATCGATTCAGATGGATTTTGGTTTGAAAAAACCGGGTGCAGGTTTTACTGCGCAACAGGTATCAATGAGCTTTAATTATAATAGCCTGGAAGAAAATAATTTATTAACGGCTTATGAGCGCTTGCTACTGGATTGTATGAAAGGCGATGCGACTTTATTTGCTCGTTCCGATGCGGTTAAAGCGTGTTGGGAATACGTGCAGCCAATCTTAGATTACAAAAAAGAAGTGAAATCTTTATTTGGATATAAGTGTGGTACTTGGGGTCCGAACCGAGCAGATGAGATGTTAGAAAAAGACGGCCGTGAATGGCGCTTTTCTAGCGAAGAAGTAATTAATTAAGTAATAACTCAGTATAACTCAGTAAATAATATAGTAGCGTGGGATCATGATGGATTATCGTATTTTTGAAACACCTCAACAAGTTGTTGAATCATTAGCTAACTCGCTTGTTGAATACAGTAAGCAAGATAAGCCTGTGCATATCTCGTTATCAGGTGGCAGTACACCGAAACTTCTGTTCAAAGTATTAGCGAAGGCACCATTTTCAACAAGTATTGAATGGGGCAACTTACACTTCTGGTGGGGTGACGAACGTTGCGTAGCACCTGATGATGCTGAAAGTAACTTTGGTGAAGCGCAAGCGTTATTATTTTCACAAGTAGCATTACCTGCTGAGAATATTCACCGCATTTTAGGTGAAAATGCGCCAGAGCAAGAAGTGGTTCGTTTTGCACAAGAGATGCAAGATTGTATTCCGGCTAATAATGGTCTGCCGTGTTTTGATTGGATCTTGCTTGGCATGGGCGGCGATGGGCATACAGCTTCATTATTCCCAGGTCAAACTGATTATAATGAGCAAAATATTGCAATTATTGCGCAGCACCCAGAATCAGGACAGTATCGTATTTCTAAAACGGCACGTCTGTTAGCAAATGCAGAACGTATTAGCTATTTAGTGATGGGTGAAGGTAAAGCACAAGTGATCAAGCAAATTCATGATAATGATGATGCCGCACTGGCTTACCCTGCAGCACAAGTAAAAGCAAGTCAGGGTAAAACTGAGTGGTTTTTAGATGCGGATGCAGCTAAGTTAATTAACGGTTAATCCACATAAGTCATTACGATAGCTCAACGAGCTTAGCGTCAAAGACCTGTTAGTTTATGCTAACAGGTCTTTTTTTGTGCGTTTGATTGCTTTTCATACTCATCTTAAATATTTAATTCTTCATTAAATTACCCTAAAAGCCTTTTTAAAGCATTGTTGAGAATTCAGCTGATATTAGTTTGAGTTATATTTAGATCGTCCCTTAGGTAGCTAATTAAGTGCCTTCTGAGTAGGATTTTATTTCTATTCTGTGTTTGTTTTTGGTTTTGATAGGTTTTACAGCTGTTTTAGCAATGTAACTTAGCCATTTATGGTTATTTTAAAGAACTGTATCTGATATTTTTATGTGTAATTCCCACATTTTATGTGTCATATTATGTCGAATGAACAGAAACGGTGGCAAGCACCTTAAATAGCATTAAGTATAATTACTCTTTAATTAATAGTATTTGATAATACTGAAATATCTTCATTCTATACTGGTGTAATGGACTAGCGTTGTATTGTATTGAGCGACCATTTATAGATGAATATATAAGTATAAGGACAAGCATGAACAACACACAAGATTCATTTTTAACTAGTTTCTTTAAACTAGAATCAGCGGGTGGCATTATCTTAATGTTCTCAGCTGTATTAGCTATGATTTTAGCTAATAGCCCTGCACAAGGTTTATATGCATTATTTCTGGAAATTCCAGTAGAGATCAAGCTTGGCGGTTTAGAGATCGCGAAACCATTATTACTTTGGATTAATGATGGTTTAATGGCAGTGTTCTTCTTTTTAGTTGGACTTGAGCTAAAAAGAGAATTAGTCGAAGGGGAGTTATCTGATCGTCGTAATATTATCCTACCGGGCGTTGGTGCTATCGGTGGTATGTTATTCCCTGCGCTTATTTATGTTTACTTTAATATAGATGATCCCGCCGCATTAAGTGGTTGGGCTATCCCTGCTGCAACAGATATTGCATTTGCGTTAGGTATCTTGAGTCTATTAGGTTCTCGTGTACCTGTTAGTTTGAAAATATTTTTAACATCGTTAGCTATTTTTGATGATATTGGTGCGATCCTGATTATTGCTTTCTTCTATACATCGAAGATTTCGGTTGCAGCACTTATTGTTACAGCATTATGTATACCTGTGTTGGCTTATTTCAATAAACGTAATGTTGATTCGAAAGCATTGTATATCATCGTTGGTATTGTGATGTGGGTAGCGATGCTGAAATCTGGCGTTCATGCGACATTGGCTGGTGTTATCCTTGCACTGTTTATTCCGATGCAGTCAAAAGATAAATCACATTCACCACTGAAGTCGATGGAACATGGTCTACACTTCGTTGTTGCCTTTATTATCTTACCTGTCTTTGCATTTGCAAATGCCGGGATTAATTTATCGGGTGTTGGTCTAGAACAAATTTTACACCCTGTGCCGATGGGTATTGCGTTAGGCTTATTTATTGGTAAGCAAGTTGGTATCTTTGGTTTATGCTGGTTGGCAATTAAATGTAAGATTGCAAAAATGCCAAAAGGTATGGACTGGTGTTCTTTATACAGTACCGCCATCTTATGTGGTGTTGGTTTCACCATGAGCTTATTTATTGGTTCACTAGCATTCGAAGAGACGGGTACAAACTTATTATTTGATGAGCGTCTTGGTATTATCTTGGGTTCATTACTGTCTGGTATCGTTGGTTTCTTCATGCTGAAATCATGTCTATCCAAGCAAGCGGAGGTCGCTAAATAACTTAGCGCTCACCTTGTGATTTAACTTAAAGCACCCTTGATTGGGTGCTTTTTTATATCTGGCTTGTACAGTGTTTTTTTTAATTATGACACTCATAAGTCCAGTGGCTTATATCCGAAGATTACTTATTTATCAGTTGAATATATTGATTAAACAAGCTAGTTTAAGGATTCAAAATGTAGTTATCATAATCAGAGAGCGTAGTCTTGAGTACTATTAAATCGATATTTGAACGTAATCGCGCATGGTCAGCACAGATTAATGAACAGTTCCCTGACTTTTTTGAGCAACTTTCTAAACAACAATCACCTGAGTATCTATGGATCGGTTGTTCCGATAGTCGCGTACCTGCAAACCAGATCATGGCCCTGCCTCCGGGGGAAGTTTTTGTTCACCGTAACATTGCTAATGTTGTTGTGCACACTGACTTAAATTGTTTATCAGTGATCCAGTACGCCGTCGAGGTGCTTAAAGTTAAGCATATTATTGTGTGTGGCCATTATGGTTGTGGTGGTGTTAAAGCCGCCATGGGCGATGAGCAGCATGGCTTGATTGATAATTGGTTACGTCATATTAAAGATGTAGAACGTTTCCACATGGACGAGTTAAAAGATGTCACTGGCGAAGATAAAATTGACCGTATGTGTGAATTGAATGTTGTCGAGCAGGTTAGAAATGTCTGCAATACCACCATTGTGAAACGAGCTTGGCGCAAAGGCGAAGAGTTAACCATTCATGGTTGGATTTTTAATATCAGTAATGGTGTATTGAAAAGCTTAACTGAGAGTATTAATTCGAGAGAGAAGCAACTGGAAGTAATTACTAAGTAGTCCAAGTATTTTAGCGCGAAGTCATACGTATAAAAAAAGCCAATGAGATGTCTCATTGGCTTTTGTATTACCTAAACCTAATGCCACATTACATGTCATAAATTTTAGGTAATAAAAAAGGTGAACTAAGTTCACCTTTTTTGATATCTGTTTAACCGATTAATAGTAAACTATTAAAGAGGTTTAACGTTCTCAGCTTGAGGACCTTTTTGGCCTTGGCCTACAGTGAACTCAACTTTTTGACCGTCAGTAAGTACTTTAAAGCCATCAACTAAGATAGAGCTGAAATGTACGAATACATCTGGGCCATTTTCTTGCTCGATGAAACCGAAACCTTTAGCTTCGTTGAAAAATTTTACTTTACCGATTACTGTATTAGACATATTAAAAAACCCTGTATGTACGTTATTAAAAAATTTGTTAAAAAACCAGGGTGTAACTTATATAAACAATACAAAACAATAATAGATACAAGTATCAACTAAAGCTCATTCTACCGATATAAACTAGCCTAATTTCTTAAGACGAATTATACATGGTTAAAGTTTCATAGCAATACACTCGTTCATTATTTTTATGAGATTGTTGTTTTTATTAGCAAATTTAATATTTTCAGGGGCCGTTTGATGTATTTTCAGCCGCTGGAACTGCTATTTTATTCAATATCAGTTCATATAACATCCAATCTATATCACGATCTAATTTTTGAATTAAGGTCGACTGTAACGATTGAAAAGTTATTATTTATTTCTAGTTTAATGGTGTGTAGACCACTATGTCGTATTTGTAAGTGGTTGATATAAAGCTAATAAATTGAAATTGTTATAAATGTAGGTTAGCACTGGATGACAGTGAAGAAGCATATGCTAACGATAAAATTAAGGAATGATGATGAGTAAGCGTGTTCGTAGACAGTGGTTTTTCCACCAAAAGAAAGTAGGAAAGCGCTTCTATTAAGACATAGTGTGAGTGAGATTTAAAATATATTCAATAATGAGTAGTTGTTCTACTCTAAAAGTTGTCAGTAAATAGTACTATTTACTGACAACAGGTCACAGACTAGGTGTTATTTAGCTATACCTTGTAATTAGCTATAATACCTTGTAATAGTTAAGCCGCGTTTTCTTCTTCTACTAGTGCAATATATTTTTCCATTGCTTGGTCGGAAGATAAACCACGTAATTTATTCCATGCTGTCCATTTAGCAAAAGCAACCATATCAAAGATAGAGGGCTTCTTAGCCGCGACATCACCTTCAGTTGCTTGTTTGAATAATGAGTAAAATTCTAATTTAACTTCTTGTGAAGGCTTTTTTTTGGCCGTGCCGTTTTGAACTTGGTCTACTGTAGCGTCAAATTTAGCGCGTAGGTCTGTCATGCTATATTCCTTTATCTAATTATTGAATCAATAAGTACTTAAATATAATTACAATTTGAAACCTTGTAATGCACCTACTAATGAGTAGTTGAGTCACAACTCGAATATTACCTTTATTTTTGAAATAATACATCATTTTATTTTGATTTTAGGTATGAAATTAAATAATAAAAAATCCTTATGATTCAAACTAATAAGGTTGATATTTCTAATTCCTACACTCAGTATAGTGTCGATAACGACGTTTTATTCCCATCTCATCTCTGATATAGCATCTTGAAGTAACTTGGGTATATATGTTGATCATGGCAAAACGTTACACTGTGTTGTACTGATTTGATACATGAATGCAGAGGTTTGCCTGATAAAATCTGCCATTGGACTTGTAATATATGGAATTGTATATATCATTACCCATTTGTAGTTACGACCTTTGGGGTGTTAGTAAAATTAACGCCGGGGATAGGTAACGTTAAATTCATTTTTTGTAAGTAAGATATGATTGAACAACAATCGAAGAGACAGATAACATTATTCGAGGACGTATTGAATAACTACTCTACATTACAACGCTGCTTGATGTTTACTTGCGCTTTTTTAGTGGTTAGTGGGTTTGTGTTTGCTGAAAGAGCGAACATAGCATCATTTTTGTTTTCTGGTTTACCAATGGGCATTGGGTTAACAAGTAATTTTATTGCGCCGTTAGTGGCTGTAGGATTTTTAGCGCTTTCTTGTTCTGCATATTTTGGCATTATTTGCGTGTCTAACGTGTCTAACGTGTCTAACGTGTCTAACGTGTCTCCGTCATCCCAACAGACAAACGGTAATAGATTCTTATCTGATTTACGAATGACTCTTGTATTTGGTGCTTGTTTTGGTTTGTTGACTGCTATTTTATGTAGTTTGATTTTTGTGATCGCAGAGCCCCATTTACCGCAGGCGTTCCTTAAGTATCATCAAATATTTGGCTCGTTAGACTTTGTGTTAATTGTACTCACGGCTATATTTTCGAGTACATTGTATTTGTCAGTATTAATGTTACCGCTATCAATAGTACTCTCAAGGTTAATGGTCTTTGAAACAACACCGTCACAGTTTAAATTAACCACAGGAAGCATTGTTATTTCATCAATTATCCTGTCATTGTTGATGGCTTTATTGGTGGCAGTGATCACGGCTACTTTATCGATAAACCTGATCATTTTTATCGTTATCATAACCATTATAGCGTCTTCAACTTTAGGCTTGTTATATTGGTTTGTGGGTTTGGAAGCGAGCTTAATTGCCAACCTTGTGTATTGCTTATTGGTTGCTTATCTCGCCCATATTTTCTTATAGAACTTTTTAGTAGGTAATTTTTAATCGGTGTGTAGCGCGATTAAGCTAAATAATCGCGCTATCTAATCACATTTATTTTATGCGTGGGGCATGACATACAGAACAAGTTGGTAGTTTTGGTAATTTCATCTGTTGAAATGACAGTGTAAGACCATCTACAAGTAAGATTTTTCCTATCATTGGCGACCCAAAATTAGCGACGACCTTAATGGCTTCCATCGCTTGCATGGCTCCAATAATACCCACCATAGGTGCCATGATGCCAGATTCAACACAACTAAGCGTACCACTTCCAAATAATTGACTTAAACATTGATAGCAAGGTTCATCATCCGCATAGGTAAAGACGCTTATTTGTCCTTCCATACGGATCGCAGCACCGGACACCAAGGGTGTTTTTAATGCAAAACAAGCGCGGTTAATTTGTTCGCGTGTTTCTACATTATCAGTACAATCAAGCACGATATCATGCTGTCTGATTAAATGAGCTAATTCATCTTCAGACGGTTTGTTGGTGATAGCCTGGACTTTACAATGCGGGTTTATTTGCTCAAGTTCATATTTCGCTGAAATTGCTTTAAATTCACCGATCCGACTGTCACGGTGCAGTAATTGACGCTGTAAATTGGATAATTCAATATGATCAAAATCGACTAATGTCATCTGACCCATACCGGCAGATGCTAAGTATTGACTGCTCGCACAACCAAGACCGCCAGCGCCAACAATCAAGACTTTTGCTTGTTTCAAGGCTTCTTGACCGTCAAAATCAAAGTGGCGTAAGACAATTTGACGGTTATAGCGTAACTCTTCTTCCGAAGATAGAATGTCTTCGGAAGGCAAGTCGCCACCAATAGCTGGGTTGGTCATTAATTTAGGATCTCGTTAAATGGTTCGATAGTGACAGTTTCACCAATTTCAACATTACCGCGATCTTGCTCGATGATGGCATAGCAGTTTGAATGACTCAAACTACTGAAAACGCCAGACCCTTGGCTACCTGTTGATACGACTTCAAGTTGACCTTGCGCATTGACACTATAAATAGCGCGCTGGAAGTCCATACGACCAGGTGCTTTTTTCATTTTCGTTGCCGCAATCGCATTGAAACGTGGTGTCGGTGTATAAACTTGGTTGGTCATCTTAGCTAATGCGGGTACCACGAGTTGGTGAAACGTCACCGTCGCAGATACCGGGTTGCCGGGTAAACCAAAGAATTTGCTGTTTGGCAGCGTACCAAATGCGAACGGTTTACCTGGTTTAATTGCCAGTTTCCAAAAGCCAATTTCCCCCAGTTCTTCGAGTAATATTTTAGTGTAGTCAGCTTCACCAACGGATACACCACCTGATGTGATCACGGCGTCTGCAACCGCATCGGCTTTGATAAAGGTTTCGCGTAGCAGGACTTCGTTATCAGGGATAATACCAAAATCGATGATGTCTAAATTTAAACGCGATAACATGGCGTTGATGCTGTAACGGTTACTGTCATAAATCTCACCATCTGCAAGCGGTTGGCCTAAGCTTTTTAGCTCATCACCTGTTGAGAATATAGCGACTTTTAAACGACGATACACAGTCACTTTATCAATGCCAATAGTTGCTAGCATGGGAATATCACGAGGGGTAAGCCGACGACCTTTAGTTAGTACGGCTTGGCCGATAGCGATATCTTCAGCGGCATTACGAATATTGTCATGCATTGGTGGTATGTTTTCGAAGGTGATTTGCTCACCGTCCACTTGTGTTCTTTCTTGCATGATAACGGCTTCGCAACCTTTCGGTACTGGCGCGCCAGTCATAATGCGGATACAAGTACCGAGTGGCCAATCGCCATTAAATGGTTGACCAGCAAATGCCTTACCTGCAAGTGGTAGGGTCATTGATTGAGTAAGGTCTGAGATCCGAACTGCATAACCATCCATTGCTGAATTATCAAAAGGCGGGACATTCATTGGAGAGGAAATGTCTTCAGCGAGAATATAATCGAGCGCATCCGCTAAATCTAATGTCAGTGTTTCTTTTACTGCATCAATATTGGCTAACATCTCTTGCATCGCTAAATCCAGTGGTTTTAGCCCTTGTACATCACAACATCCCATTACATACCCTTGTTGGTTATTTTTTGTTATGTCGTTAATTATGACAAACTCGGCAGGTTGACGATAGGATCTATAACAATAAAAAGCTTAATTAACGCTATTTCAGCTAATTTGTTTATCTTATTAATTGTTAGGTGTTATTATGCGCCCATATTTCTTAAGTCGATCCGTTTGTGGAGTAATTAATGACCTGCCTAAGTAAAGAAGCTTTATTAGTTCGTTCAGTTTTGGAAGAGCGAGGGTTAGAAACTCCGATGATCGGAACGGGACTATCAAGCACAGAGAAGAAAGAACGCATTGAATCGCATTTTACCGAGATCCTGAAACTATTAGAGCTCGATTTAAGTGATGATAGTTTGGCTGAAACGCCACACCGTATTGCAAAAATGTACGTGAATGAAATATTCTCAGGTTTGGATTATGCGTCATTTCCTAAAATCACTTTAATCGATAATAAAATGCAAGTGGATGAAATGGTTAAGGTAAGTAATATTACGTTAACAAGTACTTGTGAACATCACTTTATTACTATCGATGGTAAAGCTACTATTGCCTATATTCCTCGCAGTAAAATAATTGGCTTATCAAAGATTAACCGTATCGTGCAGTTTTTCTCACGCCGTCCACAAGTGCAAGAACGTTTAACGCAACAAATCTTAGTTGCGTTGCAAACCTTGCTTGATTCGCAAGATGTTGCCGTAAGCATTACCGCGACGCATTATTGTGTGAAAGCACGTGGTGTAATGGATGCAACAAGCGAAACAACAACCACATCTTTGGGTGGTATTTTTAAATCACGTCCAGAAACAAGAGCTGAATTCTTGCATTGTCGCTAGTTGATGATTCGCTGTTGAGCAACCTATTAAGTTAACCTGAACTACAATTTACGAGTGTTTCCACTCTGTAGTTTGGGTACTTTTCATAATACTAAATTACCACGCCTTGTTTTTATCGTTAGCCCACTTCCTAAGTCTCTTGATAATGTTATTGCCACATTTAGTCATAATTCATCTTTTCTTGCCATTTTAGTGAAATTTAATCGCCACACTTGTTTGTTTTAATAGCCTCATTGATGATTAATGAGCAGCGGAAATGAACTCGATATTAAAACTAAACACGTTATGGAAATGTCGCTACGATCAACAGGTATTAGCCCAGCAGCTATTATTTTTATGCTTTGTTGTTTGTTTGACGGCAACAGTCAGTTTGATCTTTACTAATGCCAATAGTTCTTATGCGAAAGAAATGGCTATTCTGTCAATGTATGATGCTAGCGCAACGCAAGGCTTGGTGAATGTTGATGGTATTTATGCGGATGCGATAAGGTTTGACCACCAAGCGAGTGTGGATCTTACGCTGGTGAAAGAGCAGGTAAAGTATGAACAAACGTTAGCTGATTTAGGCTTTGTGTTACAGCAATACCAAATGATGGAGTTACAAGCCTTTAAGTTTGTAATTGATCTGCCGAAGCGTGCGCAAGTCACGACGGTAATGCTGACGCATTTAAAAAACATGCTGGCGGAGTTTACGGCGTTAAATCCGGATATTAATGCCAGCTGGCAGATAGATCCAAATAATGCGCTTAAATTAATTGTGCAATTGAACACGGAACGACAACGACATTGGGGTGAGATAGGGTTTATTATTTAACGAGGGCAAATGACCTTGCCCTCGTTAACAGCGTTGTAGCGATTAACTCGCTATTCTTTCAACTGGTTTAGCAACAATGTTACGTTTTTCTTTGTTGATTTCAGCAATGTTAACGTAAATCACGTCACCTAGGCTGTATTCAACTTGATCTTTAATACTGATTTGGCCAGTTTCAACTAAGCATTTAACTTCTTTCTTATTATCATGTAATAAGCTAGCAGGGATAAATGCAACCGCGCCATTTTCAAGTAAACGCACGCGTAAACCACCACGGTTCACATCCATAATACTTGCTTCGAATGCTTGTTTGCTCTCTACTGCAGGTGTTAGGTAGTCCACGTATAACCACGATGAGATATCACGTTCAGCCATTCTGTGTTGACGACGACGTTCTGACATTAAGATCACTTCATCTTCAGTTGCAGACGGTGCAGAACCATTGGTCAATGTTGCTTTGATTAGACGGTGGTTAATGATGTCACCATATTTACGAATAGGTGACGTCCATGTTGCATAACCGTCTAAGCCCATCGCGAAGTGGCGTTCTGCACTTGCACTGATTATGCTGTAGCTTTGCATGCGACGTAAACGGCTGTCTAACGCTGGATTGGCTTTTTCAGCTAACGTACGTTGTAATTCAACATAACCCGGTAGTGATTGGATGTGCTCTTTAGTACATTCAATGCCATGCTCAGTTAATAATTCGACAACCAAATCAATTTTCTCTGGATCGAAACCTGCGTGGGTATTAAATACACCAACATCACCATTTTGACGGAATAAACGTGCCGCTGTAATGTTCGCTGCAACCATTGTTTCTTCGATCATTTGATTGGCAATACGGCGGTGCTCTACATGAATAGCCAGTACGTTACCGGTTTCATCTAGCTCAAAGCTGTAATCTGGTTGGTCAGGGAACACGATGGCATTGTTTTTACGCCATTGTTGACGATGACGAGCAAACGTAGCCAATGACTGTAGCTGTTCTGCCAGTTGTGCTTCAGGTTGCCATTCAGTTGATACTTCTTCTATCCAATTAGATACTTGGGTATAAGACAGTTTGTGCTGTGACGTGATCCATGCAGTGAAAAATTCAAATTCTTCTGCTAATGCACCATCTTCTTGAATAGTATAAGTACAGCATAATGTCGGGCGCTTTTCGCCAGCAACTAATGAACAAACGCTATCACTTAATTCACGTGGCATCATTGGGATATTACGACCCGGTAGATACACGGTGAAAGCACGTTCTGCTGCAATTTTGTTTAATTCTGAATCGGCAGGGATATATGATGTTGGATCGGCGATCGCAACCGTCACTTTTAAGTTGCCCTCTGCTGTTTTTTCAATAAGCAGGGCATCATCCATATCTTGTGTTGACGCTGAATCGATAGTAAAGAATGGCTTATCTGTTAGATCAATACGTGTTGTATCATCTTTAAATTCAACAGAATCTGGCATCGCTGGTACATCTTTAGCTAGATCTTGACGTGCTAGTGTTACCCACCATGGTGCATTTGGATCGGTTGCTGTTGCAACGAAACCCGTTACTTCAGCTGCAAAGCTACCATCTTTTAATGCGTGAGATTTTAGTTGTGCTACAACCCAGTCGCCGTCGTTAACTTTTTGCTTGCCCAGACCAACTAACTTAGCTCTAATTGGCATGTTGATAACAGGGCTGTCTGCAAGAACAGTTAGCTTATTTTTAGTCATACTAATACGGGCAATAAAACGCGTTAGCTTAGCTTCAACTAAGGTATCTGGTTCTGCCGATGTTTTATCGCCGTTAGTTTCGATATATGCTTTAATTCTATCGCCATGCATGATTTTTTTCATGTGAGGCGGGGCAATGAAATAGCTTTCGCCATCATCCGCTTCAAGGAAGCCAAAACCACGTTCAGTGCCTTTAACTGTGCCTTCTACACTCGGCGTGTTTTGGCGCATATTCTGTTTTAATTGAGATAGTAGTGGATTGTCGCGAAACATGTAAAGCCTTCCTATAATGAATTGCGCATACTATACGACAGAGCAGGGCTAAGTGCTAGCCCTGCGGAGGGCTTACAGCAGTTTCTCAATATCTTTTACCATGCCTTTTGGCGAGAGTGTCGGTGCAAAGCGATCGACTACATCACCGTCACGGTTAACCAAAAATTTAGTGAAGTTCCACTTAATGCCTTTACTACCTAACAACCCAGTGGCTTCTGACTTAAGCCATTTATAAAGTGGGGCTGCATTATCACCATTCACATCAATCTTGCTAAACATATCAAAGGTGACACCGAAATTAAGCTGACAGAACGCGTTGATATCAGCATCTGAGCCTTTTTCTTGTTGCTTAAACTGGTTGCAAGGGAACCCCAGAATAGCTAATCCTTTACTTGCATAGGTTTGCTGTAACTCTTCTAATTCGGCATATTGATTAGTGAATCCACATTTACTCGCTGTATTTACAATCAACACTGCTTGACCTTTATAATCACTGAGTTTTTTTTGTTCACCTGTGATCGTAGTTACTTCGAAATCATAAAGCTTAGTCATTTTAAGTTCCTTAATAATAGAATGAGCACGAGTGCTAATGTGTGATACTTAATTTAAGTTGTGCGCAATATATTGGTGGTTAGTATACTAATATGCAAGGACTTTATTATATTTAATGTTATTTTTTAGTGTGTTTTATAGTTGTTGCGTTAGAGGTCACAGATAAAAATTATAAACTGCCCTTGAAAACACTGATAACAAACCCATCTATCTATTAACAAATATATTCAGATAGTTTGTTATCTGAATATGAATCACCCCATTAGAACAAAGGAACAAGTAATGACTGATACAGTTAATACTGAGACTCACGGCTTTCAAGCTGAAGTTAAGCAACTGCTTAAATTAATGATCCATTCTTTATACTCAAATAAAGAAATCTTTTTACGTGAACTCGTCTCTAATGCGGCAGATGCAGCCGATAAACTTCGTTTTAAAGCATTATCTGATAATAGTTTATATGGCGATGATGGTGAGTTACGCGTACGCATTTCGTTAGACAAAACGGCCCGTACAATCACGATTGATGATAACGGTATCGGCATGTCACGTGAAGACGTTATCTCACACCTAGGTACGATAGCACGTTCTGGTACCTCTGAATTCTTTGGCAACCTATCTGGCGATCAAGCGAAAGATTCGCAATTAATCGGTCAGTTTGGTGTTGGTTTCTATTCTGGTTTCATTGTTGCAGACATGATAACAGTGAATACACGTGCAGCGGGCGCAGCAGCGGACCAAGCGGTACAGTGGGAATCAGAAGGTGAAGGCGACTACCGTCTAACTAATATCACCAAAGAAAGCCGCGGTACTGAAATTATCTTACACTTGCGTGAAGGCGAAGATGATTTATTGGATGCATGGAAACTGCGTCAAATCGTAAACAAATACTCTGATCACATCAGTATCCCAGTTGAAATGTGGAAAGAAGAACAACCTGAATCAGATGGTCCTGACGGTGAAAAAACACCTGCAGTACCAGGCGAATGGGAATCGGTAACACGTGCAAGCGCATTGTGGACATTATCGAAAAATGAGCTGAAAGATGAAGAATATAATGAGTTCTATAAGCACATTGCCCACGACTTTGAAGATCCACTAACATGGAGCCATAACCGTGTAGAAGGTAAGCAAGAATATACTAGCCTACTTTATATCCCAGCGCGCGCACCATTTGATATGTGGAACCGTGAAAAAGAACACGGTCTAAAACTGTATGTGCAACGTGTATTCATTATGGATGACGCAGAGCAGTTTATGCCAACTTACCTGCGTTTCGTGAAGGGTGTGTTAGATTCAAACGATTTACCACTAAACGTTTCTCGTGAAATCTTACAAGATAATAAGATCACAACGTCATTACGTACTGCTTGTACTAAGCGTGTACTAACTATGCTAGAACGCATGGCGAAAAATGATGACGAGAAATACTTGAAATTCTGGAATGAATTCGGTCAAGTACTTAAAGAAGGTCCAGCTGAAGACATGGCGAATAAAGAGAAGATTGCTTCTTTATTACGTTTCTCTTCAACGTCTGTTGACGGCGCTGCACAAGAAGTTGGTTTCGGTAAATACATCGAAAACATGCAAGAAGGCCAAGACAAGATTTATTACATCACCGCTGATAACTACACAACTGCTGTGAAGAGTGCTTATCTTGAGATCTTCAAGAAAAAAGGCATTGAAGTATTACTATTAACTGACCGTATTGATGAGTGGTTATTATCACATCTAACAGATTTTGATGGTAAACAACTTGTATCTGTAACTAAAGGCGATCTTGACCTTGGCGCGCTAGATGATGAAGATGCGAAAAAAGAAAAAGAAGAAGCGACAGAAGAATTTGCAAGTTTCCTTGAGCGTGCGAAGTCAACACTAGGTGAAAAAGTAGCCGATGTTCGTTTAACTCATCGTCTAACAGAAACACCGTCTTGTATTGTTACAAATGAAGATGGCATGAGCAGTCAAATGATCAAGTTAATGGAATCTGCTGGCCAAGCTGTACCACCACAGAAGTACATTTTTGAGCTAAATCCTGAGCACGAAATGATTAAACGTGTTGCTGATGAAACAGATGAAACCGTATTTGCAGACTGGGTTCAGCTACTGTTAGAACAAGCACAGTTGACTGAGCGTGGTAGCTTAGATGATCCAGCGGCATTCATTGCACGCATGAATCGTCTTATCCGTTAAGTACATTTAACAAGATTTAACAGTGTGGATATGTTTTTTTAGCGTACTACTCACAAAGTTATATACAAAAAAGCAACAAAGCTGGGCTGGACTTGAACACATCGGATTTCACGTGTAGTCTAGCGTTTCTAAAATTTAAGCAGTTTAAGTAATTTAAACAAGTTAAAATCAATTTAAGGGCAATTTATGCGTATTATTTTATTAGGTGCACCAGGTGCAGGAAAGGGAACTCAAGCACAGTTCATCATGGAAAATTATGGTGTTCCGCAAATCTCTACTGGTGATATGCTACGAGCTGCTATTAAAGAAGGTTCTGAGTTAGGTCAAAAAGTTAAAGCTGTTATGGATAGTGGCCAACTAGTATCTGACGGACTAATTATTGAATTAGTTAAAGATCGCGTTAAGAAAGAAGATTGTGCAAAAGGTTTCCTACTAGACGGTTTCCCACGTACTATCCCACAAGCTGACGCTATGAAAGAAAACGGCATTGACGTTGATTTCGTACTTGAATTTGACGTGCCTGATGAAGAAATCGTTAAACGTATGAGTGGTCGTCGTGTTCACGCTCCTTCTGGCCGTGTTTACCACACTGTTTATAATCCGCCTAAAGTGGCAGGTAAAGATAACGAAACTGGTGACGAATTAACAATCCGTGTGGATGATGTTGAAGAAACTGTTCGTAAACGTTTAGGTATCTACCATGACCAAACTGCACCACTTATTGCTTATTATGGCAAAGAAGCGGAAGCAGGTAACAGCAAATATGTTACATTCGACGGTACACAAACTGTTGATGCGGTAAGCAAGCAATTAGCTGAATTACTTGGCTAGTCTGGCTCTTAATTGAGAGAGTATTCTGTCGATTAATTTGTATACGGTTATGAAACCTCGAGCGTGCTCGGGGTTTTTTTATAACTAAATCTCAGTGAGTTATTGGATCCAATACGCTTAATCACATAGAATGTGCATACTCGTTTAACGAATAGTGATTATGTGTAATATGACTAAGCAAAGTATTTTATTGGTTAACCTTGGTACGCCAGAATCGGCAACACCTGCGGGCGTTAAAGCTTTTTTAAAACCGTTTCTTTCTGATCCTCGCGTTGTTAGCATTCCACGATTATTTTGGTTACCACTATTAAACGGTGTCATTTTACCTTTGCGTTGTAAACGTGTTGCTAAAGCCTATCAGTCTATTTGGTTTGACGATGGTTCACCTTTATTACATTACAGTCTATTACAGCAAAAAGCCTTGTCTTCCTTATTCGAAGAAGCGGGTCAAAATGTCAATGTTGAACTGGCAATGACCTATGGTGAACGCAGTATTAAAGCGGCGATAGCTAAGTTACAGCAATCGGGTTCTGAACATATTGTGGTGCTTCCATTATTTCCGCAGTATTCGTCAACGACAACTGCGCCGGTATTTGATCAGGTAGCTCGCTATCTGCAAGCAACTATCGATGCTCCGAGTGTGAGCTTAGTGAAGCATTATCATAATCATGATACTTATATTGACGCATTAGCCCTAAGCATCGAACGTCATTGGCAAGAGAATGGCAGAGCAGAGAAGTTGTTACTGTCTTATCATGGCATCCCTAAGTTCCTTGTAGAAAAAGGCGATATCTATGCTGATCATTGCGTTGAAACAACCGCGCTGCTTTGTGCGCGTTTAGGTATTACCGAAGATGAGGTGGTACATAGTTATCAATCACGTTTTGGTAAAGCTGAATGGTTACAGCCGTATACCAATGAAACGTTAGTGAAACTGGCTGCAAGTGGCACTAAATCGTTAGATGTCATTGCACCTGCATTTGCGGTTGATTGCTTAGAAACATTAGAAGAAATGGCGATTGAAAACAAAGCAGTATTTGTGAATGCCGGTGGTGACGATTATCGTTTCATTGCTTGTTTAAATGACGATGAAGCACATATTCGTGCATTGCATGCCGTTGCGAGTGAATATTTACGTTAGTGCTATCGCGTTATTTAGCGCGGATCAAACTGTGTTTAGCATTGGTGAGCTTGACGCTAACCACTTCGGCACGCTTCATGTTAGCCACATTTTCTAAATCAGTGACAGAGTAGTGTTTATTCAGCATCCATTCCATCGGTTGCTGAAAATTATCTTCATCAACAATAAACGATTGGTTTTTTAGACCCCCTTCATCCACTTGCACAATCCATATGCGTTTTTTACTGTCGAGTTGTGCGAGTAATCGCTGACTGAAATAATTAAATTGCGGACTGAGATATTGCAATCCTCGCTGTAAGATTAACCGCAATGACATGTATTGAACTCTGATAAAGAATTGAAGAGGGATTATAGGCTTAAAGATTCGTTGTTTAATAGTGGTTAACGCTCATTATTAACAAGGCAAGTGTACCGAATTGTAACAAGCTGTGTGGTGGATGATAAAGAAGGCAGTAACAGATAAGACAGTAACAAATAGCTGATGCACTGTGTTTCGGTTACTGCCAGATCTTATAAATTCTTCATTAATATTTTCGAACGACGCTGTAAATTATACAACTCTTGCTTTTCAACGGGTAATCGTTCCAGTTCGACAGGTTCAAAACCGCGTTCTCTAAACCAATGGATGCTGTGTGTTGTCAACACAAACAGGCGATCCATGCCTTGTTGCTTGGCTTGTTTCTCGATTTCTTTGACCAATAAGTCACCACGACTCAAGCGTCGATATTCAGGGTGGGTTGCGACACTGGCCATTTCAGCAATATTACCAGAGAAACAATAAAGTGAAGCGCAGCCAATAATGGTGCCATCACGTTCGACCACGGTAAAGTGCTCGATATCTCGTAATAACTGCTCTCTGGTGCGTTGTACTAGCATCCCCTGGTCAACTAAGGGCTGAATCAGTAGCATAATGCCTGGCACATCTTCAATCTTTGCTGGTCGTGTTTGCTCTGCACTTTGACGTACGATTTGAGTACCGACACCATCGCGTGAAAACAGCTCTTGTAATAACGAACCATCGGTTTTGTAACTCACCAAATGACAACGGGGGACCCCTGCTACAGAAGCGTTGATTGCCGCGCGTAAGTAAGAGGCTGTGCCTGTGTTTATTCCACCTTCAGTTTCAAGTTCGGCTAAACGCTCTTGCGCTTGTTCAGGAAACATTTCTGAAATTAAATTGCCGTTATAATCGAGTACGCCCTGTGCAGAGCAAAAGTTAATTAACTTATGGGCATTGAGTTTGATGGCTATTTTTGTCGCCACTTCTTCTGCGCTCAGATTAAAACTCTCACCGGTGACAGAATAGCCGAGTGGTGGGATCACGGTGATCGCATTTTGCGCAAGTTGATATTCCAGCGCGTCAGTATCAACTCGGCGGACACGACCGGTATGGCAAAAATCAACACCTTCATCAACCCCAATTGGTTGTGCGGTAATGAAGTTACCACTGACGATATTGATTTTGACACCGTGCATTTGGGTATTGACCAGTCCCATAGAGAAAGCGGCGGTGATTTCATATTGAAGTTGACCAATAACTTGCTTAATTAACGGGAAGGCTTGCTCATCAGTGACGCGTCGGCGTTTATGAAACTGACTCTCGCAGTTATTATTCGCGAGTATGCTGTTGATTTGAGGACGTGCGCCAAAGACTAATACAATGCGAATGCCGAGAATATTTAATAAGGCAATGTCATTGACGATATTGATGAAGTTAGCATGTGCTATGGCTTCACCACTTAATGTCAGCACAATTGTTTTATCTCGATGCGCATTGAGGTAAGGCGCTGATTGCCGAAACCAACGTACTAACTGGTTATCTTGTTGACTCAATTCCATCTCCTTGGATTTAACTTTTTAGTCTAGCAGCTAATATTCCTTAAATTGAAGATGAAATCAAGTTATCGTAGATTGATTATTCAGTTTTCCAAAGAATATGGATAAACTTATCGTTGGCTTTTTTCTTTACTAGTACACGTCCGAATATATCATTGAGTAAGTCGTTGTCATCAACTAAGCCAATGTGTAATTCGCAGTATTCATTTTCATTAATACCCATTGCCACGTTTGCAGGCCAATCACTGCCAAGGTCGACGATGTCAACGGCACCGCGATCTTCGAATTGCATGGCAAATAAAATTTGATCTGCAGGTGATAATTGCTTTTGTGCATCCTCTAGGAAGGCGTCATAGGCAAAGTCAATTAGCTCGTCTTCAGTTTTTAATAGCATAGGGTTTCCAAATTTAACTTATTTGTGGTGGATTTTACCTTAATCTCGCTAAGATAAGAATATTTCTTACAATATCCACTGAATTTTTATGTGATTTGTAATTGCTTCCGAGTGAAATAGACGTTACATTGAATGCGGACAATATCACATTAGAGTATGAATGCCTGAGGGCGAATAAAGGAATATTATTAGTATGCATTATCAAACAGACGACGTCAGAATCCGTGAAGTAAAAGAATTATTACCGCCAATTGCAGTGTTAGAAAAATATCCTGCTTCTGATGATGTGACTAAAACAATATTTGAATCACGTAATAGCATTAGCCAAATTCTTAAACAAGAAGATGATCGCCTTTTAGTGATCGTTGGTCCTTGTTCAATTCATGACACTGACGCTGCATTAGAATATGCAGAGCGACTAGTGGCATTACGTGTAAAGTATAAAGATACACTCGAAATTGTGATGCGTGTTTATTTTGAAAAACCGCGTACAACGGTTGGTTGGAAAGGTCTAATCAACGACCCGTATCTAGATGACAGCTTTCAATTAAATGATGGTGTACGTATCGCTCGTAAACTGTTACTTGATGTGAATGCAATGGGTTTGCCAACAGCTGGCGAATTCCTTGATATGATCACGCCACAATATGTTGGTGATCTAATGAGTTGGGGCGCAATTGGCGCACGTACTACAGAGTCTCAAGTTCACCGTGAACTGGCTTCTGGTATGTCTTGCCCAGTTGGTTTCAAGAATGGTACTGACGGTACTATTAAAGTTGCTATTGATGCGATTGGCAGTGCAAACGCGCCGCACCATTTCTTATCAGTAACTAAATTTGGTCACTCTGCAATTATTTCGACAGCAGGTAACCCTGATTGCCATATCATTCTACGTGGTGGTAATAAGTCGACAAACTATTCTGCTGATGATGTAGCGTCAATTACAACTCAGTTAGAGTCTGCTAAGCAAGACGTTAATATCATGATTGATTTTAGTCATGCCAATAGCGAAAAGAAATTCCAAAAACAAATGGATGTTTCAACTGATGTTTCTGGCCAAATTAGTGCTGGTAATAAAGCTATCTTTGGTGTGATGGTTGAAAGTCACTTAATCGAAGGTCGTCAAGATCTGATTAATGGTAAAGTAGAAACTTACGGTCAAAGTATCACTGATGCTTGCATTGGCTGGGCTGACACCGAAACGATGATGGCACAGCTATCTGATGCAGTTGCTACACGCCGCGCAGTTAAATAAGCCAGCGATAACCTGACTTGCATTACAACGCGGTTTAGGTATATAGTCCTAGCATATTATAAAGCACAAACTTTGGTTTGTGCTTTTGTCATTAAAGAGCGCACCAAAATGAAACGAATTATATTTTCTCTTGATGAAGTTTTGCCGATTGAAGCTGAAGCGTTAGCAGCAAAGACTTTTACCCCTACTTATGATGATCTTTGGGACCCGACTAAGTTTAAAGGTTCTAAAGTTATTGATGAACACGGTAACAATGAAGTTGAAGCATTAAGTAAAGGTCTTAACTTCTGGCCAGATGTTAATCAACTGAACCCTAAAAAGCTAACAGCACAATTAACCTTGATGGCTGAGCACGGCGTTTTCATTATGAACAATGTTTCAAGTGATATCTCGCCAATCGAGCGTGGTACGTTAGCGTATGCACAAGGTTGCCACCCTGAGAACGATGCTGATTTTCAATTCAATCAAGATGAAGTTTTTGATGGTGAAATGGGTTCAATTACGATCCCTCTGGACTGGGTGAGCCGTTCTGTGAAAGCAGGCAAGAAACAGTTCATTATTGAACTTGGTGATGATGACGATGTACGTCTAATCATTAAATAAAGCATTAAATTAAATTGAATAAAAAAGCCTCTGGTTACTGTAACCAGAGGCTTTTTTATTTGTTCGAATAACGGTTAACGACTGTTTAATCTTTCTTGATTAACGACGTTTTTTCTTTGGCTTACGTTTTTTAATCTTCACGCCTTCAAGGGCTAAACGTTCAATCACTGCTTGTTTTTCTGCTTCAGCCATTGCTGGTGTTTCTAAACTGATGCGACAGATCTTAGCGGTGCGTAATTCATTGATTAAAATAGCTGCAGCTTTGTTTAAATCAACCAAACCACCAGGGCCTAAACAACCACGACCACGGCCAATATCTTCTAATAACTCTATGTCAGTCTTGTCTAGGTTATCTAGCTTGTAACGTGCACGCATTGCTTCTGGGTAAGTTTTACATAAGTATTCTGCTGCATACATACCGATGTCATCGTATTCAATCGCAGTATCTTTAATTGCGCCTGTTGATGCTAAACGGTAGCCAGAAAGTGGATTTTGTACTTTTGGCCATAACATTCCTGGAGTATCAGACAACACGATACCGTCGTCTAACTTGATACGTTGCTGCTGTTTAGTCACTGCAGGCTCGTTACCCGTTTTAGCAATAATACGATTGGCGAGGATATTAATCGTGGTTGATTTACCCACGTTTGGAATACCCATAATCATCGCTTTAATGACTTTATGTGCGCCTTCTTTATTTGGCACTAGCGCACGTATTAATTGCGGGATCTTTTTGATCTCAGACGGCTGTTGTGTCGTTAAGGCATAAGCTTTTACACCTTCTTCTAATTCTAAATATTCTAACCATTGCGCAGTAACGATGGGGTCTGCAAGGTCGCTTTTATTGAGAATTTTAATACAAGGGGTATCACCACGTAAATCGGAGATCATTGGATTCGAGCTGCTATAAGGGATCCGTGCATCAAGTACTTCGATAATCAGGTCCATTTGCGGCATAACTTCCGCGATCTCTTTACGGGCTTTGTGCATATGCCCTGGGTACCACTGAATCGTTTGTTTACTCATTTGAAATATAAGCCTTTTATTTTTATCTTTTTATCACATGGGGTACGCTGTGGGGTACTCAATGTGTAGGTCTGAAAGTTGGTTGCTAGAGCAGGCGTTAAATATTTTCTGCGATAGTCTGATAATTGCCGCTAGTTTAACTCAAATAGTGATCTTTATCACCAGTGGTTAATGCTTCTATCCAAGTAATTTAGCTAAGGGCCGTAAGGTAAGATTTAAGCCGCCAGTGATATTGGAATACTTGATACAATTTAACGCGTTCTAATAGCCGCATGTATGGTGATTCCCGATTGGCTCTGTGCTGCGCTTTCATAGCGTTAACACAAGTGCTGTATAGCGTAATCGATAAAAACTCTGAGCTTTGCTGGCATATATTTGGTTTGGGCATACTGCAGTGCAATTATTCCCTGATAATTACTCTTAATCGTCCAGTCACAGAGAACCTCTGTTACATCACCTTTGCTTATTGCTTCCTGCACGACGAAGTCGGGGAAAATTCCGATACCCAAGCCATTAATGACACCGTTTAGGCGCATTTGAGAGTGGTTGACTGCGTAACGGCCTGAGACTGTAACGGTATGGGATTCGTCGCCTTTCACAAAATCCCAGATGTGGTCGGTTTCATTCTCTGCTAAATATAGGCAATCGTGTTGTTTTAATTGTTCGGGGTGGGAAGGAATACCCTTCTCTTTTAGATAATCAGGGCTTGCACATAACACTAAGTAGGTTTTAGCAATCTCTTTTAGAACCAAATTTTCATCTGGCTTATCCGTTAGCATAAAGGCGATATCGATACCGTGTTCAAAGATATCGATTGGCCCATCAATAGCACGTAGCTTGAGTTGGACCTGCGGATACTGCTGTAAAAATGGAACGACAAAAGGCTGTAGCACCACATTTAAAAATGCCTCAGGTGCCGCAACGGTTATTGAACCTGCGGGTTTAGTATGTTCGATACTTGATATTTCAACAACTTGCTTCGCAGCATTAACCATAGGAACACATTGATCGTAAATCTTCTTTCCGGCTTCGGTAATGATCAGTTTTCTGGTCGTGCGTTCAAACAGTTTAACGGATAAGGCTTGCTCAAGCCGGGTAATGGTTTTACTCAGCGCAGAAGGGGTGACATTTATTTTCTTTGCTGCTGCAGTAAAACTGCCCTCCTGAACAACGAGAGTAAAACTAGCCAAGTCGGGTAATAAGGCGATCAGTTTGTGAAATATCATCATTCTATTTGTGCCTGTGTTTCACTAATGTTTTTCCATCTACAGGGATAATAGTCTTATATAGGATCAATTAGAATAGTTTTATAGTATAAATTATTTCATGGCTTGTTCGGCTGTTCTTAATAACAAGTTGTTTCAAATAAAGTTAAAAAGGAATATTTACATGACTTCTACATTCTACAATCAGATCAGTAAGCAGTTAGAACAAACTAAAGCTGATGGCCTTTATAAAAACGAGCGAGTGATCACTTCAGCCCAAAATGCCAACATTCAAGTGGCAGGTAATGAAGTTGTTAACTTCTGTGCGAACAACTATTTAGGTTTGGCTAACCATGCAGACCTTATTGCGGCTGCGCAATCAGGTTTAGATAGCCACGGTTTTGGTATGGCGTCAGTACGCTTTATCTGTGGAACACAGGATAAACATAAAGAATTAGAAAGCAAGATCAGTACTTTCCTAGGTATGGAAGATACTATCTTGTATACGTCTTGCTTTGATGCAAACACGGGTTTATTTGAGACGTTATTAAGTGCAGAAGATGCCATTATCTCAGACGAACTAAACCACGCGTCAATCATTGATGGTGTACGTCTATGTAAAGCAAAACGATTCCGTTACAAAAATAACAACATGGCATCACTCGAAGAGCAGCTTATTGCTGCCGATGCTGCAGGTGTGCGTCACAAGTTGATCGCAACTGACGGTGTATTTTCAATGGACGGCGTGATCGCGAATCTAAAAAGCGTTTGTGACCTTGCAGACAAATATAATGCACTGGTGATGGTTGATGATTCACATGCGGTTGGTTTTGTGGGTGAAGGCGGTCGTGGTACCCCTGAACATTGTGGCGTAATGGATCGTGTGGATATCATCACTGGTACATTAGGCAAAGCATTAGGTGGCGCGTCAGGCGGTTACACATCAGCTAAAAAAGAAGTCGTTGATTGGTTACGTCAGCGTTCACGTCCATACTTATTCTCAAACTCGGTTGCTCCTGCGATTGTTGCTGCATCAATTCGTGTTATCGACATGATGGAAGAAGGCCATGAATTACGTGTCAAAGTTAAATCTAACGCAGAACATTTCCGCCGTGAAATGAGCGCAGCTGGTTTTACACTGGCAGGTGCTGACCACGCAATTGTACCGGTAATGATTGGTGATGCGGCACTGGCTGCTGAAATGTCAGAGCGTTTATTAGCGGAAGGCATTTATGTTATCGGTTTCTCTTTCCCAGTGGTTCCACATGGTAAAGCACGTATCCGTACGCAAATGTCAGCAGCGCACAGCGTAGAACAAATTGATATTGCCATTGCCGCATTTACCCGTATCGGTAAAGACCTTGGCATCATCTAAATAGACAATTAATTAAGCTTCGAAGTACCTAGTACCTAGAGTCTAAGTATCGAAGCTTAATATCATCGAGACAAGTGGATTAAAGAAAATGAAAGCACTAGCAAAATTAAAACCTGAACAAGGTATTTGGATGACAGACGTGGAAAAGCCAACACTTGGCCACAATGATCTGTTAATCAAGATCCGTAAAACCGCGATCTGTGGTACCGATATCCATATTTATAACTGGGACGAATGGTCACAAAAAACCATTCCAGTACCTATGGTTGTTGGCCACGAGTATGTGGGTGAAGTTGTTGGTATCGGCCAAGAAGTTCGTGGTTTCACTCTCGGTGATCGCGTTTCTGGTGAAGGTCACATTACCTGTGGTCACTGTCGTAACTGTCGTGCCGGCCGTACCCATTTATGCCGTAATACGATTGGTGTTGGTGTTAACCGTGAAGGCGCATTTGCTGAATACTTAGTTATTCCTGCATTTAACGCATTCAAACTACCAGATGATATTTCTGATGACATGGCGGCAATCTTTGACCCGTTTGGTAATGCAGTACACACAGCGCTATCATTTGATGTGGTTGGTGAAGATGTATTAATTACTGGCGCTGGTCCAATCGGTATCATGGCTGCGGCAGTATGTAAGCACGTTGGTGCACGTAATGTTGTGATCACTGATGTGAATGAATTCCGTTTAGACCTCGCTCGCAAGATGGGTGTTACACGTGCAGTGAACGTAACAACAGAGTCACTGACAGATGTGATGGACGAGCTTAAAATGACAGAAGGCTTCGATGTTGGCCTTGAAATGTCAGGTGTGCCATCTGCATTTCGCGATATGCTAGACAAGATGAACCATGGCGGTAAAATTGCTATGTTGGGTATTCCACCAAATGACATGAGCATCGAATGGGGCAATGTTATCTTTAAAGGTTTAGTTATTAAAGGTATCTATGGTCGTGAAATGTTTGAAACTTGGTACAAAATGGCTGCATTAATTCAGTCAGGTTTAGACCTAACACCAATCATTACGCACCACTTCCCAATTGATCAATTCCAAGAAGGTTTTGATATTATGCGCTCAGGCATGTCAGGTAAAGTGATCCTTGATTGGGAATGATAAAAACATAACATCTACCCAGAGGCACTTGGCTTAATACCTGTCAGTTCTTAACTGACATTTTTTGCGTTCAAATTATTGCTACTATAATAGGCAGGTTTTACTTGGCTATTATAGTAAGTATCAATTATTCAAATCCTCAGAATTTATTTTATTCACAAGAATCTATTCTAAAACCACTCCATCAGCACAGGATGGCGGACTATATTATGTGGTTGTCCTTTTAGGTCATCGAGAGTGCATTGACTAAATTTTGCAACAGAATCGGCTACAGACTAAACCACACGTTCATCTGACACAATTTTTCCATCTTTAATATTGATGATGCGTTTGGTGCGCAACGCTAAAGCGTTATCATGAGTAACGATAATTAAGGTTCGACCTTCTCTGTGTAATTCATTAAACAAAGCTTCAATTTCGGCCCCTGATTTAGAGTCCAATGCGCCAGTCGGTTCATCAGCTAAGATAATTTGTGGGTCATTGACCAACGCGCGAGCAATTGCGACACGCTGCTTTTGACCGCCAGAGAGTTGATTGGGTTTATGATGCATGCGATCGCCCAACCCGACTCGCTCAAGCAATGCAGCCGCTTTTTTTCTTCTTTCTGTAGCTTTCACTCCACGATATACCAAGGGCAGTGCAACATTATCTAGTGCACTGGCGTATTCCAACAAATTGAAACTTTGAAAAACAAAGCCAATGTTCTGATTACGAATGCCTGCGAGTTGATTGCCACTTAATGCGGATACATCTTGGTTATTTAAATGATATTCGCCAAAGGTTGGTTTATCTAAACAACCGAGCATATTCATTAATGTTGATTTACCCGAACCGGAAGGCCCTAATATAGACAGAAATTCACCCTTGTTTATCGACAACGAGACGCAGTCCAACGCGCGTACTTCTTCATCACCACTTTTATAATGCTTGCTGATGCCAGTTAGCGTGACCAGTGTTTCAGCTGTAGAAAATATGTCATTTTTATTGTTATTAAGTTCGTTATTATTAATATAGTTATTCACTCTGTAATGCCTCTAAAGGTGTAATACTGGCCGCTCTATTTGCTGGAAACCAAGCCGCTGCCACACCCACTAAACCTAAGGCAAGAATAACCAAGCCGATAATAGAAAAAGATAATTCCGGTGTTGGCTTTCCGAGTTCTTCATACAAGCTATTTCCTGTCAGCGGAAATGCCTGAATAGAACTGATTAATCCAACCGTCATCCCCAACCCGAGTAAGCCACCTATTGCCATAGTAAAAAGAGACTGAGTCAAATAGTGTGCTTTGATGGTTGCAGGACTTGCACCGACAGCCATTCTTAACCCGATGTCACGAGTCGCACGCTTAACCGCAGCGTACATCACATTCGCTATCCCAATTCCGGCCACGCCTAATGTCACCAAACCGATAATACCCAGGAAGCTTTGTAAACCGATCAAAAAACGCCGCATGGTTTTTTGTCTCAGCAACATATCTTGGATTTGTACCAACTGTTGGTCCTCGACACTGGCACCATACTTTCTCGCAATTACTTGTTTCACCGTGGCTGCGACTTGTTTGCGGTCCACTTGTGGTACTGGCTCGATATTGAGTGCAGAAATGGCGCTGTTGGGGTGAAAACGTTGCCAAGTAGAAAAGGGGACGAAGAGTGACTCGTTCAGCGGTATGCCTTGCTCTACATTGGCACTGCTGCTTTTTATCAATCCGATAACCATAAATTCTTTACTGCCGACTTTGACTTTCTTACCCACTGGATCAATGTCTAGCGCTGGTGGGTTAATCCAATCAAAATCATCCGATTGATTAAATAGCGAAATAGCGGCGCTTTCCCCTATAACAATGACGTTGCGTTGTTCTTTCATGTCCATAGAGTTAAACCAACGACCTCCGGCTGCAATCTTTAAACCCGTCAAGGTTTGATACTCAGGATAAACACCCACCGGGTTTTGCCATGTGCGATGATCTTCAAATGTCACTCGTTCATTCCACTGGGCACTGGGTTGAACATGTTTAACGCTAGGTAGCGCTTGGATCACTTTGAGATCGTCATACTTTAATTTAAGCTGTTTACCTGTATGAAAATTACCAAAATCTTTAGTCGCATAACTGCCAGTCAGATACATCAGTTTGCCATTACCACTCTCTGAACTTCGGATCAGCCCTTGGCGTAAGCCTTCACCAGCCGCCAGCATAAGCGCAATACATAAGGTTGCCCACGCTACAGCAAGAATCGTTAAACAGAGACGCAATTTTTCAGCCGCCATCTCCTGAAAAATTTGCCTTATCGGAAGTAACATCATCAAGCCCTCGAATTCAAAGCAATAACTGGTATAAGGTTTGAAGCCCGTCGAGCTGGAAAATAAGAAGCAAGCAGGGCAAGCACAGTAATAACAGCCAACGACATCCAAACGGCTTCAAGAGTTATCACTGGAAAGCCTAACCACTCTGGCATACCGATATAGTTCAATAATGCGATAATGGCATAAGAAGAGATAATGCCGATCACTGTCCCGCAAGCGACTAAGATCGCGCCTTCAACTAAAAATTGCCCGAGGATATTATTTGGTGTTGCGCCAACTGCCAAACGAACGCCAATTTCGCGAGTACGCTCAGTAACGGATAAAAACATAATATTGGCCACTCCAAGCGCGCCAACAGCTAACGTCATTGCGCCACTTGCACCCAGAAATAACTGGATGCCACGTAACAGGGTCTTAAAAAATACCGCTTCTTTTCCAAAATCTGGCATATATATAGCGCCTTTATCACTGGGATCAAAATGTTGCTGTTTGGCAAAAAATGACTGTAAACTCTTTCTCAATACTACACCTGAAATCGCGTCAGCAGGTGACACCAATAACATCATTGGCTTACTTTTCCATATGTCATTAAATGTTGTGCTGGGGATCATAACCTGGCTTTCTTCATTATTTAATGAAATACCATTTTCCTTTTTTTGGCTCACACCAATAATAACAAAAGGAATGCCATTAACTTTTAATTCCCCGCCAACCTGTAGATCACCAATTTCAGCTAGTTGCCAGCCAACCATCGCTACACGATTGTGATTGTTTAAATCGCTTCGATTAATTTTTCGAGATTGTTTTACTAATTTCAGATTTCGTAATGCAACAAATTGGTTATCTATCCCACTGACATAACCCGGTAACATATGCCCTTTAAGATCGGTCACCTTTGCATCCCACTTTCCATAAACGACAGAGATATTCCGCACCGCGGATTGCTTAACGAGTTGGCGCATTTCATTCTCGGAAGGTGATACATCTCTTTGTGCTGAAAATCCTTGCCACGCCTTTGTCGTCTGCCCTGGAAATACAATTTGCGTATCACTCATCAATAATTCAAACGATTTAGTATTAGTTTGATAAAAACCTTCACCTAAACCAACCAACACTAATACTGAAATCACGCCCCACACAATAGCAAGAATGGCTAAAAAACTACGTAAACGGTGAGCTAGTAGCGTTTGAATTGTTTGAGACAATAACCCTGTCATGATTGCAAAGCCTGCGAGATCAAGGCAATGGTATTGTTATCTAACTTTCCCACCGACTTAAGCAAGGATATGCGGTGTTGCCAGTATTGATAAAACCGAGATTGCAGCGCGTTTTTACTACCAAAAAGGCGATTATGCGCATCGATCACATCCGATGCATCAGCCAATCCCGCGTCATACACGACTTGCTTAGTTTGTAATGAGCGCTGGCGGGATTCTACCTGTTGTTGCGCAATTTCAATACGCTGCCAATCAATGGATAATTGAGAGTATCGATTTGAAATCGTGTTGTTAATACGAATTTCGACCGCGCGGGCCTCTTCTTTGGCTCGCTTTATCCGTAACTTAGCCCGATCTACATTTGCGCTGGTGGAGCCATTTAAGTCCAGCGGCACGCTTAGGAGCAGGCTGGCGTTAAGCGTATCATCACCATTATTACCATTGTTATTATGGCTACCGTTGTAACCGAAAGATCCAATTACCGTTGGGTAATATCCTGCTTTGGCCTGATCTTTTTCAAATTCAATCACGCGAATATTTTGTTTCGCAACAAGTAGTTCCGGGCTGTTGTTATTAGCCAGTTTTAACCAGTCTTTTTCACTGCTCACAATCAATTTTGGAGGCATAAAGTTGGTCGTATCAATTTCATTGACTGTATTTGGTGCAAAATTAATTAAAGCGATTAATATTGCCTTTTTATCGGCTACGTTGGATTGGTTTGCTAAGATCTCAGCACGCTCATCGACATGATTTGCGCGCATGTCTTCCAGTGCTGTTGAATGAATAGCCCCCGCCTTATAACGCAGCTCGGTAATATGCAGCATCTTTGTTCCTTCGGTGAATTTCTGCTGTGCTAAACGAAAATCACCCTGCGACTGAGCAAGATCTAAATAAGCCTTAATAAGGCGTGCGGCCAGATCATTGTGGCTCTGCTTAAACTTTAATTGCGCAGTCACAAATACTGCTTGAGATTGGTCCAATGCTGACCACTTGCTACTATCCCAAATCGTTTGGTTCAAACTCAGCTTATAGCTGTTGGTATTACTACTACCATAGCTATTATCATTCCAATTGCTGCTCGCGGTTATTTCCGCGCTGGGCAGTAAGGCACTGCGGCTTGATCTTACTTCTGTTGCGCTGATCTTTTCATCTAATTGAGACTGCTGGTAAGCGGGATCATAATACTTTGCCGCCTGCCATGCCTCTTCAATAGTGAGCGCATAACTTGATATGCTCAAGCTACCCAATATAAGGCCTAATAAAGCATTGCAGCAAAGGCGCTGTACTGCGTTTTTTTTATGCATCTGGCTGACCCATCATCATGCTAACATCGATAATGTTTTCTCCATTTTCTAAACCTGAAAGCACCTCGACGGTAATACCATCAGATAAGCCGAGAGTCACTTTACGTGGGGAATATCCTGTTTTTGATTCATCAGCTATCCATACTTCCGGGTCTTCGCCATTGAAGTTCAGTACACGCTCTGGGATAGTAACTACATCGGTTGCCTGTTTTAGAATGATTTTTGCTGTCGCAGAAAAACCAGAACGAATCGTAATATCTTGCGGAAATTGAATATTACCAACTTCAACTTTAAAGCCATTATCAAAACTTCGACTGCTACTTGTTGTGGTGGCATTCAGCGCCTCAGATTGTACCGCCACTTTACTTAGCGTCCCTTTCATTACCATTCCCGGGTAAGGTGCTAACGTAACATTAACTGACGTCCCAACTTGCAGCTGGGCAGCATCATGTTCACTGATGCTGCCTTTAAAAATCATGTTTTTCATATCTGCAATGGACATCATTTCTGTCGCTGCCTGCCTTGATTCTGTTGAGGTAATAGGTTCACCGACCTCAACTTTTAAGTTCAAGATAGTGCCATCAATAGGGGATATAATTGTCGAGGTCAGTTTTGAGTTACCCACTGATGATTCTCCGCTGCGGATCAGGTCGAAGTTTTGTTTCTTCTGCTGCACATCCGCCAAGTTGGATTTCACATCCGATTTAGCCTGAATGTATTCGCCATAATTCGTCGGAATAATATCTTGTGATACAAGTTGTTTTAAGTTATCTAATTTTTGTTGTGCCGATTCTAACGCGGCTTCGCTGCGCATTAATTCTGTATTAGCCTGTGTTAACGCCGCAGGAGTCGGGTTGGGGCGAACTTTAATCAATGGCGTGCCAGCCGTGACGACATCGCCGACTTGATGATAAATCTCACCTACAATACCGTCTATTTGAGACTTAATCGAAATAGAATGTGCTGGGACGATTTGGCCGACCGCTATGGCTTGTTTTTCAATCGAGCCTAATGCAGCTGTAATAGAAGGTAACTCGTTCTTTTGATTAGATGAAAATATTGTATTGTAATAACCGACACCTGCAACCGAAGCAGATAATAAGACTATGATTAACAATCTCTTTTTTAAAATATGTGCCATATGAAATGCCAATGAATGATCCATAATAAATATTATACATAGTTTAAACATACTCATTTGTATAGTTTTGTATGGTTTTGTTGCAGGGCTCAATAATGCATCTATTTATGTTTACTTGATACATAAAATATCATTGAATTAAATTGACAAACAAAGCTTCAATATTATGCAGCATAAGTCTAATTTAGGATTATGTTGCAAAGTTTAGTCAATGCACCAACCTTCAGGCGCGACTAGGCTGCTAGAAAATAAAACATGTTCCACGGAGTCAATTCTTCAGATGACATCATTTTCCCTGACTTAATTATTGAACAAAGTTCAGCATCTGCTAAGGTCGACTTAGAACCAGTTTAAACTTCCATCTGAGACATTGATGGATTTAATTTTTAATGACTTTACTCGACGATATCATTAAGTTGTTTAACGGTGAATATTTCAATTATAGGAAACACATATCCAGACAGCCAAAGACGCATTTTGAGGGTATCCAGGGCCGTAATATTCACTCCATATTTATCTACAGCTCTATAATCGGCCACTTGCCTTTGAATTTTATGTAAGTTTCATCCTTTAAATACACCAAATATCACCAAGGTTATTTTGTACAATTTTGGTAAATATCCCTTTCACGTAGATTCTTATTTCTAATAATTTTTTCATATCTATGAAAGTAACTTTAACGAGCGCTCTATCGTAACTAACTAAGTCAAGATGATTTTATGCATCTTTACATTGGTAATAAATCAAGATAGTTTTATGTATTTTTATATAGCTATAACTATGTAGCTGGTATAGTCCGCGAAATTTTGTTTCTATCACCAATGATTTAGGTGTTGTTTTAAATAGATAAAATGAATTAATAAAAGGTAATGATATGAGTTGTATTACGAGAAGTTTATTGTGTTTGGCTATAGGTTCATTGCTAGCTGGTTGTGGTGGTGGTTCTGATTCAGATTCTAACTCCTCAGGTGGTGTCGCAACGGCAATGTCAGGGAAGGTTATCGATGGCTACATCACTGGTGCGACTGTTTACCTTGACTTAAACTTTAATAATAAGCGTGATGAAAATGAACCTTTCACTGTGACCAAAGGTGAGGGTGATTTCGACTTAACTATCCCCGCGATGTACCAGAAATGCTCGCAATATGTTCCTGTAGTTGTTGATGTACCAGTTGGTGCGGTGGATAGTGATTCTCCCAATATTCCCATCGATGAAGCTTATTCAATGGTATTTCCACCGTCTTTTTCACTGAACTCGGATAAAGATATTCTCAACTTAACGCCATTAACAACAGTTGTGTGGAGCGAAGTTGAAAAGGAGTTATCAAAATCACAATCATCAGGTTTAAGCTGTGAATCGATATTGGCAGATCAACAGCTTAGATATGATATTGGGCAGAAATTAACAGAGCAAAGCAAACGAGTGGCAAGCCATTATAACGTCACTGTTGATGAACTATATGGTGACTATGTTGCTTCAGATGATGTTGCATTACATGACTTTGCTAAAAAATTAGTCCCTGGCTTACAAAAATCATACGCTGAGACAGTCGAATTAAATGAAGCTAACCCAAATGCCGATCTTGCGTGGGTTGAGTATTATTTAGGTGCGTGGGATGTAACGTTAGAAGCCTATAACCAAAAATGGTATCGCCATCAAGTGATCCTAACCGCTAACGGTAGCTTAAACTCTGAAACTCATTTGGTTTCGGATGACTTACAAACCAAAGGTGCTTTAATTGCACAAGGTGAAATGCTGACAACCGTTCGTTATGGTGTAGATATTACGAAAAGGATTAATTTATCGCGGAGCACTGACAATAGTAAGTTCAAGTGTTATTTCGATGAAATATTAGCGACACAATCATCGGAAGTTATGAATTCCATTGATGTTGAGGTGGATAATTGGGATGAATGTTCAGATAAAGCTATTGCTGGTAATGTTAAACAAACGTTGAAGACAAAAGACTATCAAGACAATGTTTTAATTCGAATGAGTGAATATAGCTATTTACTGGGTAATGATAGTGGTTTTAGTGATTTAATCGGCGTTGCAGATACTGTGAAGGATGAGCAGATTAAAGAACGAATTAATGCTGTTCGTGATGTAATTGTAGACACGGATTTTGATAGCGAAGCAAACTATAGTGCTGATAATTGGTCGCATACTAAATATGCGATAGGTAATTCCCAAGATAAAAATGCACGAGTTGAAACTATACGTTATAACGCCAAAGGCGCGGTAGGATGGCAGTGGCAAAGAGTGACATATTATGAAAATGGGAAGATTACTAATGAGTGTGGTACTTCAGAAGCGAATATGTTGTTAGAAGGGTGCTAGTTTAACACTTACGATTACCAATGAAGAGCCCTAGTTTTATCTAGGGCTTTTTAGTACGAAAAGTTAACTCCGTTATAGAACAAACCTCTAATGAAATTCACAAATTGAAAACGTAATATGTGCTATAGATCAAATTTAACTAAACTAAATAGTCGATAAAGTAACTATATTTGTAACATAGGTTTGCATTAATTAACAACTCAGCTTACACTTGTGCGCTGTTATTAATGAAACTACTTCATCAGGCTTTAGAGATAGTATTATGAAAAAACCACCGTTAATTTGGTTAAACGTATTCGTTTTTGCTTCAACCTTCCTTGTCGCTATTACTGCAGTGCCTTGGTATGGTTATACGTATGGCTTTGAGACATTCGAAGTTGTTGCGATGATCATTGGTATATTTGTATGTGGTTTATCTATTACAGGTGGTTACCATCGGCTTTGGTCCCACCGTACTTACAAGGCGCATTGGTCTGTGCGATTGATTTTTGCATTAGGTGGTGCGTTTGCATTACAAAATAGTGCCATCCATTGGAGTTCTGATCACCGACGTCACCACAAACATGTTGATCACGATGAGAAAGACCCGTACTCAGCAAGTCACGGCTTTTGGTATTCTCATATTGGTTGGATGTTACGTGAGTATCATGCAATGTTGTATAGTGATTATACGAATGTGCGCGACTTACAAAAAGATGCTATCGCAGTATGGCAGCATAAATATTATAACGTACTTGCACTGGTGATGAATGTTGGCGTGCCTATTTTAGTGGGGCTGTTGTATGGTGATGTTTGGGCTAGCATATTATTATTAGGTGTTGCTCGTTTAGTATTGAGCCATCATTTTACTTTCTTCATCAATTCATGGGCGCACATGTGGGGCTCACAGCCTTATACAGACCGTAACACGGCCCGTGATAATGCCTTATTGGCTATCTTCACTCATGGTGAGGGTTACCATAACTACCACCATATTTTTGAAACTGATTACCGTAATGGTATTAAGTGGTACCAATATGATCCGACGAAATGGTTAATCAACGTATTAGCTTGGTGCAACTTAGCCAGCGATTTACGTACTGTACCAGAAGCGCGTATCGAGCAGGCTAAATTGAAGATGGAACTTAAACGCCGTCACGATAAAGTGCAACACTTGCCTAATGCTGACGAAGTTATTTTACGCCTTAATCAAGAATACGACGTATTGTGTGAGAAACTTAACGCTTTTTATAAAGCAAAAATCGTATTATTTGAATCTAAGAAAAAATCACTGAATGAAAAATTTGATAAAATTCAATTTGAGCAACAAATTCGTGATACTAAATTGCAACTAAATCAACTTAAAAACGCCTTCTATGAACAGCGTAAAGTTTGGAATAACATGCAGCTTAGTTTTTCTCACTAGATAACAAATGTATGTAATAACAGTTAGGTTGTAATCTTAATACAGCCTATCTGATTGCCAAGGATGGCATGATATTCATGGAGGATATTTTGATTAAGCATAAAGATATGCGTAAGTATTTACTTGCACATGATTTACCAACCAATGATTTTGGTAACGCCTCGTTTTTCGCCTTTGTTGAATATGTTAGTCCATTACGTAAGTGTCATGTAGAGACACTTGTCAGTTTTGTTCTGGCTGGTTATTGTGAAGGCACTGTTCGTCTTGATCCTAATGACGATCTAACCCAAACCGATTATATGATGAACTTCACGTGTGCCTGGCATGAATGTAGTTTTGACCTTGCGAGTAGCAGTTTTACGATTCGTGGCAGTGATCAGGATAAAATGGGTGGTGATTTTGTCGTGAGGATCCGACAAGCTTAAGCGTCTTTTACCATTTATTTCGATTAAATCTATGTGATCGACCAGAATATGGTTAATAATTGGATCATTAAATTGGTTTTGCTGGTATTTCAGAATTAGACTGGTAAAATCAGCCCCCTTTTATTCTCTCATGCTGGTTCAAATATGAAATTTCCCGGTCAACGTAAGTCTAAGCATTACTTTCCTGTTAATGCAGGTAATCCATTTGTCAAACCAGTAAACATTGCAAATGTAGCTCAACCTGTATTATGTGGTATTGATCAGACACTCGTTGATATTGAAGCACATGTCGAAGATGCGTTTTTAACTCGTTTTGGTTTACGAAAAGGTGAGTCACTGATGATCAGTGATGAAATTGCCGAGCAAATTTATACCGAGTTAAAGCAACACGATCTTATCGTTAGTGAGTTCGCTGGTGGTACAGTAGCGAATACTTTACATAACTACGCGATCTTGTCTGAATCACAGTCACTGCTATTTGGTACTATGTGTGACCAAATTAAAATTGGTAGCTATGCGTACCAATATTTATGTAATACCAGCAGCAAGGTAAACCTTAATTACTTGCAACCTGTTAAGGGCCCGATTGGTCGTTGTTTTACCTTCATCTCTGCTGATGGAAATCGTAGTTTCGGTATCAATGCTGGCTTAATGAATAAATTAACCAAAGAGCATTTGCCTGTAGATCAACTGCAAAAAAGCTCAGGTTTACTTATTTCGGCTTATTTATTACGTTGTGCAGATGACGATCCAATCAAAGAAGCTGCAATGTATATGGTTGAGCAAGCCAAATACCTTAATATTCCAATCATCCTTACACTTGGTACGCGTTTCATTATTGAAGGTAATGAAAAGTGGTGGCAGAATTTCATTAACGAATATGTGACCGTTATCGCAATGAATGAAGATGAAGGTGAAGCGTTAACAGGCTTTAGTGATCCTTTATTAGCGGCTGATGCGGCACTGGAATGGTGTGATCTTGTGCTTTGTACTGCAGGTGCAGAAGGTCTGTATATGGCTGGTTACACGGATGAGAAAAATAAACGTGAAACCAGTGGTCAACTATTGCCTGGTGCCATTGCTGAATTTAACCGCTATGAATATAGCCGTCCAATGCGTTTAGTTGATACCACTGAACCATTAAAAATGTATTCACATATTGCACCGTACCTAGGCGGTCCTGTCGAAATCAAAAATACCAATGGCGCGGGCGATGGTGCCTTATCGGCAATCTTACATGATATGTTAGCTAACTCTTATCACCGAGACATTGTGCCTAATTCAGATAAGCACACGGCGAACTGTCTGGCTTATTCATCGCTTTCACAGTTATGTAAATATGCAAACCGTGTCAGTTATGAAGTATTAGCACAACACTCTCCGCGTTTATTAAAAGGCTTGCCTGAACGTGAAGATTCACTTGATGAAGGTTACTGGTCTAGCTAATCGCGTTAGCGTCAAAGCCGTGTTACTGATTGGTAATATGGCTTGATGGCTTGGTGCGTAGGTAGATAGGTTGATAAAGAAAAATGGCGAATGACTAAACGGATACTCAGTTTAGTCATTCGCCATTTTTGTCACTGTCTCTTTATCATTGATTACGATACCCGAGCTAAGCGCTGATATTGTATCTTGAAGTAACTTGGGTATATATCGTTAACCAATATTTAGTAATGGCTAACGATAGTATTAAAAAATGCCGCTGAATATTGTGTTAATGGTGATGGTTGCTTAGGTTTATCCGCATCGCGTGGTTGCGGGTTATAACCACTGACCATAAGAACGAAAGGTACCATGTGGTTTTTTTCTGTTTTTACAATACCGACTAAATTTGATAAACCTTTTAACGAACCTGTTTTCGCAACTACTTTCCCGGTTAGTTTTTTAGTCAGTAAACCACGACGGTATTGTAATGTGCCGTCCACACCAGATATCGGCATGGTCTTTAATAATTGCAGTTCATCATCATGACTAATTATATATTCAAGTACATTGAACATCGTTTGCGCTGACACTAAATTATGCCGTGACAGTCCGGACCCATCCGCGATCACATTTGAGGCTAACGATAAGCCTTCATCAGCCAAGATTTCACGCATGGCTTTAGCACCATTGCGGTAGTTACCTGGTTGCTGAAAGTATTCTGCCCCTATGGTTTTAAATAATATGTCGGCAATTAAATTATCTGATTCTTTCATCATCTCGGTGATAATGTCTGCCAGCGGTGGTGATTGGTGGTTAACAATGACAGCGGTATTTACTGTTTTAAAACTTTCAACCACGTTACCGGTAAATTCAATGTTGGCCTGTGCTAATTCAGCATTAAGTAATGCGGTAAAATAAGATACAGGATCGGATATCGCAAATGATAAGGGGAGGTTGCGTTTAGAGGGCGTAATACAGCCAAATAAGGTGTAATTATTGTTTGGGTGACGTATGACCTCTAAATCACAAAACTGCGCTTGTTGCTGCTCTTTGCTAATGATATCGACTTGGCTCGTTAAAATGATGGGTTCATATTCTGGAATATAGATTGTGGCTTTTTTAAGATCGGCTGAGCGTCTTAAATTGCCTAATACACAATTATTGTTTATGACTAAGGCTGATGCCTGTGTGGCATAACAGACTGCTTGATCGTTCCAAACCTGACCATTGCCCCAATTATAACCATTAAAGCGACTTTGATTGAGCGTGATATCGCCACTGATCTTTGTGATGCCACTTGCTTTCAAGCGCTTAAGCATGTCACGTAAATCGTCTCTGCTAAAGGTTGGATCACCGGTAAAGTTGAATTCCATCTCACTAATACTTTGTTTACTTATACTGCCGTGCAAACTGGTATTAAAGATATACTCGTCGGTAAGATAAAGTTTTGCGGTTAATGCTGTTAGTAATTTTTGTGTTGAGGCCGGTGTTAATAACAGCTCGGCATTATGCTGGCTGATGGCATTATGACTGACTTTTTCAGTCGCAGTAAAAGGCTGACCAATAATATAAGCGACATTTGTGCCTGATGGCAGCAGCTTTTCTAAAGGCGCTATTTCTGAGGCATGCGTATTCATGCTGATGAAGTAGAGAGTGATACAATATAGGTAAGTTCGTAACATATTATTTTTACATAGTTATCGTTATATGGATGATTATTCTATCTGAGATTGTAAAGCAATAGAATGGGTATAATTAATTTACACTAAAAATTCATAATATGAACTGTTATGATGCAGATATTAGAGTAGTTATTATAAGTTCGAGGCTAAGTTGTGGCGAAAGCGAGTTTATGGATTGTTTATCTTATTGAAACGGATGCGGGTTTGTATTGTGGCATTACGACTGACATGGAGAGGCGTTATCAGCAACATTGTAAAGGAACCGGCGCAAAATTTTTCCGTCGGGCGAAACCGATACGTATTGCTTACACTGAAATTCAACCCGACCGAAGCCGGGCCAGTAAACGAGAGTACGCTATTAAACAACTACCGCGTAAACAAAAACTCGCTTTAATCAATTCAGCTATTTGTTGTTAACACGGCATGTTAGTAATATTTTATAAATACTAAACTGCTTTGGCTATAATGTCTGGTACACCAGCCGTTTGCAGTGCAGAAGGATTACCATCGAGCGCTGCTGAAAAATGGATTGGTTTAATCTTAGCCGCTCTCTCGGCATCAAATACTGGGATCTGCGCCATCGCATGTTCAGTTAAGGCTAAGATCGTCAGCGATGGATTCACCCCTAAATTACCCGCAATAATTGAACCGTCAAGTATACGCAGATTTTTATAACCATATGTCTGACCAGTATCATCAATCACGGCAATCTCAGGATCTTTGCCCATTCTTGCACCGCCCATCATATGCGCTGTGATAGGGGTGCCTGCGATAACCTCTAAGGCGAGATTACCAGCATCACCACCAGAGTATTTAACGTAATGCTCAGCCACTTTATGCGCAATCGGGAAGTAGTTTCTGAGCTTTTCATCACCTTTATGTTGTACCGGTATCCAGGTCGGTTTGAACGGTGAGTACCAAGCACGTTTACTCTCGAGGTGGATATTGTTTTGCGCAGTTTGCATGACTAATAAAATGATGGTGTCTTTGGCTTTACCAACTGGGTTCATCATTTTTAGGGTTTTGATAGGCTGCTTGGCCATGTTAAGCAGCATACTAACAGAGCGTGGAATACCTGATTGCTTTGATGTGAGGGGGACAGACATGCCACCAGTGAATGCCGCATCGCTGCCTTTTGCATAACGCACGATTTCAACTTTCGTTTCATCATCAGGTGAAAAAATTGAAGTAATAGCAGCACCATTCCAAACTTCTTCTTTCTGCTCTTGCAAGGTTAAGCGATTATGTGAAACGGTTAATAATGTTTCTGAGTTTGTCAGTACATTTTGACCAAGGTTCGGGCTTAAGTTGGGTAATGTTTTGTCTACATCTCGCATTTTAAGCAATAACGGCATCGTGCCGAATACACCACCCGATACAACCACTCCTCGTGTCGTTAGGGTGTACTTTTTCTTATTAAATAGTCCCAGACCTTCAGTAATGTGGATGGTATAACCGGCGCTACCATCTTTGATGCCATTCTCATCAGCAATCGGTTCAATCTTAGTTACATTTGATTCTGGGCGGATCTCTGCGCCATTACGTTCAGCAAAGTAAAGGTAGTTTTTATCAAGACTATTTTTAGCATTATGACGGCAGCCTGACATACAGTTACCACAATAAGTGCAACTATTACGTTGTGGACCATCACCATTAAAATAGGGGTCGCCACGATCTTCACCTAAGCGTTCTACATCGATATTCTGTGAAACTTTATCTTCACCTTTTGGATAGAGGAGGCCGCTATATACTGTTTTAAAGGTATCTTCACGTCCCATATCGGTTGCAACGTCTTTTAAGATAAGATCGGCAGGACCAAAGTAGCGGTTTTTTTGTACGCCAATCATGCGTTGTGCTAATGCGTAATAAGGAGATAGGCGTGAGTGCCAGTCGTCATGCATCCCTGTCCAAGATGGGTGTGCAAATATTTCTGCATCTGGAATAAGATGGGTATTGCCGTAAACGAGTGAACCACCGCCAACAGCACTGCCGTGAACGAGGCTTATTTTACGGGTAACCGTGAATGTAAACGGGCCTGTTAATCCTAATTGCGGTAGCCACATAAAACGTTTTAGGTTCCAACTTGAGCGTGAAAACTCTTTGGTTCTAATACGCTTACCACGCTCTAATACTAATACTCGAAATCCTTTTTCTGTTAAACGCAATGCGCTGGCTGAACCACCAAAACCAGAACCGATAATTATCTGGTCAAAATCAAAGTTAGTACTCGACATGTATTACCCCTACTGCTTATCCGCTAGTTTCACACCAAGACTGTGCCTCAAGCACTATATTTATTTTAGAATATCTTTGGTGTGCTCATTAGGTTAATTAAGACTAATGACTGAAATATGTTATCAAGATGTAGTTATCATCGTATGTACCATACTGTAGGTACGTAGTTAAATAATACTAGTAAAATTACTGGGCTGTGATGTTTGGAGGCGCTTTCCTTTATTAAATCGTGTTAGCGCTAACTAGTCAGGGTATTAATGTGAGGGTTATCTCAAAAATAAAATATTGTTGGATATGTCTAATGAGGTAGGAAATGCAAATACATAAAAATATACCAGCTAATCATAAAGGGCAGGATTTTTTTGTGGGTGATATCCATGGTGAATACGATTTGTTATTAACAACATTAGCCCAGTGTCAGTTTAATTTTGAATGTGATCGCTTGTTTTCTGTTGGTGATATTGTCGATCGTGGCGTTGACTCTATTGCCTGCCTTGAATTATTGCATAAACCTTGGTTTTACGCCGTTCGTGGCAATCATGAAGAGATGTTGTTAGCGGATGAAGACAGTGAATTGGCTCGCATTCACCGAAATGCGGGTGGTGAATGGTTTTTTCAGTGCTCGTCACAAGAACAATCTCGATTAAAAGCTTTGGTTGAACAGTATTGTCCCTTTGCTTTTACGATTGAATCTAAGTTTGGAAATATTGGTGTTTGTCATGCAAGTTCTCCGCTACATTGGTCTGCGCTACAAAATGCACGCGCAGATAATATAGAGCTACTCAAAGACTGTGCTTGGTCGACAAAACAATATCAGCAGGTGAAAAAAGGGGAAGTCTTTCATATTAACGAGATCACATTTGTGATACATGGGCATGTAAACTGCGCAAGAGTCACAACGAATTTAAACCAATTGTGGATTGATACGTTAATGCGGACAAGACGATTAACGATCCTGTCCGCACAACAAGCCTATATGGTGATAGCTTAGTGCTTAATTTTTAACTCTTCATTCTGTTTTTGCGCTGGCGCTGCTTTGTAAAAGTAGTTTAACTCAGCAAAAATCTGTTTAAATTGAGTTTCATGCATAGCTGTTCGCGGAATAGATTTGTAATCATTACGATTTCGAACATCATGATTACCTTGACGGCTGAATAGACCTTGATAAGTGAATAATGTGATTGTGTCTTTCTGCAGGATCACAAAGTTATTTTTATCGCCGAGCAGTTGCCATGTTTTAAAGTGACCAGAAAAAAGGTCAATACCATTGCTGTAATCTGAGATCGGGTTCTTGACTGCTGCAAGGTTAGTCAAAATAGTCGGGACCAAATCGGTATTATTAGTATCCTGTTCTATCACGCTTGGCGTTTTACCTGGCCACACAATAAAGAGGGGTACTTGAGTTTGATACGTTGAGTAATTACTGCCATATCCCCACGAGTGATCTTCTGAATCATTAAATTCATTACCGTGATTGGCGGTGAAAATAATGACCGTATTATCATATTGTTTCGATTGCTTTAATTCATAAACAATTTTAGCGACGGCGTTATCAATATAACTGACACTATTTCGATAACTGTTAAACAGTGCGATTTGACGATTAATTGCTTGGCTATTTAAGTCTTGAATATTAGGGTAGAACAAAGCAGGAAAACCATTTGGTGTTTCCATGTTCTGTACTGATTGTAAACTCACGTAGGCAAACCAAGGAGTTGACTTATCTTGCTGTGTTATCCAGCGACGTGTTTCCCGCACTGTTTCATTATCTTTTTTTGTACCCGCTACTATGGTCGTGTTTGGGCCTTCCAAGTTAATGAATGTGGTT
>NZ_ABCQ01000004.1 GCF_000170855.1 Moritella sp. PE36 | reverse complement strand
GTTTAATTTCAATATCCCGGAAGATACCGATATAGATGACCAACGCTAATGAATAATACGATGTCACTTGATTTTAGTCCTGATTTCCAACCGCTAGCGGCCAGAATGCGACCAGAAAAAATGTCGCAATATATTGGTCAAACCCATATTCTCGGTGAAGGAAAACCCTTACATCGTGCATTATTAGCTGGCCATGCGCACTCGATGATTTTATGGGGACCACCTGGCACGGGTAAAACCACGATCGCAGAGATGATTGCGCATTACTGTGATGCCAAAGTTGAGCGAGTACATGCCGTTACATCAGGTATTAAAGATATTCGTTTAGCGATAGAAAAAGCCAAAGATAATGCCATTCAAGGTTTCCGTACCATTTTATTTGTCGATGAAGTGCATCGCTTTAATAAAAGCCAACAAGATGCATTTTTACCACATATCGAAGATGGCACCATTATCTTTATCGGCGCGACGACCGAAAACCCGTCATTTGAACTAAACAACGCCTTGCTATCACGTGCGCGTGTGTATGTACTGAAAAAGTTAACCGCTGACGAGATCCAACAAGTTATTGATCAAGCATTAGCGGATACACGTGGCTTAGCCAAGGTTAAATTTAACTTTGCGCCAGGTGTTAAAGAAAAGCTCTGTGAGTTAGCAGATGGCGATGCCAGAAAGAGCCTTAATTATCTCGAGCTATTAAATGATATGGCGGAAGACGAAGGGCAAGGCAAACTTATCACCCTTGAAAGGCTGATGTCTGTGGTGGGTCGTAAAGTAAATAGTTTTGATAATAAAGGTGAGCTTTATTATGACTTGATGTCCGCACTGCATAAATCAATCCGTGGTTCATCACCGGATGCTGCCTTGTATTGGTTTGCACGTATGCTCGCTGGTGGTTGTGATCCACTACATGTGGCGCGCCGTTTACTGGCTATTGCCTCTGAAGATATTGGTAATGCCGACCCAAGAGCAATGCAAGTTGCCGTATCGGCATGGGATTGTTTTAGCCGTGTAGGTGCTTATGAAGGTGAGCGAGCGATTGCTCAAGCGATTGTTTATCTGGCATCGGCGGCAAAGAGTAATGCTGTGTATACTGCATTCTCACAGGCAAAAATGTTAGTACAAGAACAACCAGACTTTGATGTACCGATGCATTTACGTAATGCGCCGACTAAGCTAATGTCGGATCTAGGCTATGGTGATGGCTATCGTTATGCCCATGATGAAGTAGGGGCGTATGCACCCGGTGAATGTTATATGCCGGAAGCATTGCAAGGTACTAAGTTATATCATCCAGTTGATCGTGGTGTTGAAAAGCAAATTAAGCAAAAACTCGATTATCTCCATCAGCTTGATCTCAATAGCCCTCGAAAACGCTATTAATAATTAACGGTACGATCAACGAATAAATGAAGTGGGGTACTATCAATGAATAATTTAGCATTATACGGTTTTGTTGCACTTGGTGGTGCGACAGGAGCGGTACTCAGAACGTTTATAGCCCAAACTGCCACGGCTGTATTAGGTAAAGGTTTCCCATTTGGCACTTTAATTGTCAATATTCTGGGTTCGTTATTGATGGGAGTACTATTTGCCTTGCTAGACAGTAATATGATTGCTGAAGCACCTTGGCGCCAACTTATTGGTTTAGGTTTCTTGGGTGCATTGACGACATTTTCGACATTTTCGATGGATTCGTTGTTGTTATTACAGCAAGGTGAGTGGTTAAAAGCAGCGCTAAATGTATCTTTAAACGTGACAGTGTGTATTTTTGTTGCATATTTAGGTATGCGCTTAGTATTTCGAGCATAAAGACCCGTAATTTAAGTATAAATACCGTGATGAAAGTGTAAATTCACGTTAAAATAATACGTGTTAATAATACCAACAGATTTTTCTGACCCAGTGCAAGGAAATAGTACTCAGGTCGAAATAAAACAAGCAGAGTAGGTAAATAATGTTAGATCCTAAATTTCTTCGAGCAGACTTAGAAGAAGCTAAACAGCGTTTAGCGAGCCGTGGTTTTGAACTAGACGTTGATACAATCAAATCATTAGAAGAACAACGTAAAGCATTACAGATCCGTACAGAGCAATTACAGAATGATCGTAACGTACGTTCGAAATCCATTGGTAAAGCAAAAGCAAGTGGTGAAGATGTGCAGTCGCTATTAGCTGAAGTAGGCAAGTTAGGCGAAGAGCTTGATGTGGCTAAAGCTGAACTCGCTGAGTTATTAACTAAAATTGAAGATATTGCATTATCGCTACCAAACCTACCCCATTCATCGGTACCACAAGGTCAAGATGAAGATGACAATGTAGAGTTAAAGCGTTGGGGTCAACCAAAAGAATTTGATTTTGAAATTAAAGATCACGTTGATGTAGGCGAAGCACTTAACGGTCTCGATTTTAAAACCGCAGTTAAAATTAGCGGATCACGTTTCATTGTTATGCGTGGCCAAGTTGCACGTATGCATCGTGCTATCGCGCAATTTATGCTTGATACGCACACCGAAGAACATGGTTATACAGAATTATATGTACCTTACCTTGTGAATGCTGATTCGTTATACGGTACTGCTCAATTACCTAAATTTGGTGAAGACCTGTTCCATACCAAGCCGGCAACAGAAGAAGGTCAAGGTCTAAGCCTGATCCCATCGGCTGAAGTACCGGTAACTAATACCGCGCGTGATACTATCACTGACGAAGCGGATCTACCGGTACGTTTAACGGCGCATACACCTTGTTTCCGTAGTGAAGCGGGTTCATACGGTCGTGATACCCGTGGTCTCATTCGTCAACATCAGTTTGATAAAGTCGAAATGGTACAACTGGCGCACCCAGAAAAATCATACGAAGCACTTGAAGAGATGTGTCAGCATGCTGAAAACATCTTGATCAAGCTTAACTTGCCATACCGCGTCGTGACATTATGTACCGGTGATATGGGCTTTAGCGCGGCGAAAACATATGATTTAGAAGTATGGGTTCCAGCACAGAAAACGTATCGTGAAATTTCTTCAATATCAAACTGTGAAGATTTCCAAGCTCGTCGTCTACACGCACGTACACGTCTTAAAGACAATAAGAAGCCGGTACTACTACATACACTAAACGGTTCTGGTTTAGCGGTAGGTCGTACACTTGTTGCGATCCTAGAGAACTACCAGTTAGAAGATGGCCGTGTTGAAGTGCCTGAAGTTCTACGAGGTTACATGGGCGGTCTAACGCACATGGGTTAATCTGACTGCTAATAAAAAGTCAGTTTAATGAAAAGCCCCGCTGAGTTATGCGAATAACTCAGCGGGGCTTTTTGGTTTCTGGTGTAACAAGAAGCCGCCATTAATCATTTAATGTAATGGGGCACTTGTTAATCTAATACTAATTTATAAAGTGCCAATTAAAGGCATCTAGCCGGTTTAGGCAAGCCAGCAATCTTGGTTGCTTGCTTCGCAGGGCCTTTAGGAAACAGTTTATATAAATAGATACTGTTGCCTTTATCTGCCCCGAGTTTCTTCGCCATTGCTTTAACTAATGCGCGAATAGCGGGTGAAGTATTGTATTCGAGATAAAAGTTACGCACGAAGTGAACAACTTCCCAATGGGCAGGGCTTAAGCTGATACTTTCTTGTTCTGCAAGCAGCGGCGCCAGTGCTTCACTCCAATCGCTAGAGTTAAGTAAATAACCTTGCTTGTCGGTGGCGATCTCTTGTTCGTTGATAATTAACATAGCTTTAAACTAATCGTAGAGGGAAAACAAAAAAGCCTCGTCAAACGAGGCTTTTCACTATTTATAAATATAGCTTAACTGTTTAGCGGTTTAACTTAAATCTATTCTACATGAGTAGCATTTAAATTAACGTGACATAATTAATAAGGCGCTATATTTACGGTATTAACTAACAACGAGATTAGTCGTCGCTACTCATAATACCTAAGATTTGTAATAAGCTAACAAAGATATTATACAGTGATAGGAAGATAGTTACCGTCGCTGAGATGTAGCTTGTTTCACCACCATGAATGATTGAACTTGTTTGCATCAAGATAGCAGCAGATGAAAACAGAATGAACATGGCACTGATTGCAAGGCTAAGCGCTGGAATTTGTAAGAAGATGTTACCGATCATAGCCACGATAAGTACCACAAAACCAGCCATCATCATGCCATTAAGGAAAGACATATCCTTCTTTGTTGTTAATACATATGCAGACAGAGCAAAGAAAGTAAATGCAGTACCAGCAAACGCCATTACCACAATGTCACCCATACCAGCACCTATGTATCGGTTAATTAATGGGCCTACGGTATAGCCTAAGAAACCGGTGAACAAGAATACAAATAGAATACCCATTGTGTTGTTACGGTTTTTTTCTGTTAGGTACATTAAACCATACACACCGACTAGGGTAATGATGAAGCCTGGAGAAGGTAAGTTTAATGTAACCACTGCACCAGCAACTAACGCTGAAAACGCCAGTGTCATCGCTAATAGCATATAGGTATTTTTAAGTACCTTATTCGTCGCGAGTACGCTTGCTTGCGACTGAGTCTGAATCGTACGTTGTTGCATTGTGTCTGTTCCTTAAATAATAAACACTGCCAGTTAGAGTGTTAGTATACCCTAAAGTTCCGACATAATATGACGATGTAGTTAATTTATAGCCAAATAAGTTAAAAACAAGCCTTTTGACTTAAAAATGTGATTAATTCGGTAAAACACTTTATCTTTTTGTTTAACTCTGTATTATACGCTCCATTGCTGCGGAGGGGTGGCAGAGTGGCCGAATGCACTGGTCTTGAAAACCAGCAGGGGTTAATAGCTCCTCGAGAGTTCAAATCTCTCCTCCTCCGCCATCTATATAGAAAAAGGCGCTATCTGAAAAGATAGCGCCTTTTTTGCATTTTGACCTCTATTAATTCTGTTTCACTGACATGGAACATTGCCCCCGTTCTGTATTTGGCTCGACCTGTTGTTTGACAATGGCACTTAATTGATCTGCGCCGCCAATATAATTTCCATCTATCCATATCTGTGGAACCGTCACTGGTTGTTTCGGATCTATTAATGGTTTTACTCTCGAGAGCATTTCATAGAGGGCGCGAGGATTAGTGATCACATCATGATAGGTGTATTCAATGTTTGCCTGTTGTAAATATGTCTTGGCCCGTTGGCAATGTGGGCAACTTTGTTTGCCAAAAATATGCTGGCCAACAATAGGTACTTGTTGGCAGTGTGCTTCGATGACGGCTTGGGTTAATACCCCGCGATTTAATGCGTGGCCTTGACTGATGACCTTCTCTGCAACCATGACAATCGGCGCGTGCCAACCACCCTTGAGTAGCGGCTGCCACCATTCATTTAACCAATCTTTAATTTCTAGCTCGATGGGTATACCGTCTAACTCATTGTTTAGGGTGTCTAACACAATATCTTTGGTGAGTGCGCATTCGCCACAAGGGATCTTGATATGGAAAGGTCCCCAATCGCCAGCCCAGCGGTAGATGGTGATGTTGACTGCTTGCTTATCCATATAGCACCTTTGATGATAAAAACTTATTTTATGTGGACGTCGATTGTTTATGTTGTATTAATTTGTCGGATTACAGTGCGAAGCGAGTGAAAAGTAAACGTTTAAACGGTTTGCTGTGATCTTTTAGCGTGTAGATATTTACAAGCCGGCCTCATATCACTATTATACGTTCCATTGCTGCGGAGGGGTGGCAGAGTGGCCGAATGCACTGGTCTTGAAAACCAGCAGGGGTTAATAGCTCCTCGAGAGTTCAAATCTCTCCTCCTCCGCCATCTATATAGAGAAGGGCGCTATCTGAAAAGGTAGCGCCTTTTTTGCATCTAAGCTTTAATCTTTCTTCATCACACCACTGTGTCTTTGCAATTTAGCGGCTCTTCTTCAGTGTAGTTGATAGTCACCGCTATTTTTCTGATAAACATATCGAATCTGATATTTTTTAAGCACTTGTTTTACGCTGTTGCTAGGAAGTCGAGCAGGTTGGTTTTATTTTGTGCGAAGTTTGAAGGTTTGGTCTTTTTGCTTTACAACTGGGCGCTGTATCTCTATTATACGCTCCATTGCTGCGGAGGGGTGGCAGAGTGGCCGAATGCACTGGTCTTGAAAACCAGCAGGGGTTAATAGCTCCTCGAGAGTTCAAATCTCTCCTCCTCCGCCATCTATATAGAGAAGGCGCTATCTGAAAAGGTAGCGCCTTTTTGCTATCTGGCATTCCTTAATCTATCTAATCTATCTAATCTATCTAATCTATCTACTCAGTCTATTTGCCATCCAATCAGTTTCATACCGTTTCTTCAAGCAGTGCGGCACGTTGTGCGTTCCATAATTTTCGTTGTGCGTAGTAATTATCCCAAACACAAGGGCAGCAAGCACCACCACCACAACAGTCATCATCTGCAGGTGGGTAGGGCTTTTCAATTAACTGTGGTTGCGATTTTTCCATCGATTTATCCTTTTCGCTAGCTTATAGACAAAATGTAACATATTTTTAATGGCTCTGATCAAATCAGTGGTGGTTAATTAGTAACTCGTTGTATTATCAGTAATAAAAGCACATGTGTCGTTTATGTATTTTTATAAAGCCATTATACAGTGATTGAAGTTTTCCCCTTTCTTAGTAAGTATTTTTTATTTTGCCAACTGCACCGCATTTTAGCTTTAAAGTAATATAGTTATTAAATTATTGATATATAATGCCATATTATTATTTGGTATAAATATATTAGCTTCAATGATGAGTTAGAGGATAAAAATAACAACCTATTTTTGAACATCTAATGTATTATGCTCTTTAGAAATTATATGTATGTGTATGCGGAGATATTCTTTTGATTAATGTATTCCTTGTCGATGATCACGAATTAGTCCGTACCGGCATTCGCCGAATTCTTGAAGATGTACGTGGTATTAAAGTCGTGGGTGAAGTTTCATGCGGAGAGGATGCCGTTCAGTTTTGTCGAGAAAACCAGCCAGATGTGATCTTGATGGACATGAATATGCCAGGTATTGGCGGATTAGAAGCGACACGTAAAATTTTACGAAATAATCCTGATATTAAAATTATCGTATTAACGATACACACGGAAGAACCTTTCCCAAGTAAAGTAATGCAAGCAGGTGGTTCTGGTTATTTAACTAAAAGTGCAGCACCTGACGAAGTATTAGGCGCAATTCGAAAAGTGCATAGTGGCCAGCGTTATATTGCACCTGAAATTGCACAGCAGATGGCATTAAGTCAATTTTCATCAGCTAGCGAAAACCCTTTCCAAAATCTGTCAGAACGTGAGTTACAAATCATGATGATGATTACGAAAGGGCAAAGAGTGGTCGATATTGCCGAGCAGCTACACCTTAACTCTAAGACGGTTAACGCTTATCGCTATCGCTTATTCAGTAAGCTGAATATTAATGGTGACGTAGAGCTGACTCACCTAGCGATCAGACACGGTATCTTAGATGCAGATACACTATAATTAAGTATTACGTTAATTAACATTAATTGAGAAAGATGTCTTCGGGCATCTTTTATTTTATGCCTGAAAAAGAACAATTCAATCATCAAGATTTCTTAAAAACGGTCTCACATCAACCTGGTGTTTATCGAATGTATGACCATAAAGACGTGGTTATTTATGTCGGCAAAGCCAAAGATCTGCATAAACGCCTAACCAGTTATTTTCGAAAAACCGTCGATCGTGAAAAAACCCGGGTACTGGTTACGCATATTACCAATATTGATGTTACGGTAACGCACTCCGAGACTGAAGCGCTGGTACTTGAACATACCTATATTAAGCGATATCAACCGCGTTATAACGTTTCGCTGCGGGATGATAAGTCTTACCCTTACATACTGATAACCGCTCACAAGCATCCACAGTTAACCTCTATTCGCAGCAAGAATAAGCGCAAAGGGCAATATTTTGGTCCCTATCCAAGCGGTAGTGCGGTGCGAGAAAGTCTGCATTTAATGCAAAAGCTATTTCCTGTACGTCAGTGTGAGGATAGCTATTACCAAAATCGTTCGCGACCGTGTTTACAATTCCAGCTCAAGCGTTGTTTAGGCCCTTGTGTGAAAATGGATAATCCTGAGGAATACAACCAGCAGGTTGAACTTGCTGCATTATTTTTGAAAGGTAAAAATATCGACGTCATTAATGAATTAGTGATGAAGATGGAAAATGCCAGTCAGCAGTTGGATTTTGAAGCTGCCGCACGTTATCGCGACCAGATCCAAGCATTAAGAACCATCCAAGAACAGCAATACGTAACGTCGGATTTAGGTGAGATGGACGTCATTGGTTTTGCCTACAAAAATGGTATTGCCTGTGTGCATTTATTATTTGTACGGTCAGGTAAAGTCTTTGGCAGCCGCAGTTATTTCCCTAAAGTACCCGCTGATACTGATATTAGCGAAGTGATCCAAGCCTTTTTATTACAGTATTACCTGAATAAAGAAACACAGCAGGCCATCCCTAAAGAAGTGTTGTTAACTGAGTTGCCGGAAGATAATGACCTGATTGAATCGAGTTTAAGCCAACTGGCAGGGCGTAAAATAAAACTGACGAGTCCTAAACGTGGTGACCGGCATAAATTTTTAAGGTTGGCGCTTACTAACGCTGAAAGCGCATTAACAACTAAGTTAGCCACTAAAAGCACCGTGCTAAATCGTTTCAAAGCATTAGAGAAAGTATTGAAGTTTGATGGCAAGATCCAGCGTATGGAATGTTTTGATATTAGTCACACGGGTGGCGAGCAAACCGTGGCATCTTGCGTGGTATTTAATCGTGATGGACCCAATAAAACCGATTACCGACACTATAATATCAGTGGCATTACCGGTGGCGATGATTATGCCGCCATGGCTCAGGTATTAGACCGCCGCTTTAAGAAAGTCGCTGAAGTTGACAAAATACCTGATATTTTATTTATTGATGGTGGCAAAGGGCAAATGACCCAGGCGGAGCGAGTGCTCACTCAATACGCGGATAATTTTGTGGTTAAACGGCCGCTAATCATTGGTATTGCTAAAGGAGTGACGCGTAAAGCGGGTTTAGAGACATTAATCTTATCGGGGGCGTTGGATAATGTACCTGACATCGAATTTTATTTACCCAGTGATTCGCCCGCATTGCATCTTGTACAACATATTCGTGATGAATCCCATCGCTTTGCCATTACCGGACATCGTGCGCGCCGCAATAAAGTCAAACGCACTAGCGCGTTAGAAAATATTCCCGGGGTTGGGCCGAAGCGTCGTCAAGTTTTACTTAAATATATGGGTGGCTTACAGCAATTACGTGGTGCAAGTAGGGAAGAAATTGCAAAAGTACCAGGTATAAGTATTGATTTAGCAGAAAAAATTTATGATTCGTTGCATCAATAAGCAAGATATAGGACTATAGAGGCGTTTATATTTCAAAAGCATGAGAATAATGAAAAACATACCCAATATTTTAACTTTGTTTCGCGTGATTTTAATTCCTTTTTTTGTTCTCGCGTTTTATTTACCAATTGAAAATTCGTTTTATATCGCCGCCTGGATTTTCTTTATTGCTGGCGTAACTGATTACCTTGATGGTTATATAGCAAGACGTTGGAATGTATCAAGCAAGCTTGGCGCATTTCTTGATCCTGTCGCCGATAAAATCATGGTGATCACGGCGTTAGTGATGGTTGCCGCTGATCACGACCGTATCGCTGCAACGGTTGGCGAGCACAGTGCATTATGGATCATGATCCCTACGCTTATTATGATTGGCCGCGAGCTTGCTATTTCAGGTTTACGTGAATGGATGGCCGATCTCGGTAAACGTGCCAACGTTGCGGTTGGTAATGCCGGGAAGTGGAAAACCAGTTTGCAAATGTTGGCGCTAGGCGGTTTCATTTGGCAACAAGGCCCTTGGATGGTTTACCTTGCTTATCTCGTGTTCTATGCGGCGATGGTATTAACCGTTGTTTCTATGGTGCAGTATTTTGCTGCGGCGTGGGGCGAACTCACTAGCGAAGATTAAGACGTCATTTTTAACGACTACTTAGGTTCTTGTTAGAACATGTCGCTAATACGGTATTATTTAACCCTTTTTAGCTAAAAAACAAACTGTTTAGGTTGAAACGTAAACGTTTTAATCAATGCGATTAAAAGGGTGTTGACTCTCTCTTTTAGGTCTGTAGAATGCGTCAGCACATAGGGGCTAAAGCAGTTTAATTAAAACAGCTTAGATGATATGTAAAAAGAATGCTGTGCCCGAGTGGTGAAATCGGTAGACACAAGGGATTTAAAATCCCTCGCTTAATAGGCGTGCCGGTTCAATTCCGGCCTCGGGCACCAATTTCTTTTTGTTAGATATAACGTTAAACATATAACTTTAAATAAAATATTTGGCGGGTTGGCAGAGTGGCTATGCAGCGGATTGCAAATCCGTGGACCTCGATTCGACTTCGGGACCCGCCTCCATGATTTAAGCTTGAAAGAGCAAGTTTGTTGGTTCTGCACTGGAACGGATAAACTATAAAAAATTCAGTGCCCGAGTGGTGAAATCGGTAGACACAAGGGATTTAAAATCCCTCGCTTAATAGGCGTGCCGGTTCAATTCCGGCCTCGGGCACCAATTAATACTAATACTAGAAATAGTATATCCAGCTAAGATGTAAAATTAGCACCCTGTATTAGCAACGAAAGTTGTGATGGCAGGATTTGGCGGGTTGGCAGAGTGGCTATGCAGCGGATTGCAAATCCGTGGACCTCGATTCGACTTCGGGACCCGCCTCCATTATTTAAGCTTGAAAGAGTGAGTTTGTTGGTTCTGCACTGGAACGAATAAACTATAAAAATTCAGTGCCCGAGTGGTGAAATCGGTAGACACAAGGGATTTAAAATCCCTCGCTTAATAGGCGTGCCGGTTCAATTCCGGCCTCGGGCACCAATTAATACTAATACTAGCAATAGTATATCTCGCTAAGATGTAAAATTAGCACTCTGTGTTAACAATTAATTTGTCATCGCAGTATATGGCGGGTTGGCAGAGTGGCTATGCAGCGGATTGCAAATCCGTGGACCTCGATTCGACTTCGGGACCCGCCTCCATGATTAAAGCTTGAAAGAGCGAGTTTGTTGGTTCTGCACTGGAACGGATAAACTATAAAAAATTCAGTGCCCGAGTGGTGAAATCGGTAGACACAAGGGATTTAAAATCCCTCGCTTAATAGGCGTGCCGGTTCAATTCCGGCCTCGGGCACCAACTTTTATAAAAAGCCAGCTTATAGCTGGTTTTTTTATGTCTAAAATCCACCAACACAAGCTCTTCATTCCCCTAATATATACCCAAGTTATTCCTGCTCGCCTCCCGTAGGGCAAGTCGAACGAAGGCATCTTCGGCGTTATGAAGTATTGATTTAGAATAACTAAATCCTCGACTTCATGCCTTGAATATACTCTTCATTCGGTTTGCTGATTGTGCACCTTGAAGTAGCTTGGGTATAGGCGTCATTTTCTCAATCAATGACTATTAACTCATGTCGTTACTTATCTATGTGCTAATCTTTAATATCGTATCGTAAATTATTGAAAATCGGTTAGTTGTAAATGAGGAGCAATGAGTGTCAGCGTCGATCCTTTCAAATAAAAACTATAGCCAAACCGTTATAGAGCAAGCCGTCAAGGTTTGTAAGCAAGTGGAAAACCGTCACGCTAAATGGATAGTTAATCATAAGTATCTACTAGATCAAAACGAAATTGATCCGCTACTTAGTCAGCAAGGAACATCCTGTGACACCAATGTGGATGAGAAGGGACGGATAGCCGACAACCAACGGATATTATTAGCGTGCGAACAAATGCGTGTTAATGAACGACAGTTTACGGCAGATATAAAGCAAGCACGACACAGTAAAATCCTTGCTCAAACGCTAAAAATGGCAATCGTGGCACTAGAAAACCGATGTAATCACCCTGATATGTTACGTGTACTGAATGTGCATACTGGCTTTGCTGATTTCGCCTCGTTTGCTTACGGACCTAATCTGACCTTTCAAAAGCTTGGCAGCCTCACATCAGCGCATAATTCATTTGCGATGAATATTCTCGAACTCGTCAATAATCCTCGTTTTTGCAAGCAAACGCAAAAAAAGCCCAGTAACATTTCCGATGCAAAAACCGCAATTGGGTTTATTGGTATCGAAAATTGTCGAATGCTGTCCCCGCTTTTAATGGCCAAACCCTTACTCAATTTGACTGATAAAAATACTAAATTGATTGCCGCAAAAATGTGGCAACATAGCATTATTATGGCCAATGTTACCCGGATGCGATTGCAGCATATTGGGTATAAAGAACCCGACGAGGGCGTGCTGTTGGGGGTTCTCCGCGGTCTGGGGCAATTTGCAATATGTAATCATTTTACGCATGCCTTCGAAGATGCACTGGTGTCAGTGATGCAGACGTTTCGGGAGAAAGAACAAATGGATGATTATTTTGCCTGTGCAGACATTAGACCCTCATTAAGCTTTTTACCCGCAGTGATTGAAGCATGGGAAAAACCAATTACCAAAAGAATTATTGAACACATGGACTGGTCTGCTAACGTACTGCATCTAAAAACAGCCCTTGAAGAGGACTTAAATAACGTTCCTGTGCATACGCGAAGCAAGCACGGCGCCGCATTGGGTCAAGCGCGTACCTATGCCATTTTTGATACTATGGCCCGCAGTAATGCATTTTTAAATGATGATACGGGCTATTGGTTTGCGAATATGCGCATGGATAGCGATATGATAAAAATGGCAAAAATGTCTCAGCCAGGAAAATTTACACTGGCGACTTAAGTACGTCGATAAATCACAAACATCATTATTTAGTTATGTTTACCCAACCAAATCTCATCGTCTATTCACCTCATTTAAGCTCTGCTTATTAGCCCTTCATTATGTCCTCAGTTTGTACCGCCGAGTATTGATGATTAGGTTACCGCCGACTATGCTTAGTTATTACATTTTCATTTAGCTAATAGCTGCGGTTTAACCCCTGCTATGGTCTATCTGGGGTTAATATCTGGGAGATATTAAGACATGAAACCTTGTCATTACCTGCATTTGTTACTGTTATGTACCTTGCTTAGTCCTTTCTCTAGCGCAGAGCCGCATGAAGAAAATACCAGTAAAAACCCGCTTGTTATTGCCAATACATTTTCCAACACCTTTTCCAACACCAGTTGGGAAGATAAAGCCCTTTCCGATGATGTTTATGCTGATCCCTACCAAATATCTTTGTTTTCGACACCCCATGGTGAGGATGGTGAACGGCTGTGGTCGCAAACAAAATCGGTTGCTTGGTATGGTATTGGTGTTGCCGGTTTTCTGGCTTTGCTGCCAACTGATATCACTAACTGGGAGACGAGCGATGAGCGCCTAATTGAAAAATGGTGGGATAATGTGAGGCAAGGGCCTGTTTGGGATCGGGATGCATGGTACATCAATTACATTGGTCACCCTTATTTTGGTGGCGTATATTACCAGTCGGCACGTAAATCTGGCTACCGACAGTGGGATGCCTTTATTTACTCTGCTTTGATGTCGACCTTTTATTGGGAATATGGGATAGAGGCTTTCGCCGAAGTACCTGCACTGCAAGATTTGGTTGTTACACCTGTTCTCGGCTGGGTCTACGGTGAGTGGGCATTTAACCAGGAACGTGAAATTATCCTAGAGGGGGGAACAGTGTGGGGTTCCGCTGCACTCGGTGATACCGCGTTGTTTTTTCTCGATCCCGTGGACAGTATAGGCCGTGGCATTAACCAGTTGGTTGGTAAGCAGGTGGTTATCGCTGGTACTGGCTATGTGGGCATTAAGGAAGTGAGCTTACCGAATGGCAGTTCGGAAACCCAGGTTAAAATTAATCTGAGGTATGCGATGGGCAACGGTAAAGGTAATTCGACCAAGGCGCGTAGCGATATGTATAATTCTGCAGACATTGAAGACCCAGTTGATTTTGGTATTGTTGGTTTTTCTGTGGGTAGCGCTTATCTTAATTTGGATGAGTTTTGGGGTCTTGAAAATGGCTGGGCACCGACGTTCAGTCTCGGCTTATACTTTACTCCCCAGTTTTCGTCACGGCTTAGTTATAGTCGTGGTGAGATGAAAGAACAAACCAGCACCGAACGAGTTGTCTATGAGAGTTACAGTGTTGATATGCAGTATTATTTCAATGCGGATAATGATTTCCGTCCTTACATCAGCGCAGGATTGGGAGAAGCGTTGAAAGATCAGGATAGAGATATCAAAACCGCGCAGGTTAACGCCGGTTTTGGTCTGTACTACAAAGTGGATCGAAATTGGGCTCTCCAGCTCGCTTGGCACCATTATTACGGTACTAAGTTCTCTGCAAATGATGACATAGCCAGTGGGCAACTTATTTACCGTTTTGGTGCTGGTGAACGTTAATACCAACCTCTTTGTTATATAGCCTCAGCTGTAATTCGATTCATCTATAAACTGCCACAGACCTAATCTAGTAATGGCTGGTATTAGGCTGGTTATTGCTTGATTTATCCTTAGTTGGCTATGGTCCTTAATGGCAGTGAATTTATTTTTGTAGATGGCGACCTTAAGATACACGATATTATATTTCCATAAGTAACCTGATGATATTCTGTGGTTTCAAGCCCAAGGTGTTAAGGTTACTCCAACTTCCTGCCTGGCCAATAGTCCATCTAAACAACCCAGTAGTAGTGCTCATTGACAAGGTGTAACGGGTGTTACACTTTTAACTGTTACATTGCCCAACATTAAAAATTGCAATATTTACAATAGATTAATCACTATTTCAAAGAATACTGTTTCATTGACCTGTCCATCCAGCTACATACCACACTAAATAAAACTACCTTTACATTATATTTCAAAGAGTTAAATCTATGGCTTGTTACTTGCTTAGTCAGGCCTAGAGACGTATTTATTGTGCGTTATAAAACTCTCTCTATGACAAAAAACAAAATTAATGAATAAATCAGGTAGTAAAAATTTAATAATTAGCACTGATAGGAAGGAAATTGACATGAAGAATTCTTATTTCGGATTTAAACTCAATGGTTTATTAGCCATATTGCTTGGGACCATATTGATAATAACCATACCCAAGTCAGCAGTAGCCAGTAATGATCCCATCTGGGAGTTTCCAGCGATGCCGGACTTAGGTGGTGGTTTAGGCTATGAATGTATGGCTGATGCCTACCTGACGGACGGAGGGAAGGGGTTGAAGGACATTGTCGATGTCAGTGCCCTAAATTGTACGGCTAATGATATTGAAATTACTGACGTCGATGTAAAAGGTGTCATTGTAAACGGTATTTTGGATAACGATGGGAGTGATGGGTTTACCTGTAATAGGAACGAACCATTCACTCTAATTGCCGATGTTACAGTAAAAACCAATGCAGATACTCGCTACGATACAACCTTCTATTTACCTCTCAATGAAAAATCTCCTCAGACGGTACAAGGAGACACAAGCTCGTGTAGTTTGATAGTTCCTAACCCTGATGCATCGCGAGATGGAGAAGGGGATGGACCACTTGTAAGCGGCGACCCTGATAATAATAATGATGGAGATACATGTGGCGATATTGATAAGTCAGAACTGACGAATGATGACTATGTTTTGGAGAACGCAGAATTTACCATGCTATGTGCAACTGCATCTCCTGACACTAAGCAAGTTATATTCGACTACTGTGCTGCTTGGAGTGTTAAAGACGAAAATGATTGCTCTGTAAATTTTGATGATGCAATTTTAGGTCAACGGCCATCACAAACTTCAAAATGTAATTGTGGTGAACTTCCGATTAATGTATTTGTAAGCCCTGAGCCGCCTACAATTACCAAAACTCTAATCCCACCTACAACAGCGCTAGAACTCGATGGTACCTTTGAATACCAATTTTTAATAACCAAAAGCCAATTGGAAGATATTGTTTATATCACCAGTCTTTTTGATATCATTTATACTGACCCTGATGCGACGCCAGCGCCTGACGGTCAGGTAGAAGAGTTAATAAATGTATTGGCTCCGACAACTGTAGCAGGTAGTGTATTTGGCAATGTTGAAATCGTGAGCAACACTTGTAACCCAACGTTAACTGATGGGAAATACAAGATTGACGAGAATACACCGTCCTTCACTTGTAACCTGAAAGTAAAAATAACTGATGGTAACCTACCTGATGATTTACAGTTAGGTGCGCCTACAGTAAGAAACCAAGGCCCGAACCCTTTAGAAACATATTGGGATTATATGTACGGAACGTTTGAAGACAAGAATACAACCTCTATCCATGATGAACAGGCTAGTTGTAACCTCTTAAGTTTACACGGAGATTTAAACACAGTCATTCCTACGACGGCAGTGTGTTCTGATAAAGAACCTGTCACGATAACGAATGTTGACCCCGAAGTCTCAATTAGTAAAGTAGTGGTAGTCCCTGATGACAATACGCTTGGTCTTCGCCAAATTGGTGATATTTGGTATATCAACAAATCAGGCAACGTAACCTTTGAGGTAACCGTTAATAATCCTTCTAACAACAACGTTGACGCAATTTGGGCGAGTGATTTGGATATAGCTAGCTCATCTAGCTTTAGAGATGATTGGGTGATTAAAAATCCAAACAATAGCACTGATACATTCGGAACTACGAATCTTTATACTGATGCTACTGGCGATGTTGACTGTAGAGATATACCAAAGGTAAGTGTAGATCCTGGATTAGCTGTTGGGGCTGAATTTGGACCTTGTGAATACACTGTAAATCTAGGGTTAACTGAAGGTCAAACTTACCAAAACACCGTGAAAATAGAAGCCGTAGATAATGAAAATCGTCTGGCATATGCAGCTAAAACAGTTCAGATCAAACTTGCTGCACCGATGGTTTCATTGAAAAAGTTTGTGGCTGCAGCGTCTATAGATGATTCTAATGCAACGCCAGGAACCTATAAAGATGCTAATACTGTAGGCGATAGTGTACATATAGATGAACCTGGTGGCTATGTGATTTATCGGTTCACAATAACTAATGACAATGATACAACAATGGAGCCATTAAAAGTAACCGGAATTGATGACACATTATATGATCTTGCTAATTGGCCTGCAGGAATAAACGATACTCCAGATAGGTGTACATTCCCACAGATTATAGAATATAGCAGCGATGATTCAACTGCTTATGTATGTACTTTTGTTACCAAAATAGAGAATAAAAATGCATTAGATAAAGTTGAAAATGTTGCTTTTGCAACAGCTTTTCTATGGGACCCTACTGGTGTTGGCAGCACTATTGGCGAGCAAGTTAACTCACCAACAGATAACGCCATCGTCATCCTAGATGATGTACCAGCTATAGTATCTTTAGACATTAAAATTGCAGCAACATTATTTGTTACTATTACAAATGGTTCTAGCTTTGAATCTGTTGATTTGACTGAGTTAAAATTACGTGTTGGTAACAATCCTGCTGATATTATTAATATCGAGGATACAATAGATGCTCGCTTTATCATCCTGAATGATGGCGGTACTTTTAACGATGACAGTTCATTTAATCCTTGCCCTCAACCGAGTGAATCTGCACCTACAGCGATTGCTGCGTTAGGAGTATTAAAATGTGCATTTACTGTTGAGTTGATTGCAGATGATGATAGTACTGATAACATATTCAGTATTCTGAGTTCAGGAGCAATCTTGTCGATTAAAGTAAATGATGACGATCTTGGCGCTGCAGTTGAAAAATCTGTTACTGCGACGGTTCATCTAATCCCAAACCCTTAGGATAGGGTCTGTAATAAAGGATAGATACACAGTCGGCTTGATGCCGGCTGTGTATCATTGTTTTAAGTACCTTAGATAAATTACTTACCTTTACCTTTGTTATTCTGTCCTTTTCCTCCACCAGTTGAATTTAAGCTGATGCTAACTATTGCAGTTGCGGAGTTTAGGCCATCACTTATGGTATAAGTGAAACTGTCACTCGTTTTAAAGTTCTTCGCCGGTGTGTACAGTAGGTGACCATCTGTGGTGATCAGTACACTACCCTTGGAGCCTTGAGTTGTACTAATGATAGTTAGGCTATCACCCTCTGGATCCCAGTCATTAGAAAGCACATCAATTGATATTACTTCTTTAGTTAGCAATGCTACGCTATCAGAAACCGCAATCGGTGCAGTATTGATTTGATCTGGTATCGAAATAGCATAGCTCACCACACCACTATTGCTTAAACTGTTATTCGCTGTATTTTGCCCAATAATTACAATCATATATACGCCATCTGTCGCTGTACTGTTTGACGTTATAGTTAAAATAACAGTACTGCTAGCGCCTGGCGCCAAATTAACACTGGCGTTATTTGCGCTCCAGCCAGTCGGAATATTGGCAAACACGTCAAAGTTTGCTTCAGCACATTCGACGCTATCTAAGTTAGCCACAGTCGCGATATAATTAACAGTTGTACCTGCAGTTACATTTCCACTTGGTCCAGACAATGAAATCATCGGGTTTGCAACGACGCAGGCAGGAACTGGTGTATCCACAATGTAATTAATTATACTACTTGTGTTATAGCTGCTATCGCTGTTGTTTGTCGCGTTAATGGCTATATCGTAAAATCCATCGCTGGCTAAACTAGCCGAGGTGATGTTAATGGTAACTGAGCCGCTAGCACCGGGGGCGAGACTAATAGAGTGACTATTTGCGGACCAATCAGCTGGCACATTTGCTACAACGCTGAAATCTGAACTAGCACACCCACTACTATTCTGGTTAGTTACTGTCGCACTGTATGTGACAGTAGTGCCTGAAGTAACCCAAGCACTTTCATCTGATGACAACAGTAGTGACGGATTTTTCTTAACACAGCTCGGTCCTGTAAAGCTGATGCTAACGTTAGCACCATTACTATTTGCCCAGTTAGTATTGATAACAATACCAGCCTCTTCATAGCTAGCACCAACAGGTAAAACTGCATCATTCCAATCTGTATAACTACTAGCTGGGGTCATATCAATTAATTGACTGCTATTAGTGTCTTTTTCAGTACCTAAATGGAAGTTGATTCCTTGGTGTAGCGCTGGATAACTAGCAATATATGCATCAAATCCTAACGGCTGACGGTATTCAAGATAATACCAAAGCTTTTGTCCCGTAACGGAGTCAATACCACGTTGTATCTTAAGTGCTTTAGCTGAACCGTTTGGCGAAGACGCATAAGGCTCTATCTCAAAGCTACCTGCAGTTTCTACTGTTTGTATTTTAGCCTCAGTGGTCGAGGGGTCTTCGCTAAGCCATCCAAGCAACTCTTTATTAAAGGAGTTAAAATGACCAGTGAAACCTGGGTTTCCCATTATTTCGAGACTGTCACCATATTCAATGGTGTAGCAGTCACCATCAAGTACATTAGTACCACATTCCAGCTTTTTAGCATGACGAAGCCCTAGATTATGGCCTAATTCATGACCCACAACACTTAATGTTAAATCGCCATTAATCCATGCTCTAGATGGACTTCCTCCTACAGTACCTTTGCCTGCCCAGCCACAATTATCGATTTTTGGAAAAACATAAAGTAACCGATCGTAATTATTGGTGTTGATGTTATTATTGGCTGCAACTTGTTGAGCAGCATTATAAATTAAATTATGATCACACACTGAATCAATAGGTAGAGTATAATAGCCTAGGACATCACCGTTTATTGAAGTCTGACCGTAGGACGCTTCCTGATAATAGTCATTCACCGTACCAAAGATCATGTTCTGAACCTGTTCCTTTGTCCAAGGTTGTTCAGTTGGATTATCCTGAAAGTTAACCAGTAGCACTAAGGTGTGCTGCTCGCCAATAGTGTTTGGTAATACCGCCGAGGTTGCACTACTACTCGTTGTTGTAGCGCTGTTATCCAAAGCCAATACTGTCAGGCTATCTGGATCGTCATATAAGGCAAGCGAGTCAATGGCTTCATCCCCCTGTTTAAACAACCAGCCGCTAGCACGTACGTTAACGCCACTTTGCAGCGATTTTCCTTTGGAATTCTCAGGTAAATACAGCTCAACGCGGCTGTTATCAGTCACTAAAAAATGACGCAAGCGACTTAGGCTTGGATCTTTATAGTCTTCATAAATTACTTCTAACTCACCGTTAAGCTCTTGCTTTTGCTCTAGCAGTGCTAGCACTTCAGCTGGGATACCAGCACGAACATGCTTTGGCAATGAGGCTCGAATAGCTGCACTAGGATCGTTTTTAACTAACTCTGCCAATAGCGATTGGCGTGCTTTAGCCTGTTCAATTAGCTCATTAAGCAATTGCTCGTTATTTGATTTGTCAGCATGGCGATAATTGGCCATCAGCTTGGCGAGTGCAATCGTTTTGTTTTGTGCTAGCTTCCGATGCTCCGTAATTTCAATGCTTTTGGTTTCTTCTAATGGGTTACCCTTGGGTTGTGCTGTGACTGGAAATACAGTCAAAAGGGTACTGATGGACACAAAAAGGCCCAACACAAGATAATTCATAAAAACCTCATCGTTAGAATTTACTGGTTAAATTTCGGAGCCTGAACTCACAAATGATTATTTATTAATAGAATGGCGAGACTAGAGATAATAAAGAGGCAGTTATGGTTGTCCTTAACTTATGTCCTTAAAATTAACCCTGCTATTTTATTGTTATTATTTTAAGTAGGTATGGTTCATATGATCTTCCACTCCATTGGTTAACGTTATCGCTAAAAGATTGCTAGTGTTGGTTCCGGCAGAAAAATGCACAACCATAGGCAAGTACAATTACATTCTGAGGTCAACACTAAGTAACCCATTATCAAATTATAAATTATTTTATGGTTTCATTTGAGAGGGCATCATAGCAGTACTTTTACATTTCGGATAGGTCGCTTTTTGATCAATTTTATTATCTTTTTTAATCAGTAACTTCGAGGTGTTCTTAGCAAAATGGCAATTCTCCATGAATCTAGATTAACAAAAAATCCAGTTAAAATGGTGCTTGTAGTCGAGTTGCCGTCTTGAGTTTAGATTGATAAGTCTCTTTCCCTTTTAAAATTCAATGTACGTTTTTTGACCGCCTCAAGTGAGGTTACTCCAGTAATAATAGGCGATTTTCAACCGAGGTTTTAAGTTTGTTTTATCAATTAATTCGGAGGGTTGAAGGTATGTAATAATGCTAAATATTTAAAATTGATATTAACAACGAATGAAAGTAAAGACCTTAGATTCAAGTCTAAGTTAATGTCAGTGAAGTCTGGTAATCGGTAATGAGCAGGGTTTTGATTGGCGTTGTTTATTAAACAAAACGGGGCGGCCGAATGCAATCGGTCACCCCTTACTTTTCGTATATAGTCTAGTCACTATTTGTATTTAGTTTTAATTCTCTTTCATTAACCCATCTAACAGCGCTACAAAAGTCTCGTAACTTTGTGCACCGACAATAAGTTGCGGGTTTACCAGCTGATTATCTTCAATTCGCCCGACAACAAAACTTGGTGTACCGCGGATCCCTAAGGAAGTACCCAGCGCCATATCTGCTTCGACTTTGCTGAGTGTTTGCGGATCGCTGAGGCAGTCTGAAAATTTAGTCATATCCAGCGATAAGTCGGTGGCCGTCTGTTGATATAACTCATCACCAAGTTGTTTCATATTGTTAAATAACGCAGTGCGCATCGGCCAGTAAGCATCTTGCTGCAAACTGCAATTGGCTGCAACTGCGGCACCTTTGGCTTTAGGATGAAAGCTTAACGGGAAATCACGTGTCAGATATTGTACTTTACCGACATCAATGTAGTTGGCTTTTAGCTTATCAAAGGTCTGATCAATGAAGCGTTTACAGTAGGGGCATTGATAATCAGAAAACTCAATGATCGCCAGTTGTGCACCTGCATCACCAAGTAACGGCACCTCACCATCTGCGGTGTAATTGACCTGAGTCGGCAGGGTTTTGGTTTTCGGTCTTTGAGAGCGGGTAGCTACAGCATGAATATCATTGACTTGCGTGCCTATGTTGGTGAGATCCTGCTGCAGCTGCTGAATATCTTGTTGCAGTGCGCTGATATCCTGCTCCAATTTATCATTGCTCTGTGGCTCACAAGCGCTGATAAAAGGGATTGCGAGTACTGCAAGCAGCAGTGGCATTCTGTATTTCTGCATTATGACTACCTCATTTTTACTGAAACAGTTATTGACTTGACTTGACTTGAATTTAGATTTTAATTTAGAGTTTAATTTTGCATTTTTTCACTAGACGATAAAATGTAGTGCGAGAGATATTTAATTCTCTCGCTGCGGCGGAAATGTTGTGATTATGACGGTTGATGGCATCAAGCAATACTTCAGTATCTATCTCCATTCGCTGTTGTGCTAACTTGATCTTGGATTGTTGGTATTTAACCACTTTCATGCCCATATCTGCTTCGTGAATAGCACTGCTATCCGCCATTACCACGGCGCGCTGAATACGATTTTTAAGCTCACGGACATTGCCTGGCCATTCATATCTGAGCATGCTTTCCAATGTGCGGGGCGCAAATGTGAACGCTCTGCTTGCAGGCTTGTATAGCTGCAGATAAGCATTGGCCAGTAGTTCTATATCTTCACGGCGCTCTCTTAAGCTGGGTATATGAATACGGAGAATATTAAGGCGGTGATACAGATCTTCTCTAAATCGCCCTTCTTCTACTGCAGCTTCGAGATTGACGTGAGAAGCGAAAATAATGCGACAGTCGATAGTAATCGAATGATTAGCCCCTAAGCGTTCAATCACATGATCTTCGAGAAATTGCAGCAGATGAACTTGGGAATCTAAGGATAGATCGCCGATTTCATCAAGAAATAAGGTGCCTTTATTCGCCCGTTCAATATGACCTATATACAATTTGTCTGCGCCTGTAAATGCGCCTTTTTCGTGACCAAACAGTTCAGAATGGAGCAGAGTGCTTGGTAATGCTCCACAGTTAATCTTAATAAAAGGGCCATTTTTGCGGTAGGAGTCGCGGTGAATGGTACGAGCACAGAGCCCTTTACCTGTACCAGTCTCGCCGCTAATCAGTACCGCACCATCGGCACGGGCTATTTTAACCAGATCTGATTTTAAGCGTTTAATGGCGGTCGATTTACCCAGTATTTCATCATTTTCATGTTGCTTGCTTTGTTGGCCGCTACTTTCAACCCTTAGTGGCAACATGCCATAAGCATGACCCAGCGTATGACCTAATTTATCCCAATTAATTGGCAGATGGTGATAATCAAAGAAATAGTCTGGAAACTGGTGTGATAATGGATATTGAGCAAACTGATTGTCACAGGAGATCGCAATCCAGACTATATTTTTTTTAACTTCAAAAAGTTTAGATAATGTTTTAAATACACACTGTTGGTAAGCTGAGGAGATCATCGCAATTGCGATCTTGATATCGTATTCCTCAATAAATTTAATTGTTTCAGTAATATTACTCGAATGAATGCAATGCCAATTTAATGCATTAAACTCAGCTTCCCAATGACATTTTTCGTTATTTAAGTTAAGTAACAGGAGTGGTTTTTGTTTGGTATGGTTAAACTTTGCTAGCTCTACCATCTTAGCTTCCTAATATTAGGCGTACGTTATCCTTTGTTCGCACTGAGTGATAGGTACTAAAATTGTAGATCTGATAGTGGATTTTACAAGTTTTAAGTCGATTCTCGGGTATTCAAACGTGGGAGGGGATTAGTACACTCCTAGGATAAGAAATATTTATCAACAGCGTTTTTGCTATCGGCTAAACCAATATAAGGAAAATTCGTTGATATATAGATAGAGTGGAGTGATTTTTAATCAGTTAACAACCAAGGTGTTATTTTTAATTGACTGATTTTTATAATCAGGTAAAGTAAGCGCATATCCGGTTAGGCAGCTAGCTTAACAGTTTATCACTCAGCCCGAGTGGTGAAATCGGTAGACACAAGGGATTTAAAATCCCTCGCTTAATAGGCGTGCCGGTTCAATTCCGGCCTCGGGCACCAAATTTAGAAAAAGGCTTACCTAACGGTAAGCCTTTTTTGCTTTCTGACGTTTAAAATAATTCTTGTTTCTCGAATCAGTAGTGTTTATGATACCTAATTACTCTTTATGGTTAGTTATCCTCTATGCTACTTCGATTGATGCGCTACTTTATTCTGCTATTTGTGATGGTTTTGGGCTTTAATGCTCAGGCTAATACATATTCAGAATTAGCATCTACATCGTTATTAGCACCTGCATCCTTACTTATCGATGCGAATGAAGCGAATGAAGCGAATAGCTTCTGCCAAGATGCTGGTGAATCAGAGCAACCGCCACTTTCATCATCACGCCATACCTATGAATTTGCATTAACCGAAACCTCGCGTTATACCAGTACCGGTCGTTTATTGTTAGATAACCCTAAACCGGATTATCAGGTAGAGATTGAATTATCGATTCCACCATCAGCGTCGTTGGTGATCGGCTATGCGGTAAATATTAATTTCGAGCAATACTGGTTAACCAGCACATCTTTTTCTAAGTCGCGAATATCGGGCTGGAAAGACAGTAATTTATTATATTCACACCGCCAATACCCCGCTGTTATTACCTCTGTTTAGACAAAAATGTAAGTATTAACCAACCTACTTTTTTGTTGCCTTTATCTGCTTATCTATCCTAGTTAGCACTAGAACGAGTACTGTAAATGTACGAAAAAGTGCAATAAACATAGCGCGTTCATAACGCTATTGTCTGGATCTATAAGCACGTTAATCACCAATATGCCTGTATTTTATGTAATTACTTTATATATCTACCTTCTATATATATTTGTTATACATACTTTTTATATATAGAAAAAGGCATTGATGGACAGCGATCAAATGACAAAAAAATTAAATTCAACAGCCCCACGTAAACGATTAAACCATTATGCTGGTTGGAAATATATCGTCTTAACCTGCACAATCTTAATCATGCTGCTAAGCGCGATCCCAACCTTGTATGGTGAAGATCCAGCACTGCAAATTAATCACCAAAAAAATCAACAGCCCGCTATTTACGTGCTTAAGCAGACCCTAGAAGCAAGCAATATTGCGGTAACACGTATCGATCAAGAAATGGATAAAACCACCATAGTGTTAGCAGACTCTGGCACTCAAACACGTGCGAAGGCGATACTCGAAGCCGTACTGCCAGCAGATGATGACATTACTTTAGCACTGGTATCTGCGGCGCCGTCTTGGTTGCAGAGTATGGGATTGAAGCCAATAAAATTAGGCTTAGACCTACGTGGTGGTGTGCAGTTCTTGTTAGATGTTGATATGGAACCGGTATTCAATATCAAAGCGCTGCAATTGGTCGATAATTTACGGGCTGATTTTCGTGACAAAGGGGTTCGTGGTGTTCGAATTAGCATTAATCACAATAATAGTGTGCAACTGAACTTGCCAACCGATGAAGCAAAAGTCGCATTATTGAAATTAATGCCAACCAGCTATTCACAATGGAAAGTAACTCAGAGTTCAGGGTTATTGGTTGAGGTGAGTATTCCCCAAGCTGCAAAGACCGACATCATTAACCTCACTGTGCAGCAGAACTTACAAACAATGCGCAGTCGTATCACAGAGTTAGGTATTACAGAGGCGATGGTACAGCGCCAAGGTGAACATCGTATTCGTATTGAATTGCCCGGTGTACAAGATCCAGCCACGGCTAAAAATGTAATTGGGGCCACAGCCAGTCTCGCGTTTCATGAGCTTAAAACCACAAGTAATGGCAGCATGGTCGTCAGTAATAATGACGGTGCGCCAATACGTATTGCCCGTGACGCCATACTCGGTGGCGAGCATATTATTGATGCGCGTGCCAGTGTTGGCGAAATGGGCGCTGCGCAGGTCAATATCACCTTAGATAATGCTGGTGGTAAAAAAATGTCTAATTTTACCAAACATAATATTGGTAAACCGATGGCAACGCTCTACAGCGAGTACAGTCGTAATACCGATGGCTCCACCAAAAAGACCAACAACATTATTAGTGTAGCGACCATTCAAGCACAATTAGGCAGTCAATTTCGGATCACAGGTGCAGGTAGCATGGCTGACGCACAAGAGCTTGCATTGTTGCTACGAGCGGGGTCGTTAACAGCGCCGGTGACGATTGTTGAAGAAAGAACCATTGGTCCTTCTCTGGGGGCGGAGAATATCCAGAATGGTTTCTCGGCATTAGCGCTAGGGCTTGGTTTAACCTTGGTATTTATGGCGCTGTGGTATCGCCGTTTAGGCTGGGTGGCTAATGTCGCATTAATTGCTAATATCATTATGTTATTTGGCTTATTAGCGTTAATACCGGGTGCGGTATTAACCTTACCCGGTATTGCAGGGTTAGTGCTTACTGTCGGTATGGCTGTCGATACCAATGTACTAGTGTTCGAGCGAATTCGTGACAAGTTACGTGAAGGCCGCAGCTTTGCCCATGCCATTCATGGTGGCTTTGATAGCGCATTCAATACCATTATTGATGCCAATATCACCACCTTAATTATCGCTGTGGTCTTGTATTCAATCGGGCAGGGGCCAGTGCAAGGTTTTGCGCTGACGTTAGGCTTAGGTATCTTAACCAGTATGTTCACTGGCATCTTGGTATCGCGTGCATTAATTAATAAATTATGGGGTCGTGATACTCGTCATGACTTGAAGGTATAATGATGATGACTATCAACATAAACAATAGCAACAAAAACAACAGTAATAATCACAGTAAATTACGTTATATCAGCAGTGCAATCTCAGTCATTTTCATGCTTGTTGCCATTGTATTTATTAGTGTTAATGGACTGAACTGGGGATTGGATTTTACCGGTGGGGTGATCACCGAAGTACAGCTTGACCCAAGTATTACCATGAGTGAGATATCACCTTTATTACAGGCGGCGTTAAATCAACATGTCAGCGTCATTGAAGGCGGAGACGTTGGTCGCTGGATCTTACGTTATGCAGAACCTGCAGCAGGCATGAATATTCCAGATATTACCCAGGTATTAGCGCCGTTAGCGACTAATATCCAAGTATTAAATACCAGCATTGTCGGTTCTCAAATCGGTCAAGAGTTGGCGGAACAAGGTGGTCTGGCACTGTTAGTATCGATGTTATGTATTATGGCTTATTTAAGCTATCGCTTTGAGTGGCGTTTGGCATCAGGTGCGTTATTTGCCTTGGTTCATGATGTGTTATTTGTACTCGGGGTGTTTGCTGCATTGCAACTGGAGTTTAACTTGACGGTCTTTGCGGCGATATTGGCGATTATTGGCTATTCATTAAATGATTCGATAATTATCGGTGATCGTATCCGCGAGTTGCTTATTTTAAAACCGACATTAGCGATTGCAGATGTGAATAACCAAGCTATTTCGGCAACCATATCTCGCACTCTGGTGACATCGGGCACGACATTAATGACGGTTTCAGCGTTATGGTTGCTGGGCGGAGGGCCGCTAGCTGGTTTTTCTATTGCGATGTTTGTTGGTCTCATTGTCGGCACTTGGTCATCTATTGCAGTGGCCACGACATTACCAGAACTTTGGGGATTAAACGCCAGTCACTATCAGGTCGTTGAATTGGAAGAGGATCTTACTGTCGGCAAATGACCTTTAATTGTCGTTAAGGTAAGCGTGTGGGGTTACTCCGATCCAACACGCTTATTTATAATAAACTGATCTATTTGTATATACTGTGATATAGGATGGACTATTTTTATCTGAATTCTAAATTAACTCCTATGATTGTTTCATCTTGATTTAGGAATGTGTATTATAGCGATGTCAATTAATTGGCGGAGGTTAGTTTTTGACACACTTTAGCACTAGTTTAAGGTGGTTTAATTATTTTAAGTTTAAGTAAGGTTTAGCGCAGGCTGTAATATGGATACTACTAAGTCAGTTTTTGTAATTGATGAGAATATTGAACGCAGACAAAATTTAGAAACGATCTTGTCCTTTCTTGGCGAAGGTTGGCAGAGTTACGATTCTCATATCGATATTAGCGCTAAGATCGATCTTGCCGCAAACAGTGTGATTGTCTCTTCAGACAGTTACTCAGAAACGGATTTATCGGCATTATTTGATGCGAACCCGATGAATCCATTTTTAACCTTTGGTACGCAAGCAAAAGTACCAGAGAAAGGTAATTTAATCGGCCATATCGAACTGCCTTTATCTTATCAACAACTGACCTTGTTGCTTGGACGTTGCCAATCTTATCGTCAATGTGTGACGAGTAAGTTAGGTCAATCAGCGTCAGCGTCAAAAGCATTAATCAAGCAGCTAGTTGGTCGTGGTGATGCCATCCAAAGTGTCCGTCACTTGATCATGCAAGTGGCGACAAAAGGCGCTAATGTATTAGTGCTGGGTGAGTCGGGCACGGGTAAAGAAGTCATTGCCCGTTCAATTCATGATGCGTCATCACGCAGTGATGGTCCGTTTGTACCGATTAACTGTGGTGCGATCCCCGCTGAATTATTAGAAAGTGAATTATTTGGTCATGAAAAAGGCGCATTCACTGGCGCATTCTCGGCGCGCAAAGGCCGTTTTGAGCTTGCCAGTGGTGGGACATTATTTCTTGATGAAATTGGTGATATGCCGCAGCCAATGCAAGTGAAATTATTACGGGTTTTACAAGAGCGTACTTTTGAGCGCGTGGGTGGCAGTAAAACAATTAAAGCCGATGTGCGTGTTATCGCCGCCACACACCGTAATTTAGAAAAAATGATCCTTGATGGCGAATTCCGTGAAGATCTCTATTACCGTTTAAATGTGTTTCCAATTGAAAGCCCGGCCCTGCGTGAGCGTCCAGATGATATTCCGTTATTGATCCAGGAATTATTACGTCGTCACGAAGCTGAACATGATGCAAAGATCTTATTTACGCAACGGGCCATGGAGTCGTTAATGCAACATTCATGGCCAGGAAATGTCCGTGAGTTATCAAATCTGATTGAACGTCTACTGATCATGACGGCAGGTAATATTGTTGATCTCGGTGAATTACCGGCTAAGTACCGTTATAACGATGATGGCGAAAGCCAAGTGATATACTCTGAGGTTCCCACTGAGTTAGCCGAGCATGATGCTATCTCTGCTATGTTTAGTGATGAAATTTTTGCTGATGCAGAAAAAGAGCCACAAGAAGATGGTTTCTTCTCAATGCCAAGTAGCCTGCCAGAAACGGGGGTTAATCTTAAAGAAATGTTGGCTGAATTTGAAATTGATATGATCAAGCAAGCGTTAGATCAACAAGCACATGTTGTGGCACGAGCGGCAGATCAATTAGGCATGCGCCGAACAACCTTGGTTGAGAAAATGCGTAAATACGGACTGCAAAAAGAAGCCTAAATAGCGGTAGTTCAATGAAAATAAAATAATCATTTATGATGAAAAACCAAAAGCTCAACATTATGTTGGGCTTTTTTCGTTTAAAAACATGTCATTACAAAGTTATTTTAATTGGCACACTAAATGCATTATCTGGTGTGAGTCAATTTTTTAGCGGAGTGCTACCATGGTACCAGAATCTTATCCCGGCGAATTAGCAGAACTACGAGCGCACAAAGATCGTAGTGAAAAGTTAGTCGAAGCATTGCCGTCAGGATTGGTGATTCTTGATGGTAACGGTATTGTTATTGAAGTCAATAAAGTGGCTGTGCAATTATTGGGTGAGCCGTTGATGGGGTCGCGTTGGATGGATGTTATTCAGCGTGCGTTTACCCCCAAAGAAGATGACGGCCATGAGGTCTCATTAAAAAATGGCTGTAAAGTACAGTTGTCGATCACCACGCTTGGCTCACAGCCGGGTCAATTAATTATGTTGACGGATTTAACCTATACACGGCATTTACAAGAGCGTGTTAGCCATATGAAACAGTTGTCGTCATTAGGCCGAATGGTGGCGTCATTAGCACATCAAATCCGCACACCATTATCAGCGGCATTATTATACGGCTCTAATCTGGCTAACCCGAATCTCCCTCCTGCCACTCGGCAGCGCTTTCAAAGCAAGTTAATTCAGCGTCTTAATGATCTGGAAAATCAAGTCAACGACATGCTGCTTTTTGCCCGTACCGGTAAAGATTTAGTGGTAGAAGAGATCTCACTACAGAATTTATTAGTCCAAGTACAAGCGGGCAGTGAAGCCATGATGTTACAGACAAACAGCAAGATGCAAGTCACCTTGCCAGAGCCCGACTTATTAATCTTAGCTAATCGCAATGCACTCTCTAGCGCGATTGGCAATTTGATACAAAATGCCTTACACGCTTGTGGACAGGGCGCTAACCTCGCCATTTCTGCCATTCGATCTGGCGATGATAAAGTGGCCATTGTGGTCTCTGATGATGGGCCGGGGATCGCGAAACATATGCAAGCAAAAATTTTAGAACCTTTCTTTACCACCAAGTCACAAGGCACGGGTCTCGGTCTGGCTGTAGTACAAAGTGTGGTCAAAGCGCACCAAGGCAGTTTGGAGTTAGACTCAACTGAAGGTGAAGGCAGTCATTTTAGTATAATCGTACCGCTACATCGCGTAGCAGCACCTCAATCAATGGTAATAGGCGGATAACAGTATGTCCCATTCTCAAATTCTTGTTGTTGAAGATGATCTTGGTCTTCGTGAAGCCTTGGTTGATACCTTATTAATGGCAGGTTATGAATGCGATGAAGTTGATAGCGGCGAAAGCGCACTCATTGCATTAGGCAAAAAAACCTATGATATGGTCGTCAGTGATGTCCAAATGGGTGGCATGACGGGATTAACCTTACTGCATAATATTAAACAAAAATACCCAGATTTACCGGTATTGTTAATGACGGCGTATGCCAGAGTGGATGATGCGGTAACGGCAATGCGTAATGGTGCTGTGGATTACATAGGTAAGCCTTTCTCGCCAGAAGTATTGATTAACCAGGTTGGTCGTTATGTACCACCACAAAAAGTGGTTAAACGCACCCCTTGTTATGGTGACATAAAAACCGAGCAACTATTAAGTTTGGCGCGTAAAGTGGCTAAATCAGATGCAACTGTGATGGTGACAGGCCCAAGTGGTACGGGTAAAGAAGTGCTATCACGTTATATTCATGACAATTCGCTGCGTTATGATGGTCCATTTGTGGCAATTAACTGCGCTGCGATCCCGGAAAACATGCTAGAAGCAACCCTGTTTGGTTATGAGAAAGGGGCATTTACGGGCGCGATACAAGCCTGTCCAGGTAAATTCGAACAGGCACAAAATGGCACTATCTTGCTGGATGAAATCTCGGAAATGGCGTTGTCGCTACAAGTTAAATTATTACGGGTATTGCAAGAGCGTGAAGTCGAGCGCTTAGGCAGCCGTAAAACCATTAAGCTTAATATACGCGTTATTGCGACCAGTAACCGTAATATGAAACAAGCTGTAGCCAATGGTGACTTCAGAGAAGATTTATATTATCGCCTCAATGTATTCCCATTAGCTTGGTTACCATTAACCGAGCGCAAAGGTGATATTTTACCGATAGCAGAGCATTTATTAAAATTACACTGCAAGCAAAGTAATATTCCAATACTCGAGTTACTTAACTGCGCGAAGACGAAGTTACAGATTTATCATTGGCCGGGTAATGTGCGTGAATTAGACAACGTGATCCAACGCGCGATGATTTTAGCGGTTGATGGAAAAATAAAAGATGCAGATCTTATTTTAGAAGATTTTACAACCGCAGATTTGCAAGTAATAGCACCGATTGGCCAAGCGCCACAACTGCATATTAAAGCAGAAGTCCCTGTGCGCAGCATTAATTTACCCAATGAGCCTTTAGGTAACGAATTACGTCAACAAGAGTATCAAATTATTTTGGAAACCTTGATTGGCTGTCATGGTGTTCGTAAGGACGTATCAGAGAAGTTAGGTATTAGTCCACGCACGTTACGTTATAAATTAGCCAAAATGCGTGAGCAAGGAATTGAAATCCCCGCGTAATGACGAGTAAGTATCTTTAAAGGCTGCAATTGATTGAAATTGCGGCCTTTTTTGTTGGCATAAAAATTGCTTTATTGAAGTAGGTCAAAAATATGACAACGAGGATAACCAATGAACATCGCAGCCAATAATCTTTACTCTGAAATGCAAAGTATGTCGTTACAAGCGACTAAATTTGAAGCAGATCCTACCGCGCTAAAAGCGCCAACCACGACATCCGCTAGTTTTGGTGATATGTTGCAGCAAGCAATTGATAATGTGAACGGATTACAGCAGAATACTGGCGATTTACGCACCCGTTTTGATCAAGGTGATCGCAGTGTATCCCTAAGTGATGTTATGATAGCATCGCAAAAATCTGGGATAGCATTCGATGCAACGGTACAGGTTCGTAATAAATTGATCGAATCTTATAAAGAAATAATGAGTATGCCTGTTTAATCTCGGGTAAAGGAGTAACTCTGTGGCTGATACGGCTTCAAATACCGGTATCGTAAGTAATAACGATATGGATAATGATTTAGCGCAATTAGATGAGAATGAGCAAAAAAGCTCAGCATTTGGGTTTTTCACCAATGCCGATATCTTACGTCAAATCATTTTAATTCTAGCATTAGCGATCTCGCTAACCTTAGTGGTATTTATTTTACTCTGGGGTAAAGAACCTGAAATGCGTCCTTTAGGCACGTATCCAACAGCTGAACTCATTGAAACCCTCGATTTTTTAGATCAAGAGAAAATAGATTATACAATTAATGGTGACACGGTTTCTGTATCCGCAGAACAATACCAAAACATTAAACTCCGCTTACGCCGCTCTGGATTAACAACGACAGAACTACAAGGTGACGATATCTTAATGCAAGATATGGGCTTTGGTGTTAGTCAACGGGTCGAACGAGAACGTTTGAAGCTGGGTCGTGAACGTCAAATAGCACGCGCATTAGAAGAATTTAAGCAGGTATCGAAAGCACAGGTATTACTCGCGATCCCGAAAGAAAATGTATTTGCGAAGCGCAATAAGAAACCCAGTGCAACCGTGGTGTTGACGGTGCGTAATAGTGCTGCTCTTTCACAAGAAAATATCGACTCTATGGTGCAATTAGTTGCTTCTGCCGTTCAAGGTTTAGAACCAACACGGGTGACATTAACCGATCAAAATGGCCGTTTACTTAACTCTGGCAGCCAAGACATGCTGGCTGCAAAAGGCCGACGTGAATTTGAAATGGTAAAAAATCACGAACGTGAGTACCGTACAAAAATTGATTCTATTCTTATGCCTATCTTAGGTGTGAGTAATTATACCGCTGAAGTTGATGTATCAATGGACTTTAGTGTGACAGAGCAGACGCAAAAACGTTTTAACCCCGATTTACCGGCAGTACGCAGTGAGATGTTACTTGAACGTCAATCGTTCGGTAATGGCAATCAAGGCATTCCTGGTGCATTAACCAATCAACCGCCGCTCGATGCTGATATACCAGAAGAAGCTGATGCTGGTAATGCCGCGGCGGGTCCTATTGGCCAATCTCAAAAAGAATCCACCAGAAACTATGAACTTGATACCACGATCAGTCACACTAAATCACAAACGGGTGTTATTCAGCGTTTAAGTGTATCGGTTGCGATCGATTACATTAACAGTGTTGGCGCCGATGGTGCGTTGGTGAGAGAGCCGCGCAGCCAAGCTGAAATTGCAAATATACGCCGTGTATTACAAGGTGGTATTGGTTTTAATGTTAATCGTGGTGATAACTTAGAAGTGGTTGCGATCCCATTTAATCGCCCAGAATTAACCGCGATGACAGACCTGCCTATTTGGGAAGAAGAATGGTTCTGGCGTGCAATCCGTATCGCCGCGAGCTTACTGGTCATTGTGGTATTAATCATAGCAATTATTCGCCCTATGATTAAACGCTTAATTAACAACGAGCCGGAAGAAAACCTAGAAGATCTAGATTTAGGTATCAGTGCGATTGAAAATGATGAAGATATGCAATTGCTTACCGCCGATACCGAAGGTGATACCGATTTTGCAATGCGCAGTGGTCATTTACAGTTACCTAATTTACACAAAGATGAAGACTTGCTAGAAGCGGTCCGAGCACTGGTTGCTAACGAACCAGACTTAACTGCGTTAGTGATTAAAGAATGGATGATAGAAGATGCCTGATTCAGATAAACAAGTAGCAGCGACGACCAAGTTTGATGCAACTACCTTAAATGGTATTGAACGTTCTGCGATATTAATGTTGAGTTTAAATGAAGAAGATGCCGCAACGATCTTCCGTCAGTTAGAGCCGAAGCAAGTACAGCGTCTGGGTATGGCAATGGCATCAATGAAAGATTTTTCTCAGGTGAAAGTAGCGGGTGTGCATCGTGCGTTTATTGATGATATCCAAAAATTCACTAATATTGGTGTCGGTAGCGAAGATTTCGTTCGTAACGCTTTAACAGCAGCGCTCGGTGCAGATAAAGCCGGTAACTTAGTGGATCAAATCATCATGGGCAGTGGCGCCAAAGGTCTTGATTCATTGAAATGGATGGATGCACGTCAGGTGGCTAACATCATTCATAATGAGCATCCACAGATCCAAACTATTGTATTGTCTTATTTAGAACCTGAGCAGTCAGCTGAAATTTTATCGCAGTTCCAAGATAAAGTACGTATCGATTTAATGTTGCGAATTGCTAATCTAGAAGAAGTTCAACCCGCCGCGTTACATGAATTAAACGAGATCATGGAGAAACAGTTCGCAGGTCAATCTGGCGCACAAGCCGCGAAGATGGGTGGCCTGAAAGCGGCTGCCAATATTATGAACTATCTCGATACCAATATCGAAGGGCAGTTAATGGATGCTATTCGTGAATCAGACGAAGAGATCAGTCAGCAGATCCAAGATCTTATGTTTGTATTCGAAAATCTTATTGATGTTGATGACCGTGGTATTCAAGCGCTGCTGCGTGAAGTGGCGCAAGATCAATTACAAAAAGCACTGAAAGGTGCGGATGATCAGCTTAAAGATAAAATCTTTAAAAACATGTCGAAACGTCAAGTCGAAATGCTGGAAGACGATCTGGAAGCAATGGGACCTATTCGGGTGAGTGAAGTGGAATCGGCGCAGAAAGAGATCTTATCTATTGCGCGTCGTTTAGCTGACAGCGGTGAAATAATGCTCGGCGGAGGCGGTGGTGATGACTTCTTATAAGTACATGACCCTGATGGAATATGGCTATGAATGACAGTTTAAAGTCTAATATCCCGCCTATTAAAGCGAGTGATGAGCATCAAATAGAAGATTGGTATTTACCCGAGTTTGAGAATACCCAAGCTGCAGTGCTTAATACCAATGCACTCGGGATGAAGCATGACTGGTATGAAGGTAAGCGTACTGATGAGCCGGTCGAAGAAGCTGAGCCGCAGCCAATGACTGCTGAAGAGCTGGACGCAATACGCCAGGCGGCTTATGACGACGGTTACAATGAAGGTAAAGAACAAGGCTATCAGGATGGCTTAGCGAGCGGCACGGCTGAAGGTCTTAGCCAAGGTGAAGCGCAAGGCCAAGAGCAAGGACTCGCCCAAGGGTTAGCTGATGGCCAACAGCAGATAGCGGATAAAGCCACAGTATGGGAGCAGCTACAAACGCAAATGCACGCGCCTTTAGCGGCCGTAAATAGCGAAGTTGAAAACGAATTAATTCGTGTTGCGACCGGCTTAGCAGAAGAGTTAATTAAGACCGAAGTGACATTTAATCACGATATATTGCTGCAAACATTAAAATTAGCCCTGGATGCGTTACCGGTTCTTGAGCAAAAAATTACCATTACATTACATCCTGATGATTTAACCGTAATCAATGAATACTACGCCACTGAAGAATGTGTAAAACGGGGTTGGGTATTAATCTCAGAGCCAATGATGAAACAAGGTGATTTAGTGATTAATAACGAAGTCTCTTCGGTAGAACTGTTAATGGAACAACGTATTAAACAAATGATGCGTCAATTTCTTATTGCTAATAAACCGGGCGCATAATGACCGAGCTACTCAGTCGATTACAACAATTAAAAACTGACGCACTGGCCAGCAAGCCAACTGTTGCTGGTAAGCTGACTCGGGTCGTTGGTTTAACCCTCGAAGCTGTTGGTTGCCGCGCTGCAATTGGCAGTTTGTGTTCTGTCGAAACGGATAACGGCTTGATGGATGCAGAGGTTGTTGGTTTTGATGGTGATAAGTTATTCTTAATGCCCAGTGAACAGGTCATTGGTATTATTCCCGGAGCAAAAGTAACACCACTCAATGAAACTCAAGGTATTCCGGTTGGTATGGAACTACTTGGTCGGGTATTAGATGGTGTTGGTAAGCCGATTGACGGTAAAGGTGAAATTATTACCGGACAAACCACGTCTTTTACGGCCAAGCGTATTAATCCGCTGGCGCGTAAAAAAATCTCAAAACCACTTGATGTCGGTGTTAAAGCCATTAATGCCATGCTCACCGTAGGTCAAGGTCAGCGTATGGGGCTTTTCGCTGGTTCTGGTGTCGGTAAGAGTGTGTTGTTAGGTATGATGACGCGGGGTTCGACCGCGGACGTTGTCGTCGTTGGTTTAATTGGTGAGCGTGGCCGAGAAGTAAAAGAATTCATTGAAGAGATCCTTGGTGAAGAAGGGCTTGCGCGCTCTGTTGTTGTTGCTGCGCCTGCGGATTCATCTCCACTGATGCGCCTAAAAGGTTGCGAAACATCATTAGCGATAGCAGAATACTTCCGTGACCAAGGCTTGAATGTATTATTACTGATGGATTCATTGACCCGTTTTGCACAAGCGCAACGTGAAATTGCCTTGGCGGTGGGAGAGCCACCGGCAACGAAAGGTTATCCGCCATCGGTATTTGCAAAATTACCTCAGCTGGTGGAACGTGCGGGTAATGGGAGTGACGAACAAGGCTCGATTACGGCGTTCTTCACTGTATTAACCGAAGGTGATGACTTACAAGACCCCATTGCGGATGCGGCGCGGGCGATCCTCGATGGTCATATCGTATTGTCTCGCGAGTTAACCGATGCGGGACACTATCCGGCGATTGATATTGAAAAGTCGATTAGTCGTGTCATGCCAATGGTGACGACTGATTTCCATCAAGCCGCGGCTCGCGGATTCAAACAAGCTTACTCACTCTATCAGCAGAACAAAGACTTGGTTGCCATTGGCGCTTATAGCAAAGGTTCGGATGCCAAAATTGATCGCGCAATTCGCTTAAAACCAGCGATGGATCAATTCTTACAACAAGGCATGAAAGAAGTTATTCCGTTCTCGCAATGTGAAGAAATGCTAGCTGCCATCGCACCGCATCTTGGCGTGGAAACCTCATAATGAAACAGTGTCAATATAATGTCTAATACCGCATTACAACGGGTTTATCAGCAACTTGAAGAGCAAGAAAAAAACGCCGCGAGAGCCTATGCACTGATCCAACAAGATGCTGAGCGTTATCATAGCCAAATGCAGCAATTAAGTGATTACCGTAAACAGTATTTACAGCAATTCACGGAACGTGGGGAAGCCGGTATCTCAGGTAGTAGTTATGCGCATTATCATAACTTTATGAAAAAACTAGAATTAGCTGAATTTGAGCAGAAACAAGCACTCGATAATATCCAACAAACAGTCAATAATAAGCATGCGGATTGGATGGAAATTCGTAAGAAACGTGATGCGCTGGGTTTATTATTAGATAAACGCAAAGTCGCTGCACAGCTTGTCGAACAACGACGCGAGCAAAAAGATCTTGATGAGTTTTCTAACTTCCAATATTTCAAGCGTAAGAATAACCGATAAACGCACGCTAATTCATAATCTGGCGTGAATTTTGCTACTATTTCGCTATAACTTCTTATTGATGACATTTAGGCTTGAACTATGACTTTCTCTCTACATAAATCAACAGCGATGACTGATACACCGGCGGCGAATAATAAATCGCAAACGCTTAATGTCAAAGGCGATAACGCTGCAGATATGGCGAGTGATGGCGAGTTGAGTACGCCTGAAAGTAGCTTTTCTAAATTATTTTCGCTGTTTAATAGCGATAATAAAACAGCTGCTATCGCTGGTCCAAAAACCATTGATAGTACTGAAGGCATTGCTGCGGAGAGTGCAGTAAAGAGTGCTGTGAAGAGTGCGGCGGAGAGTTTGGTCGAAAGTACAGTACCAAGTGCTGAGCCTAGTTTTGACGCGAGTATCGATGATGGCATTGTAGCAGGGCGGATAGAGCACGCTGATGAAGTTGACGCGATAGCTGGCGATGACTTAAGTGTAATGAGTCAAGGTGACAGCTTACTGAAAAATGAAAGCAGTGATGATTTTTTGGCTCGTCTTGATCAATCATCGATGCTGTTGCAAGGTAAAGCTAACGGTAATGAATTGCCTTTACCAGCCAAGGGGGCGAATATTGCCTCATCGGCATCTGTTAACATGACAGGCTTATCCATGCTCGATAGTAGCGTTGCAGAAGCGACGAATGAGAGTGATGTGAGTAATAATGAGCAGACTCAAGTATTGCAAGCGAGCGAGCTATCTACAAATCCAACAGGTCTAACAGGTCTAACAGATTCAACAGGTCTAACAGAACCAACAGATACTATCACTGCGTCAACGTTAGCTGGTATGTCGACAGTCGCTGGCCTTATTGACAATAACCCTCGATTTAGGCAAGACGATTTATTAGCTACCGGTGATTCAATTAAGGGTGATGGCACACTTGATAGTGAACGATTAGATGGCGCTGGAAAAGCAAATCTAGCCACTGGTTTTGGCGAAGCAGGCTGGGCGAAAAACACCCCTTTTGGTCAATCCAATGGCATGACTACGGGGGCCAGCAGTGCAGTAACAGAGAGTAATAATTCAGCACTAGAACAGCTGGATATGGCATCGGCTGAACCCATTGAGCAATTAGATTTCGCGCAAATTATGGAGTCTGCACGTAAACAAGAGCCGTTAGACCAAACTACACGTACTTTGACCAAGGCGCCGGTATTAACAGACGTAGAACAGCAAGTATTAGAGAAGCGGGTTAGTCTTAATAACAATCTCGCTAGCTCGGAATTAAATGAAAAAATCGCCATAATGGTCGGCAAAGAAATACAAACAGCGACAATCCGTTTAGACCCAGCAGAATTAGGCAGTATGAATATCAAATTGGTTGTGCAAAACGATCAGATAAATGTGACAATCCAAGCGCAGAATAATCAAAGTCGAGATTTACTTGAACAACAAATGCCGCGACTACGAGAAATGCTACAGCAACAAGGTATGACGCTGGGGGATACTAAGGTACAAGCCGACAGTGGCCAGCAGCAATCTGGATTTCAGCAATCAAGACAAGAAAACGGACAAAAAAATAGCAATAATGATGCGAATTATGCAATAGATTCACAGACTGAAGTCCCTACTACGACGCCGTATTGGCAAGACACTGCGAAAGGGGTAGACTTTTACGCCTAAGCTCTTAGTCAGTGACTGTATAAGCGTAATTGATAATTCGATTTAAGGACGATAATGGCCGACGATAAAGATTTGAAAATAGACGATAAAGGTAAGGGTAATAAGAAAATTATTATCATTGCGGTGATTTTAGTATTAGCGCTTGTTGGTGGTGGTGCTGCCTTTTTCTTTTTAAGTGATAATAGTGCTGCCGCTGATAGTTCAGGGGTGGTAACAGAAACCGTCGATAAAACAATTAACGAGACCGCTTATTATGTGGCGCTGCCACGTCCTTTTGTTTTTAATATTATAGGATTAAAGCGCGAGCGTTTGGTTCAGATAAAAGTGCAGTTAATGGTACGTGGCAGTGATAATAAAGATTTAGCGAAAGCCAATTTACCGCTGATTGAAAGTACATTACTGCAAGTCTTTAGTGCCACCACAGAGCAACAATTAGCAACCTATCAAGGTAAAGAATTATTGCGCGCGGATTCGTTAACGAATGTGAATGAAATTTTGACTAAATATACTGGAAAAGGGGTTGTTGAAAAAATCCTATTTTCTGGTTTTGTAATGCAGTAGGTTAAGTGTGAGTGATTTATTAAGCCAAGACGAGATTGATGCGCTATTACATGGTGTTGATGATGTTGAAGAAGATGAATTTGACACCGTCGAAGACAGTGGCAGTATTGTTGATTTTGACTTTTCATCGCAAGACCGTATTGTGCGTGGTCGTATGCCAACGCTGGAGTTGGTTAATGAACGTTTCGCTCGTCACATGCGGATCAGTCTATTTAATATGATGCGCCGTACTGCGGAAGTATCAATTAATGGCGTACAAATGCTTAAGTTTGGCGAATACGTGCATACGTTATTTGTACCGACTAGTTTGAATATGGTGCGTTTCCGCCCCTTAAAAGGCACCGCATTAGTGACGATGGAAGCACGTCTCGTCTTTATTTTAGTCGAAAACTTCTTTGGTGGTGATGGCCGTTATCATGCCAAAATTGAAGGGCGAGAATTTACGCCTACAGAGCGCCGTATTATTCAAATGTTGTTAAAGATAGTCTTTGAAGATTATCACGAAGCATGGGCGCCTGTTATGGACGCAGAGTTTGAATACCTTGATTCGGAAGTAAACCCGGCGATGGCTAATATTGTTAGCCCGACTGAGGTTGTTGTTGTGAGCTCATTCCATATCGAGCTTGATGGTGGCGGAGGTGATTTTCATATTACCATGCCGTACTCGATGCTTGAGCCGATCCGTGAATTACTCGATGCGGGTGTGCAAAGTGACAAAGAAGATACCGATGAGCGCTGGAGTTCGGCGTTACAAGAAGAGATCTTAGATGTACCAGTAGAACTGAGTACTAAGTTACTTGAAACTGAGCTGACAATAGGGCAAATTATGGAATTAAGAGTAGGGGATATTATCCCGATTGAGATGCCTGAAGAGCTCACCGTATTTATTGAAGATTTACCAAGTTATAAAGCCAAACTGGGTCGAAATAAAGATAATGTAGCGGTTAAGATTAGCAGAAAACTGAAAGTAAGTAATTTAACTAAATCTGATATTGACCATGTGGTATTACGTGGTGGATTAATTAATTTAGACGATAAAAATGATGAAAATAAGGTATAGAGATGAGTGAAGATCAAGATCAGATGGCCAATGATTGGGCCGCTGCAATGGCCGAGCAAAGTACTGTTGAAGCGGCGGAGTTAGAAGATTTTAGCAATGATGACAATGCATTCTCGCCTGAACAACAGCATAAATTAGATAGTATTCTTGATATTCCGGTTGTGATTTCAATGGAAGTTGGTCGTAGTAAAATTAGTATTCGTAATTTATTACAATTAAATCAAGGCTCTGTTGTTGAGCTTGATCGTATAGCCGGTGAGCCACTCGACGTAATGGTTAATGGTACACTTATCGCACACGGTGAAGTTGTGGTAGTCAATGACAAATTTGGTATTCGTTTAACCGACGTCATCAGCCAAACCGAACGTATTAAGAAGCTTAAATAGTATGAACGATATCGATATGCTGCAATGGATATTATCGTTGCTGGCGGTTATTTCGGTTATCGTGATGTTAGCTTTTTTAGCTAAAAAAGCGCGTGTATTTGGCAGTGATAATCAACAGTTACACGTTGTCGCGACGTTACCGTTAGGGCCGAAAGAGCGGATCATGGTGGTACAAGTTGGTTCAGAGCAAGTATTGCTCGGCATAACTGGACAGCAAATTAATTTGCTTAAAGAGTTAGAACGGCCCTTGGAAAATAGTCAGCCAGAGCTCAATCCATTTGCTACTAAATTAGCCCAGATGATGAAACAGCATAATGAAAAATAAGTTTACGGTATTACTGTCGCTGGTACTGCTTTTCTTCACCTCCGCTGCATGGGCTGATAATTCTGTGATGTCGGCGGTGAAAGTGATCACTAACAATGATGGCTCGCAGGAATATTCGGTGTCATTGCAAATTTTAGCCATGATGACGGCGTTGAGTTTTCTGCCAGCTGCGCTGATCATGATGACCTCGTTTACTCGCATCATCATTGTACTGTCTATTTTACGCCAAGCATTAGGTTTACAGCAGAGTCCGTCTAACCAAGTATTAGTTGGTATCACCTTATTTTTGTCTTTTTTCATTATGTCGCCAGTATTTGATCGTATTAATGATAATGCCCTGCAGCCTTATTTGAGTGAAGAACTTACATCGATGCAAGCCTTTGAGCAGGCTAAACTGCCAATGCAGCAGTTTATGTTAGCGCAAACGCGTGTGACCGATCTTGATACCTTCATGCGAATTGCAAAAGTGGAAGCCGATTCACCCGAAGAGGTGCCTTTTAGAGTGTTGATCCCTGCCTTTGTGACCAGCGAACTGAAAACCGCCTTTCAAATTGGTTTTATGGTGTTCATTCCCTTTTTGATTATTGACTTGGTGGTGGCGAGTATCTTGATGGCCATGGGTATGATGATGTTATCACCAATGATTGTATCCTTGCCCTTTAAACTCATGCTGTTTGTTCTCGTTGATGGTTGGAGCCTTATTTTGGGCACGCTTGCCAACAGTTTTGGATTATGACGACGTTCTTTATATACACGTTTTCACATAAGGTAATCGTTCAGTTCATAAATCGGTTTATAAGCCGATTCATAAGTAAAAGGCAGCATCATGGCACCTGAAGTCTTTGTAGATATATTTCGACAAGCATTATGGACGGTATTACTACTGGTCTGTGCGGTTGTTGTTCCAGGGTTAATAGTCGGTTTAGTGGTGTCAGTGTTTCAGGCTGCGACCTCAATTAATGAACAAACATTAAGTTTCTTACCGCGTTTAATTGCCACTTTACTGGCACTGATCTATGGTGCGCATTGGGGCTTTGGGCGTTTGATGGAATTCTTTACCAACATGATACTTCAGATCCCACAAGTTGTAGGTTAATTAGTGGAAATTTTATCAGCTGATATTATGACGTTTATGGCCAGTTATATTTGGCCATTTGCCCGTCTATCTGGCATGGTCATGGTCATGATAGTCAGTGGTGCGAAAACCACACCAACCATAATCCGGTTATTTTATTGTTTTGCGCTTACCGTGATGGTCGCGCCTGTATTGCCGCCTATGCCCAATGTTGATTTGTTTTCGTTAAGTAGCTTCATGATTATTTTACAACAAAGTTTGATTGGTATTGCAATCGGCTTTGTGACTGTCATGTTGATTCAAACGTTTGTGCTCGCGGGACAGATTATCGCGATGCAAACCAGTTTAGGTTTTGCCTCTATGGCAGATCCAGCATCGGGGCAAATGTCTCCCGTGATCGGTCAAATCTATATTTTATTAGGCACACTGGTTTATTTATCCGTGAACGGTCATTTATTTATGATCGAGACCGTCGTTAAATCGTTTGAGACATTGCCAGTTTCAGCGTCTGGTTTAGTTGCCATACAGTATTATGAAATAGCTGGGTGGATGTCAGTCATGTTCGCTGCTGCACTGAGTATGTCATTGTCTGCGGTTGTTGCTATGCTCGTGATTAACTTTTCGTTTGGTGTGATGACCAAGGCTGCACCGCAACTAAACGTATTTAGTTTAGGGTTTGCGGTGGGTATGGTCGCGGGCTTATTTATTATTTACTTATCATTAAAAAGCTTTGTATTTCATTTTGATGCCCAGTGGCAACGTGCCGGCGAACTGATTTGTTCATTGCTCAATAATGCTTGCGCGTATTAGCTTTACTTATCACATTAGGATAAAGGTATTTCCTCATGGCTGAAAAAGACGGTCAAGAACAAACCGAAGACGCCACCGAGAAAAAGCTCACCCAAGCCAGGGAGAAAGGTCAGGTAGTTCGTTCGAAAGAACTTGCGACGACCTTTGTACTGACGGCGACAGGTGCAGCTTTCCTTGCTTTTGGTGATGCGTTGGCACGTGCGCTTGTTATTAATATGACTAGTTTATTTCAGCTTGAACGTGAAGATATTTTCAGTCCTGATGCCTTGCTTGAAATTGTTAGCGTGAGTATTAAACCGTTATTTTGGCCCATGTTTGGTATTATGATTGTGGGTTTTTTTGCCGGTATTATCGGTAATATTTTGATGGGCGGTATGGTGTTTAGTGGTGAATCCATTCGTCCGAAAGCATCAAAAATGTCGCCTAAAGCAGGTCTAAAAAGAATGATGGGCCCACAAGCCATGGTTGAATTGATTAAATCAATTGCCAAGGTCGCAGTCGTTGTGACGATAGCCTTGCTGGTATTAAAAGTTCAATTCTTACAGATCATGGAGTTTAGTCTCCAGCCATTGAATATTTCGATTATCCAATCGTTAAATTTTTTGACTGATGTTTTTATTTGGTTGTGTGCATCCTTGATTATCATTGTGGCTATTGATGTACCTTATCAATATTGGAAACACGCCAAAGAATTGCGGATGACCAAGCAAGAAGTTAAAGATGAAATGAAAGATGTGAATGGTAACCCACAGTTAAAAGGCAAGATTAGGCAGATGCAGATGGAGATATCGCAACGTCGTATGATGGGTGATGTTCCTGACGCAGATGTGATTATTACCAACCCAACCCATTATTCTGTGGCGTTAAAATATGAAAAGTCAGGTAATGCGGCACCCAAAGTCGTGGCCAAAGGTGTAGACCAAGTCGCTTTCCGTATTCGTGAAATGGCGAAAGAACACAAAGTACCTATCTTAGAATCCGCGGCGTTAACCCGTGCTATTTATCATAGCACTGAGATTGATGACCCCATCCCTGAAGGGTTATTTATTGCGGTTGCACAGATCCTCGCTTATGTTTATCAACTTGAACAATTTAAGCAACGTAAAGGTAATCGGCCTAAACCGCTGCCAAAAGCCATGGATATTCCAGACGATTTGAAATATTAATGCCATTTTTGTATTTAGACACTTAATGCTTTTGCCTTAGGTATGATTATTGCTTTATACTAGCGAGCATAAAATTTTGAGGTCTCGTAATGCAAGTAGCAGCAAATCTATCAAAAATCTGGGGTAAAAGGGCCGTCGCGCTAGAAAATATCGGTACCCCGATAGTAGTGTTAGCTACACTCGGCATGGTTGTACTACCCATACCCGCATTCCTGTTAGATGTATTCTTTTCTTTTAATATCGCGTTGTCGTTATTAATCTTACTTGTCTCCGTATACGTAAATAAACCGCTTGATTTTGCTGCATTTCCTACCGTTTTGTTAATTGCAACGTTATTACGCTTAGCGCTTAATGTGGCATCGACCCGAGTGGTATTGTTAGAAGGGCATAATGGGAGTGGTGCCGCCGGAGAGGTTATTGACGCTTTTGGTTCGGTGGTGATCGGCGGAAATTTGGCGGTCGGTCTTATCGTTTTTATGATTTTAATGATTATTAATTTTGCCGTGGTGACCAAAGGTGCGGGACGTATTTCGGAAGTAAGTGCGCGTTTTACCCTTGATGCAATGCCGGGTAAACAGATGGCCATTGATGCCGATTTGAACGCTGGTATTATTGACCAAGAGCAAGCCAAATCACGCCGAGAAGAAGTCACGGAAGAAGCTGATTTTTATGGTTCGATGGACGGTGCCAGTAAATTTGTAAAAGGTGATGCGGTCGCCGGTTTATTGATTTTATTTATCAATATTATCGGCGGCCTTATCATTGGTATTTCGCAGCATGATCTCAGTTTTGCGGAAGCCGGTGAGATTTACACATTATTGACCATTGGTGATGGTCTGGTTGCGCAGATACCGTCATTACTCTTATCTATCGCTGCCGCAATCATTGTTACCCGTCAAAATAAAGATGAAAAATTGGGCACCCAAGTCACGAGCCAAATGGTGGCCAATCCAAAAGCATTAGCGGTTGTTGCTGTTATTATGACGGTGATGGGGTTAGTACCGGGTATGCCACACCTTGCTTTCATCGGTTTTGGTGTGCTTACTGGTACTTGGGCGTGGTGGTTAATGAAAGCTGCAGATAAACGTGAAGAAGAGAAAAACAAAATTCCAGAAAATGCTGCCATTGACGCGACGTTGAATGATCAAAAAGATCTCGACTGGGATGATGTTAAACCAGTCGATACGATTGGTTTGGAAGTGGGTTACCGCTTAATTCCGATGGTCGATAAAAGCCAAGGTGGTGAGTTATTAAACCGTATTAAAGGTGTACGTAAGAAGCTTTCTCAAGAATTAGGTTTCTTGATCCCCGCGGTGCATATTCGCGACAACCTAGATTTACCACCAAATTGTTACAGTATTAACATTATGGGCGTTTCCAATGGCGAAATTGAAATCTTCCACGATAAAGAGTTAGCCATTAACCCTGGTCAGGTTTACGGCAAGATCGAAGGGATTGCCACCATAGATCCAGCTTTTGGTTTACCTGCATTGTGGATCAACCCGCAACAGCGTGATCAAGCGCAAACCTTGGGTTATACAGCAGTTGACTCCGCCACGGTTGTTGCGACACACTTGAGCCAGTTATTACTGAATAATGCGGCACAACTGCTCGGTTATGAAGAAGTACAAAATTTATTAGATGTGTTAGCGAAAACACATCCGAAGTTAGTCGAAAGTTTAGTTCCTGAGATCCTACCGTTAGGGACTGTTGTAAAAGTTCTAAAAGGACTATTACATGATAACGTGCCAATTCGAGATATTCGTACTATTGTGGAAACGATGGCTGAATATGGCTCGAAAACGCAAGATCCAGAAGTATTAATTTCTGCTTGTCGTGTCAGTTTACGCCGCATGATTGTTCAGGATATTAATGGTCTCGATAGTGAATTACCTGTGGTGACACTGGCACCCGAATTAGAACAAATATTACATCAGTCTTTACAGGCTGCTGGTAGTGAAGGTGCGGGTATTGAACCTGGATTAGCAGAGCGCATGCAAACTTCGTTAACAGAAGTTGCGCAGAATCAAGAATTAGCTGGACAACCAGCGATCTTATTAACGTCTGGCGTATTAAGATCTACATTGGCGAAATTTGTGAAATATTCAATACCATCATTAAGAGTATTGTCTTACCAAGAAGTCCCCGATGATAAACAGATCCGAATTGTCAGTGTTGTAGGTCAATAACACGTTAATAAATTAAAGTAGCGAACAGTACTAAGGATGATAAGTTGAAAATAAAGCGCTTTTTTGCCAAAGATATGCGTTCGGCATTGGCTGAAGTCAAAGAGGTTCTTGGCCCCGACGCTGTTATTATGTCTAACAAAAAGGTCACCGGTGGCATCGAGATCGTTGCTGCTGTGGATTTCTCTGAAAGTAAACCTGCGGCACCGGAACCTGCGGCAGAACGAACACCTGTAATGAATAAGCCAAAGCGTCAACTTTCTGAAGACTCCGTCAATTTGTCGGCATCTAAATTCAATTTCAAAAAGTTAATGACTAGCGAAATGTCGCAACAAGCTAAACCCGAGCAAGCAGCGGTAAAAAATGATTCATTAGCGAGCTTATTGGCACGTCAGCAAGAACATAAACAACAGATGTCTCAAGCAATAAGCAACGAAGATAATGCCAGTGAAGGAAATAACTGGGATACCAGCTTTTTAAAGAAACCTGTGGCTCGACGATTTGCGGAACCACCAAAGTCTGCGCCAGCGACACTTGCTGAGCAAAATGAAATGCGTGATGGTATGGTTCGTCAATCACCACACAGTGGTTATAAGCCATTTGAGCCAACTGCATCAAAAGGTGATAATCAACAAGATATTAGCGCGATGAAAGCGGAACTTGCTTCAATCCGAAAACTGCTCGAACATCAAGTATCAGGCTTACAGTGGCAGGAAGTTGAACGTAATGAACCTATTCGTGCTATGTTGATTAAACACCTCGTTAAGATTGGTTTTACCGAAGAGGTTGCAGACCAGTTAGCGAGTAATGTGGCAGAAAACTGTTCGATTGAATCAGCTTGGGACCAAATTCAAGCGCTATTGACGGATAATGTCCTGATTGCACCAGATGATATTTTGAGTAAAGGGGGTGCTGTTGCATTAGTTGGTCCAACGGGTGTCGGCAAAACGACAACAATCGCCAAGTTAGCGGCAAAATTTGCCATGCTGCATGGTTCAGATAATGTTGCACTGATCACAACTGATACATATCGTATCGGTGCTCACGAACAATTAGCGACTTATGGTCGTATAATGGGTTGTACAGTCAAGGTTGCACGTGACGATGCAGAGTTGGCACAATACTTGTATCAATTACGGAGTAAGCGTTTAGTTTTAATTGACACTGCCGGTATGGGCCAGCGCGATACGCGTTTGTCTGAACAGTTAGATTCTTTAGTCAATAATGACAAAGTCGTGATTCGTAACTATTTAGTTGTCCCTGCAACCGCACAGCGTAGGGTCGTACAAGAAACACTAGAGCATTTTCATCACATTCCGTTAGCGGGCTGTATTTTAAGTAAAGTGGATGAAAGCTTAAGTCTCGGTGAAGTTTTAAGTGTATTAATACAACATCAACTGCCAATTGCTTATATAACAAATGGGCAGCGAGTACCTGAAGATATAGATTCAGCCAATGCTCAGCAATTAGTGAGTACGGTACTGAATAGAGATACACTAGAAGAACAAAACGATACGCATTTTTGGTTAGGCGATGATAAATAGTAATGAATAAAAATAATTTTTTCGATCAAGCAAGTGGTCTAAGACAAATGAGTAATAACAAAAAAGTTAAAGTTATTGCCGTTTCAGGTGGCAAAGGTGGCGTAGGTAAAACTAACGTAACACTGAACATGGCAGTAGCACTGGCGGCTCAGGGCAAGCGAGTGATGGTTTTAGATGCCGATCTTGGATTGGCAAACGTCGATGTTTTGCTCGGCTTACGCGTACACAAAAATATTTCTCACGTGATTTCGGGAGAATGTACATTAGACGATATTTTAATTGAAGGCCCAAATGGCATTTTAATCGCACCAGCAACATCTGGTACACGTTCGATGGTGGAATTATCGACGCAAGAGCATGCTGGTTTAATCCGGGCTTTTGGAGAGCTAAAAACACCGATTGATGTGTTATTAGTTGATACTGCTGCGGGTATTTCGGAGATGGTATTAAGCTTCTGCCGTGCTTCACAAGATATCTTGATGGTGGTGTGTGATGAACCAACATCGATTACCGATGCTTACGCGTTAATTAAATTATTATCCAAAGAGCACGGCGTTCATAAGTTTAAAATTGTTGCCAACATGGTGCGCAGTTTACGGGAAGGCCAAGAGTTATTTACTAAGTTGACACGTGTCACCGACCGATTTTTAGATGCAACATTAGAACTTGTTGCTTGTATTCCGTTTGATAACTGCGTTCGCCAAGCCGTTCGTAAACAGAAAGTGGTTGTTGAAGCATTTCCAAAAGCACCCGCTTCATTGGCGTTTAGAGCGTTAGCAAGTCGAGCTGCAACTTGGCCGGTGCCGAATACAGGCGGCGGTCATCTGGAGTTCTTCATTGAGAACTTGTTTGAAAACAAAGCTAGGGTAGAAGATTGAAGTGAATAAAGCATCCGCTTACAGTAGCATCCAGTCGCAACAGAATCACGCTGTTGAGCAATTCGGTTATTTAGTAAAACGAATTGCTCATCACTTGCTCCTACGTTTGCCTCCGAGTGTTCAGTTAGATGATTTAATCCAGTCGGGAATGATTGGATTACTGGATGCTGCACGCAACTTTGATGGTTCTAAAGGCGCTAGTTTTGAGACCTATGCTGGCATTCGTATTCGCGGTTCAATGATAGATGAAATGAGACGCGGGGATTGGGTACCAAGATCGGTGCATAAAAATGGTCGCAATATTGCTGCGGCAATTGACCGGATCGAAAAACAAACTGGGACGGATGCAAAAGATACGGATATTGCTGGGGAATTAGGCGTAAGCCTGGCTGACTACCATAGTATGTTGATGGATGTGAACAGTGGGCATATATTAGCGGTCGAGGATTTGACCGTAAGTAATGAAGACGCTTATTCAGCTTATGAAGGTAAATCAAGTACCCCTTGTGCGGAATTTTCTGAGCAACGTTTTCAGCAAGCATTAGCGGATTGCATTAAAACATTACCGGAAAGAGAAAGCTTAGTGTTATCGCTTTATTACGACGAAGAGTTAAATCTAAGAGAGATTGGGGAAGTGCTTAGTGTCAGTGAATCTCGAGTAAGTCAAATACACAGTCAAGCAATGCATCGTGTCAAAGCGCGAATGCATGCATGGTTGGATGATTAAGTTTAATGGGTACTATATTATTTAGTGCCTGCGTATTGAAGTAATATATTTATGGGAATCAGGACCTGTAAATATTGTGATTACTTATTTTGGAGAACAACTTGAAAAAGCAAATTAAAATTCTTATTGTCGATGATTTTTCTACGATGAGACGTATCATTAAAAATTTACTTCGCGATCTTGGCTTTAGTAATACATTCGAAGCCGATGACGGCAATACCGCGCTACCTATGCTTAAAAATGGCGATTATGATTTTGTGGTCACTGACTGGAATATGCCTGGAATGCAAGGTATTGATCTTCTTAAAGAAATAAGAAAAGATCAAGCGCTTTGCCATATCCCAGTATTGATGGTTACTGCGGAAGCGAAACGTGAGCAAATTATTGAAGCTGCACAATCAGGTGTAAATGGTTATATTATTAAGCCATTTACGGCAGCGACGTTAAAAGAAAAGTTAGAGAAAATTTTCGAACGAATTCAATAAGCAAGGATGCGCATGACTGATCAACAAGAAGCATTGATTTCATTAGAAAAAGCTAAAGAACTGGTGACACTGCTAGAGTGCGGCCAGGTAGAAATGGCAAATGAAATTATTATTGATATTCAAAATGAAAGTTCAGCTGCTCTATATGAAAAAGTGGGAGTGTTAACTCGCCAATTACATGATTCATTAGAAGATTTTCAATTAGATACGCGTATTGAAAGTCTGGCTAATGATGAGTTTCCGGATGCTAGAGAACGTTTAAACTACGTTATTGAGATGACGGATAAAGCCGCCAACCGCACCATGGATGCAGTGGAAGCGTGTTTACCCATCGCTGATAGTTTTACTGATCGTATCCAACAAGTGATGCCAAATTGGAAGAACTTGATGAGTCGTGATTTGAAACTCGGTCAATTTAAAGAGCTTTGTAAATTATTAGATGAATTTCTTCAAGTTTCAGTTTCTGATGCCGATAGTTTAAGGCAGTACTTAACTGAAATACTAATGGCACAAGATTTCCAAGATTTGACTGGTCAAATGATCCGCCGAGTGATTAATCTAGTGCAAGAAGTAGAAGTTAAATTAGTTGAAATGCTGACTATGTTTGGTGAGGCGTCAAACCCACTAAATAACACAGCAAACGAAATTAAAAAAATCAGTGGCATTGAAGCGGAAGGTCCAATCATGAATGCGAAAGAACGTGTTGATGTAGTAGACGGCCAAGATGATGTTGATGATTTATTATCAAGTTTAGGATTTTAAGGGAGATATTGATGAGCTTTGATGTTGATGAAGAAATTCTACAGGACTTCCTGATTGAAGCGTCTGAGATTCTAGAGCTACTCTCTGAGCAACTCGTTGATTTAGAAAAAAGCCCAGAAGACTCAGAATTACTGAATGCAATCTTTAGGGGTTTCCATACAGTTAAAGGTGGCGCTGGCTTTTTAGCATTATCAGAACTAGTTGATATATGTCACGGTGCAGAAAACGTATTTGATAGCCTACGTAATGGGCATCGAGCGGTAACACCGGAATTAATGGATGTGATCCTTCAAGCATTGGATTGTGTAAATGTGATGTTTGTCGCGATTCAAGAGCGTGAACCATTAATTGCTGCAGATGCGGAATTAATCCATCAACTTCATTTGCTGACTCAACCTGAATCTGCACCAGTAGTGATAGAAAAGGTTGTAGAGGTGACTTCTCAACCGGTAACCGTGTCTGGTAATGACTCTGGCATTGACGGAATGTCAGAGCTTGATTTTGAAAAATTACTTGATGAACTTCATGGTAAAGGTAGAACGCCGACAGCTGCTAACGTGGCCGTCCCGGTGCCTACACCTGCTGCAAGTTCAAATGTTGATTTTACGGATGATGAGTTCGAAAAGTTACTTGATGATCTGCATGGTGTTGGTCAGCATGCTAGCGCGGCGAATACAAACACAACGTCAGCGCCTGTTGTTGCTACGCCAGCCGTTAGCAGCAGTGAACTCAATGACGATGACTTTGAAAACTTACTGGATGAATTATACGGTAAGGGTAATGCGCCAAGTGCTGCTGCGACGATCAAAAATGTGGTTAATGCTGGAGGTTCTGCAGCTATCCAGCCCGCGCCTGTTGCACAAGCTGCAACTGCGGTTGCTACACCAGTAGCAAAAATGGCACCGGCAGCCAAAAAGTCGACTGAAACTGTAGCGGTAAAAGCAGAGAAAAAAGCGAAACCTCAAGTTGATTCAACAGTACGTGTTGATACTCGTACCCTTGATGAAATTATGAATATGGTTGGCGAATTAGTACTCGTCCGTAACCGTTTAGTGAGCTTAGGCGCCGCAAGTAATGATGAAGACATGACTAAAGCTGTGTCCAATCTTGATGTGGTTACTGCCGATTTACAAGGCGCAGTCATGAAAACGCGGATGCAACCAATCAAAAAAGTGTTTGGTCGTTTCCCACGTGTTGTACGTGATTTAGCACGTAGTTTATCAAAAGACATTAACCTTGAAATGATTGGTGAAGAAACCGATTTAGATAAGAACTTAGTGGAAGCACTTGCTGATCCACTGGTTCACTTAGTGAGAAACTCGGTAGACCACGGTATTGAAATGCCAGACGAACGCGTCAAAAATGGCAAACCACGACAAGGGACGATTACCTTATCAGCATCTCAAGAAGGCGATCATATTCGTCTGAAAATTGTAGATGATGGTGCGGGTATGGATCCAGAACGCTTAAAGGAAATTGCGATTAAGCGTGGGGTGCTTGATGCTGATGCAGCAGCAAGGATCTCAGATAACGAAGCATACAACCTTATTTTTGCTCCAGGTTTCTCAACCAAAGATCAGATATCAGACATTTCTGGGCGTGGTGTCGGCATGGATGTGGTTAAGACGGGTATCAGCAAACTTAATGGTACAATTTCGATCGACTCCAAACTGGGGACAGGTACAACGATTGAAATTAAAGTACCGTTGACACTGGCGATTTTACCCACCTTGATGGTCGAAGTCGGTAAGCAAATATTTGCTTTACCATTAACGAGTGTTAATGAGATCTTCCACTTGGACTTAAATAAAACCCATGTTGTCGATAACCAACTCAGCATTGTAGTCAGAGACAAAGCGATTCCACTATTTTATCTGCATGATTGGTTAACTAAAATGGACCCACAAGCAGCGACACGAAATGATCGTGGTCTTGGCCATGTTGTGATAGTCCAGTTAGGGATCAAACAAGTTGGTTTTGTGGTTGATAGTCTGATTGGTCAAGAAGAAGTTGTTATTAAAGCGTTAGACAACTTACTACAAGGTACGCCAGGCATGGCAGGCGCAACTATTACCAGCGATGGTGGTATTGCTTTGATTTTAGATATTCCAAGTCTCTTAAATCATTACGCAAAACGCTAATTTGTTGATACAGGGGGCAACCCCTGTGTGCTTTTACATTGAAGTAAACACATTTAAGTAGATAGATTAGATGAAAATAAAGGTTTTAGTCGTTGATGACTCTAGTTTTTTCAGACGTAGAGTAAGTGAAATCATTAATGCAGATCCAGAAATGGAAGTTATTGATACTGCTAAGAATGGCGAAGAAGCGATCATTAAAGCGAAATCGTTACGTCCAGATGTGATCACCATGGATATTGAAATGCCGGTACTCGACGGTATTTCTGCGGTTAAAGCGATAATGAAAGATACGCCGACCCCAATTTTAATGTTTTCGTCACTGACGCACCAAGGTGCGAAGTCGACACTGGAGGCTTTAGAGGCAGGTGCGGCTAACTTTTTACCGAAAAAATTTGAAGATATTGCCAAAGATAAAGCGGAAGCGGTTAAATTACTGCAGCAAAATATTAAAGAAATCAGTAAACGTAGAAGTGGATTGAGAGCTCCGCGTATCACTCCCGCTCCAGTTCGTAGTGCGCCAGTAGCGCCTGATAGACGTCTTAATAGCGCAACGTTACTGCGTAAAAATACCGCGACAAGCCGATTGCATACGGCGAATTCTGTAAACGTGAGGCATGTTGCTGATGTCGATAGCGCGACACTTGAAACGCGAACGCCGGCAACGGTCAGCCATGTAAGAAAACGTGCATCAGGTAAAAAATATAATTTAATGGTAATTGGTGCGTCGACCGGTGGTCCAGTCGCATTACAAAACGTATTAACACCTTTACGTCATGACTTCCCTTTACCTATTTTACTCATTCAACATATGCCGGCTACGTTTACGTCAGCATTTGCAGCGCGATTGAATACCTTATGCCAAATCACGGTAAAGGAAGCGCAACATGGTGACCGCTTACGGCCTGGGGTTGCTTATCTAGCACCTGGTGGTAAACAGGTTCTGATTGAGAGTAAAGCCGGTGGTTTAAGTTTAAAAGTCATTGAAAGCCCAGAAGGGATTAATTATAAACCGAGTGTCGATATTACATTCGGCTCTGCTGCCCAGTCATATCGCGATAAAGTATTAGCGATTGTATTAACTGGTATGGGTGCTGATGGCCGAGATGGCGCTAAATTACTCAAACAAAAAGGCAGTACTGTGTGGGCTCAAGATGCACAATCTTGCGTTGTATACGGTATGCCACAAGCAATTGTGAATGCTGGATTAGCCGATGAACAAATTAATCTGCCACAAATCGCAGAGCGCATTAATATTGAAGTTGGTTGTCGGTAACGACATGCAGATAAGGTAGGGTAAAGTTGAACGTTTGGACTGTTGCTAATCAAAAAGGCGGGGTTGGAAAAACAACCACTGCAATTACTCTGGCAGGTTTACTTTCAGAGCAAGGGCAGCGCGTATTATTAATCGATACGGACCCTCACGCATCATTAACGAGTTATCTCAATTATGATTGTGATGATTTAACGGTTGGATTGTTTGATCTTTTTGTCGCGCCTATGCTTGATGCTGAATTGGTTCATAATGCGACGATTGAAACACCCTATAACGGTATTAATTTATTACCTGCGACGATGGCACTGGCGACTTTAGATAGAACACTCGGTCATCGTGATGGTATGGGACTTATTCTCAAAAATATTATCACTTTAGTGTCGGGTGATTATGACTTTGTTATTATCGATTGTCCGCCTGTACTTGGGGTGATGATGGTGAATGCGCTGGCAAGCAGTGACCGAATTTTAGTGCCTGTGCAAACGGAATTTTTAGCATTGAAAGGTTTAGACCGTATGGTTAAAACCTTTGAAATTATGCAACGCAGTTGTACAAATAAATTTCATTATACAGTGATCCCAACTATGTTTGACCGCCGAACTAAAGCTTCGATTGTGTCATTACAGACATTGCAACAAAACTATAGCCAGAATGTATGGCGTGCTGTTATCCCTGTAGATACGCAATTTCGAAATGCCAGTTTAAAGCATATGCCACCTTCTATGTATTCTCGTAGTAGCCGTGGTGTTGCTGCATATGGGGCATTATTACAAGACTTGTTGGCAGGCATTAAGCAGCAGGACCGTATGTATGGATAAGCATAACAAACACACAGCTTTAGATGATTATTTTGCATCGATGTTATCTGTTCCAGTGGTTGAAAACTTGAAACAGTCTGAGCTAACAGTGGCGCTTACAGAGCCCGCTCAGGCTGAATTAAAACCGTTATTGTCGGTTGTTTCGCCTCAAGGACTGAGTGATTTTAAGATGCCTGAGCCAGACAGTTCGGGTTCTTTAACCGAGCTCGACCTGTTATTGGGCTCTGTTATTGACATTGACCTTGCAGAAATGGACTTGTCTGTTTTAGATAATGCCCAGTCAGTAGATTTGCAAGCAGAACAAGTACTTGCAGAACCAGTTATTGATACTATGGTTGGTACTGTGTCTGCAGGAGAGCAAGAGATACAACGGGTTATAGCGGATGTAACTGTTGCTGAAGAGTCTGATAGTACGGTGTTGCCAGATATTGAGCTATCGTCATCATCGATACCAGAATCAGACACCGAATTAGAAAGTACCGTCGAAGCGGCACCTACGTGGCAAAATGTTGAATTAGAAGAACACTTTCAAGCGCTGTTTTTTGAGGTCGCAGGTGTTATGTTTGCAGTGCCTCTGACCGAGCTTGGTGGTATTCACCAAACTGAAATAGTAAGCAGTTTATTTGGTAAACCTGATTGGTATTTAGGTATCATGCAACACCGTGAACAAAAATTAAGTGTTGTTGATACTGCACAATGGGTTATGCCTGAGCAGAATATGGGCGAGATAGATTATAAATATCAGATCCAACTAAGTGAGTCGAATTGGGTACTAGGCTGTGAAAGTCTGCATGGTACTGAAACTTTAAACAGTAATGATATTAAATGGCGAAGTACACCTGGTAGTCGACCTTGGTTAGCTGGCATGGTTAAATCACGCATGTGCGTATTATTACACGTAACCGAAATGATTAAATTGCTGGATAATGGCATCAATATTCATGGGCAATAGTAGAAGGAAATAAAACATGAGTCAGTCTCGAAACCTAGTAGAAAATGTAGCAGAAGATGAAGTGCTACAATGGGTTACATTCAAGTTAGAGAATGAAATCTACGGTATTAATGTAATGCAAGTACAAGAAGTATTACGTTATACAGAAATTGCCCCAGTGCCGGGTGCACCAAACTACGTAATTGGTATCATTAACTTACGTGGTAATGTCGTGACTGTGATCGATACCCGTGTTCGTTTTGGTTTGATGCCATCAGAAGTGAGCGAGAATTCACGTATCGTTATCATCGAAGCCGAAAAACAAGTGATTGGTATTCTTGTTGATGGTGTTGCTGAAGTCGTCTATCTACGTTCTTCAGAAATCGACATGGCTCCGAGTGTAGGAACTGATGAAAGCGCTCAATTTATCCAAGGTGTATCAAACCGTGACGGTGAATTGCTTATCCTTGTTGATTTGAATAAGTTTTTAAGTGATGACGAATGGGATGAATTAAGCGGTTTATAAGTTAAATCCTAATTTCTATCTAGAAAAGCACTGTAATGATTGTTACAGTGCTTTTTTTAATTGCTTTTTTTATTGAAGGACTCAATATGCTTGCTTTGATTTTGTCTGGTGCTGCGCTGACTGTCGCGATTGCCGCGGTTATTGGTTGCGTTGTATTATTCCGTAAGTTAACTAAATTGCAGGCAACACATAGTTTACTGCTTAAAGACTTATCTAAATCAAGAGAGTCACTGCAAAAACGCATCATTGAGCTAAGCACATCAAATATTAATCTTGGCGGTGCAATTCAGGGTGTGGCATCGGAATTACAGCAAACTAAGTTTCAACAAGATGAAATGAAAGAAGAGATGACCACGCACGAGCAGCAAGATCCTGATAGCCGTTTTTATACGCGGGCTGTGAAGCTAGTTGAATTAGGCGCAAGCCTTGATGAAATCATGCGTGAGTGCGAACTACCACGTGCAGAAGCGGAATTATTACTAAACTTCCATAAAAAATAACATTTATTCCCTATAATCGACCAGTTATTTGATGTTGCTTAATTATGCTTAAAGCTGGAATATGTTAACATTCTTGCAGGTTGATGCTGGAAGAATACAAAATATGTTAGAAGTTGTTAAATTAAGCTGTATACGCGAAGATACCGTGTTATTTTCTGAACTCAGTTTCACCGTATCTGCAGGTGAAATGATCCAAGTTGAAGGCCCAAATGGGGTAGGCAAAACAAGCTTACTGCGTCTATTGGCCGGACTCTCATCACCAGCCGATGGTCATATTCTTTGGCAGCAAACGGATACATTAGATGATCGTGAAAGCTATCATCAAGACCTTCTCTATCTCGGTCATTTACCGGGTGTAAAAGCAGAACTGACCGCTTTTGAAAATCTATTTTTTTACCATGCAATGCATAAAGCTGTCGCCAAAGAGAAAGTTTGGGACGCGCTTGCACAAGTCGGCCTTGCTGGTTATGAAGATCAATTAGCTTGTCACCTTTCAGCCGGACAGCAACGTCGTATTGCTTTAGCGCGTTTATGGCTGACGGATAAAAAGTTGTGGATCCTTGATGAGCCTTTTACTGCGATTGATAAAAATGGCGTGAAAGTATTAGAGCGTTTATTTTTAGCGCATGCCGATAATGGTGGTAGCGTTATTTTGACTACGCATCAAGATCTACAGTTCTCAGCAGGACGTTTACGTAAGATCACCTTAACCCGTCAACACTTAACTGAGTATTAATATGTTTGCTGTTTTTATACAGGTGATAAAGCGTGAATTAATCACGGCTTTTCGTCGTAAATCAGATATTTTAAATCCACTGTGGTTTTTTATTATCGTGATAATGCTGTTTCCATTAGGCATTGGTCCAGAGCCAAACTTATTATTGCGTATTGCGCCAGGCGTTATCTGGGTTGCAGCTTTATTATCGGCACTGTTGTCGATGGAACGGTTATTCCGTGATGACTTTCTGGATGGTTCGTTAGAACAGTTAATGTTAACAAACACACCATTAGGGGTGATTGTTACTGCTAAGGTTGTTGCGCATTGGCTGCTGACTGGTTTACCCATTTTATTTGTATCACCTTTGTTAGCGGTATTTTTATCATTAGATGCGAATACCTTCATGGCGACTTTCATTACCTTGTTACTCGGCACGCCAGTACTGAGTTTTGTTGGTGCGATTGGTGTGGCCTTGACGGTTGGCTTACGTAAAGGTGGCGTATTACTGAGCCTGCTGATCTTACCGTTATTTATTCCAGTATTGATTTTTGCAACCAGTGCCATTGATGCGGCAAGCTTTGGTGTATCGTATGCTGGCCCAGTGGCTATTTTAGGCGCGATGCTCGCAGCATCGGTTACTTTATCACCGTTTGCCATCGCGGCCTCATTACGGGTTAGCCTGAGTTAAATCGTTAGTTAAAGATAAGTAAAGTTAGTTTCAATCATTGTTAAGGTTCATATAATTGAGCCGTTATTTATGTAGAGAGTTTAATATGTGGAAATGGCTCCATCCTTATGCAAAACCAGAAAAAAGTTATAACTTAGCTGGTAAAATGCTGCCTTGGTTTGCACTATTTAGTGCGGTATCACTGAGCATCGGAATGATTTGGGGTTTTGCATTTGCGCCCGCTGATTATCAACAAGGAGATAGTTTCCGTATTATCTATCTGCATGTACCTGCTGCCTCCTTGTCTATGGGCGCTTATTTTAGCATGGCTATTGCTGCGTTTATTGGTCTGGTTTGGCAATTGAAAATGGCAGATATGGCGGTTGCTGCGATTGCGCCAATTGGTGCTGTCTTTACCGCAATCGCCTTGTTCACTGGTGCTGTATGGGGTAAACCTATGTGGGGTGCTTGGTGGGTATGGGATGCGCGTTTAACATCTGAACTTATTCTATTATTTTTATACCTTGGCGTTATTGCCATTTATGGTGCGTTTAGCGACAAGCTGTTAGCGGGTCGTGCTGCTGGTATCCTTGCCTTAGTGGGTGTTATTAACCTACCAATTATTCATTACTCAGTTGAATGGTGGAATACACTACACCAAAAAGCCACAATTAGTAAATTCGGTAAACCGTCAATGGATACCGATATGCTATGGCCTTTACTGATTAATTTATTAGGCTTTGGTTTACTGTTTGGTACCTTGACCTTGATGCGCTTTAGAAATGAATTAATTACCCGTGAGTCGCACAGACCTTGGGTGAAAGAATTATTTATCGAGGACAAGTAACATGCAATTTGATAGCTTTTCAGCTTTTTTAGCAATGGGTGGTTACGGTTTTTATGTCTGGCTCGCGGTAGCTTTTAGCGTGTTGGCATTAGGCTCATTAACCGTTGCTACGATTGTCAAACGTAGCCAAATTATTCAAGAAATTAAAAATAAGCATCAGCGTATCGAGCGTATGCGTGCTGCTGAAAAAATGGAGAATACGCTATGAACCCAAGACGTAAAAAACGCTTATCTATCGCACTGGTGATTATCATTGGTTTAGGTAGTGTTACTGGCCTTGTTCTTTACGCGTTAAAGCAGAACATTGATTTATTCTATACCCCAACACAGCTCATTGAAGGTTTAGGTGAAGATAAAGTCAAACCTGAAATTGGTCAGCGTTTACGTATTGGTGGCTTAGTGATGCCGGGTACGGTCAAACGTAATCTGGAAGATCTTAAAGTTCGCTTTGTACTCAGTGATGATGGCGGTGGTCTGGTAACACTGGAATATGAAGGTATTTTACCGGATTTATTCCGTGAGGGGCAGGGTATTGTTGCTCAAGGTGTATTGAAATCAGCAAACGTTATAACGGCGACTGAAGTACTCGCTAAACATGACGAAGAATATATGCCATCTGAAGTTGCAGAAGCAATCAAAGGTATTAAGCATATGAAACCAGAATACGGTAACGAAACTAAATAAGGTAGTTTGTAATGATCCCTGAGATTGGACATTTTAGTTTAATTGTCGCAACGGCGTTGTCGTTCTTGCTGGCAATTTATCCACTTATAGGCGCAAAGATTAATCATCCTGGCATGATTAATAGTGCTAAACCATTAGCCATTATGCAATTATTGCTAATGAGTCTTTCATTTGTAATTTTAGCTTACGCATTTGCGACTGATGATTTTTCAGTTGGTTATGTAGCAACTAACTCCAATTCATTATTACCGATACAGTATAAAATCTCTGCGGTATGGGGTGGTCATGAAGGATCATTATTACTTTGGTCTTTAACCTTAGCTATTTGGACTGCCGCGGTTGCAATATTTAGCCGTGGTATTCCTAAGATTGCACTGGCTCGCGTACTTGCTGTGATGGGTATGATTGCGATTGGTTTTAACTTGTTTATCTTGTTAACGTCAAATCCATTTGATCGTACTTTGCCTTACTTACCGCTTGACGGTAACGACTTAAATCCATTGCTACAAGATGTTGGCTTGATTTTCCATCCCCCGATGTTATACATGGGTTATGTTGGTTTCTCTGTTGCTTTCTCTTTTGCTATTGCGGCATTAATGGCTGGTCGCCTTGATTCTGCATGGGCGCGTTGGTCACGTCCTTGGACGCTGGTTGCTTGGGTATTCCTAACTGCAGGTATCGCACTGGGTAGTTGGTGGGCTTATTATGAACTCGGCTGGGGCGGTTGGTGGTTCTGGGATCCAGTAGAAAATTCATCATTTATGCCTTGGCTTGCTGGCACAGCATTGATTCATTCGCTGGCGGTAAGTGAAAAACGTGGTGTATTTAAATCATGGACCGTTCTATTATCGATTTCGGCATTTAGTTTAAGTCTATTGGGTACTTTCTTAGTTCGTTCGGGTGTACTGGTCTCTGTGCATGCGTTCGCCTCTGATCCTGCACGTGGTTTGTTTATTCTAGCCTTCTTAATTGCGGTTGTTGGTGGTTCATTACTGCTTTATGCAGTGAAAGGTTCAGAAATTAAGAGCCGTGGTAAATACAGCTTGTTCTCTCGAGAAACCTTCTTGTTAATGAACAATGTATTATTAATTGCAGCGTTATTAGTTGTACTGATTGGTACCTTGTTACCACTGGTACATAAAGAACTGGGTATGGGCTCGATTTCAATCGGTGTACCATTCTTTAATAATATTTTCTTCTATATCATGATCCCGTTTGCAATCGCACTGGGTATCGCACCGTTATTACGCTGGAAGAAACAAGAGGCAGACTTACGCCCATTGTTTATCCAGTTAGCGGTAAGTGCTGTAGCAAGTATTGTGTTAGCGGTTGCACTACCTGCAATCTTTGCGGATAAGATAAAAATTGTTGCTGTTGTTGGTTTTGCACTCGCATTCTGGGTGATTATCACCAGTTCGATCGAAGTCTATATACGTGCGACTCATCGTCATAGCTTTGCTTCTGGTGTAACGAAACTTGGACGTAGTCATTGGGCTATGGTACTGGGTCACGTTGGCCTAGCGATGATGTTGATTGGTATTTCTGCAACACAGAATTACAAAATTGAAAAAGACATACGTATGGTACCGGGCGATGAAGTCGTCTTTGCTGATTACTTATTCGAATTCGAGCGTATTGGTGAAGCCAATGGCTCGAACTACGATGGTTATAAAGCGGTATTTAATATCAGTAAAAACGGTAAGTTTGAAACTGTTATGCACGCAGAAAAACGTAGCTATTTCGCACAGCGCAGTATGCCAATGACTGAAGCCGCGATTGATTGGGGTGTAACACGTGACCTTTACATCGCACTTGGTGAGCAGTTAGAAGATGACTCATGGGCAATTCGTATTTATTACGAACCATTTATTCGTTTCATCTGGTGGGGCGGTTTGGTTATGTCTATCGGTGGTTTGTTAGCTGTATCTGATCGTCGTTATCGTTTTGTGAACAAACGTGTAGCGAAAGCACAATAATTAGGACCAGAATAATGACTAATGATGTGAAAAAAAAGAAACAGTTAATGACACGACTCATACCCTTGATCATATTTTTGTGTGTGTCTATTTTCCTTTACATTGGCTTATTTCGTGACGCTACCGTTTTAGAGTCGACCTTTATTGGTCGACCTGTTCCTGAGTTTGCATTGAACGATTTAGTTGAACCTGAGCTACAGCACGATAAAAGTGTATTGTCAGGTAAACCTATGCTGTTAAATGTATGGGCAACGTGGTGCCCAACCTGTTATGCCGAGCATAAGTACTTAAATGAACTTGCTGAAGACGGTGTTTACATTGTCGGTATGAATTACAAAGACGATCGCAAAAAAGCGCTAAGATGGTTAGAAGAACTAGATAACCCATACAAGATCAGTCTTTTTGATCCTGATGGCATGTTAGGTCTTGATCTGGGTGTTTACGGCGCGCCTGAAACCTTTTTTATCGACAGCAAAGGCATTATTCAATTCAAGCACGTAGGGGATATCAACCCGCGTAATTGGAATGGTGAGCTGAAAGCTGTTTATGAGCAGTTGAAATAAGGATTTAAAATGAAAAAATTATTCGTATTAATGACTTTAATGTTCAGTTTCAGTGCTGCTGCGGTCATTGATGTCTATGACTTTGAGACTGAAGAACAAGAAGCCCTGTTTAGAACCTTAACGGCAGAGTTACGCTGCCCTAAATGTCAAAACAATAATCTTGCTGATTCAAATGCCTCAATTGCCAAAGACATGCGTCAAAAAACCTATAATATGGTGACCGAAGGTCAGAATGAAGATCAGATTGTTACTTACTGGATTGATCGATTTGGCAACTTTGTTTTATACAAACCGCCAGTAACCTTAGGCACTGCCATTTTATGGGTTGGTCCTGGTTTATTTGTATTATTTGGTGGTCTGATTATTGTTCGTAACAGTCGTCGTAAAGTCAGTGTTGAAACTGATGAACGCGATGATGAGTTAACGGGTGCGGAGAAAGACCGTTTGGCCAGAATTTTAAAGGATAGCGAGAAATAGCATGTTGTTATTTTGGATAGTAAGTATTGTATTGGTGATCGTTGCCGCGCTGGCATTTGTTATCCCTGTTACGGGTGAGAACAAGTTAACAGGCGCGACAAGAGACCAACTAAACAAAGACCTGTATAAAAGTCGTATTAGCGAATTGGTTGACGATGAAGATCAGGGGTTGTTAGACAAAAGCGAAGAGTTTATTGATGAAATGCAACGTGGTCTATTAGATGACGTTGTTGATGAGAAAGTGAGGGCAGTAAGTACCGCTAATTCACCATTTATCTGGCTTGCTGGTGTTATATTCTTAGTGGTCTTCTCTGTGTCTGTGTATATGACATTAGGCGCACGTGAAAAGGTAGTGAACTGGCAAGACGTATATTCACGTTTACCTGAGCTAACAAACCGCGTGATGAATGAAGGTGATAAAGTCACAGATCAAGAGATCAAAGACTTTAAACTGGCATTGAGTACCAAGATGAGGGAAGAACCGGATAATGAATTTGGTTGGTTATTGCTGGGTCGCTTAAACGTTGCATTAGGTGATTCAAACGCCGCATTTATTGCTATGGACCGTGCTTACAAACTAGCACCGCTGAACACATCAATCGTGACCGGTTATGCACAAGCATTAATGCTCAGTGATGATCCAGAACAGAATAACTTAGCCCGTAAAATATTGATGGAGCTTAAACAAGAGAAACCTAACGATATCGAAGTATTATCGACTTCTGCGTTCATGGCGTTAGAAAACCAAGATTACCTTGGCGCAATCGAGCAATGGCAACGTATGTTACCGTTACTTACTGGTCAGCCAGATCGTATCAAAATGATCCAAGGTAGTATTGAATACGCCAGAAAACAGATTGCAGCGAAAGGTGGTACTGCACCTGTAGTAGCTGATACTGCAACCGCTCCTGCTACAACAACGGGTCCTGCTGCAGCTAGCAATCAAGTGTCTGCGGGTAATGAGCAAGTAACGATCACTATTACTGCTGACCAAGCGCAGCTTAAAGGTTACTTGTATGTCTACGTGCAAGCCGCTGCGGGTCCTAAAGCACCACTGGCTGTTAAACGTATCACGGACCCAACATTCCCATTAACTATCTCATTATCAGATAGCGATGCGATGATGGCACAAATGAAAATGTCACAATTCCCATCGATTAAAGTGAGCGCTAAGCTTTCTCAAGATGAGAATGTGATGACGAAAGATGATGACATCAATTCTAATATTGTGACGGTCAATGAAGGCGATGCACGTTCAGTGACGCTTAATTTGAGTCGTTAATTTAATTAGCGTGTTAGCTATTTTGTAACACGATGTTAGCGCTTGTTAATCAGCCCTGTGGAAATTATGTTATGTAATATCCACGGGGCTTTTTAGTATCTGTTATCTGGTTTTTAAATTAAACACTGACAAAAAGTTTATGATGAAATGCCAAAAAATACTAAGCTGCACGCCAGTTGATAAGGCGTTAAACAGCATTGAAGGAGTTGTTAGTGCTAAACGTAAGAATGAAAATTTCAGAGAAACAAGCGAAAAAGCTAATTTTTGATCTGGTGAAGTATAGTGACCACTCAAATCGAAGTTTGACTGATGGACTGAAAAATAAAACAATTGAGCAGTGGTTCGAGCAGAATAAATACCCTTTTAAGCGTTTAGTCTCTGATACTCGAGATTGGGAATATACGGTGCCATTTGTCGAAAATACGATGGATAGCAAGGTCTATATCCGCGGTGCTGGCATTATCAATGTGAGTGATTATCAAGGTGAGTTTGACTCTGCGCTGGCATATCGTGATTTAACGATTAACAATGCCGACATCACAGCGTGTTATGTAGCGTACTATGCGTGCATTACAACGCTATTTGCATCTTTAACGTCATATCTATCGGCTAAAGCTGAAGCTTATAATATTGATAATGCAGACATGATTGATAATGAAGATAAGAGCGTATCTCTAGAAGACAGAGTCAGCCAATGGGTGCCTATATTAACTGCTGGTAAAGCACTAGATATGAATAACAAATCTTGGGCGCTGTTTACAGCACAATTGGCCGAATGCAATACACTGGTTGGTAAGGCTCACGCGAGCAATCCGACACTTGCAACGGATGGTTTATCATCGGCGCAACTTGCTGCCAAAGTGAATGACTTGCGTGGTGGCATTATTAGCATTATGTATGAATTGCATGTATTACTGAACGATGAAATTAAATCTCAGTTAATTCGGGCTGTTTACTTCCCCGATGTCTACGTATCCGAGGCTGCTTAGTTCAACAGGCTAATCAAGCAGGACTAAATGGAGCCTCTCTTATATTCCCTAATATAAGCGGGGCTTTTTTTGTTGCTATTATCGCGAAAATACCTATGATACGCGCTCTATTACTTCGATTACTTAATGCGGGTTGACTATGTATAAATTAAATCTTGATATTGCTGACTTCATGCAAAATTATTGGCAGAAAAAACCACTGTTAATTAAAGCTGGATTCAAGGACTTTATCGATCCAATCAGCCCGGATGAAATTGCTGGTTTAGCGATGGAAGAAGACGTGACGTCGCGTATGGTGTCACTTGAAGATGGTAAGTGGGAAGCTAAATGTGGTCCTTTCACTGAATTTGATCGTCTGGAAAAACCGGGCGCAGCTATTCTAGTGCAAGCGATTAACCATTGGCATGATCCTTCCGCGGAACTGGCGAATGTGTTTAACTTTATTCCAAGCTGGCGTTTTGATGACTTAATGGTTTCTTACAGCTCTGATACCGGTGGTGTGGGTCCGCATGTCGATCGCTATTGCGTATTTATAATACAAGGCCAAGGTAAGCGTCACTGGCGTGTTGGTTCTCAGGATATGAATCCTCAAGAGTTTGCTGCTAACGGCGCGTTGAAGCATTGTGAAGCGTTTGATGCCGTTATTGATACGGTATTAGAACCCGGTGATATTTTATATATCCCACCTTATGCACCGCATGAAGGTTATGCTGTTGGCGAAGCGATTAACTACTCAGTAGGTTTCCGCGCGCAAGATCAAAAAGAACTGTTAAACGACTTTGGTGATTACTTATTACAACAAGATAAAGAGTTTGTTCGTTATAGCGATCCTAAGTTACAACCACGTGCAGAGCATGGTTCTATTGAATCAGGCGAAGTGCAAGGTTTAACAGACATCATGACATCATTAATGGCTGATAAAAGTGTTATGCATGACTTCCTTGGTCGTCATTACAGTGAATCAGCACACGAATTAGATTTGTTGGTACCTGAAGGTGGTTACATTGCCGATTACGCGATTGTAGTAGATGAAATTGGTATGGAGTCTTATTTGCGTAAAGTAAATGGACTGAAAACATTATATTTCCCAGAAATGCCGACGAGCTGTTTCATTGATGGCGAGCGTTATGACTTTGACGCAAGCATTGCGGCAAGTGTACAGACGTTATGTAATACCACTGAGCAGACAGCCAAAGAACTTGAAGTATTAATGGAAGATAAAGTATTTGGTGAATTGTTGATTGAGTGGGTTAACTTAGGTTACTGGCATTTCGAGTAACGGTTAATACGCTGTTAGGTTAAGTTAATAAGCACAATTAATAGCACTAAGGCTGATGGTCTTGGTGCTTTTTTTTGTCTGTTTTTTATAACAGATTAGATACTAGAGGATGAGATAAAAGAGGGCTAGAGTTGTTGTTGTTGTTGTTGTTGTTGTTGTTGTTGTTGTTTTTCAGGCAAAAAATAACCCCAGTTATTTACATAACTGGGGTTAGGAAGATTAACTAAAAATAATTACTTATTTTTTAGCGTTCTCTTCTTTAACTTTAGCAATTACGCCTTCAGCTACGTTCATTGGACAAGGGTTGTAGTGTGAGAACTCCATAGAGAACTGACCACGACCAGATGTCATAGTACGTAGTGAACCGATGTAACCAAACATTTCTGAAAGAGGTACGTCAGCTTTAATACGAACACCAGTAACACCAGCCAGTTGATCTTTGATCATGCCACGACGACGGTTAAGGTCACCAATAACATCACCCACGTGATCGTCTGGAGTGAATACGTCAACAGCCATGATAGGTTCAATCAGTTGTGCACCCGCTTTAGGGATAGACTGACGGAACGCGCCACGTGCTGCAAGTTCGAATGCTACTGCTGATGAATCCACTGCGTGGAAGCCACCGTCAAGTAGTTCAATTTCAACATCGATCATAGGGAAACCAGCTAGAACACCAGTATCCATCATGCCTTTGAAGCCTTTCTCAACTGCAGGCCAGAATTCTTTAGGTACGTTACCACCAACAACTGAAGATTTGAACGTGAAACCAGCACCCAGTTCGCCTGGCTTGATGATGTAATCGATTTTACCGAATTGACCACTACCACCAGATTGTTTCTTGTGCGTGTAGCTATCTTCAATTTCTTGCGTAATAGTTTCACGGTAAGCAACTTGCGGAGCACCAACAACTAGTTCAACGCCGTAGGTACGCTTAAGGATATCAACTTTGATATCTAAGTGAAGTTCACCCATACCAGAAAGGATTGTTTCACCTGAATCTTGGTCAGTTTCAACTTTAAATGTTGGATCTTCAGCAACCATTTTACCGATCGCAATACCCATTTTCTCAGTTGAACCTTTATCTTTAGGTGTTACAGAGATAGAGATTACTGGTTCAGGGAATACCATTGCTTCTAGAATGATAGGATTTTTAGGATCACATAATGTGTGACCTGTTTGAACGTTAGTTTTCATACCAACAATCGCGATAATATCACCCGCTTGTGCGTATGCTAATTCTTTACGTTCATCCGCTTGCATTTCACACATACGGCCTACACGCTCAGTTTTACCTGTTGCAGCATTAAGGATCGTATCACCTTTTTTCAACGTACCTGAGTAGATACGAACGAAAGTAAGGGCACCAAAACGGTCATCTGAAATTTTAAATGCTAACGCTTTGAATGTTTCTTCAGTTGATACAAGTGCAAATTTACCGTTTGGCTCGCCTTCTTCATCTGTAAGCGGCTGAGGATCAACATCTGTTGGGCTTGGTAGGTAATCAACAACAGCGTCAAGAATGTTTTGAACACCCTTGTTCTTAAATGCTGAACCACAGTAAGTTGGGAAGAAGTCCATTGTACGAGTACCTGCACGGATACAACGTTTGATGTCTTCCATAGCTGGCTCGTTGCCTTCCATGTAAGCTTCTAATAGCTCATCATCTTGCTCAAGAGCAGTATCAAGTAACTTTTCACGGTATTCTTCTACTAGTTCAACCATGTCTGCTGGAACATCAGTGATTTCGAAGTTTTCTGCTTCGCCTGTATCATCCCAAACGTATGCTTTACGAGTAAGAAGGTCAACAATACCAACAAAATCGTCTTCGATACCGATTGGTAAAACCATCACTAGTGGGTTAGCACCAAGTACGTCTTCAGTTTGCTTAACAACGCGTAAGAAATCAGCACCCATACGGTCTAATTTGTTTACGAAGATGATACGTGCAACTCGTGATTCATTCGCATAACGCCAGTTAGTTTCTGATTGTGGTTCAACACCACCAGAACCACAGAATACACCGATACCGCCGTCAAGTACTTTAAGTGAACGGTAAACTTCTACTGTGAAGTCAACGTGTCCAGGAGTATCAATAACGTTTAAACGGTGCTCATTCCAGAAACAAGTTACAGCTGCTGATTGGATAGTAATACCGCGCTCAGCTTCCTGTTCCATGAAATCCGTAGTTGATTCGCCGTCATGTACTTCACCAGTTCTGTGGATCTGACCAGTAAGTTTCAAAATTCGTTCAGTCGTTGTTGTTTTACCAGCATCAACGTGAGCGAAGATACCGATATTTCTGTATTTGGATAAATCTGCCATTATGTTCTCTATAATTTATTTATGTAAAGATTCGCGCGGAGTATATCACGTTTTTTTAGCAACAAAAAAGAGATAGCGGCTTATAAGGCGGCATTTGCTGGGTTTTTTTCAATATCTATATCATTAATTCGTATTAAGGCTATAAAAATTGAATATTTGGCTAATATCTTGGGTTTTTATTCTAAAAAACAGGCGCAATGATAGCCGAGCCTGTTTTTTATACGCTTGTCAAAATGTGCTTTAAAACTGTTTTAATAAGCTTGGCTGGTAGTCATCAAGGGAAATGGTTAAATTCTTTTCGGCGATGAGGTTATCTAATTTAGCGATGTCAGCCATTAAACCTTCCATCGTTAATGTATTGTTGTCTAAATTGTATTGTTGCTTCGATGCCGCGTAGTAGTAATTGAGGATGATGATGGCATCGATATTGGCATTGTCACTGTCGCTTAACGCTAATTTTATATGATGAAGCTTGCGGTAAATTTTGTTGTTTGCTTGCTTTAAATCCCAGACATACATGACTTCAATTAAATAGGGATGACGGCGGATAAGCCTGAATGCTACCAACAAGCTAATCACTCCCAGAATTACGCCTGCTAAATTTAGTTTAAAATTATTCTCGTCAGCGCCGCCAAAAAAATGGACTAACACTTGGCCATAAAATAATGCAAACGCGATTAACACCGCTGTCGCGACAATACTCGCCATATTTAAGTGTTTACGGTAACGAACTTTGTCTATTTGTTGTAATTTCATTTACTTTTCGCTCTTGAATGAAGAGTGAATATTCTAGCAAATAAAGGCGTGAATAATCATATTAAGCAGGGATTATTTGATTAAATAAATGTAAAGTAATTGATCGCTGATTGAATCGAAGATTATTAATTAAGAATGGGGTGAGAAGGGGTCAATGAAGTGATAATAAAACGCATCGTCTTTGATTACTAAAGACAATGCGCATAAGATTATTTATAAATAAGCACGTACTTAATTACGCGCTTATTATAGATAAACGCTTAATTATTGCTGCTGTTATTTGCAGAACCAGCAGGGCGACGACGATTGCCTTTGTTTGCTGATGGATTTACTTCACTGCGTGGACCAGTGTGACGACGGTTTTTACTTGCCGGTTTGTGACCACGTGAGTTTTCACCTGAACGTTGACCATCTTGATGATCTTTCTTAGGCTTTTTCTCTTTAGGTGGACGAATACCCGGTGTAGTCGGGAATGAATCCATTGGTGCAAAACCGTCTATAACAACACGCTCAAGGTGCTTTTGCGTTAATTGTTCAATTGCTACCAGCTCTTTCATTTCGTCATGACAAACTAATGAGATTGCAGTACCTTCAGAGCCAGCACGACCGGTACGACCAATACGGTGAACATAATCTTCTGGTACGTTTGGTAAATCGAAGTTAACGACTTGTGGTAGTTGCACGATATCGATACCACGAGCGGCAATATCAGTCGCAATAAGTGCTCTTACTTCACCTGATTTGAAGTTTGCTAGTGCTTTAGTACGTGCACTTTGGCTCTTGTTACCGTGAATAGCGGCAGCATTGATGCCTTGCTCTTCTAGATGTTTGGTTAACTTGTTCGCGCCGTGTTTAGTTTTGGTAAATACCAACACTTGCTTCCAGTCGTTTTCTTTAATTAGGTGTGTTAACAGCAGTGCTTTTTTCTTCTTATCAACCGGGTGCATCCATTGTTCAACCGATTTAGCGGCAGCATTACGCGGTGTCACTGAAATCTCAACTGGATCATTGATTAAGCCCCTAGCAAGCTGACGGATGTCATCAGAAAAGGTTGCTGAGAATAATAGGTTTTGACGTTTTTGTGGTAGTACCGCAAGGATTTTACGGATATCACGTAAGAAACCCATGTCCAGCATGCGATCTGCTTCATCTAATACCAAAATCTCTAATTGGTGAAAGCGAATCGCATTTTGATTATATAAATCTAGTAAACGGCCAGGCGTTGCTACCAATATGTCAACACCACGACGTAAACGCGTCATTTGCGGGTTAATTTTAACACCACCAAATACCACTGTTGAAGTTAAACGTAAATGTTTGCTATAAACTTCAATGTTTTCTGCAATCTGTGCTGCGAGTTCGCGAGTTGGCGTTAAGATTAATGTACGTGCTTGATTGGCACGTGGGCGCGGGCCTTGGCTTAGTATTTCTAAAATAGGTAGAGTAAAACCAGCTGTTTTACCTGTCCCTGTTTGTGCCGCAGCCATTACATCCCTACCTGACAATACAGCTGGTATTGCTTGCGCTTGAATTGCCGATGGTGTGTCGTAGCCTTTTTCTGCTACAGCTTTTAGGATTGGAGCGGATAAACCGAGGTCGGTAAAACTCATATAGTGTCTCTTTATTTATGTGGTTGCTATTTATGTGCTACTACTACCTATACGCGACGATGATGCGCTAGTGCTTAGTATAACAGCGGTGCTGCAGGGTACATGATAGGCTGCTCAAGTGCAAACTAGTTAATTATAGTTGTTTATACGCATTAATTAGAAATAACCCTGTTGACACTAAACCTGAAGTCTATATAATTGGCCGCAGCTTTAAGGTTAGTTTTATGAATGAATTCCATTTCGAAGTTTTTATAGTACCTCGTCCTGTTTGATCATAAGTAAGTAGTAACACTTCCAGCAACACCGGCGTATGCCACTTAAATTACTATCATAATAGGATTACAATTATGTCTAAAATTACTGGTACAGTAAAATGGTTCAACGAAACTAAAGGTTTCGGTTTCATTCAACAAGAAAACGGCCCTGACGTGTTCGCTCACTTCAGCGCTATCGAAAGTGACGGTTTCCGTACACTTTTAGAAAACCAAAAAGTTGAATTCAACGTTACTGATGGCCAAAAAGGTCCTCAAGCGGAAAACATCGTAGTACTTTAATTCTTTGAATTAATAGTCACTAAGATTGTTTAACTTAAATGAATTGATGATAAATCGAAACGTTTAAGTATAAAGGGCATGTTCTTCGGAGCTTGCCCTTTTTGTTTTATCTCCTATTTATTTAAGGTATGTCCTGTGAGCCAAACTAATTTTTCTTCTCTAAATTTACGTCCAGAACTTGTTTCTAATCTGGATACTCTCGGTTATACCGAAATGACACCTATCCAAGCACAAAGCTTACCGAGTATTCTTGAAGGTAAAGATGTCATTGGCCAAGGTAAAACAGGTTCAGGTAAAACAGCTGCTTTTGGTTTAGGTTTACTTCAGCGTTTAGACGTTGAACGTTTCCGTATTCAAACGTTAGTTCTTTGTCCTACCCGTGAACTTGCTGATCAAGTAGCGAAAGAAATTCGTAAACTAGCACGTGGTATTCATAACATTAAAGTACTTACATTGTGTGGTGGTATGCCATTTGGCCCACAAATCGGTTCATTAGAACACGGCGCACATATTATTGTTGGTACCCCTGGTCGCGTATTAGATCACTTAACGAAAGGCACGTTACGATTAGATAATCTAACAACATTTGTGCTGGATGAAGCGGATCGTATGTTAGAAATGGGTTTCCAAGACGCACTAGACGCGATTGTTGAGAAAGCACCGAGTGATCGTCAAACATTATTATTTAGTGCTACGTTCCCGAAAAAAATCCAAGCGATTGCAGCGAAAATAATGAACAACCCTGAAATGGTTGAAGTTGCGTCAACGCACGATGACAGCACCATTAAACAACATTTCTATAAAGTAAAAAACTTTGGTGAGCGTTTAGATACAGTACGTGGCTTATTACTACAGCACAAACCTGAATCAACGGTTATCTTCTGTAATACCAAGAAAGACGTACAAGATGTTGCTGATGAATTAGGTCATTTTGGCTTTAGTGTTATTGCACTGCACGGTGACTTAGAACAACGTGATCGTGACCAAGCGTTAGTGCGTTTTTCTAATAAGAGTATTTCGGTCATGGTAGCGACTGATGTTGCATCACGTGGTCTGGATATCGAATCTTTAGACGCCGTGATTAACTTCCAAGTTTCTCATGACAGTGAAATACACGTTCACCGTATCGGGCGTACTGGCCGTGCTGGCAGTAAAGGTATGGCTTACACTATATTTGATGAGAAAGAAGCATACCAAGTTGCGTTATTAGAAGATCGTTTTGGTATGATCACGCCAGAAGCATTACCACCGATGAGTGTCCTCAATGAATCACCAATGATGCCACCGATGGAATGTATCCGTATTGATGGTGGTAAAAAGCAGAAAGTACGTGCGGGTGACATTTTAGGCGCTCTAACGGGTAAAGATGGCATTGATGGTAAACTAGTTGGTAAAATTCAACTGTTTGATAACTGTGCGTATGTTGCTGTTGATACTAAAGTGGCTAAAGCTGCGGTACAGAAAATTGGTAAAGGTAAATTGAAAGGCCGTATGTTCCGCGCTTGGATTGTACGTTCATTTAACGATTAATCGTTAAGCTTCAGTAATACTTAAAGGACGTCAACTCTTTATTTACAGTAAATGATTTACAGAAAACTATTTACAATAAATAAGGATCAGACGTCCTTTTAGTTACTAGTCCGTTAAGCATTGCGCTAATAAACTCACCGGATGGATAGTTTCTAAGTCCGTATTTTCGTCAATTTGCCATTTGCAGGTTTCACAATCGGTAATAGCAAAGTCAGCGTTGGCCTGTTTAATCTGTTCAAACAAACCTTTACCTATCTTCATCGACACCTCGTAGTTTTCTTTCTTAAAACCATAAGTGCCTGCCGAACCACAGCATTCACTGTTGAGTACAATAACCTTTAAACCAGGGATAGTACGTAACAGTTCAATCGTAAATATAGCTAAGCCACTGCGCTCTAAATGACACGGCGTATGGTAGACGATGGTTTTATTCACGGGTTTTAATGTTGGCATATTACCGTTCATAAACTCGCGTAATAAAAATGGCGTGATGAACTCAAGCTTATGGGTGATCTTGCTATTATCAACATTTAATACATGTGGGTATTCTTGTTTCAAGGTCAATGAACACGTTGATGACGTCGATAGGATCGGGGTATTGAATTGCTCGACAGCCTCGGTCATGTGTTTAACATTAAATTGTGCATTTTTACGCGCTTTGTCATGAAAACCATTGGCGATCAGCGGTACGCCACAACATTTCTCTTTCTTCAATAATTTAACGCCGATATTCATGGCATTTAACAGTTTAACTAAATCTTTACCTAACTGAGGGTTGTTGTAATTAACATAACAGCCATGGAAATAACTGATCTGACGTTCAAACTGTGCTTGGGTATTGGCTTGTTTTTTATACCAATGTCTAAACGAACCAAATGAATATTTAGGTAACGATTTGTGCCTATCAATCGCGATGGTTTTATCCATGATGGTTTTGATGATTTTCGAGTCAGTGATCTTATTAACCAAAGGCGCAATGGGTGTCGATAATGTGCCGAATAAATCGGTGTGACTTAAAATATAATCACGCATTAATTTAGGATTAAGTTTTTTCTTCTCAAACTTGCCGCGCGCAACCGCAATAATGTCACCGACATTGACGTTGGACGGGCAAGCTGTTTCACAACGTTTACAGTTAGTGCAGAGTTTTAATGCTTCGTCGTAATACTCAGGACTTTTTATTCTCAATCGCTCCCCATCGGGGCCTGATTCTTTTGGCCCTGGGTAATTCGGGTTGGCTTTGGCAACAGGGCAATACACGGTGCAGATGGTACACTTAATGCATTTTTCAAAACGTGTTGATACTAAATCCATTGTGTTTCTTCCTTATGCCAGACTGTCGCTAGTGAGGTGTTTCGAGTGACTATTTTTCGTGTGTTGTAAGAGTTGATTGGCTGCGTGATAGCCGGTACTAATCGCAACACCACTGCCACAGCCTTGAGCGATTGGATCGTAACCGCCTAAATTTGACCCTGCGCAGAACAGGTTATTTACCACTTTCCCCGCTAACATGGGATTGAATTTGTGATTGGTTTTGATGCCTAATGATAAAAATGGTTGCGAGTTAGCGGAAAAAAATTGCGGGTTATACCATGCATTACGCGCTTGAGTGCTGTTCATGTCTAAGTTGAATACTGGCTCTTGTAATTTGTCATGGTGAGCAATTAGCCCTTTATTAAAAAAGCTACCGGATGCGAAGATATAGTTATCTGCAGTTAATGGCATGCTTTCTAAATTACGAGTGTAAATACGTTTAAGGGTTAGTTCGCCATTACTATTATGACAGCTATCGTCTTCGACCATATCGCCATGCGTGACTTGGTCGCCTTTTAACAGCATGCCGCCTGCCTTGATAAATAAATCAATCATGGTTTCTTCAAGGCGGATCCCCAGCATTGACGGTGGCATAGTCGGTACTTCATGGAAGGTTAAATTGGTTAATGCATGTAATTTGTTAAGGACCGACAACCCCATGCCATCGCCTGTGATGGCTGGTAGGATCACCAGGTCATTGGGTGTGGCGATAGCTTTCAGCTTAGCCGCTAACGCCTCGACTTCATTTTCGTTACTTAAAATACGCGCAATATCAATCGAGCGCAGCTCACAAGCATTACGTTTCAGCCCGGAGAACCCATCAATTGAAATGTTGGTATGCGTTATTTCTACATTTTTAAATTCGGGGATTTGGAGCAAATTATCGGTGATCATCTTGGCATTAAAATCACGGAAGTCATTAATTTGTACGACCACAATACGGGTGATGGCATGTTCCGTTAGTCGCATTGGTAGTTGTTGTACATAAGGTTGCGATAACCATGTTGATTTTAACGTCCCCAGCGGGGTGATGCGTAGATGGTTATCACCGTTGTCTTGTTGCGTTAATGGAATACCAGCAGTGGTCAGTAAATTTTTATACCACTCAAGAGATTCAAATACGGTCTCTTTACCCACCTTGCTATATGGGTGGTCAGGAAATTCATTGGTAAATTTATTAAATATCGTTGCCGGATTGCGAATAACCTTGCCAGTCGGCGTATGTGAAAGCAGATCGATAGAGCCTGATGAAAAGTGCAGGGCGCTTTGACCATTGGAAATGATAGCTGTTTTTAATCCAGCTTCGAGGCTACGTAACCCTGCGGTATAACCGGCAATACCACCGCCAATAATGATGCTATCAAATTTCATAATATTCCTTATCTGCTTGTTTTTCGCCTAGCTTGTTAATGTCCGTGGCACCAAATAGACCTTCATATAGCCAATAGGTAAACTCGGCTTCTCGCAGTGCATCGCCGAACAATACGGGTTTAATGCCTTTCCAGCGCTCTTCAAAAAACTGCATTAATAATTTACTTGATTCATGACCGCTACAGTTGGCAAAATCACAAAATAGACTGGCAGCACGATAGGTACACAGTTCACCCTGGCACGAGCCCATGCCTAAGCGAGTACGTCGTCTTAAATCAACCAAATTGGTGACATCGAGTTGTTTGATTGCGTATTCAATTTCACCAACAGATACCATTTCACATTCACAGACAATGGACTTGCCTTTGGTACTTTGATCAAAGGTGGCAACGGCCGTTTCACCGTGACGATGCGTTGCTGCTTTGGTGGTAAAGACGGTTTTTTGAGGTTTACTCTCTTTATTAACAACAGAACCGGGCAGGGGGTATAAATGGGTGCTACAGCTGCTGGTATTACCTAGTTTTCCGGCAATAAGATCGGTGGTCATTTCAGCCATTAAGCGACTGGTCATTAACTTGCCTCCCAGAATACTGCTAAAGCCTGCTAAACCATCACGTTGTTGATGATCGAGTAATACAATACCGCGACTGATGTTACGGCCATCACCACCACCTACATCAACGAGGGGACGCACGCCTGCATAAGCGCGTAACACTCGGGTTTGTGCGAGTATTGGTGCCAATTTCGCCCCTTCTTCAATGAGGATATTAACTTCTTTCTCACTGATTTTGAGGGCGTCGATATCTTTGTAATCAATTTTTTCGGAAGTGGTGCCAATTAACGAAATTGAATCTCCGGGTACTAAAATATCGGCATCGGCAGGTTTACGGCAACGGTTGATAACCAGATCGTTAATGCGGTGTTCGAATACTAATAATGACCCTTTAGCTGGTAACATTTGCACGTTGAGGTCTGCGTAGTGGCAAATGTTTTTCCCCCAAATCCCCGCTGCATTGATAACTTCTTGGGCATACACTTCAAACTGTTCATTGGTACGGGTGTTAATGCATTTTGCGCCGATGATACGATCGCCAATGCGGATCAAGGATTTCACCATCGAATAGGTAAGTAGTGTTGCACCATGGTTTTTTGCATCTAATACATTCGACGCACATAAGCGGAAAGGATCTAGGGTGCCATCGGGGACTTTGACTGCACCGAGTAAACTGCGATTTACATTCGGTTCAAGGTCGATCGCTTGCTGAGGTGTGAGTCTTTGGGTACTGATACCGGCACTTGTGCAAGCGTCAACAAAGGTAGCCTGAAAATCCAAGTCATCTTCTGGCAAGGTAATAAATAACCCGCTGGTATCTTCGATACAGTGACTGGCGATATGTTTGAGGATCTTGTTTTCTTGAATGCATTCTCGCGCTGACTCACTGTCAGTGACCGCATAACGCGCGCCGGAATGTAATAAGCCATGATTACGGCCTGTTGTGCCTGAAGCAATATCCCCTTTATCCAGCAATATGCATGTTATGCCACGTAATGCGCAATCGCGCATAATACTGGTGCCAGTCGCGCCACCACCAATGATCAATACTTCACTATTGAAACGGGTTGATTTTCCCATAATTCATCCATATATTCTGGTCAATTAACTACTTATAAGTATGACGAATATATTTTTTGATGAATTGATCTTAGTCATCAATGTTCGAATGAGTGTTTGGTGGTTCCAATTCGAACATTTATGTTTTTTAAAGCGCTATTTTTATCATTATAAAGTGCTTATTTTTGCCAAAACTTTATAATTGACTGAAGCGTTGGCAAATAAAATCAATCAGCACCTTTAATCGGGCTGGTTGATAACGATTGCGGTGATATAGTAGAAACAAGGGAACATCAGGCGAATGCCATTGTTCTTCATCAGGTTCTGAGATTAAAGCGGGTGCTAAGGTATTCGCGTTAATTTCATTTTCACAATACAGCTCAGGCAACCGGACAATACCATTGCCATGCTTCGCTGCGTTAATCAATGCGCGACCACTCTTACAGCTAAAGTTACCTTTTACGTTGATCTCTATGTCGTGTATTGGCGCGTTATTGTGTTGCACTGATTTTTGATGAAAGCGCCAGCGTTTGATGCTGCCGGTTAAGCAATTATGCTGTTCTAGATCCTTTGGATGAGTAATGGCAGCATGTTTAGCAAGGTAATCGGGACTCGCCAATACCTGTACTTTAATGTCGGTGAGTTTTCGAGCCACTAACCCTGAGTCTTCTAATTCACCCATACGTACGACCAAATCAAACGCTTCTGCAATTAAATCTACCCGTGGGCTGCTAAAGTCCAGTTCCACCTCGATATCAGGGTGCTGTAAATTAAATTCACTGATAATGTTCGCTAGAATATCCTCGCCAATCACGCCGCCCACACAGTTAATACAAATGCTCCCTTGTAATTGCTCGGTATCATCCTTGGCTGCGATCACGGCTTGGTTGATGGTTTGCAATGAGGTAAGGCATTGTTGAAAGAATTGCTCTCCAACCGGGGTCAGACGTTGGGCGCGGGTAGTGCGGACAATCAGTTGTACACCTAATTGCTGTTCTAATTGTGCTAGCTGACGGGATACATGCGCGCGTGATGACTGTAATACTTCCGCTGCTTTGGTAAAGCTACCTTGCTGGGCTATGGTGACAAACGCGCGAATGTCGGCAAGAGAAGAACTACTTTGCATGCTATACCTATATGGATAAATTCAAACTAACTTCATTGTAGCTTAATGCGTAACAGTTATGTTCTTTATTGTGTATATATCAACAATGGTCAACGCTATATACTCTCTTTCATCCACTCAGGAGTGCTTAGGAGTCGCATTAATAGCTGCGGTCGAAGCCACTGAGTATGTAGCTAAATAGCTGCAGTTTAATATTAAATATAATCAAGCATAATAAAAAATAGAGAGTATATAATGAAAAAATTAGTCGTGATCACAGGTGCAAGTTCAGGTATTGGTGAAGCTACAGCGAAGCGTTTAAGCGCGGCTGGTCACCCGTTATTATTAGTTGCTCGTCGTGTTGAAAAACTAGAAGCACTAAATTTACCAAACTGTTTGTGTGAAAAAGTAGACTTAACTGTTCACGCCGAATTCCATGCTGCACTGGCTAAAGCAGAAGCGTTATACGGTCTAACAGATTTATTGATTAACAATGCAGGCATGATGTTATTAGGTCAAATTGATACCCAACCTGCTGAAGAATTCAAAACCATGTTCGATATTAATGTGATTGCATTATTAAATGGCATGCAGGCAGTGCTTGCGCCAATGAAAGCGCGTAATACAGGTACAATCATTAACATTAGCTCAGTTGCGGGTCGTAAAACATTTGGCGGCCATGCGGCATACTGTGGTACTAAGTTTGCGGTGCACGCTATCACAGAAAATGTACGTGAAGAAGTCGCTATGTCAGATGTACGTGTAATCACGATTGCCCCTGGCGCTGTTGAAACTGAGTTGTTATCACACACAACTTCAGAAGACATTAAAGCGGGCTACGAAGAGTGGAAGAAAACCATGGGCAATATTCTTGCACCTGATGATGTTGCACGTTCGATTGAGTTTGCTTATGCGCAACCGCAAGAAGTATGTATCCGCGAGATCGTACTAGCAAGTACACGTCAAGAACCTTAATCTAATTGGCATTATTGCTACTTGTTTGAGTGGCAATAGACTGTCAGCAATGGTTAATATAAATACGTATTTTAAAAGTACTATTTTCCCGTTTAACAACAAATAAATGGGTAATTAGTACTTATTTCATACTTGGCGATGACATTGCTTAGTTAAGATAAAACACAATACACCAAAGTAAGCTTTACATTAAGGACGATGTGAAATGAAATTATGGATATACAGACCTGCACAACTACTGGATGCGGCACGAGATTATAAATTATATGCTGATGGGAAATTTGTAACCTATGTGAAACGTGGACAACGTTTTTGTGTTGAAGTACCGGATGATACTCAAACCCTACAAGCCAAATTAAGCTGGTGTTCTAGTCAGCCGATCCATACCAAAGATATCTCTCATGGCGCAGTGACAGTTAAAAATGCCTTTTCTCATAATCCCTTTTTAGTCTTTTTCGGTTCAACGCTATTTGCGACGTTTGGGCGTAAGCATTATTTGAAATTGGTCATCTGATGTTACTGCTGCTTTTGTCACTAGAATAAAGTTGTTTCTCTTGAGATAAATACCACATTGCCGCTTATTATCTCGAGAAAAGCGTAATATACCTCTATTTGATAAGCTGTAAATCGAATATACCCTGCCTTTATTATTCTATAGTGTGACAGCTGCAACGAAATACTATGCCTTCTGATCGGATGAGTATTCAGCTTTGTTATCGGTAACCTAATTAATAGCATAGATAAAATAACGTCGCTTTAAAGCATTCGCGTAATAACAAGCCTATTATTAGTGCACTGCGTAGTTTTAATCAGACAGGGAAGACGTGACATATATGGTTGCTGGCTTAGCTTACAATGTCAAAACACCACGATTGTTTATAGTACATTAATTTTCATTATAGAATTAAATACGGGGAAAAGACTAAAAGTGAATATCCATAAAGTATTATTCACTTGAAACGACACTAGCTGTGTTGATTTTATGTTAATTATGTGATCAATGTCAAATAGTTGTTAATGCTTTTGTTAATCAGTTGTTGGTTCGTAGATGTTGTAGAAAAATTCCCTTATGATTATTTTGTGTTCCCGATTCAGAAAAATAACTCTTTCAAGTCGCTGTTTGGCTTCTTAAACTGATATTTACAATAATAAAAATAGACAAGGAAATTAATATGAAGGTTACAAAAATAGCTTTAATACTAGGTCTAGCATCAACACTACCCAATTTAGTTAATGCTGCTACATTAGAGCAGGTGATGAAAAAAGGCGTATTAAACTGTGGTGTTTCTACAGGGATCCCTGGTTTCTCGGCGACTGATTCAAAAGGCGTTTGGAAAGGTATCGACGTTGATTTTTGTCGCTCAGTTGCAGCCGCAGTATTAGGTGATGCATCGAAAGTGAAATATATTCCACTGACAGCGAAAGAGCGTTTCACTGCGTTACAAAGTGGTGAAATTGATCTTTTATCTAGAGCGTCAACTTGGACTGCAACACGTGATACTTCACTGGGTTTAAACTTTGCGGGTGTGAACTATTATGACGGTCAAGGTTTCTTAGTTAAAAAAGAAATTGGCGTAACGTCAGCGAAAGAACTTGATGGTGCTTCTTTCTGTATTCAAGCAGGTACCACAACAGAACTTAACTTAACTGATTATTTCAAATCAAATAACATGGAATATAAAGCGGTTACGTTTGATACATCAGGCCAAACAATTGATGCATTCAAAAAAGGCCGTTGTGACGCTGTTACATCGGATGCATCTCAGTTATATGGTTTAAGAATTAAATTAGATGATCCTAAATCAGCGATTGTATTACCTGATATCATTTCTAAAGAACCACTAGGTCCAGTAGTTCGTCAAGGCGATGATGCATGGTTTAACGTGGTACGCTGGAGCTTATTTGCGACACTTGAAGCGGAAGAGTTAGGTGTAACAGCAAGCAATGTTGATAAGCAATTAAAATCTAATAACCCATCTGTGAAACGTTTATTAGGCGTGACTGGTAAAGCCGGTGAAAACTTAGGCCTTAAATCCGATTGGGCTTACCAAATTGTTAAGCAAGTTGGTAACTATGAAGAAATGTTCGATAACAACGTAGGTAAAAATTCACCTCTTAACATTGACCGCGGTCTCAATAATTTATGGAATAAAGGCGGCTTAATGTACGCAATGCCAATTCGATAAATTAATACCTAGTCACTTCACCTTCTCAGCATTACGTTTTGTTGAAGTGACCTTGGTATATCGGGGGCTTGGCCCCCTTTTTAAAAGGTTTATTTTGTTATGAATAATTCAAAACTCCCTCCGACTTCCCTCGGTTTATTTAACAGCCCCAAAAATCGCGCTCTTATTTTCCAAGTGCTTTCCTTAGTGGTTGTGGTTTTATGCCTTTTTTACTTCGTTAACAACATGTTTGATAATGTAGCAAAAAGGGGTATAACAACCGGTTTTTCGTTTTTAGGTGAAACTGCTGGTTTTGGTATCAGCCAATCGCTTATTCATTATGATGATACCAGCTCGACTTTTTTAGATGTATTTATTGTTGGTTTATTAAATACAATGTTAGTGGGTGTGATCGGTATTATTCTAGCTTCGGGTCTTGGGTTATTGATTGGTATTGGCCGTTTATCGCCTAATTATTTAATCTCTAAATTGTCTCTGGTATATATTGAAACATTCCGTAACATACCCATTTTATTACAGATTTTATTTTGGTATAACGTGGTACTTGCGGCACTACCAAGCCCCCGTCAAAGTCTTTCTTATTTCGACTCTATTTTTATTAACAACCGTGGTTTGATCATTCCGGATCCTATTTTTGAATCAGGTAGTTTCTCTATATTAGTGGCGTTTGTGATTGCTTGTATCAGCGTCGTGTATCTGTCTAAATGGGCGAATAAGCGTCATGATTTAACGGGTGAAGAATTCCCTGTTATTCGGGTTAGCATTGGTATGTTGATTGGTGCGCCATTGTTAATGTTTTTCCTTGCAGGGCAACCAATCAGCGCTGAATATCCAGCATTGAAAGGCTTTAACTTTAAAGGTGGCATCACCATTATTCCTGAGTTACTGGCGTTGATTTTTGCGTTAAGTATCTATACCGCGACCTATATTGCAGAAGCAGTGCGTGCGGGGATTGAAGCTGTACCCCAAGGGCAAAAAGAAGCGGCAAAATCATTGGGTTTAAAAGAGCATGTGATCTTGCGTAAAGTTATTTTACCGCAAGCATTACGGGTGATTATTCCTCCCGTGATCAACCAATACCTTAACCTCGTGAAAAACTCGTCACTGGCAACCGCAATCGGTTATCCAGAAATTGTGACCTTGTTCTCTGGTACCACGCTTAACCAAGTTGGACAGGCAATTGAGATCATTTTAATGACGATGGCGGTATATCTTGTTTTCAGTATTGTTATTTCACTGCTGCTGAACTGGGTTAATGCAAGAATGGAAATTAAAGGAAGATAATATGGCTGTTTATACAATGAAAGAGGCCAAATCTGCACCTTCAACCAGTAAGGGGCTTGTATTCTGGTTACGAGAGAATTTATTTTCTACTATTCCCAATACACTGTTAACCTTGCTTGGGTTCTATTTTATCTATACGACGATACCACCGCTGTTGGATTGGATGATCTTTGATGCGACCTGGAGTGGTACTAAAGAGGAAGTTGTAAAAGAAGGCGCTCGTTGGATCTTTATCATCGAGAAGTTTGACCAGTTTATGTATGGATTTTATCCTGAATCCTTACATTGGCGTCCTAATTTAGTCGCTGTGATCAGCTTAGCATTTGTATTTTTGGTACCACGTCTCAAGAATATCAAAGTGAAATTAGTGATCATGTTACTGTTTCCATTCGTCTGCTTTGTCTTAATTAGCGGTGGTTGGTTTGGTCTTGAAGTCGTTGGCACTGAAAAATGGGGTGGTTTAATGCTGACCATTTTAGTTGCTGCAGTCGGTATTATTGCTTCGTTCCCAATTGGTATTTTATTAGCACTTGGTCGTCAGTCTGACAATATGCCGATTGTGAAATTCCTGTGTATTGGTTTTATTGAATTTATTCGTGGTGTACCACTTATTACTATCTTATTTATGGCGTCGGTAGTATTGCCGCTGTTCTTTAGTGATGGCATCGATTTTGATAAATTATTACGGGCGTTAATTGGTATCACGCTGTTCCAAGCGGCTTATATTGCCGAGGTTATTCGTGGTGGTTTACAAGCCATTCCGAAAGGCCAGTATGAAGCGAGTGAGTCATTAGGCTTAACGTATTGGCAGGGCATGATCTTGATTATTTTGCCACAGGCGTTAAAGATCTCGATACCGAATCTGGTTGGTTCATTTATCTCGTTATTTAAAGATACCACGCTGGTATTAATCATCGGTTTATTCGACATCCTGGCTATGGTTACGCTGACAAACAGTGATACTAATTGGCTTGGTTTTGAAATCGAAGGTTATGTATTTGTTACTATGATCTATTGGGTATTCTGTTTCAGTATGTCGCAATACTCACGCGTGATCGAACGTAGATATAATACCGATCATTAATAATTACCGTAAATTTTACAGCTTAAAACTGACCATTTACGTAAGGTAATTGGTATAAGGAAATATCATGGCAGAACAAGATTATATGATCAGCATGAAAGGCGTTAACAAATGGTATGGCGATTTTCACGTACTTAAAGACATTAATTTAAATATTAAAAAAGGTGAAAAAGTGGTTATCTGTGGCCCATCAGGGTCGGGTAAATCAACCACTATTCGTTGTCTAAATCATCTTGAAAAGTTTCAAGAAGGTTCTATCAGTATTAACGGCACTAACCTGATTGATGATGTAAAAGTCGTACGTCATATCCGCTCGCAAGTAGGGATGGTATTCCAACATTTTAATTTGTTCCCGCATCTTACTGTATTGGAGAACTTGTTATTAGCGCCAATATGGGTGCATAATAAACCACGTCATGAGGCAATTAAAACCGCGATGGAATATCTAGAGCGTGTAAAGATTGCCGACCAAGCGCATAAGTTCCCTAATCAACTATCTGGTGGTCAGCAGCAACGTGTAGCGATTGCCCGTTGCCTGTGTATTAACCCTGAAATCATGCTGTTTGATGAACCGACATCGGCACTGGATCCAGAAATGGTATCAGAAGTGTTAGACGTAATGGTTGAGCTTGCTGATGAAGGTATTACCATGATTTGTGTAACCCACGAAATGGGCTTTGCTAAGAAAGTGGCAGACCGCGTTATCTTTATGGATGCAGGGCAAATTATTGAAGAAAATGAACCGCATGAGTTCTTTGATAATCCGCAATCAGATCGTCTAAAAATGTTCTTAGACCAGATCTTATCGCACTAAGCTAGTCGCTACTACAACAGTACTACTAACAGCATGTCCTACCAAGAAGCCTTACTCTGAATCCGTTGTTATAATGGGGTAGGGGTAAGGCTTTTTATTTACAAGGAGATGGATATGATTGAAATGATAGATATCGAGATTGATAATGCAATTGCATTTCAAATGTCTGGAAAAATAACGGAAAGCGATATGTCTTTAGTCCTTAATGCGGCAAAAGAAAAGATTGAACGTCACGGCAGTATTGTGCTTCTCGAAAAAATTGATTCTTTTAAAGGCGTTGAACTCGCTGCATTGATTGAAGAGTTTAAATATCTTTTTGATGTGGGTATTGCCAATATAGACAAGGTGGCTATATTAACGGATAAAAAGTGGATAGAAAATATTGTTAATATTGAAGACAAGATATTTAGAAATATTGATATGCAGTGCTTTACGCTAGAGCAACAGCCTCAAGCCATTGAGTTTCTTAAAAGCGCCTAGCTCTGCTTTACAAAGATGGCTGATAAATGATTTAATTTAATCTGATAGTTACTACATATTAGTTATAATGCACATTATGGAAATTAAATCATACTCTAACGAATGGGATGCTGAGATAACGGACTTGTTTTATCAATCCGTTCACGCCATAGATCCTACCGTATATACACCTGAACAGAAAGAAGCTTGGGCACCAACGCCCCCTGATTATGCTACGTGGTCCAAGCGATTAAAAGTAAAAAGACCGTTGGTGGCAATAATAGATGGTCAGGTCGCTGGTTTTATCGAGCTGGACGCCGATGGTCACATTGATTGTACCTATACACACCCTAGCTTTCAGGGGATGGGCGTCGCATCAGCACTTTATGAACATTTGCTTGCAGAAGCTCGAATCAGAGATATACAACGTTTATATGTTGAAGCATCATTGATTGCTAAGCCGTTCTTCGAGCATCGCGGATTCACGACGGTAAAGCAAAATACCCTACAACGAAATGGCGTCACTTTAGTTAATTTTACAATGGAATTCGATATGACAACTAGCTATCCCGATTTTAACCCAGATTACCGTGAGGATGCGCCAACCATTACAGATGTAGAAGCATGGGCGGGTTATGCGATTCTTGAATTCGGCGCATCTTGGTGTGGGCACTGTCAGGCCGCGGAGCCCGTTGTTAAAGCAGTGCTGGTGGAGTATCCTGCGTTGCCTCTTATCAAAATAGTTGATGGCAAAGGTAAAATACTGGGTCGTCGGTTTCGAGTTAAACTTTGGCCAACGTTAATATTATTAAAAGACGGGCTGGAGGTTACGCGACTTGTTAGACCCTTGGTTACAGATGACGTGAAATCGTTCTTAAAGGTTATGCATGAAAATTGAACTTGCCAACATAGAACACTTAAGCGCTTTTAAATCCTATGTTGATGAATGTGTCGCTGACGGTATCGTGCTTTATGAGTTTATCTTTAGTCATTATGAAGGTTACCTTAAAAAGCGCATTGCTTACGCGCGAGGCGAACAATTACCGAAAGGCTGGACGCCTATAACGACCTATTTCTGTATTGATAATGGCGTTATTCTTGGTTCCATACGTGTGAGGCTGGGGGGGAATGATTATATCGAAAATGTAATCGGCCATATAGGATATGAAACGAGATCGTCTGCGAGAGGTAAAGGGATCGCTCAGTTTATGTTATCCAATATTCAAAAGACCGCACTGAATAATGACGTGATAATAAGCTGTGACCCGGCTAATATTGCTTCGCGTAAAGTCATTGAAAGTTGTGGGGCAGAGTTTCTTAACGAATATTATTATGAAGCAGAACATCAGCAAGTGCGACGATATCGATTATATTCTGCAACGGTTAAGTCATCTTAATCGCTGCAATAGATCACCGCGAGTTATTAAAAATCAAACTGTAAACCAAAACCAAAACCGACACCGATGCTGTCGTCATATTTTACACCATTGGCGACTAACGCTAAATTAGGTAAAACATGAGCAACCAACTCCGCACTATATTCTATTTCAGACTCATCACCGATATCGATGTAAGCAGCATCGACAATAAATTCAAGTTGATGGCTAAAATGCATTGCTAGCCCAATAGCGGCATTAAAGCCTATTTCGTGATCAAAATCATCGTTGGTAATGCTTGTTGAACCTGATTTAATTTCGACTTCTTTGCCGAATTCATAGATGGCACCACTTTCAACAGTCAGATCCAATTTAGGATGAAGCACTAAGCGTGTGCCCATATTTAATATAGCCTGCATCGATGTTGTATTGATGGCATTGTGTTCATCAATAGTTGTTTCTCTGCTTAAATAACTGATATTTGTTCGGCTAAAGAGATAAGGGCTGAGCAAGTTAGTCATATTGAAGTTGTAGGTTTGTAATGGATCATCCACATCCTCTGTTGTTATCTCCGTGTAATTGAGTTGGTAATAACGATAACTAACTGGGGTATAAAAATTATTCGCAAACGCAGTACCTGTAAAAAGGGTGGTTAGCACTAAACATGCTGGTATTAGTTTCATTTTACGTTCCTTGTTAAATGAGCTAAATAGTGATGAGTACATTTTATTCATGGTATACAGATAAGCAGTATAGCTATAATTAGTCGGGTTAAAGTATGAATAAATAAGGAGTTTTTTGATTGTTGCAATTTAGTTAAATGTTGATACTCTGGATTAATAATTAATTAAAATAAAGACGTATGATGGGCTGTATTAGCCGTTGTACTCTGTAGATTCATATTGAAAAGGGATTTTATGCATATCAAAAAAGCCTCATTGGAAGAATTAAACGATCTCGTTAGTTTATTTGATCAATATATGGTGTTTTATAAGCAACCATCAGCACCACAAAAGTACCGTCCGTATTTAGGTGAGCGTTTGATGAATAACGATGCGACCGTGTTTATTGCTTATAACAAAGCGGGTGAGGCTATGGGTTTTGTGCTGAACTATCATTCGTTTTCATCGGTATCCTTGGGTAAAATCATGGTATTGAACGACTTGTTTATTGCACCAGCATACCGCAGGCAAGGTCTGGCTAATGAGCTAATTCATCGTGTAGTGAGAGAGGCCCGAAATACCGGTGCTATTCGTGTCGATTTGAATACTGCGCAAGATAATTTTTCCGCGCAAGCATTGTATGAAAAACTAGGGTTTGTAAAAGACACTGAGTATTTCAGTTATCGTTTAGCAGTGAGTGCTTAATAACGAATACCAATACGTTGATAGATAAACCCAAGTAACCAAGCAGGGCCAACTAATAAGAACTGCAGGTCCTCGAAGAACGAGGGTTTTGCCCCTTCAATTTTATGGCCGATAAACTGAAATATCCAAGCAATTGCAAACAGTACCGCACTAAAAATCCATAACGGTATGGCTAAGTATAAAGTCAGCATATAACACGCCATTAGACATAACCCAGTAAATAACAGCATGCCAAGTAAGATACGTACCGATAAGGTGTAATAGAAATACATTGCTGGCAACATGGCTAATGTGGCCCAGTTTACAAAGGGGGATGCGCCCATCCAATCTGTTTTGGGGATAGACCATAACAAACCAACAATAGTAAAGAATATAACCGGTACCATGATCCAATGGATCCGCTTATTGGTTTTGTTCTGATGGCTGACCCCATATTCATCAAACCATTGTTGTACTGTTCTCGATTGACGTGACATATTTTGCTTCCTTGCTGCGTCGTATATAAGTGTGAGTAGGCTAGCATGCTTGGTAATACGAAAATGTTATCGATATGTTACTTTTGGAATTTAAACGTATTTATGAGGTGACTTTATTGACAGTAAAATAACAAAGCCCAAGTGCAGGCGATACACTTGGGCTTAATGACGATTTATAACAATGTATTACGAGCTGTAGTTATTTAACTAGCACCGCTGATAACACATCAAATAATGCATCAATTTCGCTGGTGGTATTGTAGTGCATGAAACCAATACGGATCACGCCACCTTTGTCTAAGATACCTAATTGTTTGCATAAGCCAATTGCATAAAAATGACCGTTCCATACACACATATTATGTTGACCAAGTAATCCTGATACATCTTCTGGTGAGGCATGGTCGATGCGGATAGAGAAGGTCGGTGTACGCTCTGCTAATCGGTCCATATCATCGATGCCGTATAACGTCACGTTGCTGTATTGCGCTAACTTGGCAAGGAAGTGTTGGCTTAGTTTTTGTTCATGGGTTTGGTATAGCTCGAAGCTTTGCACCAGTCTTTCACGTAGCGGCAGTACTTGATCACCAGCATGGGCAAGGTATTCAACCGCAGCGCTAAATCCAGCTAAGGCTTCAAAACTTTGGGTACCCGTTTCAAAGCGACCTGGCCCTTGATTTGTTGCTGGCTCGACTTTGTAAGGTGATAGAGTATGTAACCATTTTGGCGCTACATAAGCGATACCTACGTGAGGACCAAAGAACTTATAAGCTGAACAAGCTAAGAAGTCACAACCCAATGCTTGCACATCAACAAGCTTATGTGGCGCGTAATGTACCGCATCGATATAGACTTTAGCACCGACGGCATGTGCTGCTTCAATGATCGGTTTTACGTCTACCAATGAACCTGTGGTGTTCGATGCAAACGTTAAAGCCACTAATTTAGTTTTATTGGAAATTAACGAAATTAAATGCTCGCTATCTAACGTGCAATCAACTTCATTAACACGGGCTTGATGTACTACAGCGCCTTTATCATCCGCAGCTTGTTGCCACGTTGATACGTTAGAGTAATGATCGAGTGAGGTCACAATGACTTCGTCACCCGCTTGCCAATCACGACTGATCGCACGGCTTAATTGGAACGTCAGTGACGTCATGTTAGCACCAAATACGATATTATCTGGTGATTCGGTATTCAGTAATGCTTGACCGCTCAGGCGTGCATTACGCATCACATCAACGGTCTTTTCACTTGAGAAAAAACGGCCGCCAAGATTCGAGTTATATTTACTTAAATAAGCTGTCATTGCATCAAGCACAGACTGTGGAACTTGTGAGCCACCAGGACCGTCAAAAAAATACACTGGCTCGCCATTTACTTGCTGTTGTAATGCTGGGAAAGCTTGGCGGATTGACTCAATACATAAGTTCATAGGTTGTTCCTTTAATAAATTTTTTGTTACTCCTGCAGCATTTTTTTGTGCAAAGAGTATTTATTGTTATCTTCTAGTGTGTGATTGACGTTTTGTTACTGGTTACCATTGATCATGCGGTGAACACAAATACGTCTCGTAGTCCGTTTTCATCTTGTAGAGCAGGCAGTGTTTCTGTTACGTAGTGGAAATAACGACGATCATTAAAAATGATAAATTGGTTTTCTTCTAACGTGGTGCTCATGTGCGGATGTTGGTCAACTGGCGATGAAAAGATCTGGGTAAATGCTCCGGCGATGTTGTCTCTTTTTACGCAGAAGATACCGACAAAATCAAAACCGTCTTGATGAATTCCTTCGGGTGCTGGCGAGCCTGATTTATCTTGTGAACACACAACACGGATCTGGTGAACGCCAATCGGCTGTTTGGTGGTATCGACGTTAGTACGCTCAAGAAATGCATTTAATAAATTTTGAAAGTCAGGATGCTGGTCAAGTGCTGGTGCGATGTCTTCGAACTTACGCTCAACATTACCGATAAGGCGGTTTACATCAGATGACTGCATGAAGATACTTGTACCCAACTTTTCAAATTTATCATTGGTTTTTTGATACTGCGAAAATGCGCGGAATCGACAGTTGCTTTCAAGGTAAGGATCCGCACCTAAATCATTAAAGAAATTACCTAAGTTTTGAGCGTAACTTGAGGGTGCTTGAAATGCTTCAATAAGAAATGATCCGTTCATGATGTAAATCCTTGGTTAATCATATGTAGATGAGATGATGATTATCCGTGTATCGAGATAAGTTACAAGATGGGGGGGCAACTTCAACCGTTTGTTTTATTAACGACTGATCTGTGGTTTCATATTGAAACTAAAGTGAGGTTTTTTGGTTTTGTTTTGAACTTATATGTCGCGAATGTCTATCTTTACGATATCTGGTTTTTAATATGAAAAACATTAATGATAACTGGCGCACAAAAAAGCCCAAGCAACCTTTACCTATTTCTAGTTAAACGTAGTTAAACTTGGGCTTTCATTAATTTATAACACGTATTTATAAAACTATTGAATCAATTTATAAATGCAGTCGTGCGATAAATTATTTATAGTTTAGCGATTATTACTTGGTCATTATTACCGAGCAATTAAAGTTCGTTAACGAACTCAACAGCACGACCGATGTAGTTAGCTGGCGTCATTAATTTTAATTCCGCTTTAACTGCATCCGTTAGTTCGAGTGTATCGATGAATTCTTGCATAGCAGGACCATCAACACGACGACCACGAGTAAGCTCTTTTAGCTTTTCGTATGGTTTTTCGATGCCGTAACGACGCATAACTGTTTGGATTGGCTCAGCCAGAACTTCCCAGTTACGATCAAGATCAGCAAGTAGCGCTTCTTCGTTAAGTTGTAATTTACTGATACCTTTTAACGTTGACTCGTATGCAATAACAGAATAACCGATAGCAACACCAAGGTTACGTAATACCGTTGAATCTGTTAAGTCACGCTGCCAGCGAGAAACCGGTAGTTTCGCAGAAAGGTGATTGAATAGTGCGTTAGCAATACCGATGTTACCTTCTGAGTTTTCAAAATCAATTGGGTTAACTTTGTGCGGCATTGTTGAAGAGCCAATTTCACCAGCAATTGTTTTTTGCTTAAAGTGGCCTAGACAAATATAACCCCAAATGTCACGGTCAAAATCAAGAATAATGGTGTTGAAACGTGCAATTGCGTCAAACAGTTCAGCAATGTAATCATGCGGTTCGATCTGTGTTGTGTACGGGTTCCATACAACACCAAGGTTAGAGACGAATTCTTCAGCGAACTCGTTCCAATCAACATCAGGATAAGCTGAGATGTGTGCGTTGTAGTTACCTACAGCACCGTTGATTTTACCTAAAATTTCAACGTTAGCGATTTGTAGCATTTGACGGCGTAAACGCACAACAACGTTAGCAAATTCTTTACCCATCGTACTTGGCGTTGCAGGCTGGCCGTGAGTACGTGATAATAATGGTACAGCAGCATATTCTTTGGCTAATACTGTTAGGCTGTCGATAAGCTTTTCACAGTAAGGTAAAAGAATTGTTTCACGTGCTTCAGTTAACATTAACGCGTGAGACAGGTTGTTGATATCTTCTGAAGTACAAGCGAAGTGAATGAACTCAGACACTGCGTGTAGTTCTGCGTTATCAGCAACTTTTTCTTTTAAGAAGTATTCAACTGCTTTTACATCGTGGTTTGTTGTGCTTTCAATTGCTTTAATACGCGCAGCGTCAGCTTCAGAGAAGTTATCTGTGATGCTGTTTAATGCCGCGTTAGCATCAGCGCTTAGTGCTGGTACTTCTGCAATTAAGTCACATTCAGCTAGTTTTTGTAACCAACGAACTTCTACTTGTACACGGTATTTGATTAGACCAAATTCACTAAAAATTGAACGCAGGGCTACTGTTTTACTACCGTAGCGACCATCGACCGGGGAAACAGCTGTTAACGCTGATAATTCCATTACATACTCCTGGGTGTGTTTAGGTTAAATTCGAGCTAATTGTTGCTTTGCTTGCTCTACCATGTGTTTACGATTGAAAACTACTTGGCGACGTTGACCGCCTGTTTGTCGCCATAACACTGCTGAGCGAATACCGGCAAATAGTAATGCACGGATCTTATCTCTCACCAATGTCTGTTGTAGGAAATTTGCGGTTCCTGCAATTTGGATCTTGGTGCCAAGTGGGCTGATTAGGTCCACATAGATTGACGCCATGTTACTTAAAATTTGTGCATCCGTTAACTCATAATGATGAGTTTGACGTTTAACTTGCGAGATGCGTTCACCTAACATACCAAGAATATCATTGCGTTTAGCCAGTTTACGCTCTAGCGCGACTAAGCCAATCATGTAGCGTGTTAACGCGCTATCAGGACCTTTAGAGGTATTACTTAACTGAGCAACGAGGGTTTTATAGCCTAATTCTAGGTTTGCGTATTCGCCATAAACCTCAATCGTTTGACTAGGGTCTGTTACGATCACACAACGTAAGGTATTGCTTAATTGTTTTTCATCACAATTGCCGGTTGTTGCAAGTTGGTGTACAAGTGCAGCAGCCTGACAAACGCCGGCAAAGGCGATATTTGATTCTTGGAAGTTAGTTGACACTGTTAGCCCCTAATTTGAACATCAATAATTGCGCCACCTAGGCAAACGTCATCAAGGTAAAATACCGCTGATTGGCCTGGTGTAACGGCAAGTTCGGGTTTATCAAAAGTGACTTCAATTTGGTCTTCGCCGATTGGTGTCACTAAACAAGGTACATCAGTCTGACGGTAACGTGTTTTGACCGTACAACGTAATGGCTGTGTTAATGGTTCGCGGCTAATCCAATGGAGTTGCGAGGCCATTAAACCTGTCGAGAATAAACGCGGGTGATTGTGACCTTGTGCCACAAGCAATACGTTACGCTCCATATCTTTATCAACGACATACCAAGGTTCTTGGTTGTTGTTGTTTTTCATACCGCCGATATGTAGGCCTTTACGTTGACCCAGTGTGTGGTACATCAGACCTTGGTGTTCACCAATTTCTTCGCCATCAACACTTTCTATCTTACCCGGTTGTGCTGGTAAGTATTTACTTAAAAATTCAGTGAATTTACGCTCACCGATAAAGCAAATACCGGTACTGTCTTTCTTGTTTGCAGTGATCAAGCCTTGCTCTTCAGCAATACGACGTACTTCTGGTTTTTCTAATTCACCCACAGGGAACAATGAACGTGAAACCTGTACATGATCCAGCGTATATAAGAAATAGCTTTGGTCTTTATTGCTGTCTAAGCCACGTAACATTTCAAATTTACCATCGGCTGTTTGACGACGGCTAACGTAGTGACCCATAGCAATATAGTCAGCTGCAAGTACTTCGGATGCAAACTGCAGAAATGCTTTAAATTTGATTTCTTTGTTACAAAGAATATCTGGATTTGGGGTACGACCTGCTTTGTATTCAGCTAAGAAGTATTCAAATACGTTATCCCAGTATTCAGCAGAGAAATTAATAGCGTGTAACTCGATACCTAATTTATCACATACTGCTTGTGCGTCTGCTAGGTCTTCTGCTGCGGCACAATATTCATCATTATCGTCATCTTCCCAGTTCTTCATGAACAGGCCTTCTACTTGGTAACCTTGCTGTTGTAGCAGGTAAGCAGAAACAGATGAGTCAACACCGCCGGACATGCCAACGATTACTTTTTTAGTGCTGTTTAACGCTTTAGTACTGGCGTCGATTGTAGTATTTGTCATAGGACCTTTTAATTACTCTTGTAGTAATGCAAATAAAGTTAAAGGCTTTTTTGCTTATGTAATAAATATATTGTTGAAATAAGCGTGCTTGGTACAGTTAACTACCGTTCTCTTACGAGCAAATTTCAATGGCGCGAATTTTACCATGAAGACCAACGCAAAAACAGGGTTTGGTACTAATTCATCATGTTAATACTGCTTTCAACTAGCTCACCTGGTTGGATATTATCCAGTGTCCAAGGACCAATGCGATAGCGGATCAAACGTAGGGTCGGGTGACCGATATGTGCAGTCATGCGACGTATTTGACGGTTGCGCCCTTCAATAATGGTAATGGCTAACCAAGTTGTGGGAATATTCTGGCGCTCCCGGATTGGTGGTACCCGCGGCCATACGCTAGGTTCAGTCATTATTTCAACTTTGGCGGGTAGCGTTGGACCGTCTTTTAATATGATGCCGTAACGTAAATCACTCAATTTTTCAGGACTCGGTTCACCTTCAACTTGTACCCAGTAGGTTTTTTCTGTTTTCTCACCAGGTTGAGTCAACTTTGCCTGCAAACGACCGTTATTGGTTAGCAGTAATAGACCTTCGCTGTCACGATCTAGGCGACCTGCGGCATAAATATCCGGTACCTTGATATAGTCTTTTAAAGTCTCGCGGTTATCCGCATCGGTAAACTGGGTAAGTACCATGTAAGGTTTATTGAATACATAGACTTGGGTTGGGCCGCTTTCTTTGGGTTTAGTATGTGGTAGGCGATTGCTCTTACCACGGGGTGTTACTGTATTGGTGTAGCTGATTTGGCTCTTTTTAGCCTGTGCAGATGGGCTTTTTTTTCTACCTAAAGTTAGTTTCAATTTTACGGGTGATGCTGCTGGTGCTGGCTTTGACATGGTATCGCTAATATTTAAGATGCTTATAAGAAGATTGTAGCAAATTTTGAAGATCTATTTATAGGCTAATTTAATTGGCCGATAAAATACCCAAATATGATAACAGCTATTGTTTGTACATAGGTTTAGGGTTATAAAACTCTGCTGGTAGTACTGGCGTCAGCCTTTCAGAGAGATACCGCGCACCCTGTCTGGTGGTGTGCACTTCATCATAGAAAAATGGCAAACCATTTTTATCGACGACATTGCATCTTTTAACCGGACAAAATGCGTTAGTCATATTAATAAACTGATAACCTACATCCTGATTTTCACGGAAAAATTTATTATTTTTAATATTAGTAGGAGGCAGTGACTTGAGCACCACTTCACCTACCTCCTTCCCATCTTTAAAAGCATTAACCATTATAATTGGCAGTGGTTTATGCATACCTTTATTACCGATAATAACTATTTTTGCTTGTGGATTTTTTTGTTTTATCGCTTTAATTGCTTTGAGGTTATAGTCTAAAGACCAGTTACGCCAATTCATCGCAATGAAAATATAGTCAGCACTTAATAAGCGCGTATCAGCGGTTATTTTTCTGATCCTTTTACCGCATTTAAGTAACTTTGTCTCGCCGATATGTTCAGAGAGGTTGACTCTGTCGTAGAGCGCATTTAATGGTTTAGGTAGGTGGTAAAACACACCACACTTAGCGGATACTTTTAGCGCCATAAAATTAATTTTGTCATTATTCATCACATTGATTTTCTCATTGACGACATTAGCAAAGTCAGCCGATTGTGAATCACCGATAAACATCACATTTAATTTATGCTCATCAATTTTATGTCTTTTAAGTTTGTCTATCATTTGCCAAGTAAAAAGCTCACCTTTATCTGATTGTTCTAAATTTGCGGCAATGATGTGCTTCGGCATACCGGATATTTGATATAACAGAAAGGGTGTCGATTTATAAAATACGACAAAAAACAAGGTCGTAACGAGTGTGAAAATAATGGTGTTTTTATGAGTTTTAAACTGATTTTGTTCAATGAGATAATAACTAAGCGCCCCAAAAACAACAGACAACATTATGCCAATTGGCACCCAGTTATCCAATTGGTAATACGCGCCATAGACCGCAATAGGCCAGTGCCAGAGATAGATTGAGTATGACCATTTACCGATCGTTTGAAACAGGAAATTATTGGTTAAAATACTTGTTTCCCGGTTACTTAGCAGGATGAGGTAGGTGCCAAATACAGGGACGCAAGCCATGTAACCAGGCCAAGGTGTCATTTTAGACGTGAACGCAAATGATAATAACATTAACGTAATGCCAGTAATTTCGAGTAGCCTTTTTTGATTTTCGTGTAATCTTATCGGATAGAAATAAGCGACGCCGCCTAATAACATTTCCCAAGCGCGAGTTGAGAGAGAAAAATAAGCGAAGGTAGGCCATTTTTCTGTTGCGACAACACAAAATATAAACCCGAGGATAGTGGCAAGGATCAATAGGCGTTTTAAATTTTCGAGAGAAAAAAATTGTTTTAAAAATAGCAGTATAATGGGATATATAATATAGAACTGCCATTCTACGGACAATGACCAGGTATGTAGCAACCATTTTTCATAGGCGCTGGCATCAAAGTAACCAGACTCATAAAAATAAGTAATGTTTGAGATAAAAGTGATGCTGCTAGCGACATGCTGACCTAAGGTTAGATAATCGAATGGTGGCAATATAAACCAAGTAACGAATAATAATATGCAGCAAAGGGCTGCAAGCGGGGGAATGATTCGATTTGCTCTGCATAAATAAAAATCAACTAAATTTAATGAGTTGGTGTTTAAGCCTTGAAAGATAATACCTGTCATTAAAAAACCTGAAATGACAAAGAAAACGTCGACACCAGCGAAACCTCCGGGCGCGATGCTCGGATTAAAATGGAACAATACGACAGCAATCAGTGCTATTGCTCTTAACCCATTTAAATCACATCTAAATTTCAACTTGTATACCTTATGACGAGCAGTGCTCGCGACCTTTACTTTAAAGTGCATCGCAATACTTTATTTTACGTCATTTTATCAGAGTTGTTCTATTTTAAATCACGCTTTAAAAATAAAATGCCAGTGATCATGGCATAAATAGGACATTTCAGACACTTAGATTAAAGATAGCAGCATGTCGACTCAGTGTTGAGGGGAGGAGGTGATTTTTTATGAGGTAATAAAAAACCCGTAATAGACTAATCTATTACGGGTTTGGTGTTAAATAACGATGGTCTGTTATTTGCTAAGCGTTGTTATTAACTAAACGCGACTTTCAGTAATGCGTTAAATGTTTCACTCGGACGCATGATTGCTTCAAGCTTCACTGGATCTGCATTGAAGTAACCACCAATATCGACAGCTTTGCCTTGAGCAGCGTTTAGTTCTTCAACAATTTGCAGTTCATTTTCAGCAAGGCTTGCTGCAAGCGGAGCAAACTGTGCTGCTAGGGCTGCATCTTCAGTTTGTTCTGTTAGGCATTTAGCCCAGAACAGAGACAGATAGAAGTGGCTACCACGGTTATCCAGTTCGCCAGTACGGCGTGATGGTGATTTGCCGTTATCAAGCAGCATTTCAGTTGCTTGATCGAGTGTCGCTGCCAGTATTTTTGCTTTAACGCTGCCTGTTTTATTCGCAACAGCTTCTAGCGAAACCGTTAACGCGAGGAATTCACCCAGTGAATCCCAACGTAAATGGTTTTCTTCAACAAGTTGCTGTACGTGTTTTGGCGCTGAACCACCTGCACCCGTTTCAAACAAGCCACCGCCTGCCATTAACGGCACAATAGACAGCATTTTAGCACTGGTGCCTAATTCCATAATTGGGAATAGATCAGTGAGGTAATCACGTAAAATGTTACCCGTAGCTGAAATTGTATCTAGGCCACGTACCACACGTTCAAGGGTGTAACGCATAGCACGAACTTGTGACATGATCTGGATGTCTAGTCCTTCAGTGTCGTGATCTTTAAGGTAAGTATTGACCTTTTTGATCAATTCACTTTCGTGCGGACGGTAAGGGTCAAGCCAGAATACGACTGGAGTGCCGGAATCTCTTGTACGTGCTACAGCCAGTTTCACCCAGTCGCGGATTGGTGCATCTTTAACTTGGCACATACGCCAGATGTCGTCTTTTTCAACATTCTGGATCATCAGTACTTCACCCGTTGCGATATCAACGATGCGAGCTTCGCCTGTTGCTGGTGCTTCAAATGTTTTGTCGTGAGAACCGTATTCTTCTGCTTTTTGTGCCATTAGGCCAACATTTGGAACACTGCCCATAGTGACCGGATCAAAGGCGCCGTTAGTTTTACAGAAAGCAATGATTTCTTGATAAATACGGGCGAAGGTTGATTCTGGGATCACGGCTTTAGTATCTTTTGGACGACCATCAGCCCCCCACATTTTACCACCGGTACGGATCATCGCAGGCATTGATGCATCGACGATCACATCATTTGGCGCATGTAGATTCGAGATACCTTTGTCTGAATCAACCATCGCAAGTTCTGGGCGATGTGCGTGACAGGCGTGCAGGTCTCTGCGAATTTCTTCACGTTGTGAACTTGGTAAATGTGAGATTTTTTCGTAAAGGTTAGACAAACCGTTATTTACATTAACGCCAAGTTTTTCGAATAACTCGTGATGTTTTGCGAAAGCTTCTTTATAAAAAATTCTTACCGCATGACCAAATACAATCGGGTGAGAGACCTTCATCATGGTTGCTTTTACGTGTAAAGAAAACATGATGCCCGTTTCGTAGGCATCTTGCATTTCTTGTTCGTAAAAATCACACAGCGCGGTTTTACTCATGTACATGCTATCGATAATTTCGCCATCTAGCAGCGCGATATTATCTTTAAGCACGATTGTTTCGCCACTTTCCGTTACTAGTTCCATTCTCACGTTGCGAGCACTATCCAGTGTCATTGACTTCTCGCCGTGGTAGAAATCACCTTCACGCATATGTGCGACGTGAGTACGTGATGCCTGACTCCATTTAGCCATTGAATGTGGGTGCTTGCGTGCGTAATTTTTCACTGCTTTTGGAGCACGACGGTCGGAATTACCCTCACGAAGTACTGGGTTTACCGCACTACCAAGTGCTGTAGAATAGCGTTGTAAAATCGATTTTTCTTTATCAGACTGTGGGTTTTCTGGTAGGTCAGGGATCTGGAACCCCTGAGATTGCAATTCACTAATTGCTGCCTGTAGTTGTGGTACAGATGCACTGATATTAGGCAGTTTGATAATATTAGTATTTGGATCTTGTGTTAAACGACCAAGTTCGCTGAGGTTGTCAGGTAGTTGCTGTTCTTCGGTTAAATAATCTGGAAATTCTGCCAGAAGTCTGGCTGCAACCGATATATCACTTTTAATTATGTCAATTCCTGCCGCAGACGTGAATTTCTCGACGATTGGTAGAAGTGAATAAGTCGCCAACAAAGGTGCTTCGTCGGTTAATGTATAAATAATCTTTGAGTTTTCTTCAGACATATTATTCCCTGGATTACTAGCGTATTGTCCCCCTGTACTATTCGGAACATCGTCTGCTAGCGTCTTTTAAATAAGTGCAGATTCTAGAGGGATTGAAAATTGTTATAGCTAGGTTGCAGAAATCGCAACAGCTGTTATCCTAGCAGATGCTCCGTATCTACTTTTTTCATAGTATCATAAAAATCGTGTTATCCATCTTGTTTAACTTCAAAATACTTGAAATCATACCACTTTGTAATTATTCATAAGGCCAGTATTTGTCATGAAATCGCTATATTTTCGTGTTCGTAAAAACTAAATGGTGGGTTGTTAGTAACTATTTATTAACTAAAGATCTACATTTTAGGATGTGCGATAAGCTTTATATATATAACTACTTTTGGAAAAATAGGACAGTTAACGACTTTTATTCTTAACTAAATTGTTTACGTAGACCCATATAATCAAATATTTAATTTTGGTGGCATAAAATGCTGAATTGGTTTGAAGCGTTTTGTAATCGGTATATTCACGATAATGTTTTGCTGTTGAAAATTCGAAGAAAGCGCTAAGAGGTTTTTCTGAAGAGAGATACTTTGTCAAATAGCTTTTAGTTAACGGTCAATATTGAGATGTGAAGCACATGTATAGTTGTCGGAATTCGGCTAAGAGGTGTTTTGGTGTAGCATCTCTTAGCCGAAAAAACTAAGCTGTCTTCCAATTAATATTTAAGACGACGGTTTTAGATTGATTAAAAGCTAACATTAATTTTTACTTATAGCTGCCAGTAACGTTCCTGCACTAATAAACATACAGCCGAAAATTCGATTCTGAATCATAACATGGCGTTTGCTCTGTATTAAATGAGCCACTCTAGTCGCTAATATTGAATAACCCATCATTACAATCATATCAACAACGACCATAGTAATACCAAGAATATGCATTTGCTGTAAGTGTGAGCCTAATGGTTCGATAAACTGGGGCAATAAGGCAACTAGAAAAACAATGCTTTTAGGATTGGTTATGTTGATAAATATTGCTTGAGTAAACACTTTCCATGCGCTTTCATCTTGACGTTGTTCTATTCCATTACAGTAGCTGGTGCTTTCTCTGAATTTCTGGATCCCCAGATAAATCAGATAAATAATACCGGCCCACTTGATCGTAAAAAACATGACTTCAGACTGGGCAAGTAATGCACCTAGCCCTGCACCTACAATGGTAATATTAATAATATTACCAACTTGCAGTCCAAGGTTAGAAATTAAACTACGTTTAAAGCCATGTTTCATGGTGATAGACATGCTATTTACCGCCCCTGCGCCGGGGGATATGGCCAGTACGATGCAGGCAATTAAAAATGCTAGCCATAAATCAAAATTCATAGGTTACTCCGATTAATAGTGACAACTCTGGACTTGAGCTGTAATTGGAGATAGTTTAATTAGAATGGTTCGTTAGACATAATATGTTTACCTTTCTTTCTTCGTAAGGAAAAGTTATGGACACCCGATTTATTGATAGCCTGATTGCTGTTGCAGAGGAAGGATCTATTGCTGGAGCAGCAAGGGTTCAAATGATAACCGCTGCTGCAGTCAGCCAAAGAATTCAATCACTCGAGCGTGAGTTTAAATGTAAGTTATTCAGTAGAGCCGGAAACACAGTTCAGCCAACCGATGCTTGTTTAATCATTCTTCCAAAAGCTAAATCTCTTGTTAGAGAGGCTAGAGATCTACTTGACGTTGTTCAGGGGTCAGAATTTAGTGGCACGTTAAGGATCGGGGCTAATTCTACCTCGCTAATGGCGTTTATTCCGGCGACACTTAAGTCAATTCGCGCATCTGTGCCAGAAGCAAAATTTCATATTACACCGGGTAATTCGATTGATTTATACCGGAGCCTAATCAATGGTGATATTGATACTGCTATTATGGTCATGCCTACCTCAGCGATACCTAAATCGTTGAGGTACTGGGTGCTGAGAGATGAATCCTTGGCGCTAATTCATCATAAAAGCATCGAGGGTTCCCTTAATGAAATACTGGATAATAACCCTTATATACGATATGACCCTACTTGTTGGGGAGGTCAGATGTCTGAGTTATATATGATTGAAAAAGGGATGACTAAAAATACGATCTTCGATCTAGATTCACTTGAAGCGATTGCTCAACTTGTTTCTGAAGAGGTTGGTGTGTCAATGGTACCGATCTGGGCTGGATTAGAGGAGTTTAAAGAAACCATTACCACTGTCATTATTCCGGACAAAAAATATGCACGAAAAATGGTGCTAATGCATGCTTATCATCCCCGCCAACCAAGGCTACAGGAACTATTTATGAAGCACTTAAGTGAGCTGGAATCGATTTATGTTACAGAGCCTTCAGAGGTAGGTTGTAAAGTACAATAAAACCCTGAGCTTGGTGCATCAGGGTTTATGGTTTAACTATCAATAAATCAATAAATCAATACATCAATACATCAAGCTATAGAGTTTACGGCGGTAGTCAGCCACGAGTGCTGCGTCTGTCATTACCGATAATAATTCTAAATAAACTTTTCTTGCGCCACCCTCTAAGAAATCATATTCCGTGCTTAAAATCTTAAATAATAATACCATCGCATCGTTATATTTGTTAGCAATTTGCAGTTGCAGTGCCAGATCATAAGCGACTTGTAAATCATCTGGGTTTGCTTCATGCGCAGCTGTTAATGCGATGATCTCCGGTGTTTCTGCTGATTTTTTAGCTGTCTCTAAATGTGAACGTAGCGTTTGATATTGGTTACTTTGTTGTTCATCTTCAGCAAATGTATCAAGTAATGCTTCAGTGGCTTCAACTTGGTGTGAACCGAGTAATGCTTGTGCATAAGCTATTTTTATATCGGTATTATCCGGTGCCAGTTCGTAAGCTTGACCCATTAGTGGCACTGCTTCTGTAAATTTACTGTCCATTAACAGCATTTGTGCTTGTTGCAACAAGACTTCTTCTTGTTTTGGTAAGTGACGGCTGATGATTTCACGAATCGCTGCTTCTTCTTGCTCGCCAACAAAACTATCAACAGGCTTACCGTCTTTAAAGATGGCAATGGTCGGTAGGCTTTTGATGCCAAATTGTTGAACTAATTCTGGATGACGGTCGCAATTTAATCGAGCTAGAATTACTTGGCCATTTAAGCTTTGCGCAATGTTTAATAGGCGGGCACTTACTTGGTTTTCTGGTGCACGTTCAGACCAGAAATCAATGACGATTGGTTGCTCATATTTACCTTGTAGTAAGATCTCTTGAAAGTTTTCACTGGTAAGGTCAAGGATATAATTCTGCACTGATTAACTCCATCAAATTGCGTGTCGGTATAGTTTCTGTTTATGAAAGATATATGGGGGATAAAGTTAGCATAATCAAGTCTGCAAGCACTGCTTATCAGTGAGACATAGATCACTGTAGTAAAAACAAAATCAGCATATATTCAAGAGTCACCGTTTTTAAGGATGAGATCTAGGATGAGTAAATCTTTATTTGTAAACGGTATCAGTTGTGCTTTGCTGGCTTACTTTAATTTAACACCTGCTGTTGCGAGCAACAGTACGGCAGTGACAACCGCAAATAGTTATAGCACGCCACTCGCGATGAATGTGTCACCGTCAATCACTAATGCTGCGGCCAAACTATTATATCAAGGCAGTTTTGGGCCAACGCCTGAAACATTGTTCAGTGCTCAACAAGTGACACGACAGCAGTGGGTTAATACACAAATGAAACTACCACCGAGTTGGCATTACCCATTAACCGCACAATATTGTGGTGTTTCAAATACGAATATTGTTAATGCGCCAAACAAGGCGGTCGACAATAATAAAAAAGACAATCCGCGAGCGTGTTTAAAAGCGCAGGAGTCGGTGTGGCTTGAGCATGCGCTGACAGCCAAAGATCAGTTACGTCAGCGAGTGGCATTTGCATTATCACAGATATTAGTAGTATCAAGCCAAGAGCCACCGCTGGCTAAATATGGCGATGGATTAGCGTGGTATTACGATTTATTAGTGAAACACAGTTTTGGTAATTATCGCGATTTACTGCAAGATGTTACTTTGTCTCCCGCGATGGGGATTTACCTCTCGATGCAAGGTAATCGTAAAGCTAATTTAAAAAAGAACACCTTTCCCGATGAAAACTATGCCCGTGAAGTGATGCAGCTATTTAGTATTGGTTTGTATCAATTAGACATTAGTGGGCAAGTTATTTTAGATAAGCAAGGTAATAAAATTCCGAGTTATCAACAGGGGGATGTTGAAAACTTAGCGCGAGTATTTACGGGTTGGGACCTGGTTGCAAACAAGCGTTTTGGTAATCGTCGCACTGGTCGCTATGATACCTTTATGGAATTGTCACCACAGCAACACGATTACAATGAAAAAGAGTTGTTTGGTCAGCCTATCAAAGCGGGCATGAAAGCGGACAAAGAGCTGTCAGCGAGCTTAGATTTATTATTCAACCACCCCAATGTAGGCCCTTTTATTAGTCGCCAATTGATCCAACGCTTGGTGTCATCAAATCCCTCTCCCGAATATATTAAACGTATCGCGACCATATTTAATGATAATGGCGAAGGTGAACGTGGTGATTTAGGCGCGGTAGTCGAAGCTATTTTACTTGATGACGATGCACAAGGAGCAACAGCAGCCCCCGCCTTAAAATTAAAAGAACCACTGTTAAATTACATTGGTTTTTTACGGGCATTTTCTGCCACACCCAAATCAGAACGCTATCATTTACGTCACTTAAACGGTACGTTCGGTCAGGGGCCAATGCGGGCCGAATCGGTATTTAATTTCTATCAACCCTATTTTACACCTAACTTTAAAGCAAATGATGAATCACTGGAAAAATTCAATTATCTGGTTACTAATCGAGTCGAAAGTGGATCATCTGCTGCAGTACCTGCTAATCAACAAATGACGACAGTAGCACCTGAATCTCAGATCATGGTTGATCCACTCATCATCAAACAATTATCGTTAATATTTAAACAAACCATGTCAAACAAGGCGAGTTTTAACTTAGATCTTAGCGCGCCATTAGCGCTCGCAGATAACAGTGTTGATATGTTGGACTATCTTGATCAATTATTATTGGCAGGAAAAATGACGCCCGCATTTAAAGCGCAGTTACAGTCTCATTTACTCAATGTTAAAGGCCAGAAAAAACAGTTAAAAGAAGCCATTTACTTAATTGTTAGCTCTGCGGATTATGCGGTGCAACCTTAGGAGTCTCACCATGATATTACGCAGGGAAGTTCTTAAGGCATTTGGGGTACTCGGCGTATCAACCGCATTATTGCAATCTCACCCCTTACAGGCACTGCAAACTATTGCAGACAAACAGCATGCAGCACGCGATTATAAAGGTTTGATTTGCATCATGCTCAATGGCGGTAATGATGCCTTCAACATGGTGTTTCCTGATACCCCGCACCCTGAATATCAAAATTACATGAATACGCGCCAAGCATTGGCTGTGCCTAATTATGTTAATCACCCGCACTACTTGGCTAATAAAGGCGATGAGCGTTATAGCAAAGCCTTATTGCCTATTATGCTACGTGACCTTAATGGTCAACAGCATGCGCTTAATCTCCATCCTGGCATGCAAGGGTTACAAGCATTAAGCCGAGATAAACAAGTTGCAGTCGTTGCGAACACGGGGGTATTGATTGAGCCAGGCAGTCGTGAAGAATTTAAGCAAAGCCGTAAACGTAAGCCAGCGTTTTTATTTGCCCATAACCAACAACGCAAAGCGGTTTATTCTGGCATTGGCGATAACAATGTGACCACAGGCTGGGCAGGGCATATGAGTGAACTCGCCAGTATCAAGAGCGGTAACACCAGTACTGTGTTACCTGCGGGTATTTCATTCCATGGCAGTAATCAATGGTTACGTGGTAAGCAAACCATGGGGGCGGTATTGGCACCCGGAAAACCGGGTAAGATTATCGGTCTGGGTAAGAAAGGCAATAAAAGACAGCAAGCCCGAACTGCAACCGTACAAGCATTACAATCGCTGCCAAGTGATGATGTATTATTACGCTTAATGCGCGGTAAGTTAACCTCAGCGCAAGACCTCTCTGCAGTATTAACCCAGCTTTGGAAAACACACAGTAAAGAACTGGCCAAGCTCGATGCCATGTTTGATGATGGCAAGCTGTCTCGGCAATTAGCTGCAGTAGCGCAAACGATCTTCTTACGTGAACATTTGGGTATGCAACGCCAAGTATTTATGGTCGAGTTAGGCGGCTTTGATACCCATGCAGGACAGATCGATAAACATCCTTTGCTATTGGCTGAATTGAGTCGGGCAATAAGTAGTTTTCAGCAGGCGTTAGTGTCTTTATCTCTAAGCAAACAAGTGACGACATTTACCGCCTCTGATTTTGGTCGTACCTTAACCAGCAATGGCAATGGTACCGATCATGGTTGGGGCTCACATCAGCTGGTGGTTGGTGGCGCCGTACAAGGTGGCCTATACGGTCAATGGCCAAATATGTTACGTGGTGGCGTTGATGATTATCGCAGTGGCAGACTGCTACCTACCACGTCACTGACCCAAATTAATGCCAGTTTAGCGGCCTGGTTTGGTGCGTCTGATGATGAGGTTAATGCACTTTTTCCGAATCTTAGTTATTTCCCTGCAGGGGCATTACCATTATTTAAACGAGTCTAATTACTTTTTATATGTAACGATTATTTCACTTCTACTTTTCGATATACATACTCCCGTATTAGGTATTACCGCTATTAACTATTGTGCTTAAACTGCCAGAAATTAAGAGCAGAAAGCACCGCAAAAAATGCAGGATCAGACCAACCAAAACCAACGAAAATATGATTAAGGCAAGCGTATAGGGTTATAATAAATCCAAGCATGTTAGTCAGCCCAAGACCCATAAACAATTTTTTAGCCATTAAACTATTGGTTTCTATATCACGGAATAAATACGTAATAATAGCGATACCACCGAGAAAAATACTGTTATGTTGTGACAAGAAATAAGCATATTGGTCGTTAATTTCTACCCCATACATCGGCCATAATTGTGCGGGAAGAAAAAACAAAACGAGTGCGAAAACCGCATAAATTGTGCTGTGAATTGTTAAAAATATTTTATTATTCATAATTACCTCGAGATGCTTATTTTTATCCAATCGGACCTTTATTGATCAGTGACAGTGCTTCGTTGACATCAAAAATCTTGCCGGAAACTTCAGGTATACCCATTTCTTTTAATCTAGCGGTATGCATTTCAAGATAGGCTAATGCCGTTACTTCACTCTCAAACAAGTAAATTCCTCCAGCTTGTTGTGTTGTTTCGTTTTCAGTCCAAATCTTCCAGATTAAGCCTGGCTCTTGGTTTATTGATTCCGCAAGACCTGTTAAAGCACTACTTAGTTCCTGTCCGAAAGGACCATGAAATTCGAAATCCACTTGTAATAATTTATTCATAATGTATTTACCTTTTATTTTTAATTTAAATTAAACCCAATTGATTAGTGTTACGGGCGTATCGTTTTGAGATATGCGACAATAATACCTCTAAAAATTGTAAGGTAAAGTTCAAAATATTGCGCTTTACTGTGGAAAAAACTGACAATGAGACCGAGAACAACGCTAGATCAATGGTTAACACTTATTGAAGTGGATAAGGCTGGCAGTATTCAGGCCGCGGCTAATCAATTAAATAAAAGTCATACCACATTGATATATGCGATCAAAAAACTAGAAGAACAGTTAGGAGTGTCACTTGTCCGCATTAAAGGTCGTCGGGCCGTTTTAACGGATGATGGAAAGGCGCTGATCCGTCGGGCTGCTCCTATGTTAGACCAAGCACTGGAACTTGAAGTTATAGGCTCTCAACTCTCGAAGGGAATTGAATCGGAGATCACCATCACCATTGACCACTTATGTGATCGCGATTGGTTGTATCGCCCGCTATCAGAGTTTATGGACAAAAATAAAGGGACTTCAGTACAAATCAGAGAAACATCATTATCCAGTACACTGGACGCCGTAACTGAACAGAAATCTGATATCGCTATAATCAATTTTCCAATTGCTAATCACTTAGCTGAAGCGTTTGGTATTGTGACTATGATCCCTGTCGTATCCCGACATCACCCATTAGCTCAAAAAATCAGTATAGGTGTGGAGGATCTGTTAACCGTCACTCAGATTGTGGTACGTGACTTGGGAGAGCATGACGTTATCGACAAACAGAATGTAGGCTGGCTTAAATCTCAACAACGCCTTACTGTGGACAATTTTGATCATGCTTGGAAAGCCGTATGCGCAGGCCTGGGATTTTGTCGAATGCCAGAGCATATGCTGGAAAAATTTAATTTAGCTGAAATAGTACAATTACCATTGCAAGGAGGGTTACGCTATCAAGTGCCTATGCACCTCGTCCTGCCAAAGATAGGTAAAGTTGGACCAGCAGCCTCTGAACTCTATGAATTATTGTTAGCGGATGCGAATAGGCGTATGGATAATTTGTAACTTCTAATGCTACCAACCTATTTTGAGCTAGCCCTATAGCTGTCCAAACTGGGCTAGGGAATGGGTGATTCTCTCTCACTTTTACTCATCGGATAATCAGCACAAATAGTTATGTGCTGATTATCTTCATTGGCTTTATCCTGAGTAAATATATTGGTTTGAATTTTAATCTTGTTATTGCTACCCTGCGGGGCGTTTTATTTCTTGGTGTCATTGATGTTTTATTCGATGAACCATTCGTTTTTACTTTTCGATCAAAAGTATAGCAGAGTACATGCTTAAGCATAATTTATGGATAGTGCGTTTAAAATAGATAATCAGTTAAACAAAAACAGTCAGTTAAACAAAAATGGTCAGATAAATAGATATAGTATTGAAACCACGGACTACCAAGTTGGTCAAGACAATGTTCAAAAATGGGGCTTTGATATACATAACACCGTATTCGGTATTAGCGCCGGTTTAATCTTCCTACTCATTTCAGCTCTTCTCTACACAGACCCTTCCACAGCAAAAGAAGCACTTACCAGTGTTAGAAACAACATCATGGCAGAATTTGATGTGGTCTTTATGTGGTCAACCAACTTTTTTGTTATTTTTACGATGGCGTTGATTGTATCGCCGTTTGGTAAAATCCGTATTGGTGGTAAAGAAGCGAAAGCAGATCACTCAACCCTATCTTGGTTGACTATGTTGTTTGCTGCCGGTATGGGTATTGGCCTGTTGTTTTGGGGTGTTGCTGAACCAACTGCTTATTTTACTAACTGGTGGGGTACGCCATTAAATGTTGAACCATTCACGGCAGAAGCTAAATCATTAGCGCTAGCGGCAACGGTTTATAACTGGGGTATTCACGGTTGGGCGGTTTACGGCGTTATCGGTCTTGCTCTGGCTTTCTTTTCTTATAACAAAGGTCTGCCACTATCCATTCGTTCGGTATTTTATCCGATCATTGGTGATCGAACGTGGGGCTGGGCTGGCCACATTGTTGATATCATGGCAGTACTGGCGACATTATTTTCTCTCGCCACTTCACTTGGCCTAGGTGCACAACAAGCGGCGAGTGGTATCAATCATGTATTTGGTACTGAAGGCGGCCTTGGCTTGCAACTGGTTGTTATTGTGCTTGTTACCCTAGTGGCAATAGTCTCTGTGATCCGTGGTATTAATGGCGGCGTTAAAATATTGAGTAATATCAATATGGTGCTTGCATTTGGGTTGTTAATCTTTGTACTGATAATTAGCTTTGATGTCATCATAGTAACAATTCCAGAAACCTTCATGGCTTACGCAGAAAACTTTGTTACTTTAAGTAACCCACATGATCGTGATGATCTGGCGTGGATGCAGGGTTGGACTGTATTCTATTTTGCATGGTGGATTTCATTAGGACCATTCGTAGGTATGTTTATTGCGCGTATTTCTAAAGGTCGTACAGTACGTGAGTTCTTGTGTGCTGTGATCTTTGTGCCAACGTTAGTGACACTGATATGGATGGCGACGTTCGGTGGTATTGCTATCGATCAAGTGATGAATAAAGTCGGTGAACTGGGAGCCAATGGTTTGACTGATATTTCGCTATCATTATTCCATGTATACGATGCAATGCCGTATGGTGATGCGCTGTCAGTATTATCGATTGTATTGGTGTTAATCTTCTTTATTACCTCATCAGATTCTGCTTCGCTGGTGGTTGACAGTATTACGTCTGGCGGTAAGGTCGATGCACCCATTCCACAACGTATTTTCTGGGCTATCGTACAAGGTTCTATTGCGGCGACGATGCTTTGGATTGGTGGTACTGATGCGCTGCAAGCCTTGCAAGCCGGCGTTGTAACTACCGGACTACCATTCGCCTTGTTAATGCTCGTTATGTGCGTGAGCTTAATGAAAGGTTTAAATTCAGAGTATCATTTATACAAATAATGACTTGGTTTAAAAATAAAGACTTTAAGAGTTAAGTCTTAAAAATTAATGGCATAAATGCCAAAGGCCTCAAATATATGTTTGAGGCCTTTTTTTTAACTTTTTAAAAATATCTTTACCTTCCAGTAAAGGTAAACCTTAAGCTTGTTCTCAGTGACCAAATACATGGCTAGGAACTTAGTCATGTTAATTCTTTTTTCAATACTAAGGTAAATACAACCATGAACATCAATACTAAAAAGCTATGTAAAATTATCTGTGCACTGTGTTTAGGTTTGCCACTTGCGTACTTCCTTTTACTTGGTAATTTTACACTAGCGGCTATCAGTGGCATCGCGATTCAATTGCTTTTCTGTGGTGCTATGATGCTTATGATGATGAAAATGATGGGTTGTAACGATAAAAAAGAACAAGACAAAGCAGAGCCAGTTCAGCTTAAAGATACTGAGAATAAGCAGAATTAAGTTGTCGGGCATTGTGAGTTGTCGTTTCAAAACGTTCTCGACTAGACTCATAACTTAGCTTTATGTAAGTTTTATCACTTACCAAACGGGAGTTAAGTATGGCTAAGATTGCAATTATTCAAGAAGCGCCTTATGTGCTTGATAAAGCGAGAACGGTAGAACAAGCAGCGAATATTATTAATACTGTCGCCGCACAAGGTGCTGAACTCATTGTCTTTCCTGAGGCTTTTATTCCCGGTTATCCGGCATGGATATGGCGACTTAGACCGGGTGGGGATTGGGGCGTCAGTGAAGAGTTACATACGCGTTTACTTAAGAACGCCATCGATCTTTGTTCTGATGATCTTAAGCCTATTATGGCGGCAGCGAAATCCAATAAGGTCACTGTCGTTTGTGGTATCAATGAACGGGACAGTGAAAATAGTAGAACAACCCTATATAACGCGGTGATCACCATTGATACCCAAGGCAATGTTGTCAATCACCACCGTAAATTGATGCCGACTAACCCTGAACGCATGGTCTGGGGATTTGGCGATGGCCATGGTTTAAATGTGATCGATACACCTGTGGGTCGAATAGGTAGTCTTATTTGTTGGGAAAGTTACATGCCGCTGGCAAGGTATGCCTTATATGCCCAAGGCATCGAGATCTATATTGCCCCCACTTACGACAGTGGTGATGCTTGGTTAGGCACGATGCAACATATTGCCAGAGAAGGTAAATGCTGGGTGTTATGCTGTGGGGTTGCGTTAGAAAGACAAGATTTACCGGATGATTTTCCTGATATTGAACAGCTCTATCCTGTTGCGAATGAATGGATTAATCCTGGAGGCTCAGCCGTGATCTCTCCTAATGGTGAAATAGTATCGGGTCCTTTATCTAAAGAGAAAGGCCATATGATTGTAGATATTGATGTTGAATTGGCCTCAACATCAAAACGAGCGCTCGATGTAGCTGGACACTATGCAAGGCCTGATGTCTTTACATTAGAAGTCAATAAAGCACGTCAATCACCAATAAAATTTAAAAATGAAAACGGATAAACCATCTATTCATGTTTTATTTTACTGACCTCGTCGTAACATGAGTTATTAGCTTGTTATACATGCATATAAATGTATATATAGATTTATATGCATTTCACTCAGTTATCTTGTTGAAAGCCCTATAAATAGAGTTTATTTGAGTTTTAATGGCTTTTTTGCTACCCTGCTAGGCGTTTTATTACTGGTATCACCATGGTTGTAACTGGTGAACCTTTCGTTTTTACTTTTCGATTAAAAAGTATTGCAGGATATATGCTCAAGCATAATTTATGGATAGCTCGTTAAAAAATAATAGTTCGTTACAAAAAAATAGTTCGTTAAATAAATATAGTATTGAAACCACTGACTACCAAGTTGGTCAGGACAACGTTCAAAAATGGGGTTTCGATATACATAATCCCGTATTCGGCATTAGCGCCGGCCTCATAATCCTCTTCCTTTCTGCACTCCTCCTCGTTGACCCAGCTACCGCAAAAGAAACATTAAACAGTGTTAGAAATAGCATCATGGCAGACTTTGATGTGTTCTTCATGTGGTCTACTAACTTCTTTGTCTTTTTCACTATGGTATTGATCGTATCTCCGCTAGGTAAGATCCGTATTGGCGGTAAAGAAGCAAAAGCGGAGCATTCAACCATGTCTTGGATGGCGATGTTATTTGCCGCTGGTATGGGGATTGGTCTGCTATTCTGGGGTGTTGCAGAACCTACGGCTTACTTCACTAACTGGTGGGGAACGCCATTTAATGTTGAGCCGTTAACAGCTGAAGCAAAATCATTAGCACTGGCTGCAACGATTTATAACTGGGGTATTCACGGTTGGGCAATCTACGGCATCGTCGCGCTTTCTCTGGCTTTCTTTGCGTATAACAAAGGCCTGCCGCTATCTATCCGTTCGGTTTTCTACCCTATTATTGGTGATCGAGCTTGGGGCTGGGCTGGTCACATTGTTGATATCTTGGCTGTACTTGCGACGTTATTCGGTCTAGCGACATCCTTGGGTCTGGGCGCACAACAAGCGGCAAGTGGTATTAACCACGTGTTTGGTTATGACGGTGGCATTGGCCTGCAATTGCTTGTGATTGCCTTTGTAACCCTGATTGCAATCTTCTCGGTTATGCGTGGTATTAATGGCGGCGTTAAAGTATTGAGTAATATCAATATGCTGTTTGCATTCGCGCTACTGATTATTGTTATTATTCTTGGTTTTGATGTGGTGATGGTATCAATTCCTGAAACCTTCGTTGCTTACGCACAAAACTTTGTTGGTTTAAGTAACCCGCATGGTCGTGATGATACGGCGTGGATGCACGGTTGGACTGTGTTCTACTGGGCTTGGTGGATCTCATGGTCACCATTCGTAGGTATGTTCATTGCGCGTATTTCTAAAGGTCGTACAGTACGTGAGTTTTTGTGTGCCGTGATCTTTATTCCAACGTTAGTGACGCTAGTATGGATGGCGACGTTCGGTGGTATTGCTATCGATCAAGTGGCTAATAAAGTCGGTGAACTCGGTGCGAATGGGTTAACTGATATCTCATTGTCTTTATTCCATGTATACGATGCAATGCCGTATGGGAAAGTGCTGTCAGTATTGTCGATTATATTAGTATTAATCTTCTTTATTACCTCATCTGACTCTGGTTCACTTGTGATCGACAGCATTACATCGGGTGGTAAGATTGATGCTCCAGTGCCACAACGTATTTTCTGGGCGACTGTAGAAGGTACGATTGCGGGTGTTATGTTATGGGTTGGTGGTACGGAAGTACTGCAAGCTCTGCAAGCAGGTGTTGTAACAACGGCACTACCCTTTACGTTTGTATTGCTAATCATGTGTGTCAGCCTAATTAAAGGTCTGAATTCAGAACGCCATTTATACAAGTAAAAACTGAGTTTAAGTTAAGTGTTAAAACTTAAGTAATAAACACCAACGGCCTCAATGTATGTTTGAGGCCGTTTTTTGTTCTGGTCAGATCGCAAATCTCAGGTATTATAATTTAAACCATGTGTGTTACGTTATATTTTAGGATATGGGTTATTTTGAATACATACGGAGATATGGATGAAAAAAGTCATTCTGAAAGGATTTATCATCGTCCCAACAGCGGATTTACCTGCGGTGAAGAAAGCCCTCATTAGTCATAAAGAGCTAACGCGTAATGAACCTGGATGCTTGATGTTTAACGTCACGCAATCTGAATTCAATCTTAACCGTTTCGATGTGTATGAAGAGTTCATCGACCGGACTGCGTTTGAACAGCACCAAATGAGAGTTAAAAATTCAGCGTGGGGTAGGGCTTCCGCTAATGTTAAAAGGCACTATGAAATATTTGAGTAAGCACATAATTGATTAAACAATGTGAGTTAATACGGGAAAAGGAAGTTCTGATGGATATAGAGGTTTTACTGGTTAATTCATTTACCGCCAATGGTAAAGGTGGCAACCCCGCTGGTGTGGTACTCAATGCCGATAAATTGTCAGATACGCAAAAACTCAAGATTGCGCAGGCGGTTGGTTATTCTGAAACTGCGTTTGTATCGAATGATGATGAAGTCGATTTTGAAGTGTCTTTCTTTACTACCACCAATGAAGTCGATTTTTGTGGTCACGCAACATTAGCGACATTTTCTATTATGTATCAAATGAACCTGCTTACTGCGGGTGATTATGTACAACGCACCAAAGCTGGGATCTTACCCGTCGTCATTGATAGTGACGGTCAGGTAACCATGGATCTACAGCTACCTGAGACGTTAGGTGGTTTTTCTTATCAAGAAATAGCCCCCGTTCTTGGTATTGATAGCGCAATCTTGGCAAGTACTAACTTACCCATTGAAGTGGTATCAACAGGACTTGCAGATCTCATCATTCCGGTCCCTATTGGGCAGTTAGATTTAATTAACCCCAATGATTTAGCCATTACTGATTTTTGTAAGAAACACGATATTGTTGGTTTTCATGTTTTTGAACGTTGTGCGCCTGGTAGTCTATTTACAGCCAGTTGCCGTAATTTTGCCCCATTGTTCGGGATTCCCGAAGAATCGGCTACCGGCAGTGCCAGTGGCGCATTAGCCTGTTATTTGGCTGAACATTTACCTTTAGACAATAAGTATATTTTTGAACAAGGTAGGGCGATGAATTGTGCATCCGTGATCACTGTATCTGTTGGTTTTCAGGACGCTAAAATAGCCAGCGTTAAAGTGGGTGGCGTAGCCAATCAAATAGGTTCGATGTTTGTCCCTATATAATTAATCGTTAATTTTTTGAGACTAGGCCAATGGCTGTGGTACAGTCAATTTTATTAGGCTTAGTTATTTTTTAGGGAATATTATAGATGTCACTTGAATCCGCAATTACATTTTTTATCGCGATATTTATTTTTGGTATCACCCCTGGACCAGGTGTATTTGCGATCTTGGCGCGTGCCATGGTTGATGGACCAAAAAAATGTGTCATGCTCGCAATGGGGATGATTGGCAGTGATGTTATTTACCTGATATTGGCCTGTTTGGGTCTTGCGACCATTGCTGATAACTGGTCAGAAGTATTCACCGCTATTCGCTATCTGGGTGCCAGTTATCTGATTTATCTTGGTTATAAGATGTTAAAAGCATTACCTCAGATTAAAAGTGATATTCAAGCCGAAACAGAAGCACAGAAAGAAGATGCAATGTTAGCGAGTTTTACCCAAGGTTTTTTAATTTCAGCCTCCAACCCGAAAGTGATCCTGTTTTACATTTCATTTTTACCGACCTTTATCGATTTGACCGTGCTAACCGCGCAAGATATTGCGTTAGTGTCAGTGCTGTCATCGATAGCCTTGATGTGTGGGCTAATGTTGATTGCTTTTGGCGCCAGCCGAATGGCGAGTATGCTAAAAACACCTGTGGCACATCAGCGATTAAACAGAGGTGCTGGTAGCATTATGATCGCAGCAGGGGCGTATTTGGCGATAAGTAAATAAACTGTAAGGCTGCAATTATACAAGTTCGTTAACCTAGTTTATTGTTATTAATAGCGCACCAATCTGGTGCGTTAATTTATTGTAAGCACTACTATCTCGCTTTCAAGCCCATCTAGTATCTTACTCAGACCTACCTGCTACCCTGATTTCAGGTACTTTCCATGCACTTTCCCATGATCTCTGCTTACTTCCCTGCAAGTTGTAGACTTGGCTGAGTTTTTGCTTTAACTATAGTATTGAATATGCGTAAACAAGGATGAACATATGCACAAGCTAAAACAACAACCCAAGTGGGTTAAAACAACATGTCCTTATTGCGGTACCGGTTGCGGTGTCGAAGCGCAAGTAAATCAAGACAATTCAGTGACTATTCGTGGTGATGAATCACATCCAACCAATTTAGGTAATCTTTGCTCTAAAGGATTAACGCTAGCCGATACCCTCGTCCCTGAAGGACGTCTTACCGAGTGTTATATTCGCGGTCAAGTGCAGAGCATGGAAACCACATTAAGCTATGTCGCCTCTTCATTTAACAAGGTGATCGCCGAGCATGGCCCTGACGCGGTGGCATTCTATGTATCTGGTCAGTTACTCACCGAAGACTACTATATTGCCAACAAATTGATGAAAGGCTTTATTGGCAGCAGCAATATCGATTCTAATTCACGCCTGTGTATGTCTTCTGCTGTTGTTGCGCATAAACGTGCCTTTGGTGAAGATGCAGTCCCTGCTTGTTATGCCGACATCGAAGAAGCTGAACATATTTGTTTAGTCGGTTCGAATTTGGCTTGGTGTCATCCTATTTTATTCCGCCGTATTAAACAGGCGAAAATGGCTAATCCCAATTTAAAAATAACCGTGATTGATCCACGTCGAACTGACACTTGTGATATTACTGACTTACATTTAGCCATTCGACCAGGTACGGATGTGGCGCTGTATAATGGTTTGTTGGAATTTCTTGATCAGGAAAATGCCTGTGATCTGGCTTATATCGCCGCGCATACCGAAGGGTTTGAAGAGGCGCTGAAATCTGCTTATCAATCGACGCCAAGCTGGGTTGAACTGGCTGAATTTTGCAATCTCGAACTTGATACTATGCTGGCCTTTTTCCGTCGATTTACCGATATAGACAAAACCTTAACGCTATTTAGCCAAGGCGTTAATCAGTCGAGCAGTGGTACCAACAAAGTAAATGCCATTATTAACTGTCACTTAGCGACAGGGCGTGTCGGTAAACCTGGCGCCAGTCCTTTTTCCGTGACCGGTCAGCCGAATGCGATGGGTGGCCGTGAAGTCGGTGGCCTTGCGACTATGCTCGCCGCGCACATGGACTTTACCCCAGAGAGTCATGCGCTGGTCAGTGAGTTTTGGCAGACCGATAAATTAGCCACGCATAACGGTGCCAAAGCTATCGACATGTTTGATCAAGTGCATCAAGGCAAGATCAAAGCCATTTGGATCATGGGCACTAACCCTGTGGTGAGCTTGCCTGATTCGGACAAAATTCAGCAGGCGTTATTAAATTGTCCGCTGGTGGTTGTCTCTGATTGTATTGCCAAATCAGATACCATCGCCTGCGCTGATGTATTGTTACCCGCGCAAGGTTGGGGTGAAAAGACCGGAACAGTGACTAACTCTGAGCGCTGTATATCACGTCAACGTGGTTTCTTACCGAGTGTGGGGGAGGCGAAAGCGGATTGGTGGTTGTTAGCCGAAGTGGCTAAACGCATGGGCTTTGGTAAAGCATTTAGTTTTGATAACGAAGCCGATGTATTTGCTGAATATGCGCGGATGACCGGATTTAAACAAGATAGTTTACCCCGTGGTCTCGATATCGCGGTATTGGCTGAGCAAGATTACCAACAACATCAACCGATGCAGTGGCCGATCCACGGCGACAAGTCACAAGCGCGATTATTCACTGACGGTCAGTTTTCAACACCGTCAGGTAAAGCTAACTTCATTCCGCTTTACCACAAATCCGCGGCCAGCGAAGTCTGCCAAGATTATCCGATGATCTTAAATACCGGGCGTAACCGTGACCAATGGCACAGCATGAGTCGTACTGGCTTAGCAACCAAGCTTAATGGCCATATGCCCGAGCCGTTATTGTCGATTAACCCACAAGATCTAAGTGAACGAGGCATCGTTGATGGCAGTTTAGTCGCGGTGGAAAGCTTACAAGGTAAATTATTGGTACGTGCACATGCCACTGTGAGTCAAAATCAGGGTGAATTATTTTTACCTATTCATTGGAGTCGTCAAAATGCCAGTGCCGGGTCCATTTCGAGCTTAGTGGCAGGGCATACCGATCCGTTATCTGGGCAACCAGAAAATAAATACACCCCGGTGAAGGTCAGTGTTTGGTCTCATTCATCTCGTGCCGCGTTATGGAGTCAGCGTCGTCTGCAAGTCGCTAAGATATTACCTATGGTGGATTACTGGGTTGAGCGTCGCTTAGAGCAAGGTTTTTTCTATTACCTTGCCAGTGTTGCTGAGCCAGCGACGTTCTTTCAGCAATTAAAATTAGCCTTGCATAATAGTTATATGACCAAGCAAGTTGATTATGAAAATGCGGCGGAGCAGAAGTACCGTTTTGCCATGAGCTTCCAAGGTGATAGCAAAGATAGTTTGGATATCAGCTTAATGGTCACGCCTGCTAATGATGTTGATGATGATTCTTGGTTAGCTAGCTTAACCATGCTAACACCGGAGGTAGGTTTACGTGCAACGCTAAAAGGGGAAGCGGAAACACCGCCAAGCCGTATGATCTGTGCGTGTCATCAAGTCACAGAGTACGACATTATTCAAGCCGTCGAAGCGGGTGCCGATACCGTGACAGCGGTAGGTGGGTGCAGTAAAGCGGGGACGGGCTGTGGTTCGTGTATACCAGAGATTAAGCGAGTAATGGCAAGTTGTGATATTGCTATTACCCTCGTTAGTTAATCATGGATTAGTGCTAAGTTCTAGGCTGACTAGTACTTAGTACGATTAATTTTAATGATTGGCAGGCAGTACATAAAAGTAAATTGTCACAAAGTGGCAAGCGCTGCCGAGTAATACGAAGATGTGCCAAATAGCGTGGTTATACGGAATACGTTTGTTGGCATAGAAGATCGCGCCAATTGAATAAGCAAGTCCGCCAGCAATTAACCAATACAGTGCGCCGGTGGCCAATTTACCTAATAACTCATCGCCAGCAAAGACAATTAACCAACCCATAATAAGATAGAAAAACAGCGATACTTTTTTAAAACGTTCAGCCCAATACACTTTAGCGATAATACCAAATAGCGCCATAGACCAGACCACAGCAAAGATACTCCAGCCGAGTACGCCACGCATTTCAATGAGTAATAATGGCGTGTAAGTACCTGCAATGAGTAAGAAAATAGCACAATGATCGAGGGTCTTTAATTTCGCTTTAGTTGCTGGGTTCGATGCATAGTGATACGCACTTGATGCAAAAAACAATAAAAACATCGAGATGCCATAAATGCTAAAACTGGTGATACGCCAAGGATCTGCTTGCTGTATCGATGGCACTAATAGTGCGATAAGTGCTGCAATACTCAGTAAGGTACCGATGACATGAGACCAAGTATTCGCGGCTTCCTCTTTTACACTGTAAGGCGCTGCGATTGTGTTAGCTGCAGTTATTATCGGTGTCGCACGGTGTGGCATACATGATCCTCTGTTAAGTTATCCTACCAGTTAAGCGTACAAGTGTACGCTTAAAATATTTAGATTTAAAGGCAATAAATGAATTGTATTGTTTTTTAGTATTAGAAAAAGGTTAAATTAATAACATTAACTACTATTATCAATAATATATACCCAAGTTACTTCAAGATGCTATATCAGAGACGAGCAGGGATAGCAGAACAAGGCGCAATATATAGTTAGAGTGTTATTTATACGTTAGTTTTTTATTGATACAATTGTAGATAGTTGCAGAGAGTGTATAGGGAATGATGACAAAATTTAGAGGAATACTTAAAAAAGTGATGTGGGGATTATTGATGATAGGCGTTGTTGCTGTTATTAGTCACTTTTATTGGTCAAGACCATTGCAAAACTATCCTGTACTTGATATTCAGATCCAAACATCACTGCAAGATCGGGTAAAGGAAAGTTCTGCGCTAGCTCAGTTCGGTGGTCAAACATGGACAGTGAACGATAGCGGTGATGGATCCAATTTATACCAAATAAATGAAAAAACGGGTGAAGTGGTTAAACAAGTTCATGTTAATGATGTGATTAGTTATGACTGGGAAGAGTTAGCGCAAGCTGCTGGTAATCTTTTCATCATGGATTGCGGCAATAATCATGGTACGCGTGACAGCCGCACCATTATTAATATTGATACTGACACGTTGATGCAAGCTAATGATGGCGAGACTATTTCAGCCGTGAGTACCGTGCGTTTTACAATGGCAGATAAGCCTGAAGAAGAATTAACCAGCTATATGCATGATTATGATTGTGAGGCGGCAACAGTGGTTGAGCAGCAATTATGGGTATTAAGTAAAAACTGGACTGATTTACAAAGTCGCCTATATCGGATGGACTTAGTCGATATTAGCAATAGCACAGCGAATGACAGCGTTATTCAAGTCATTCCCTCGCAAACATTGAATGTGGATGGCTTGATCACGGCGGCAGATTATAATGCTGAAACGAAGCAATTGGTATTGCTTGGCTATGATAGTAGCTTGGTTTACAAACATCCGTTTATTTGGATTATTCCTATTAATAACAAAATACTGAACTGGGATGTGGCAACGCGATTTAACCTTGCGCCCTACGGACAATGGGAAAGTATTCTCTGGCAAGGTGATAACCAGTTATTACTCACCGCTGAAGCCAGTTGGGGTAGTGCTGGGCGTGTCGGTATTGTGGCATTAAGTTCGTTAACAGTATTAGATTAATATCGCGTAAAGGAGTATTCTACTAGCGAAAATTACCGATTTGAGTACGATATATTAGCGGACATACCACTACCATAGGGGTATAATCCTGCTCATTAAATAGTGCTCAGTGATTACAAGATTAGCTAGGCGCAGTTATGCAGGACGATTTAAAAGACTTTTCACCAGAACAAACACATCAATACCAAGACTTGATTGCTATTTTTAACCAAACGTTTTCAAGCGAATTTAATACGCAGTTAGTTAAAGGCGATGATGAACCGATTTACATGCCGGCTAATACTGATTTTGAACAATATGTAAGTTGTGCTCATCACCGTATTATTTTTGCTCATGGTTTCTTTGCCAGTGGCATGCATGAGATATCACATTGGTTAGTCGCGGGATTAGCCCGTCATCAATTGGTCGATTTTGGTTACTGGTATATAGCTGATGGCCGTAATGCGCAGCAGCAAGCTGAATTTGAAAAAGTAGAAATAGTACCGCAAGCGATTGAATGGATTATTTGTGTTGCCGCTGGAGCTTCGTTCCGCGTCAGTGCGGATAACTTGGCTGATATTGTTATTGACCGATTGGCTTTTCAACACAAGATCCACAAGCAAGTACAACATTATTTAGAAAATGGCTTATCAATACGCACACAAGCCTTCGTCAATGCATTACAAGCGTATTACAACACCAAACCGTTGGCATTAGCAGATTTTGATTATCGAGGTATGTATGAATGTGAAGCCGTTTAAACTGGGTATTATAGTTAATCCAGTTGCTGGTGTTGGTGGCACTGTGGCATTAAAAGGCAGTGATAATGTTGCCCAGCAGGCGCTTAGTTTAGGTGCTATTCCGCAAGCTAACAACCGTATGTTACAAGCATTGGGTCAGTTTTCTGATCTTGCTCAGCGTTTTACCGTTGTCACTGCGGGTGGTGAAATGGGTGAACGTTGCAGTTTAGAGCTAGGCTTTGATGTTGCAGTGGCTTATCGACCTGAAAGTGATATTACGACAGAACAAGATACCTATGCAGCAGTTGCTGCATTATTAGCACAAGATATTGATTTGTTATTGTTTGCTGGTGGAGATGGTACCGCGCGTAATATTTGCGCCACGATTAATGATACGGTACCGGTATTAGGTGTACCAGCAGGCTGTAAGATCCATTCGGGCGTGTATGGTGTGACACCGAAAGCCGCCGGTTGTGTGGTACGTCGATTGATTTTAGGCGAACTGGTTACTTTGGCTGATGCCGATGTGATGGATATTGATGAAGTTGCATTTCGCCAAGGTAAAGTGAAAGCCAAACGCTATGGCGAGATGATGGTGCCGTCTGATTTACGTTATGTACAAAGCGTAAAAATGGGCGGTATTGAATCAGACGAATTAGTATTAACAGACATAGCTGCCGATGTAATAGCAGATATGGAAGATGAATATTACATTATGGGTTCTGGATCAACGGTGGCATTCACCATGGCTGAACTGGGACTGGATAATACCTTATTAGGTGTTGATGTTGTGCATCAGCATGCATTGATTGCTTCGGACCAAACGGCAGCGCAGTTAATCGCGTTAACGCAAGATAAACCCTGTAAATTAGTGATCACTTTAATTGGTGGTCAGGGTCATATTTTTGGTCGTGGTAATCAACAACTGTCGCCGCAGTTAATTAAACAAATCGGCAAAGAAAATATTATAGTGCTGGCAACCAAAACTAAGCTGTCGGCATTAGCAGGACGTCCCTTAATCGTAGACACAGGGGATGTTGAATTAGACCAAGCATTATCAGGTTTTATTCGTGTAACCACAGGTTATCGTGATTACATCATGTATCGTGTCGCCAACCCAGAGTATGAGGATTAATCATTGTCTAAAGCTACTTATCAAAGCAAGCTAATGGAAAGGCTTGATGGATTTGTAGAACAAGGAACGTCGGATCAATTATTTGCGGCTGAGTATTTACACAGCCATGTTACTTTCGCTACGGCGAAGTGCGAAAATATAGGTAAAATCTATCCCCACGACATTAAATTTCAGGTCGTGCACAGTTTACGAGATGCACTTGTTGCTAATGAGCTAACCCCTCGAAAACAGGAGTTGGTACTTAGCATGTGGGATGCTATCAACAAACATTGATATTCGATTAAATGATTATGACTAATCAGGCCACCTCTTAACGCGTGTTATCACAAATTAAAGCGGCTATCATTTTAAACCAGTAATCTAATTACTGGTTTTTTTATATCTGCTTCTAAATAAATCTCATGCTTTAGTATGATCCAGGTCTGATAAATATAAAGTATTTTATATAAGGTTTAATTTAATATCATTCAGCGCTCCACAATAATATTTTTAATAAACAATACCTTATAAATCAACGTGACTATAATAACGCAATATCCTTTATCGAAGTTGCCATTTATAATCTGGTTTTTATACACTAATGGTATCTATTTACCTTTCATTAACGCTTCTATCAGTAACATATCCAGTCTAATAATCTGTTGTTTACGCTTATTGATAATCAATAAATCTTTTCCGTATTATCTGGTTGTACCTGTTGTTTTTTTACGTTATAACTTTTCTTGCGCTTAAACCGGACAGGTTGTCACTAACGGGTGCGCATTTTGCGATAACTCAAAAATAAAGGATTAGGTATGTTAAAGAAAATTCGGACTTTACTCTCTGTCTTAGTTGGAACCTTGTGTTTCATCGTGACCCCTGTACATGCTGATACCTCGGGGAAAACCAAATATCCGGTGGTATTAGTCCATGGCTTAGCTGGTTTTGATAGTGTGTTAGCAGATTATTTTTACGGTGTAAAAGGGGCGTTAGCCGATGTTGGCGCGACTGACGTATATACACCGCAAGTGAGTGGCTATGATACCAGCGAAGTACGTGGCGAACAGTTACTCAGTTATTTAGAACAACTCAGTGCGATCACTGGCGCTGAAAAATTTAATTTAATTGGTCATTCGCAAGGTGGGATTGATTCACGCTATGTTGCCTCTGTTCGACCTGGCCTCGTGGCTTCGGTTACTTCTGTTGGTTCTCCACATCGAGGTTCTGGCACTGCGGATTTAATTAAAGATTCGCCATTAGAAGGTCCTGCGATGGCCATTGGTAATGCTGTAGCAAGCTTGTTATCTATTGCAACTGGTAATAATGAGCAGCAAGCCAATGCGATGGGATCACTCGAAGCCTTGAATTCTAAAGACGCGGCTATTTTCAATGCCAAATATCCTGAAGGGTTAAGACAAGGTGAGTGTAAAGCCACGCCAAGCTATAACGCGGGCTCGTGGTGGTGGCCAAACTGGGTTTATGATTACTCAGTAAATGACGGCGATCATAACGTGAACGGTGTGGCTTATTATTCATGGGGCGGCACATACAACCCATTGTTCAACTCTAATGTCCTCGATCTTGCCGATGGTTTACTGGCCGTTACTTATCTTACGATTGATGAAGCTAATGATGGTGTTGTGGGTCGTTGCTCGTCACACTTAGGTAAAGTGATCCGTGATGATTACACCATGAACCATGCGGATGAAATTAATGGCATGTTTGGCTTACGTGGTTTAGGTAGCACCAGTCCATTACCTTTATATGTGGCACATGCTAAGCGTTTAACGAGCGCTGGACTGTAACTGGTTATTTTAAATGTGTGGTTAAGCACTGTGGACAAAGGACAGTGCTTAACTATTTACCGTGCTTAATTATTTACAGTATTAGCTATTTACAGTGTTTAGTATAAGCAGAAGTGAGTTATAGGGAGCCTGGTTATGTCACCGAAACCAAAATCATTTATTATTGTTACTGCGTTATCAGCGGTTATTGCCGTTGCCGGTGGTGTGCAATTTTTGTCGCAGGATGATGCGCAATCCATTGCTGCTACACAAGCGCCGACAATAGAACCCTTAATAATCGAACCGAAAATAATCGTACCGCAACAGGTTAGCTACCCATTAGCACCTGAAGCGATAGCTGCCTTGGTTAATCAGGGCGATGACGTTGTTACTGCAAATACACAGCAGCAACAAGCAGTGCCGTTGTTATTACCAAGTTCATTATTAGGTTCAACATTACCACTAACACTGGATGTTAATGAGGATGGTGAGCTGGTGATTAATAAAAAAATTCAGCATTTATTCGACTTTTATCTCTCAGCAATGGGTGAAGAAGGTTTAGACATGATTGTCGCTCGCATTAAACATAGCCTAAAGTTACAACTCGTTGATCCTGCGCTGACTCAGGCTCTCTCGATATTAACGGGTTATTTGCAGTATCTTAATGAGGTCACTGCGATCAAGCAGCAATTTGAACAGGGTATCGATCCTGATAATGTCGGTGAATATGCGTTAGAAAATGTCATTGAAGTTCGCGAAATGGTGTTAGATGCGCGAGTAACTTATTTAGACCTTGATGTCATAGATGCTTTTTTTGGTCAATCAGATGAATACGAAACCTACATGTTGAGCGTGGCAAGTATTAATAAAAATAGTGAATTAAGTACAGTAGAGAAACAATCCGCGAAAGCAGAGTTAGATACCACAGCACCGGCTTGGTTATTGACGCAACAGCATAACGCTAATCAATTAAATCAATATCGTGAGCAGTATCAGACCTTGCAAGCACAAGGGGCAAGTCAGACTGAACTGCAAGATTTCACCCAACAATCATTTTCACCCGAAGTGGTCGATCGTTTATCTGAGCTGGATGCACAGCGTCAGCAGTGGCAAGTCAAACTCGATGAATACAGAGAACAACTCGCTGTTATTACTACTCACAGTGCTTATTATAATAGCGACAGTGAGCAACAACAGCTAGAGATAGCGCAATTGCGGGAGGTATATTTTACCCCCCAAGAAATTAAACGTGTTAGGGCATTAGATAGTATCGACAGTGCTAGTACCAGTACGATTCATAACACCGACACCACTGCGTTGTAGTATTACCATAGAGCGGCCAGCTAGTTGATAGTGATCGTTTACATTTAATGGTGCAAGCTGCATCGAACTGGTATCACAAACACGATGCCAAGTCGGCGGTACATCAGGCAGTTTAAAATCGATAGGGGTATCGACTTGGTTAAATATCAACAATAATTCATCGCCATCAGTACCAAGACCGAGATGCAGGCCTAAACTGATTTGATGTTCCCAGTCATGCTGCTGCATCATGTCACCATTACTGCAATACCAACTAATACGATGATCATTACGACCATCACCAGTAAAGGCATTAATGAATGGCAACATATATTGTTTACGTGCTGCGATCATCTTACTTAACCAGTCTTTAAATTCTTGTTTTACGTCGTCCATTTGCCAGTTTAGCCAGCTTATCTCGTTATCCTGACAGTAGGCATTATTGTTACCGCCTTGGGTATGAGACACAGTATCCGCAGCCAATATATGGGGAATACCAAAACTAAACAGTAATGTGGTGATCAGATTACGTTTTTGTTTTTCACGAAAGGCAATCACTGCAACATCATCAGTGTCACCTTCAACCCCGCAGTTGTACGAGCGGTTATCACCATGACCATCGCGGTTATTTTCGCCGTTGGCACTGTTGTGCTTGTCGTTGTAAGACACTAAATCTTGCAGGGTAAAGCCATCATGATAGGCGATATAATTGACCGGCAGTTTGTGTGGCCAGCGTCCGCCACTAAAGAAGTGACGAGATCCCATGATTCGGGTGGCAAAATCTTTTAAGTAACCGTGATCGCCACGCCAAAAGCTGCGTACCGTATCGCGGAATTTATCATTACATTCGTTCCAGCCATCGGGGAAATAGCCCAACTGGTAACCATCAGGGCCAATATCCCAAGGTTCAGCAATAAGTTTGGTCGGTTTTAAAATCGGATCTTGCGCAACCGCGTGGAAAAAGGGGGCTTGTTGGTTAAAGCGATCACCATTACGCCCCAGTGTCGCGGCCAAATCAAAACGGAAACCGTCAATATGATATTCTGTTACCCAATAACGTAGACTATCCATGACTAGATTAAGACTGGCTTGATGGGTCAAGTCTAGGCTATTGCCGCAACCTGTGTAGTTACGTAGACCGTTTTCATCACGCAAGTAATAACGATGGTCGAGCGCTTTTAAATTGAATATTGGCCCATCTTGGCCACCTTCTGCGGTATGGTTAAATACCACATCTAAGATCACTTCAATGCCGTTTTTATGTAATTCTCTGATCGCTGTTTTTAATTCTGTTACGGCATCTACTGTGGCATAACGTGGATCGGGTGCCATAAAGGCAAGCGTACTGTAGCCCCAATAATTCACCCCTTGTTGATTTAATAAGTGCGGTTCGTGCATACACACCGCAATCGGTAGCAGTTGTATACTGGTAATGCCTTGTTGTTTTAATAAGGTAATATTTGCTGGGTCTGATAATGCTTGATAGCTACCCGGCTGTGCAGAGGTGATTGCGGGATTTAATTGGCTGAAACCTTTGGTATGCGTTTCTAATAAGATCGTTTCTGCCAGTGGTACGTCAGGTTGTGGCACGCCTTGCCAATCAAATGCATTATCGGTGACGAGTGCTTTAGTAAGATGCCAGCTTTTATCGGCACTGTAAGGTGGTTCATAATAAGGGGCTTTGCTGACGGCTTTGGCATACGGGTCGAGTAACAACCAATCTTGACCATCGATATTGCTTGAGAAGCCATATTCTTGCCCGGCATTAATATCGCTAATGAAAATATGATGAATACCAGCATATTTGTTTTCGATGGTGAAGCTGCGTTGGTTTTTGCCATTAAACAATACTAGCTGCAAGCTGCTGCAGTCTGGTGCGTATATCGCAAAGTTACAGCCTTGTGGTTTTAAGCTGTTGGCAGATTGCAAGTTGGCACCAAGGGGATAAGGTTTAGACATAAATCACTCAGTTTGTTAGCGAGGTCACATTTATTGGTTAGCTTCATCTTATGTAATTCAGGTGGTAAAAGGAGCTTTTACACGAATAAACATGATCTAGTTAACATTTTATTTCATATGGGCGTTCAAAAATGATGTAAACATGGCTTGTTAGCAGGTTTGAGCAGTCTAAGCCATGCTGAAGCGGTGGCAACTGCGGCTTTACTTCCTCAGTGATTTAATTAGATAATTAATACATTATTATATTGCTAGCGTGATCGAGACGAAATGAAAATAACGGAAGATGAAAGAGATGCGGTTTATAAAACTATATTTTCTCGACGAGATGTACGTGGACAGTTTAAACCTGATCTCATCCCTGATGATGTACTGAAACGGATATTAACAGCTGCTCACCATGCGCCGAGTGTTGGTTTTATGCAGCCCTGGGATTTTATTCTGGTTAAGAATAAAGCCACGAAAGAAAAAATAAAAATTGGCTTTGAGTCTGCTCATGCTGAATCTGCCGCGATGTTTACGGATGAAAAAGCGGAGCAATACCGGAAGTTGAAATTAGAAGGTATTTTAGACGCGCCATTGGGGATCTGTGTTACTTGCGATCGTAGCCGTAATGGTCCCACCGTTATTGGCCGAACAATTAATAGTGAAATGGATTTGTATAGTACGGTATGTGCTGTGCAGAATTTGTGGTTAGCGGCTCGAGCGGAAAATCTGGGCGTTGGTTGGGTCAGTATTATTCATGATTCGGTGTTGAAAGATGCACTCGGTATTCCTGAAGAGATTAATATTATTGCTTATTTGTGTGTTGGTTATGTCACTCACTTTAATGATAAACCAGAACTCGAAAAGTTAGGTTGGTTACCACGTCGTGATATTGATGCTGCTATTCATGAAGAAAAATGGTCACCAAAATAAGTTACTGAGGATAAAGCCGCATAGTTTGGTTAATTGAGCACGTGATCTGATAAAGACTAGGGTGGCGGTGGCCACCCTTTATTTTATCTCGGAACAAGACGCTATTTCGATATTGTATTAGCCTTGCTTATGCTTTTTCATTAATTCATCTTTAGAAATGAAACCATCACCATTCGTATCTAGTTTATCAAAGTGTTGATTCATTTCTTGTTTAGATATTTGACCATCATTGTCGGTGTCCATTTTTTTGAACATTTTACCTTTATGATGTCGACCTTTGTTTGGCATATCCGCTTTGGTAATGAAACCGTCGTTGTCAGTATCGTATTTATCAAAGTTTTCGGCTAAACGACCGGTTGCTTCATCTTTTGAAATTTTACCATCATTGTCAGTGTCCATCTTTGCAAACATCTTGCCTTTATGATGTCGACCTTTGTTTGGCAACTCCGCTTTGGTAATGAAACCGTCGTTATCAGTATCGTATTTATCAAAATTTTCGGCTAAACGACCGGTTGCTTCATTTTTAGCAATTTTGCCATCTTGGTTGGTGTCCATTTGTTCAAAAGACACATGATTGCGTTGTTTGTGGTCACTATCTGCATAAGCAAATGTAGTGGTTGTCATCGCTGTTAATAAGGCTGCGGTAATAAATAATATCTTTTTCATCATGCTCTCACTTTGTTGCTTGTTGTTAGCTTAACAAGATTAACTCACCGTGAGTTAACCTGTTGATGGAGTAACTATAAGCAACAAATGCGCAGGAATTATGGAGAAAATGTGGAGATTAAGCATAATTTAAAAAAAAGACATAATTATAGGGTGAATCTGTAACCAACCCCGTAAATGGATTTTATGTATTCATTATCAGGCGCTACATCTTGTAATTTTTTACGTAAGTTTTTGATGTGACTATCAATGGTGCGGTCGGTAACTAAACGATGGTCAGCATAAATCTCTTGCATCAGTTGGTCTCGGTTAAATACTTGGCCGGGATGGTGATTAAAGAAGCTTAACAGACGAAATTCGGCGGGTGTTAAGGTGAGTTCGTTACTGTCAAATGTGGCTTTCATTTGTTTATCATTAATCGTCAGCCCATGTTGTGGTGATGATGCCGCCACCTCGACTGTTCGGCGTAATACATTTTTGATGCGAGCGACGACTTCTCGAGGGCTGTATGGCTTGCAGATATAATCATCAGCACCCAGCTCAAGCCCTAATAAGCGGTCAATTTCATCGACACGGGCGGTCGCCATAACAACGGGTACTTGGCTAAAGGTACGTAATTCACGATAGATATCGAGGCCATCACGATTAGGCAGCATTAAATCGAGAATAAGCAGGTCAGGATGTTTTTGCTTCACCCAGTCAATTACCTCAAGGCCATTATCAATGATGTGGGTTTGAAATCCGGCCTGAGCAAGGTATTCACATAAAACGATGGCCAGTGACGGCTCATCTTCAACCACGAGTATTGTTTTTGCTGGCTGTGTCATGGATTAATCGTCCTTAATTGGAAGTGATATAGCAATTTTTAAACCGCCAAGTTCGGAATGCTGTGCACTGATTTTGCCATTATGCATCTTGACGATGTTTTCACAAATAGATAAACCCAAACCGGAACCACCATTAGCACGACTGCGGGATTTGTCTACGCGGTATAAGCGATCAAACAGTTTAGGTAATGCATCTTCAGGCACCGCGGGTGCACTATCTTCAATGGTTAATAATATATGGTCATTAGTTTGTTGTAAGTTAATTTGTATTTGCCCATTTTTATCTGTGTAACGATAGCTGTTTTCGAATAGGTTGCCGATAAGTTGGGCCAATGATTTAGCATCCGCTTTTAATAGTGTCGGTTGACTGTGATCGTATAAACGTTGAATGGCAATATGTTTATCCGTCAAACGCACTTCGTTTTGATTGGCAATATTATTGATAATATTAGTGATATCGACAGTATGTGATGTGTCGATAAGGATACCACTGTCTGATTGAGATAATGAATATAAGTCATCAACTAAGCGGGTGAGAGTAATGACTTGATCGTGTAATGACCTAATATATTTTGGCTCTGGTTGGCGGATACCGTCTTCAATGGCTTCAATTTCACTGAGCAAGACCGCAATCGGGGTTCGCAGTTCATGAGAAATATCGGCGAGCCATTGCTCTCGTGATAATTTCTGAGTCTTTAAGGTGGAGGTTAATAAATTAAATGCGAGGGATAGTTCAGCGAGTTCATCTTTACCGCGCACATCAATGTGATAATTAAAATTACCATTAGACAGTGATTTTGCTGCAGAGTGTAAGCTTTTTAAAGGTTTTAAAAGGTGACGAACCAATAACGCAGCAACAATAAATGAAAACAGGGCTGCCCAAGCTGCAATCCAATAAAAATTGTCCAACTGTTGGCGCAGGAAGCGTTCGGCTAAATGACCTTTAATATTTTCTCTTTGAATAATGGATAACCAGCCAATTGTTTGTTCATTTTTGGTGATCGCAACCTTGGTGATTTGTATGTTGGCATGTAAACGACGTAAATTCTTACGCTTGCCAATAATGGAATTTTCATCTTTATCTAATAAATTAAGCCGTGCTTCGAGTCGGTTGTAATCAGGTCGGCTTTTTCTGGATGTCGGACCGGAGTGATCCTTGGGTCTTCGGGGATATTCACCAATATTTCGTAAGAGTCTGTCCCATAATTCTGGTTGCTGTTGTAGCTGGCGCCAACCCTGGTCTGATGAATAATAGTCACTGATATCTTCAGCCATCGACTCGACTTTTTCGACTTCACTTTGATTAAGATAGCTTTGAAAGCCATTTTGAAAGCTATTGTTGATCAGTAATGCCATGCCGACCATCATCAGCATGCTAATGAGCATTAACGAGATAAACAATTTATGGAAAATGGTTAAACGCATTTAAGTGACCTTTGAATGAGAGAATCAAGATGATTATACCCAAGCTACTTCAAAATGCACAATCAGCAAATCGAAAGGAGCGGAGATTCAAGGCATGAAGTCGATGATTTAGTTATTCTAAATCAAGAGTTCATAACGCCGGAAATTCATTCATTCGGTTTGCCCTACGGGAGGCTAGCTGGAATAACAGTGCAGCGTTACAATATTTGAAAATGGAATAACCATTATCTGCATCTTGTGCCTTGCTCTGACATCCCAGCTAGTCTCTGATATAGCATCTTGAAGTAACTTGGGTATATATGTGCTTGTGGCTTATTGTGGAATGAAAAAGTCCATACAAAGATAGACTTTTCACTCATTAAGGTTCTGCTAATTAAGGCGAAGGGTAATGGTATTGCTGGAGATGATGATTTCATGGTAACTGGTCGTTGCATGCTGTAATGACACAACTTCAGCTAATAGCCTTTGTTGTTGGTTTAAAATATAAATGGGGCCTGAATAACTACAAGTATCAGAATTTATTTGTATGACCTGGCTATCGGGATTTGGAGCAAACACCGGGCCTAAAAATTTATCGTATTGTTTGTAAATATTTATATTACAAGGTTGAGCACTATTTGAATCTATCTGTAATTGCATAGTGGTTGATGCTTGATAGTTCAAGGCACTTGATGCATTGATATTTTGTAAGCTGTTGTCGTTGCTTGCTGTTGGAATAAAGCTGTCTTCATCCTGGGTCAGTTCTTGCTTAGCACCGTCCACTGTAGTCGCTGCCGGATTGCCTGATGGCGTGCTAGAGTTTCCAGATGGTGAATCGCTGCCGCCACATGCCGAAATAGACATGCAAATAACCGTGCAGATGAATATTTTTTGTTTAAATGTCATAGCGATACCTACTGATACGTTTTATTTGTGATCGGGTGATTGAACCAATTGGTATTTAGCTGTCCATCACTGAGAATGAAGTTAATAAACTCTGGATAAGCAATGGAAATATCCGTACCTTCATAGGCAGGAGTCCACTGACTGCCGACTTCTATCGCCCAAGGTAAATTACGCTTATCTCTGTAAGTTCGTGATGGTGGTAGTGAGCGATCATCATGCTGGCCAAAATAGCTGGTACTACCAAGATCGGTAACGGGCATATCAGCTAAATGAACTTCAAAAGCGCGACCAGGCATGGTACTGCCGTAGAAATCATTACGACTGCGATTTTCACTACCAAAGATGAACGGGTCTAATGGCATAGCTGGCATAGCTGAGAAATTGATAGGTGTGATGAATGGGATGGTAATATCAAATGTGAACAGATCGTTATTTGCACAACCAAGCTCAGTGCGATAAAAACTTAACCCACAATTACTTTTTAGAAAAGTATGTTTGAGGTTTTCTGTAATGATCACAACAGCATTAGTTTGACCTTGTTCTAATGGTGCTTCATCTTGTAATACTAGGCCATTATGACGGAGTTTAATAAGACCTTCATTTATTTGTGAACGTGCTATCCCAGGTAATTTTATCGCAAAACCATTGGAATAATCAGCACCGTAGGCGGCGAGTTGCCCTGACACATCTATTCTAGCAACTTTACTGTTTTGCATGACGAGTGTGACGCGATAGTACATCAATACATCATTAAAATCATAATCCCCGATTTCTGGCCACATATCTTCGTACGCGATGGTAACAAAATCATATTTACTTGGATAATACAAATAGGTGGTATTGGCTGTTGTGATGTTGATTTGATAATCTTCGACTTCGCCATAAACATAACCGCCATTATTACTTATATCCGCGATACTGCCGAGGCGAAAGCGTGACCAGCTTGCGCCAGGAGTGGCACCATCCGGTACTCGAAACAGCACATCATGACTACCAGGTAATAGTTGTAAACCACTGATGGCTCGTTCGTTGGCATCATTGAAGTCACCATCACGATTCCAGTCAAACCAGGCATTGAGGTAACTCGTTGCTTCACCACCAACGACCACATTGACTTGAGCGTCTAAACCTGGGATCAGGCTGGTTTTAAATATGATTCCGTCTTCATCCTTAATACTGACACTTTCATCTGAACTCGGATAAATTCTCGCATCGGATTCGGCATCAATACTCGAGCCTAAAAAGTGGTTGTGATAGTTAATCAAATGGCGGGCACCATTATTTGCCAGTGTGGTGCCGTAAGAGTCTGGCGCATCCCCATAATCGGTATTAGAAGAGATCACCGGGGCACTGGCACAGCGAGCTCCGTCATTACTGTTGGTCGGAGCTGCTTGGGCAAAATACACGGTCGCACCCGAAATATTATTCGGATCAGTAATATCGGTACGATAAACATTACCGTCATTGTTGCGGACAAAATAAAGGTTACCTAAAATATCGAAATAAGCGGCACCAAACGCACTGCCGGAAGCGGTGAATCCGGTATTAGCGACGACAATTGCAGACCCATCTGTTGGGTTTATTTGATATAGATCGCCTGTCAAACTTTCAACCGCATATAAGTTGCCGTCGATAGGATGAAAGGCAAAGTCGGCAATGCCCATGCTTTGATTAGCCCCGGTTACTTGTATGATGGTGAGGTAGTCGGGATCGCTGGCATCCAACGACGTATAGAAAAGACCAACATTCCAGCGGTAAAAATAATAGTTATTATTGGAAATATCAGCGACATAAAAATTGTTAGTAGGCGGATTTTTAAACGGTAATACGGTGGCTTTAAAATCACGGTCAAATCTGACTAAAGAAAGTAGTTGCTTATTAAATCCGTAAATGTAGCGATCGGTTTCATTGAAGGCAATGGCATTAACTGAATCTGAGCCTAAGTTATCGTCAATTTGTATTGTGCTCACTGCACCTGTGGATAAATCTACTGACTTATAATGGGTAGCGTTATTGGTGTATTGAGATAGAAATGCCTCGGTAGGGCAGAGGTCAAAAGGCGCAGCATAGAGCAAGTGAGGAGTCGTTACATAGAGTAATAACGAGACGAATATATAACGTAGATAGGAAAATTTGATCATATGTTCATTCCTCAGTCCTTGGAAATGCATTTTGCTATGTACTTAAGTTGCAATGCATATTTTAAGCCAATTGCTATTTACCGTATAAACAATGATTTAATGTGATTTCTTTAGATGGATTTGCAAATTGCAAAGCATAATAAGAATCAATTTGCAGATGCGTGGATTTTCTTGGTGTAGTCGTCAGTTAGGGATAAGTTCATTCACCACGTCAGTATTTATACATTAATACTGGAGTTTGCTGGCTAGATCACACTTGTAAATTTGGGTCATTTTAGGTTGTTCTGATGACTAAAATACGCTTTTATGCCGCAAAACATGATCGAGCTAACACTACATTTCCCCCTTGCGTTTAACCATTGCCTAAATACGCCCTAGTTAAGTGATCTGACTCATAAAAAATCCCGCTTACGGTTTTCTCAGCCTTTTTCATCCTCCTTAAATTAACCGGGGGTGGAGGAGGTCGATTATTTTAAAACATCTTAGTATGAATTTGTCTTCGAGGCAGTGAGCAATGAGACCACCGCCTTAAAAAAATGAAACCAAACTCTTTCAAGGATTTAGAATATATGAAAAATTTAAATCGTGTTGCAATTGCTGTATCTGCTGCCTTACTTACTTCTGCTGTTGGCGCTGTTGATTTTAATGGCTATATGCGAGCTGGCACTGGACTTAGCGGTAACAATGGTGAAAATTACTCGTTTGAAAAAAATAAGATTGGTCGTTTAGGTAATGAAAATGACCTGTACGCAGAGTTTGGTTTCCGCCAAGAATTACCAAAAATAGAGGGTATGGAAGATCAAAAATGGGTTGTTGACGCGATGATAGCGCAAGGCAACTCAGGTAATAATGGTTGGGAAGATGGTGACTTTAACGTTGCGCAATTTAACGTGCAAGCAACAGGCCTGATTGCTAGTGATAAAGAAGCAACAATGTGGGCGGGTAAACGTTACTACCAACGTAAAGATATTCATATTACCGATTTCTACTTCTTAAATACATCTGGTGGTGCTGGTGGTGGTATTGAAAACTTAAGTGTTGGCCCTGGTAAATTATCACTGGCGTGGATGTTAGATGATGGTAATCAAAAGACTGATGAAGATGAATATGGTTACATCCATAATCCAGACGGTGTTACAGCACCTACATGGGGCGTGATTGGTAAAAAATCAGAGTCGGTAAATGGCCATATCTTTGATGCACGTTATGCGGGTATCAACCTATGGAACAATGCGACGTTAGAAGTTGCTGCGGTATATAACTTTGCTAATGAAAAAGAAAATCAAACCGTTAAAGCTGATGATGGTGTGATGTTAACAGCCATTTTACAGCAGGGCTTAAGCAACGGCTTTAACCAAACTGTATTGCAATATGGTACCAGTTCTTACGGTACGCAAATGGCTGCGCTAGGTGCGGGAGCATGGTTTGACCGTTCTGGTGAACAGAATGATGCTACGGGTTATCGTGTAATTAACTGGGGCGTGGTGAGCTTTGGCGATAACATCGAAGTTGGCCATCAATTAATGTATGCAAATTCTGCTGATGTAGGTTTAGCAGAAGAAGAGCATGAGCTATTCAGTGCTGTAGTTCGTCCTATGTACAAATGGAACCAGAACATGAAAACCATTTTGGAACTAGGTGTGTTTTCTGAATCTAAAGGTACAGAAGATAAAGGCGGCAGCAAAGTGACTATCGCTCAAGCATGGTCAATGGGCGACAGTTTCTGGGCTCGACCTGAACTACGAGTATTTGCGTCATATTTAACTGATGACGAAGGTACAACTATGGGCTCAAGTAAAGGCGATAGCGACTATACTATAGGTATGCAAGTTGAAGCTTGGTTCTAATACCTTGTATGCAGCGTGCATAAGTAGCAAGCAAGATAGTTAAAGGGGAGTCATTTTTGTTTGCAGCAAAAACCCCGAATCATAAAGATGCCTAACGGTGAAAGCTGTTAGGTGTTTTTTTGTTGTTCGAATGGGGTTACGCCCTATTAACGAACACCTTTATTCAATTCCCAGGATTCTAATTGTTCACCATCGAAGTCAACGATAAATTCTTTGAATGAAAATCCATTTTTTTGAACGACATTTAGTGAGGCTTTGTTATCTGAAGCAATCAGAGCAATAACCGTATCAACTAAAGCAGAGTCAAATGCAATTTGGCTGAGTTGTTTAACCGCGGAAGTTGCGATGCCCAAACCTTGGGCATCAGGTGCCACATTATAGCCAATTTCAATACAACTGTTTTTTGGGGCGTCCTTGAAACCACAGGCACCAATAATTTGAGAGTGTGTTCGGATGAAATAAGGCAACGCCCAGATCACGTCTACTCGATTATGGCGAAGATCCATTGAGCGAACCAAAACATGTATAGGTGGAATAGAACGCTCAATAAACGTAAGATCTTTAGGCTTATCACCAGACTGGATAAGCATTTTAATCTGGATGTCATTTAGTTGTATGAGTTTCATCACTTACTGTGCCTATTTTAGATAAAAATAATAGTCCTTCAATTTACATTGGTCACGGTATAAAAACCTATGCAGTAGCTTTAATTCTAACTTTATTACTTCTCCACCTAATTAGGCCGTGTATTAGCAAGGTGGCGATAACGACACTGCCACCCTGAAGTGCTTTTGTGCTGGGGACTTCGTTTAACACTAGCCAGATCCAAAGCGGTCCTGCAGCCGTTTCCAACAGCATCAGCATGCCGACCTCTGCTGCGGGGATCCGCATAGGCCCGATACTAATCAAGATAAACGCCAACGGGATCACGACGAGACAATAGAGCAGCATCCAACCCCAACTGTTTCCTTGCAATGCCATGGGATCGCCTGCGACTACGCTGATGGCGGCGATCATAATACTGGCTGAAATCAGCACAGGGGTCATATTGCGATGACTCACAGCGCGGTCGTTCACAAACTTGGCTGCGAGTGTAATACCACACAGTAGCGCGAGCAGATCGCCTATCAAATTGGGGCTTTGCCAAGAGCCTGCCAGCACCCAAGATACGCCTAGCATCGAGATAACAATGGCTATCCAGGTGACGAGAGGTGACTTTTCACCATAAAATACTCTCGCCATCACCGCGGAAAACAAGGGTTGTGCACTTATAATCACCAACACATTAGCGACTGAGGTGAGGTTAACTGCGCACACAAAACTAATGGTGCTAATAACAAATAGCAGTGATGAGCGGATAAAAGGGGCATCAAAGCAGAACATGGCTTGCTTAGGCATGCTGTATCGGCACCAGACTGCAGCGACCAGACTGAGTAATAACCCGCGCCAGAACAGCAGGTCGAAGGAATGAGCTTCAATTAAGCGGATCATCAGCGCGTCGAAGCTAAGTATGAGCACGCCAAAAGCGGTTAATAGAAATCCTTTCATATATTCAACGTTCATTCTTACCTCTGACGTTACTGCATAACCACAACACTTCCGCTGTGCGCACTCGACTGGTCTTAATCGCATACGAAAGAGTACCTTAAAAATTCACAATACCGCAAGTATGCAAGTTCAAAATTGCTCCCAAAAATACGGTTCCTAAAATTTGACGGAGCAGTCCGAACTACAACTAATATGCCGCTCGCCGATCAACTTTATGACGATGTGTGCCGATAGCGGAACAATGACTTGTTATTAAATTGTTAATAAGTTATGTTTTATAGTTAGTGACAAGTGCTTCACGTAGGATGGCTGTGAAGTTGATTTGAAGGATAGGGGGTTCCTTTGTGAATACTAAACCGACTTATGAGCAACTTTTGTCTCGAGTGCAAGAGTTAGAAATCCAGCGTCAACAGGCTTCTCCACCACCAATAATGAGTGAGGAGCATTTAGTTTGGCTTGAAAGTACGCCTGTTTGCAACAAGGCCGTTGACCTTGATTTTAATTTGAAATATATGAATGCAGCGGGAGTTAACGCGTTAAAAATTGATGACGTTGAAAAGTATTATGGTAAACCTTATCCGTTCAGTTTTTATCCTGAAAGCTTTAAACGTACAATGACTAAGTGCATGAATAAAGCGATAGCGACAAAGCAGGTTGTTACACAAGAGAGTCCGATAACAAACCTCGAAAATGTGCGTATATGGTATCATTCAACCATTACACCAGTACTTGATAGTAACGCAAATGTAGACTACTTAATTATTTCTTCAATTGATATCACCGAGAGCAAAGTTGCCGAGCAAGCCCTCAGCCAACATAGCGTTATGTTGGAAACAATAGTGTCTAAACGCACACAATACCTAGAAAAAGAGATTAAAGAACGTCGGGAATCTGAAGAAAAGATCACTTACCTTGCTAATCACGATCAGTTAACCCAACTTGCTAATCGGTATCTCCTATTTGGCAGGTTAAAACAAGCATGTGCGAGGGCAGAAATAGAAGATACTAAAGTGGCAATACTTTTTATTGACCTCGACGGTTTCAAGTTTATTAATGATAAAATGGGGCATGATTTTGGTGACCAAGTCCTTATAGAGCAAGCTAAACGTATATCTTGTTGTTTGAGATCTACAGATACTGCGGCTCGCTATGGTGGCGATGAGTTTGTGGTTTTGCTTACTGATGTTAGAGATATTCGCAGTATTGAAAAGGTAGCAAAGAGATTACGAGTATCTTTAAACCAACCTGTAATGATAAATAATTTAAGTGTCAATTTGAGTGCATCTATTGGGATTTCATTTTTCCCTGACCATACATTAATCCCAAAAGAATTAATATCTCAAGCAGATAAAGCCATGTATCAAGTAAAAAATAAAGGTAAAAATGGATTTCAATTCGTTGTTAATACCTTGTGCCTTAAGGTTTAACTCTTTAGAATCCCCCAGCATTATGCCTAACTGAGTAACGTACAACTTGGGGCAATGTCGAGTTAGCTAGGCTAGCTAACTCGTTTATAGAGCGTTGTGAGCTATTAACGCGTCGTTTCTTTGTGCAAACGCTGGCACGCCAAACCATCTTTGTGGAACAAATGGCAACGGTGTGCTGGAATACCAATATCCAATTTCTCACCAGCATCAATGGATAGTGTATCAGCAACGCGATAAATAACATCTTCGTCACTGCCTTCAATGTGCAAATAGACTTGTGTTTCATTACCCAGTTTTTCTACTACAATAGTTTCACCCGTAATCACGATATCTGCGTGTTCAGTTGGTACTAAATGTTCTGGGCGAATACCTAACGTCATTTCATCTCCTGCATTAACCGTTTTACCATCAACAGGGATCCAAACACTCTGGCAATTAGGTAACAGTACTTCAACACGCTCTGCTTCTACCGCTTGGATATGCACGTTAATGAAGTTCATTTTTGGTGAACCAATAAAACCGGCCACAAACAAATTTTTAGGATAATGATAAATATCTAACGGTGCGCCAAATTGTGCCACATTACCACCATCGAGTACCACGATCTTATCGGCCATGGTCATCGCTTCAACTTGATCATGGGTTACGTAGATCATCGTACAGCCCAATTGCTTGTGTAGCTTGGCTAATTCAATGCGCATTTTTACCCGCAATGCAGCATCCAAATTTGACAGCGGTTCATCTAATAAAAATACTTTCGGTTGTGATACTAAGGTTCGGCCAATCGCGACGCGTTGACGTTGACCACCGGATAACGATTTAGGTTTGCGATCGAGTAATGGTGTTAGCTGCAGAATATCGGCCGCATGTTTCACCCGATCTTTGATTAACTGCTTATCTGCTTTTGCTAATTTTAAGCCAAATGACATGTTATCGGTTAAATCTAAGTGGGGGTAAAGTGCATAAGATTGGAATACCATACCGACTCCACGTTTTGAGGGTTCGACATCATTCATGCGTTTACCGCCAATAAATAGATCACCTGATGTGATATCTTCAAGCCCGGCAATACAGCGTAACAAGGTTGACTTACCGCAACCTGATGGACCCACGAAAACAACAAATTCACCATCATTTATTTCGAGATTTATGTTTTCAGAAATAAGTACATCATCATAGGCTTTACATACATTGTTTAACGTGACACTTGCCATCTCGCGAGTCCTTTTTTATGATTAATTAGAATATCTTATACAGCATTCTTCGATGTTGATAGTGTGTTTTATATGCCCTTACACTGCATCATCCTTGGCAAAAACTTTTAGGGTGGAGAAGATGGGAGGAGTGCATGGATCACATTTTATTTATTGTTGCTTTATTATCGCTCTAAATAGGTATTTAATCACTGATTAGTGTGCGAGCCATCGCATTTTTATCGCCTTTATTAATCAACTAAGTAAAATATATTGTTCAAGTTCACGCTTTTGGCTTTGCGGGAGCTAGGCGTAGGATAAAGGATGATGTAGGCAATGGCTTTTTGTATGACTATACCCTCCAACGCAGACAACTTGTCTGGTAAGTTTGAAAGCTAATTTAATAAGGATATAAGTGATGAGAAAAACCTTAACGGCGGTAGCACTACTAACTGCAATGAACTCTTTTTCTGCCTTTGCTGCTATTGAAGAAGGCCAGTTAACGATTTGGATTAACGGTGATAAAGGTTACAACGGTCTTGCTGAAGTCGGTAAGCTGTTTGAAGCTGATACCGGCATTAAGGTAACTGTTGCACATCCAGACAGCTTACAAGACAAGTTCCCACAAGTCGCTGCAACAGGTGATGGTCCAGATATCATATTTTGGGCACATGACCGGTTTGGTGGTTATGCTCAAGCCGGTTTATTAGCTGAGGTTAAACCATCTAAAGAGTTAAAAGACAGCATGATTGACTTTACTTGGGATGCGGTAAAATACAAAGGTAAATACATCGGCTATCCAGTTGCGGTTGAATCACTCTCACTTATCTATAATAAAGACTTAATTAAAACACCGCCAAAGAACTGGGAAGACATAGCGGCATTAGACAAGCAGCTTAAAACCCAGGGCAAGTCGGCAATTATGTGGAATCTAAAAGAACCGTACTTCACTTGGCCACTCATGGCGGCTGACGGTGGTTATGCATTTAAAGCCAATGCCAGCGGTTATGATGTTAAAGACGCTGGCGTGAATAATGCGGGCGTTAAAAGCAGTATGCAGTTAGTACAAAAACTATTAGCAGATAACGTCATTTCACCCGATATGGATTACTCGGTATCAGAGTCTGAGTTTATCAAAGGTAATGTGGCGATGACGATCAATGGTCCGTGGTCATGGGGCAACATAGACAAATCTGAGATTAATTATGGCGTCGTTGAGTTACCGAAATTTAATGGCCAGCATTCGAAACCGTTTGTCGGGATATTAACCGCGGGTATCAGTACTGCGTCACCAAATAAAGATTTAGCGGTTGAATTTATCGAAAATTATTTACTGACCAATGAAGGTTTGGCTAAAGTGAATAACGACAAACCATTGGGCGCGGTTGCGCTGACATCATTTCAGCAACAACTGGCGAGTGATAGCCGTATTGCAGCGACGATGGGTAATGCGATGAATGGTGAGATCATGCCGAACATCCCACAAATGAATGCATTCTGGGGCGCGACTAAAAATGCCATCATTAATATTGTTGATGGTCGTCAATCGATTGATGCGGCATTAAGTGATGCAGAAAAACAGATGACGAAATAACGTTTATCCGTTTTAGTACTTTCTGTTTTATTAATAGTTAAGTAATAAGATATGAGGGGAGGTTATCTCTCCTCTTGCTGTTTATTAGGTAGGTTCTTCCATGCAGACTGTTAAAGTAGCTGAAATTCTGGGTGATACACCAGACTCTCAACAGACTCCCGACCAAGTCAATTCTCGATTTATTTCTCCGCATTTTATCAAATGGTGCACCCTCACACTGATTGGGTTAATGAATGGTTATGCGTCAGTATTGATGTACTCACGCGGTGAGACGTCATTTGCGGTATTAACGTTGATTTTAACCTCGTTAGCTTTGTATATTTTTGGTAGTAAAAAGACCTACGCACACCGTTATATTTATCCGGGTGTCGCGGGTATGATCTTATTCATTATTTTCCCGCTGGTGTATACGGTGGGTATCGCGTTTACCAATTACAGTGCCAAAAACCAGTTGTCGTTTGAACGGGCCCAATCGGTGTTGCTAGATAGTACCTATCAAAGTGGTGACAGTTATAAATTCGATTTGTATCGCAGTGAAAATGGCTATCGCCTTGCGATTAAAGACGGTGCGCAGTTATTAGTCACCGATGAGATTAATTTAACTCAGCCAGAAAACCGACGTTTAGTGCTAACCGCGACAGATGACGTTGTTGGTAGCAAAGCGAAAATAAAAGAAATTATTAAAAACCGCGCGACGTTAAATACGGTGGACTTGGTATTACCTAATGGTAATGAAATTCGCATGAGCGGGTTACGTAAATTTGCCGCCGTACAGCCGCTTTACAGTGTCGAGAAAGACGGTACTACGTTAATTAATAACCAAGATAAAACGGTGCTTATTCCAAATGTGGAAACTGGTTTTTATCAAACTATTGATGCCGAAGGTAACTATATTGGCGACCCGATATCGCCTGGTTTTACGGTGGTGATTGGTACCGCCAACTTTGAGCGTATTTGGCAAGATGATGGTATTAAAGAACCCTTCATTAACATTTTCTTTTGGACGATAATTTTCTCTGGGTTATCTGTGGTAGCCACTGTGATCATCGGGTTGGTACTGGCGAGTATCGTGCAGTGGGAAGCATTACGTGGCCGCGCTATTTATCGCATGCTGTTAATTTTACCTTATGCCGTACCGTCATTTATTTCTATCTTGATCTTCAAAGGGCTATTTAACCAAAGCTTCGGTGAAATTAATATGGTGTTAGAAGCCATGTTTGGTTTGTCACCAAGTTGGTTCTCTGATCCAATCTCGGCTAAAGCCATGGTATTGATGGTTAATATTTGGTTAGGTTTCCCGTACATGATGATCTTAAGCATGGGTATGTTGAAATCAATCCCGGATGATTTATATGAAGCATCGGCATTGGATGGTGCTGGTCCGCTGCAAAACTTCAAGAACATTACGTTCCCGATGATGATGAAACCATTAATGCCGTTAATGATTGCCAGCTTCTCGTTTAACTTTAATAACTTTGTACTGATCCAGCTGTTAACGCAGGGCGGACCAAACATGATAGGTACCAGTGAACCAGCGGGTTATACCGACTTGTTAGTTAACTACACCTATCGCATTGCCTTTGAAGGTGCTGGTGGCCAAGACTTTGGCTTAGCCAGTGCAATTACGACGCTTATCTTCTTGTTAGTGGGTGGTTTAGCGCTCTTTAACTTACGTTTCACCAAGTTGTCAGAAAAGTAATCCACAGCAATTATCTACAACAATTACCTAAAGTAAATCGAGGAGTAACAGTATGGCTATGGTACAAGGGAAATCATTAAAATATCGGGTGTGGGCTGCTCACTTGGCACTGTGTGCGCTGCTGGTGGTGATTATTTTCCCATTGGTTATGGTCGTGGCAATTTCGTTACGTGAAGGCAACTTTGCGACGGGTGGCATTATTCCGACATCACCGACATTAGATCACTGGCGTTTAGCGTTAGGTTTCTCGGTAACGAATGCGGATGGCAGTATTACCCCGCCGCCATTCCCAGTGTTGTTGTGGTTGTGGAACTCGGTAAAAGTAGCGGCGATATCGTCGGTGATGATTGTAGCGCTGTCGACCACGTCTGCGTATGCATTTGCACGTTTACGTTTCGGTGGTAAAGACACCATCTTAAAAGCGATGATGATCTTCCAGATGTTCCCAGCAGTATTAGCTTTGGTCGCTTTGTATGCCTTGTTTGATAAATTAGGGCAGTATGTGCCGTTCTTGGGGCTGAATACCCACGGCGGTCTGATCTTTGCTTATCTGGGCGGCATTGCCCTGCATGTATGGACGATTAAAGGTTACTTTGAATCGATAGATGGTTCATTAGAAGAAGCGGCTGCATTGGATGGCGCTACGCCTTGGCAAGCATTCCGTTTGGTGTTGTTACCACTTTCGGTGCCAATACTGGCGGTAGTCTTTATCCTCGCGTTCATCGCTGCGGTAACCGAAGTACCAGTAGCCTCGCTATTATTGTCTGACGTGAATAACTATACCTTAGCAGTAGGCATGCAACAGTATCTGTATCCACAAAATTATCTGTGGGGTGACTTTGCCGCGGCAGCTGTGTTGTCGGCATTACCTATCACAGCGGTATTCTTAATTGCCCAACGCTGGTTAGTTGGCGGCCTCACGTCAGGTGGTGTGAAAGGGTAGGGTTAGCTAACCTTTTAATGGTTCTTATATAACAAAATCTATAACTATAGCCAGTGGATGATGTACTTTTACTATTTAATAAAAAAGTACTGACCGCTGGTTTTTTTTGCGCTATTTATTTGAAATAAATCCTACATTAACGGGCCTCTGTAACCTGTATTGGTTAAGTGATATTTATTCACTTCCCCTTCAACCTCACTGATTTAATCATGCAAAATAAAAAATGTTGCTATAATAGAACTAATTTTTTCTTAGATTATTAACAATGAAAAAAAACAAAACGGCTCATCAGAAGAGTTTGAAAAAGCGCATATTAGGTTATGCTGTGATTACTTTCTCCAGCTTGTTTATGGCGAGTATCATGCTGACCCTACCTTTGCGTTGGTTAAATCCTTTTACTACCACCTTCATTATTCAAGAGAGCATTGCCGATAAAAAAATAATCCCTTTAGATTGGGTACCCTACGAAAACATTGCTAAAACGCTGCCAATTGCGATCGTTGCATCGGAAGATCAGAAATTTCCAGACCATTTTGGTTTTGATTTTGACTCTCTTTATAAAGCATTAACTGAAAACCGTGAACAAACGCGCGGAGCGAGCACCATTAGCCAACAATTGGTTAAAAATCTTTATTTGTGGCCCGGACGAAGCTTACTTAGAAAAGGGTTAGAAGCATACTTCACGATCTTGATAGAGGTGTTTCTGCCGAAACGTAGAATCTTAGAGATTTATCTTAATGTGGTTGAATTTGCACCTGGAGTATATGGGGTAGGAGCGGCGAGTCGCAAATTATTTGCCCGGTCACCCGCACAAATAAGTGCTTATCAGGCCGCTTTGTTAGCTGCCGTATTACCCAACCCAAAGCGAATGTCTGCTGCAGCCCCTTCTTCCTATGTGCTAAACCGTGCGGCACAAATTCAAAACTCGGTGCGATCATTAGGCGGAGTGGCTTACCTGAAAAATTTATAACAAAAGCCAATACCCTGAACGGTGATCAGGCTGTTGAGGTTAAGTAATATTGGCCACTGATTTGTAGTTTTGTAAGGGGCTTTGTACCACAAGTGCCTCAATCCCAACTACACCAATCACTATCGGTTTTATAATCACTTCAACTCGATTCTGCCCCTAAGTGAGTTAGGGCTTCTACTCATTCATAATATAAGTATATCTGTTTCTCATACAGCATAATTAACAGGAGTGATTCGAAAGCCGCGAACAGTATTACTTAGCCACTACATCATCCGGTTTCGGTGATGTCGAAAATCTTCAATAAATAAGACCGTGTATTGTTTATTCTTGTATTTTTAAGAGCGGTATTGTTATGACCTATAGAATTAATTATTATGCAGTGTCACCAAAATTAATGACTATTTTATTAAGACAAGAAAGGTGTCTTCAGCAACAATTTAGTCTGTCACCAACCTTGACGATTGCAATATGGGAACTCGTTAAATTACGTGTATCTCAGATTAATCAATGTGCATTTTGCATCGATATGCACAGTAAAGATGCATTAAAGCAAGGTGAACTTGTTGAACGTCTAATTGGATTATCAGCTTGGCAAGATATGCCGTTGTATACAGAAGCCGAACAGAGTGCTTTACATTGGGCTGAATGTATTACATCAGGACTGTCGGTACCAGACCGCCTGTACCAAAGTACAGTAGGGATATTTGGTGAGCCGGGTCTGGTCGATTTGACCTTGGCTGTCAATGCTATTAACAGTTGGAATCGTATTGCTAAAGCTTTTAAACCAGAAGTTGGTAGTTATAAGCCAAGCTAAAAGGAGATTTTAACATTTGAAATCCTCGTTAGAATTTAAATTAATTCAGCCTAAAGGGTTGTTGTCGCCTTACATTCAAGGGATATGGTCTGCGTCGGTTCATAGTTCTGAGGCTATCGAGCACTGGTTACATGGTGATGCATGTAGCGGTATCATATTTAATCTTGGATCCGCGATTAAGCTTGGAGATGTGAGTTTCCCTACGGGGGTGATAGCATTACCTGTCAGTAAGTGTGCCCAGAAAATTTCTCTTCCACCGGGATCTAAATTGGTTGGGTTACGTTTTCATCCAGCAATCGGGGTCGGTGTGCTTGGGAAGCGTTACGACGAACCGAAAATAGTAACTGCTGATAGTAAAATGACATTAGCACTACAAGCTTTAAGTGAGTCACTTACATCGATTCGTGGTCACTTCGCATGTATCACAACATTATACCGCTGGTTGATAGATTCGTTAGATTTGTCATGTCCAATTCCGATTCAATTAGATCAAGCTCTTAAAGCTATAGAAAAGTCGCAAACACCTACACAACTTTGCAATGCTATTACGATCAGTCAGCGTCAGATTGAACGTCAGTTCCAAAGGTGGTTAGGGTTAACCCCTAAGCATTATCAACGTATTTTACGCGTGAAATCTGTGATAAATGTGCTTCGTGAAATCCCTGATAGTAACCTTGCCGATTTGGCTCTAAGCCATGGTTTCAGCGATCAATCACATATGACACGTGAATGTAAAAAAATAGCCAAAATAACGCCAAAGGTATTTACAAAACGAGTGCATTTATAAAATATTGGCTCAGATCAGAGAACCTAACACGTATTTGCCCCAAATCGAGTTAGATTTTTTACTCCCCCATGTTTTGTTCATGGAAGTTCGCCATACATTTTATCATGTGAAAAATGGGAGTAATTTGTTATATCAAAGTTACTCATCGAAATTGACCACTCAGTCTTAAATATTCCTATTAATTAAATACAATGTACTGTAATTTTAACTACCTATTTATGAGTGGAATGATAAGTGTCTACAGGAGAAGTACTAATGGTGAGTGTGGAAGAACATTATGAAAGCCTATTATCTGATGTATATACATGGCTAATGGGTGGATTTGATGAAGCAAAAAGAAGTAATTTAGAGTTCTTTCAAAATAGAAACATTACTCCCTCATCTTCTGGTATCGCTTTTGATTTAGGTGCGGGATCTGGCTTTCAATCTATCCCTTTGGCAGAACTCGGTTTTAATGTAACAGCAATAGACCTTAGCCAAAAATTATTGGATGAGCTAAGGTCGAACTCTAATAATAAGTCACTCGTTACCATCAATGATGATATTTTAAATTTCAGGGACCATCTTAGTACTAATTGTGAATTGATAGTCTGTATGACTGATACAATTACGCATCTAAAATCGAAAAATGACGCTTTAACTATATTCCAGAACTCATTTAGTTCGCTTGAGGATGGTGGGACGTTAATTCTAACGTTTCGTGACTTATCTACAGAACTTAAAGATACAGATAGATTTATTCCAGTGAGAAGTGACGAAAATATCATCTTCACCTGTTTTTTAGAATATGAGTGTGAAACAGTTAAGATACATGACATTGTTTACATCAAAAAAAATGATAAATGGGAACTTAATAAAAGTTCTTATCGTAAGATTCGACTCTCTGTCGAGTGGGTAGAAAAACAACTTTCTAATATTGGCTTTAAAATTGAAGAGTCAAGTAATAGGAACGGTTTTCAAACAATCGTAGCTGTAAAACAAAGCTAGATTACAATGATAAAATCAAGATGCCAAGCCACTTTTTACCCATTATTTGGGCGTTAGATTTTATTGAATTCTGTACATTATAAGTAGGAAATTATGATCAATCGTGAATGGTTAATTGAATTGTTTTCGCATCTGGAAAATGGAAACCCCCAAGGGTTCTTTGCACATGTCCATGATGATGTTGTATGGGAAGTAACTGGAACTCATCCGCTTGCAGGTATCTTTACATCTAAGCAAGACTTCATTTCGGGGACAATTTCAAAATTAAACGAAGTATTAGAGTCACCTTTATCATTGAAATTAGTTTCTTGTATTACTGATGGGAGTTCAGCTTCAATTGAATTGATTGCCAATTCAGTAACAAAAAAAGGGGCTGAGTTTCATAATCGTTATTGTTGGGTTTGCGAATTTGAGAATAGCCAAATAGTACGGGTTCGTGCATATTTAGATTCAGCATTAGTTGCTAAAACACTGGCTTAACGTTGTAGAATTGAGTTTAGTGCACAAAATCTAACAAGGGTTTTCAAGTCGGATTCGTAACAGCTTGCTCGGTTCCACTTCGTTTCACATTTTAGCAAGCTATTATCCGTCGCTTTAAACGGCGTTATATGCAGGAGGCTAAATGAATTTTTTCACTAATAAAGCTCTTACTCTTGCCCTGATTTCGCTTGGTTTGGGATTGATTTTTATAATAGCCGAAAATATCTTTTATCAGTTTGTAGATAGTGACGGTGTTCTTCATGAGAGTATGTTCATGCCACTTGGTGTGATAAGTATTACTGTTGGCATTTTATTTTTATTGTTTTTTATAATACAAAAAATACGCTGTTCGTTTCACAAAAAGTAAATTGCATATAACAAGAAAATCAACAAGGACACGTAACAGTTGGCTACGTTTCGCTACACAATTTTAACCAATTATTACTTAGCCTGTTATTTGGGCGCTGGTATGAGTTTACGTATGAATCAAGCTTTGAAAGTATCAATAACTAAAGGTTTTAAAAATACTCCTTTAGGATTTGTGAGAATAAGAAAAAACCTAAATGTCACTCATTTTTCAGACATTGAAACAGAGGGATATTTAAAAGAAATTCTTTTATCAACTCCTCTTGAGGATATAGAAACGAAGGGTAAAAATCATTATTTCAAATGCGTTGAGAGAAATACAATTTTAACTGTTAACTCCCATAGTTTTACTATCATCACAGCAAAGATAATTAACAAGAGTCCGCGGATAAAAAACTCCAACTATAAATAAGGTGTCGCGCAGCCGACACCTTATTTAAGTGGTACAGTGAATTTGGCCACTTGCTTAGAAGTTTCCAATACAAAACCTTATCTGAATAAATGTTCTAACAAGGTTTTGTCCATCAATGGCTTAGGGTGATCGCTCTAAGCCGAAACTGCCCCTTTCTGTGTTAGCAAACATGATTGATTTTTCCAATAATTCCTGTTTTTCAAGACTATTGGCACCTTCAAGAATTTTGACTTCATTGGCACCAATTGGACAGGCATGATCTTCATTTTCTGCTATGGTAATCCCAGTTTTTTGTTAGTAATAATTATAAAACCGACATTCCGCATCCCTAAATAGATATTATTACTGGTGAGTAGATCACAATAATTATTACTTATTGAATATTAAAAAGTTTCCATGCCATATTAATATATTGTCTTTCTTCTGAACTATTGATGGGGTGGTACATTGCTTAAATTTCATATTGCATTCTTATTCACATTTAAAAATCCATCATGGGCAACAATCGTATCTTTTACGAACGTGTAGGCAACTCCTTCGAAAGAATTGCCAAAACTACGTGCGGAATGTCGGATAAAACTCTCACTTAAATAATAAATAAGCAAAAGGGACTTACATGAAAAAGGAAACTGCAGTTCAACTGAAGGATGATGCGGGACAGGATACTGCATCAATTAAAAGTGTCGGTAACGACGTCGTCAGACAAATAAAAAGATCACCTATACCTACCCCCATACCTATTCAATATGCGGATGAAGTCCGCTTTCAAAAACCAGAACAGCCTACCTATGCAATCTTGCCCTCAATTTTTTCTATATTGAGTTTGTTGTTTATGGCAACGCTGTCTAGCATTATGTTTATTCAGCTGTTCAATCCCGCTGTTACAGGCTTGGCTTGGGTGGGTGATTTGTTTACCTTTTTGAAACCACCTCAGGCTGGGGCGAATATGGCCGCGTGGACGTGGGTGCCTTTCTTGTTCACTATCATCGGTAGTGTTTTGGGTATGTTGTTTGAACTGGGTTTGTTACTGAGCGGTCACGCCTTTCAGCAAACGCGAACTAAGTTTGGCGTATTCATTTTAAATCTTCGCCTATTAAATTTAGCCCCTGTGGTTACTACCATCTTCTTCTTTATTACTTGTATGGTTGTGACTCATGCAGACATGCGCTTTACCATGCTCTATCTTGCGGGCGGCGCCTGCTTTGGTTTGGGTTTCGCCTTGTTCTTTGGCGGTGCACAGGCCCTAGTACCATTAGTGCTGGCGGGTATTCAGGTTGCACAAATAATAATGGTGCTCACCGGTACAATCCCTGCAGGCGGAGAAATCATTGCGTGGTTGCTAGTGGGACAGGCTGCATTGCAGCTAACGGCATTGTTGATCGGTACCGCGACTCCCTGGAAGAGCACAGCCTTTCATACGATTAGTACGATCTCTGGTGTTCTACTGTACAGCGCAATCTTAAACGTGACAGCTGCGGACATTAGCTTTTCTCAGTCAGTTGCAGTGGTGCTACCAGAGGGCTCTTTGGCTCTATGGGGTTTTGTGGGTGCTTGTATTACAGGTTTGGTATTGACGGTGGTTTTATTGCCGAAGACCCTCGGTGGTTTCCTCGTAATGTTGAGTAATACGATTTGGTCGCCGCTGTATTTCTTTTTGGTTAGCGCAGACCGTTTTCCTCATCCGTTTAATTTGACGGAAGTTTATGGTGGTAAAAAGCCACCTGCAAAAACCACCTTGAAGCCATACTATCAAGTGCACCCCGAGTTTTTACTGCAGCGTTTGAGTATTCCTGCCGTTGTTAATATCGAGGAATCAGTCACTCTGTTTAAAAAATTGATAAAGACAGCAAGGACCGCTTTCTCTGTCATGGCGATACTGGATCACTACCTGCCTCAGGCGAATGTTAAAATCCCCTTGACCAATAAAAAGCGTATGGCTATTTGGAGCGACGGTTCTGAATACTGGCCTGGCTTGTTTACGAAGAAAATATTTGGTTTACATCTACCCGACGGCGGCAAGATGGACACAGCGCCTGAGCCTGTGATTGCTGCTTTTAAAGAAGGCCAGTTGTTGGGGTATTTGGCCGAGTCTGGTGTGGCTTCGCCTTTCTTAAAGCCTGCACCAGAAATGGGCGAGGGTATCTTGACCATTGATTTCAGCTTCTTAGAAAACTATGAAACCAAGTCTGATTATGAGTCCTATGGTGGTGCGGCTTACTTTAAAGTAAACAGCACAAAACAGCGCTTGGAATTGATTTCTGTAGTAGCACCTCATACCACGGATGTATTGCCAGTCGATCCACGCAGCCCTAGCTTCCGTCGTGCGGAAAGCTTGGTCTTAGCGTCTATGTATTATCAAGTGATCAGCGGTAAGCACTTGGCTGAAATACATATGACTTATAACCTGGTTGAAGTAGCTATGCATGACGCCTTTGAGGCGCAAGGGCAGTGGGCGCATCCATTCAGAACATTCATGTATTTGCACTTCTTTGCCCACGAGTTGGCGGAAGAAATTACTACCGAACACTTGGTTCAAGAGGGCGCGGTGTTTAGTCAGGTCTTTGCGACTACCCATGATAGCTTGGTGCACCACTTAAACGACTGCTATTCCAACTTCGAGTATGGCGCAGATGAAGATTTTGAAGCGCGTGCTGCGATGCTGACTATGCAGGGTTCTGCGGGTAAGCCCGGCGAGCTATTGCCGAATGCCTGTATTAAGTGGGAGTTAGATTACGCTAAAATCTGGAATGGCTATACCACAGCATTGATCGATATTATTTATACGGATGATGCTGCGGTACAAGCGGATAAGTACTTGCAAGATTTCCACGCTGGCTTGTTACAAGTCATGGTCAAGGGTTTACCTGCACGTTACGAGGGCTTCCAGACTAAGGCGGGTATTGCACGCTTTGCTTCGGACACTATTCACCACACGGTTGTTCGTCATCAGGTTTATGGCACAACGGGGATACGTGCGGCTCTGGACCCTCGCATTAGTAAGGTTCAAGTGCCTGTGGATGGCGGCACCCCCGCTATTAATGAATGGCGCTCTTTGGCATTCGTGGCATTGGCAACCGGCAAGGCTAGATTCACGCTACTGCAAGGTGACTTTACTAACCTGCTCAATGGTGTCGATGCTAAGTATAAGGACGACATGCACAAGGTGTTTGACCAGCTGCAAGAAGATCTTGCTAAGTTAGAGACTGAGTGGACTGCTACGGAAGAAGATAAGCAGCGCAACTACAACTATTTCCGTGCAATACCCTCAGTACTGCATACCGGACCTGGTTATTAATTAACGCGGTAATAAGTCCCTCTGTTAAGCATTTGCTTGATGGAGGGTTTACCGTGCCTAATGAAAAGGAAATAGATCATGAGTTATTCAAAAAGCCAAACCATGTTGGCCTTTGCTTATATGTCTTATTATGGATTTGATTTAATTGGTCCCGATAAGTGTAATGCTCAAAAAATTGAGAAAGATATTAAGCATGCCTTAACCAGCTGGGCACCTGTTAAAGATGAATGGGAGTTGGTCTGGGGGCCGGGAGTATTTATCTTTGACCTTGCCTTGTTTGATGACAACTTAATGTACCTGGTGCGCAATATTAAAGATCCGTCACGTTATGTTATAGGCATACGCGGCACTAACCCGGTGGGGCTGAAAGACTGGTTAATAGAAGATTTTCAAGTGACCTGCATGGTGCCATGGCAGTACGGAAAACCTGCAGCTAAGTTGAAACCAAAAATTTCTAAGAGCACTGAAATTGGCATAACCAAGTTACAGGAAATGATTGCGGAACCCGGCGTACCTGGAGAGGGTAAGAGCTTATTAGAATTTTTACAGGGCGACATTGAGGGTAAAGACGCCGTTGATATCTGCGTGACGGGGCACAGTCTGGGTGGTGCTTTAGCGCCGACACTGGCTTTGTGGCTGAAGGATATCCAGGGCGAAAAATTGCCTGAGAGCGCAAAAATATCGACGGTTGCTTTTGCAGGCCCTTCCGCAGGTAATAAAGACTTCGCCACGTATTCCGATCAGCGCTTTGCAGAGGGCGAGTGTATTCGTGTGGCTAACTCCTTAGATGTAGCCCCCCATGCCTGGAATCAAAAGTCTCTGCGCAAGTTGTTCTTGTTATACAAGTCCGATTTTCTGCTGCCTGGGCCGCTTGTGATTGGCATGATCTCGGCCATGCTAGCTTTGTCGTGGCGTAAAGGCTATCAACAAATTGAGGCTGACGCTGAGCCTATACAAGGTCGATTTAAGCCTTTGTTGTATAACTATTTGGCACAAGGTATATACCAGCATGTGGTGGGCTATCCCGAAGCCATGGGCATGCTGGATGACAATGACATCCCTGTGTTTGAATTGTTTGCTGGGCAGCTGTAATACGCGGCTGATTAACAAGGGTAGCTCTGCCACCATTAAGTACCACTATTGTCCAGTAGTGGTACTTAGATATTCGTTAAATTTTAATACAGCAAGCAACGACGGTCGTATAATTTCTATCAATACTAAGTCGATTAATGGGCTTATTTATAAAAGGGAAGCGATACAGGATGTGGGGATGGGCAAGCAGGAATGGTTGTAATGGTTCCCTCGACTTCTAATGCTAGAAAATTGGCAAAAGAAGATGAGGTGGAAGTTCATCTTCTTGCGGTTAAAAAAGACTATAGAAATAATAATTTAGGTCATAGATTACTTAGCGAACTTATTCTTCAAGCACAGAATGAAGGGTATAAGAAAATAATTATTTGGACTCAATTTCTATCTTTATACTCGATCTTTATAAACCTAAAAAACAGTTGGTGTACGCACCTTCGAAGAAGCCATGACGCCCGCCATTATTGAAAAATTTAATGCGGGAACGACAGATGGAATAGGTAGCGGCTGGCGACTTATCTTACATCATCGATACAATAAGTAAGTCTCGTAGAGTTCAGTTAATAATGGCTGGGCAGTTAGTTGTGACCTTAGGCGATACATCAGCAATCTGGAGAGCACATCAGAAAAACGTAACAGACTTTGATATCTTGTTTAAGATGCTAAGCTGTAAACCAGATAAAGAGTTTGTTTTCTCCTATAAGTTGATCGGCTAACAAGTCAATTTCATCATACTTTATGTAATGCATTATTTGCTAAACATGGGTTACTTATATTGCCAAACGTTTTAGTTTCACTTTTTGTAAAAACCTAATGAGCTTAAATATATAGCTTCTATTCTTCATTATTTTACTTATAGAGCGCCCTATAAGTAAAAGTCTCAATTTTTCGGAATAACGTGGTCAATATCAGATTAATAAAAAGTATGTAATGCATTGATTTTAAAATTAGTTTAAGGTGATATTTAAAGTATTATCCGTCGTTTAAAAGTCTTATGAAGACGTCGGTATTATACACGTTATGTTCTTTTCCGTAGTTTATGAGACTTTGAATGGATCTTGAAAAGGTAAATCAATTTAGCTGGGTCTTGACTGACCTTATTATTGATTTAGGCACAGTCTCAAAATTTTATAGTGAATGTTATGAAACGAGTGATTTTGAGCCATTTGAAAATAAGTATCACCTAGGAAATCTTAAAATGGCGTCATATGGCAATAGGTGGAAAGGATAGTAAAATGAGAAAATTAATAGTATTCATAACCTTATCGAATTTTCTGTCTTTTAGCGCTATTTATGTGTTTGAGTTTACTTCTGGCGACTTGAATATCTTATTTGCAAGTGATTATGCATTTTATTCGATGCTACTACTAATTGGATTGGGAACAGTGTTTTCATTCTCAGGTCATAAGGTCGGGTACAGTGATCCGAGTAATGTCGCTGGAGTAGTTGCTAGCAGTTTAATAGAAAACAATTCACCTAAAACAACAACTATTACCAAGTTGGAAAGTACAAATTTAGGTCATAGATTCTTCATAGCTAGTTTGTTGCCTTTAGCTTTTTGTTTCTTTGCATAAGTTGTTAAAAACCACATAACTACATGTTATAAAGTTGAAGTTACCGTTTAGAAGTTCAAATGGGGTGAGGGTATCAGTTAGATTCTTTCACTTCCCCTATAAAATCTAATAAGTATAACCATCCGCTAGTATAATAAATATAACAAGGTTATGTCCATCAACCGCTTAGGGTGTTCACTCTAAGCCAAGTTTGCCCCGTTTCGTGTTAGATCTTTTACTCATTCGCAATATGATCATATCTGTTTGCCATATATTTGATAATGCAAGGAGGGAAGGATTTATCATGTCTTATAATTTACAAGAATTAACTTAAAATAGTGGTCAGTATTGCTTAGCCGTTATACATTTAGCGTTAGCCAACCTAAAGGTCTGAAATAAAATTAATGAAACCCACTGTTACAATACTTCAATAGACAAATTTATAAATTTTACTTGCAATAGAGGTTGTGTCCATACACGGTTAGTTAACCCCACCTACCAAATATTTTCAGTTATTGCATGATTATCTCTTCATTAAATGAAGGGATAAAACCATGTTACAAAATAAAAAAGAACAACATTGGCAGCGCATATTTCAGCTGCAAGCTGAAAGTGGCCTAAACAAATCAGAATTCTGTAAACGCAATAACATTACCGTATCCACATTTAATTTCTGGGCTAAAAAACTAAGCTAGCTATCACCAAAAAGAACAAATAAGCAGAAGGTTATACCACTCGTATTTCCTGAAACTAAACCTGACGAGCAACTCACTCTAACATTACCTAATGGTTATCAATTTTCATTTCCCGCGTCATTAGAACCGAGTAAATTACAGCAATTTTTAAGCGTGTTATCAGCATGACACCACACAAGCTGATCTACCTCGTTACTGGACATACAGATATGCGTAAATCCATTGACGGCTTATCTTTAATTGTCAGTGATGTACTGGAAATGGACCCGCTGAGCGAAGCTTGGTTTATTTTTTGTAATCGCCATCGCGACAAAATTAAGATCTTATTTTGGGATACCAATGGTTTCTGGCTTTATTATCGGCGCTTAGAGAAAGGCCGGTTTAAGTGGCCTTGCGCTACTGATGAGCAAGACGTACTGACAATCAACCAACATCAGCTAAATTGGTTGCTCTCAGGATTATCATTAGAAACCGCTCATGCACACAAGCCTTTAAATGGTCTCGCAGTGAGGTGATCGTCACTGGATCGACAATTGAGTGTTGCATGATCCAATACAACAGGCAAACTAGCGCTATCTACTTGTATTGAGCGCTAATAAATGACAACAGAACTACCTGATGATATTGAAAAATTAAAACAAATTCTGGAAAGTTGCAGCGTAAAATCAGGTGCTTAGCTCTAAAAGTATCGATTTGAATACAGATGACAAAGTGTTATCTGCTAAAAATAAAAAGCTTCAAAGCAGCCTTAACATTGCTTTAGAGCAGTTAAAAATCAACCGTAAAAAAGAATTTGGTTCACGCAGTGAAAAGATGCCAAAGGGCACATTTAACGAAGCTGAAGAAAACCAATCAGAAAGCAAACCTCGCGTACGAAAAGGACTTACCAAAACATCTTGAACGAGAAGAAAAGTCTTACGTTATCGAGACGCCAACATGCTCATGCTGTGGCCATGATATGCATGCGTGTGGTGAACAGATAAGCGAACAAGTTAAGATCATTCCAGAAAAAATCAGCGTTATTAAACACAGACAAACTAAATATGCTTGCCGTGAATGCGAAGCAACGTCCATTAGCTCATCAGTAGTAACCGCCCCAAAACCAGCACAGCCAATACCTGGCAGCATTGCTAGCCCCGAAGCGCTTGCCGCTGTTGTCGTTGCTAAATACTGCGATGCATTACCGCTCTATCGTTTGACTGATATCTTTGCTCGCGGTGGTCTTGAAATCACCCGAGGCACATTGGCTAATTGGTGTATTAAAAGCGCTGAATTACTCAGCCCATTAATAGCGGTAATGAAAACACATTTACTTGCTCAATCAACGCTCTGCGCAGATGAAACAACGATCCAAGTACTTGATGAAAAAGATCGAACTGCACAGCAAAAATCATACATGTGGGTTTATCGTAGTAATGAATACACGGCAAAGCCGGTTGTAATCTACGATTACCAACCGAGTCGCGCACGTCGCTGCCCTAAAACATTCTTAGCTGGGTTTGCAGGTTACTTACAATGCGATGGTTACAGTGCTTATGAAAATATCGACGATATTATTCCTGTTGGTTGCTGGGCTCATGCAAGACGTAAGTTTCACGATGCCCCTTAACCGCGCAGCCCAAAAAAACTGGCAAAGCCACCGTGGCATTAAATTACATTCAATCGCTTTACGCAATTGAGAAAAAAGCCAAACCAGTCTTGCAGCAATTTCATGAATGGCTAAGAAAAAGTGCAACAACAGTCACCCCGAAAAGTAAAATAGGCGTGGCCATTAGCTATACCTTAAATCAATGGGAAAAGCTGAGGAGCTATCTTAATTCGGGTGAATTAGGGATTGATAATAACATTACCGAACGGGATGTTAGGCCATTTACCACAAGTCGTAAAAATTGGATGTTCAGCCAATCAGTGGATGGTGCAGACGCGAGCGCAGTACTTTACAGTATTGTGATGACTTGTCGTGCGAACGATATAAACCCGTATTTATACTTCCAAAAACTCTTCACAGAACTGCCGCAACGGGATGAATTTGCTGATTTAAGTGATTTATTACCTTGGAATGCAGACCTAGACGCCTGATGATATCAGGCTTCACCGCCTAACTATGCTTACTTACATCATATCCATTTTCATCTAAACTCTCTGACCCATTAAAAAAAGTCATAAGTCATAAATAAATAAAATTATTCAAAGGCTTATGATGAATATAGTATTTCCATACCCAAACAAAAAGGAAATACACATGGATATTCCATACCCATACGTAAACGGATTTAAATTCATTAAAGGTTCTGCTCTATTATCTGACCACAGCTTAGAATTGAATGAAATATCAGACTTCAGAGAGTTCTTCAATGATAATATTGATTTGGACCCATACTCTCCAGTCAGAATTAGAGGCATGCTAAAAGTAGAGTATCACTACTCTACGCGTAAGCTTCTAAAAGCTTCCACTCAGAACTATTTTCAATCAGGTAACGCTAATAACTTAAATGGAGGAATGTCACGTTCATTTAATACTATTGAAGGTAGCCTTCTAAACATACCTGTATTTAAGGCTTTATTTCGTGAACATGAACCATACATTCGAAAGTATTGTGAGTTAAATGACGCAGCAACAGCCAATATCAGCATACACTTTATACGCTATCAAGCCCAAGAAGGAGAGGCTTCATATAGCTCTCCTGTTTGGTTACACCAAGATGACGAACCTCTTGTTTTTATTCATCTAATAAACCTTACAGCTAATACATTAGGAGCTGATAATGTTATCTCAGGTTTCGATGATATGCCGACCAATGTCATACGGTTAACTCATTTTATGGATTGTCTAGTTGTTGACCCTTCTTTAAAGCATGCCGTTACTCCTATCGGCTCGTCCAGTGGTACTTCTCGTAGAGACGTTATGCTTATCAATTTAGAAAATCCCTCTCAACAAAACCAAGGACACTATTGAAATGAAGTATTCGACAGACACTATAGGTCGCTTATACATGCTAATTGCGATGATTCTTTCTGGCTCGATTGGTTATTTCGCATTAGAGTCACAACAGGTTTCAGCTAACATCGTTTTTGTTCGCTGTATAATTGGGGCTCTATTTTTATTTGGCTATGTCTGGATCTTCAAGTTATATCCAGACCGAGCTGATATCACGTTTAAAACTCTACTAATGCTGCTCGTTGGAGGTCTAACATTGGTATTCAACTGGTTATTTCTATTCGAGTCATATAAAACACTTTCCATCGGAATAACAACCGTAATTTACAATACTCAGCCTTTTATTCTCATGATTCTTGGTGCATTTTTACTTAAAGAAAAGATAAAGTTAGAGAGCTTAATTCTAATTGTCATCGCCTTTATTGGGCTTGTTATTGTCGTTTTAGGTGGGGATATCCAACAAAGCGAAGTTAAAGTTTCCGGTGTAATTAACGCTCTAGTAGCTGCAACCCTTTATGCTATATCGACAATTTACACAAAGAAAATCACAAAATTAAAACCCACATTTATAGCCATGTGTCACTTGTGCATTGGATGCGTCGTATTCATAAATTTTGTTGATGTTGATAATTTCATTGCGAATATACCGACTGGCCACAACCTGATAATTTTAGGACTAGTACATACTGGATTTATGTACATATTTCTTTATGGTGCTTATGAAAAATCAGATATTTCCAGTTTAGCGATCATGTCATTTGTATATCCGATAGTAGCTCTTTCGTTAGATGTAATTATTTATGATTTGAAACTGACCCACATTGAGATATCTGGTGTGATAGTGATTTTACTATCTTTAATTACCTACAATTCAATCAATTACATAAAAGGCAATATGAAAAATGCTTAGTTGGTTAATAGGTAAAAAAGTAACTATTACAATGAACAAAAAAACGTTTGAGACGACCTCTAAAAAAACAATATTACAGGCTGCCATTGAGAACAATGTTTCGATGCGACACAACTGTGGCTCAGGTGTATGTGGTCAGTGTAGGTTTCAACTAGTTTCTGGAGAGCTTAAAAACTACAGCCAAAAGCCATTAGCTTGTCAAAGTTATCCAGAAACTGATATAGAAATAATCCAATAGGTCTAAAATGAATATACAAAACAATCCCAACGTGAATCCAAAATTATCTCAAGAAATTAGAGACTCATATGACAATAGTTTAATACCAAATAGATTTTCCACATGGTTAACAGGAAAAGCTCATTCAACTAAAACAACAAATACTGTTTTTAATTGGTGTACATATACTTTATTTACAATTTTGGGATTATTTGGTGGTCTATACGGCGTTTTAGTATCTTACAATTACTACGTGCAAGGAGTTTGTGCCCTTCTCATAGTTGCAATGTCACGAAGGCTAGCTGCAGTAGTAATACACCAAGCGGTGCATAATCGTCTAAGTGGTAACGAGTTATTCGATATGCTGATAGGCGAATTTTGTTCAATTATTACTTTGAGTCAAGATTATCATAGTTATAAAAAAGATCACTGTAAGACACACCATGCGCCAGACAGTTTTGCAACGGAAAGAGATCCAATTCTTATTTTTCTTACTAAGTCAGGTGTAAAACCGGGATTGACAGCACAAGAATTACGCTTAAGCTTTTGGTTATGCTTAGTTTCCCCACTTTTCCACATTAAATTTATACTAAAACGATTAGCATACAATATTAACAGTACTAAGCCGATTCGCACTGCCATATCTCTATCTTACTATTGCTTAGTGGGATGGTTGATTATCGAACAACAAAATTACTCAGCATTTATCTTTATATTCTTGGCGCTAGTAATTTTATATCAAATAAGTGCATTCATTGAGATTATTAGTGAACATTTGTGGTACGGAAACTTGGAGAATAGGAAAAATACTCCTTATTTCTACGCTGATATTTCTTGGGGACGATTTTGCGGCTTACAGTATCCCGTTAAGCGCAATAATTTATTCATGTGGTACGTGTGTAATTTAGCTTATCATCTACCAGTTAGGCTATTTATTCTTGTTGGCGATTTACCTCAACACGACTTTCATCATCGTCACCCTATCGTGGTTAACTGGGTTAACGCTGCTCAACTCCGCAATGACGCTATCTTGAAGATTCATGAAGAAGAGCCTCCTTACTTAGAGGTTTGGGGGATCCATAATGCAATTGGAATAGTTTTTGATCAATTAGCACTGTCACCAGTAGTTACGAATCAGATCGAAAATAACATAGATTAAGGTAGTCAGCATGCAAATTCAAATAATAGAATCCTATTTCAACAAAATTGTAACATCTCCTGTTTTCGACTACCTAAAACCAACACCAGTAGATCGGTTAGTAAACCTATCTAAACAAACTAACAATGACATTTATTTAAAACGTGAAGATCTACAAGATATTAATTCATTCAAAATACGAGGAGCATATCAGAAGATTATATCGCTTCCTTTAATACAATTGAATCGAGGTGTTGTTGCCGCGTCTGCTGGTAACCACGCTCAAGGTGTCGCGAAAGTCTGCAAAGAACTTGGTACAACAGCTACGATTGTTATGCCAGATACGACTCCTAAGATAAAAGTCGATGCAGTGAGAAGTTATGGAGCTAATGTCGTTTTACATGGTGTTAACTATGATGAAGCATATCGTTACGCATATAATTTAGCTGATTCTCGTGATCTAAGTTTAATTCATCCATTTGATGATATTGAGGTTATTTGTGGTCAAGGGACCATTGGTCTGGAGTTCGCATCACAAGTTGAACAATTGGACTACCTATTTGTACAAGTCGGTGGTGGTGGCCTCTTAGCTGGGTTAACCATAGCGATGAATACGCTTAGTCCATCAACAAAAATTATTGCTGTTGAGCCTGAAGGAGCACAGACTCTGGGGGTATCTCTGAGAGCAAAAGTAATATCTAAATTGGATAGTATATGTTCATTTTCAGATGGAGTCGCTGTAGGACAAATAGGAAAACTACCTTATGAGATATGTAAAGATGCTATTGATGATCACATGACAGTCTCTAAAGATGAAGTATGTTCAGCAATTCAGTATATCCATGAAGATACACGTGCTATTGCAGAAGGAAGTGGTGCAGTAGGCTTAGCTGGTGCATATAAATACCTTAAAGATCATCATATAAAAGGTAAAAAAATTGGCGTTATTTTATCAGGTAGCAACATGAATTTTCAAAAACTCGAATATGTTGCTCAGCGGTGTAATTTAGGGCAAAAAAAAGAAAAATTGGTGTATTTAACCATTCCTGAAAAACAAGGTGAGTTAATTAAATTAGTGGACCAACTTTCAGAGGTGGATATCACTGAGCTTAAATACAGGAAATCGGCTTCAGAGCAAGCCAACATAATGGTAAGTTTCAGCTCTGTTGACGACACATCGTTAGTTAATTCAACATTAGATCTTTTACGAGAAAATGGTTACAAAGCGCTGGATATGACGGATTCAGATGTAGGGAAATCTCATCTTAGATTTATGATAGGTGATTCTAACTTAACTACATCCAAAAAATCTGAGAAATTTTATAGGTTCGAGTTTCCTGAAAAGAAAGGGCAGCTACTTATAATTTTACAGCATATATATTCAAATGTAGACTTCACTGCAATAAATTATCGAAAAGATGGATCGAGTTTTTGTAGCTTACTACTTGGTATTGAGGCAAATTACAAACCTTGTGTACAAGAGTTTTTAGAAAAATACTCTTGTACAATCAGTGATGTTACTCTCCCTCAATCGGAGTTTGTCGATTAAATAGATTGCTTAACCCGTCGGCAAGTCGTTCATCTTTAAAACCTTGTCGACCAATCAAATAAATATCTATATCCCAAAGTTCAGGAAAACCATCATTTGAGCCAAGTACGACCAAATCATCCGTATGCATACTATCGAGTATGACACCTACGCCAAAACCGAATTTAATTGCTTCTATATTTTGTGTCCAGCTGAATGACTCAAACATAATTTCATGTGGTACTTGGAGAAGTGCAAGTGCGTGATCTAGACTTGCTCGTGGTATGCACCCTTCGTGGAAAGATACCAAAGGTAAAAAGTCAATAAGGTCAACATTAATCCTTTCTTTACTAACCCATATTAGCTTTGAAGTATAAAGGAACCTGCCTTCGTACAATAGGGGAGTGTCCGTGGATACCTTTAATTTCTTATGAAAATAAAGGTCAATGTTTCCATTAGAAAATTGCAATTTATGGTTTGAGTTTTTATCCACAGTGAATGTAACCATACGGCCCACAAAATATGACAATAGATAATTTTGTAACTTGATAATTTGATTCATTGAAAGGTCGTCGGGAATACCAACCCTAACAACTTCTTTTGTTGCGTTACACAGGGTATTGACACGCTTTAATATGTCAATCGCATTGATATAGACTCCTTGCGCATTTTCAGTCCTATCTAAATTTTTTCCAGCGCGTCGAATAAAAAGCTCTTGTCCAATGGTTTCTTCAAATTTTTGGAGTGTTAATGTTACTGCTGATTGCGTTTTAGCGAGTGTATGGGTTGCACTTGTAATGCTTCTTGTCTCATAAACACACACGAAGCATCTTAATTGCTCTAAGGTGATTCCATTTTTACGTAAAAACTGTCGTTCCATGTACTACCTATAACTCGATTGCGTTCATCAAATATAAACGGAGGATTGATTAGATTAACTATTGTTTTGAATCATTAAAATACACTAAATATCTCTTATTTGGTATTCGAAAATATTGTAATTAACCTCGATTAGGATTATGTTTTCCAAATTAAGGAGGTGTACAGTACTGCCCTATACCATTTATCTGGACGAGAACTGATGGTATTACGTCTAAAAATGGGGATAGCTAAGTAAATTTGGGAAATATTGAAGGTGGTAACGACGAATAAGCCCAAGATAATAGTTCTTGAAATTACGGAGATGTGACATGCAATAATAATGGTCAGTATTTCTCAGCGAGACAGACGACTTGCCTCATTACGCTTGTGTTAACCACTTTAAATTATTATTTTTCCACTTATGTATGAATTTTTAAAGAAATCATCGATATCACAGAATAAATCTATTAATTTGTTCAAAGCTAGCTTTAGTTCAATTTCTTAACCATACTTTCAATAATGCGAAACGTCTTATTTAAAGCATAAGCTCTAAGCCATTTATGTCCATCAATGGCTTAGGGTGATCACTTTAAGCCGAAACTGCCCCATTTCGTATATGCTTCAACTCATCAATTATATGTTCATATCGGTTTGCCATACATTTGTTCATGCGATGATTGTGAGTTGCTTTTCACATAACATAATTTACAAGAATGAACCGAAAATAGTGGCCAATATTACTTAGCCACTGCATATCGTTCTTTATTTATTCTGCGTAAAGACCCTAATTCGATGTCCATCTGGATCAATCGCAACAAATGTAATACCAAAAATCAACTCTACAGGAGTTTGAATGAATTTAACTCCTTTGTTTTCCCATTGCTCGTAAAGGTGATGTAATACTTTTGAATTATCTACCATTAAGGATAGTTCTGTACCGCCACCAGTAATATGAGCTTTTGGAGAAACTTGTGCGAGTTGTTTTAACTCAACGCTAACCCCATCGCCTAATGAGAAAGAAATAAATGTTGGCGATAAAACTTCACCGTCACATTCAAAAGTATTGGTGTAAAAATTTTTGCTGATTTCAATATTTTCGACATAAAGAACAAAGGAATCGATTTTAAACATATAAGTTCCTAAAAAGTACAACTGATTGAGTTAGTAATATAATGAATGTGAGTGACAGTTTTTGTCAGTAGCGAATTTCTTTCTCACTAATGCCTTCTATTTCCTGCCATTTTTTCAGTAAATTACGACGATTAGGTCGGTACTTTTGCTCAAGGGACTGCCACAGTTCTATTCTATCTAGCCTAAAATTACGAAATGTATCTCTTGTCTCACACCAAGCCACTAGAACATAATGGTACTGGAATAAACCTATAAGAATAGGCCATATTATCCGTGAGCTAGGATTTCCTTGAGAATCTTGATAGTCAATCTCAGCTTTATACTGATGTTTGATGGCATCTCTAATATATGATAGTTCTGTCGTTAATTCTGGTACTTCAATGATAGAAGCTACACGCATGATATCCGCGCTTCGCTTCACAATGTGATTTTCTGGTAATACTGATGAAATTTTAGCAATAGCGTTTTTTGCGGCTTTATTCAACTCACCATTAGCCTGTTTTCCAACCCAATCAGCTCCTAACAGGAGAGCTTCTAACTCTTCTGCTGAAAACATTAATGGAGGTAGCGTAAACGTCGGTTTCAATACGTAACCAAGGCCAGCTTCGCCTTGAATCTCCGCACCTTGTGCTTGTAATGTCGCTATATCACGGTAGATAGTACGAACACTTACACTCAGTTCTTGAGCTAAGTGTGCTGCTGAGACAGGGTATTTATGACAGCGTAACAGTTGGAGTAAGTCAAAGAGTCGTTGGCTTCTAGACATGAAATGAATCCATTAAAATAAATAGGAAGGTTACTGTATTGGTAACGGTGTACAGCTTAAGATACATTTTAAGTAATGCAACACTATTCTTTAAAGCTTAAGCCCTAAGCCGAACTTGCCCCTAAGTGTGTTAGAGCAGTTACTCATTCTCAATACATTTATGTCGATTTACCCTACACTTTCTCATGTGAGGAATTTGTCATATCACAACAGCACACGCGAACCCTATTGTGAGTTCAATTATGATCCAGCCTTGGTTAGATTAGATATTATGCAAAGGCTATCTCCCTCCTATAGTGACTTGTATCCCATATTACAAAAACATTAGAAACAAGCATTTCAATTAGAATCGACGCGAAAGGGATATTCACTAAGACAGCGCAAAATGAACCATCCAGAATTATGGGTTAAAATTGGTTTTAAAGGGATAAAATAAGCGTTAGAGAGGACTTTTTACCTGAGTAGTGAAATGACTGTTAAGGCAAGTTTAAAATGTCACTAAAGAAAAAGGACCTTTAAAAGTGGTTTCGATATATTTATGAAATTGACATTGGTTGTTAATTTGTAAGGCTTGCAATATACTGCGGCTACATCCAGTTAATACTTAGTTAACACTTTGTATTAAATCTAATTTATCTATTATAGGAGGGATTTTTGATGATTGTATCTAACACTAACTGGGCTCGCAGAAAGTTAGTTCTTTAATTTACTTTCTTCCCTGCCCGGTATTATAACCGGGGTCTAATATTAACTTCTAAAGCTACTTTTATTCATTTGTAGTGTTTAGGGTTAATAGTTACCCCCTAATGAATTTTTGTTCAGGCGTATCTACATTTGTTGCGTCAGGGGTACTAATTATGAATATGAGTAAATTAAGTAAAGAATATTTAAATAAATGTCGTGTAGCTCTTAGTGAAGAACAAGCTCAAAGTCTTTCTAATAGTAATAACTGGGAGCATGTTGAGCGTGATAAAGTCCATAAAGATTGGGATACACTATATAAAGAGCTAGCAACATATATTGATATAGCGAAGTGTAATAGTAATAAGGTTCAAGGGATAATAGAAAAACATTATCAAATTGCTTGTCGCTTTTACACGCCTTCAAAAGAGGCCTATATTGGTATGGGGATTTTTTACCAAGAAAATCAGGATATGAAAGTATTTCACAATACATACCATCCCCAAATGGTCAATTTCCTTGCTGATTCGATATCGGAATTTGCGATTAAAAAGTTATAATATCACATAGATAGTTAAGTCGCGGGTAACTTCCCGCGACTTAAGATATCTAAATAGCTCTAGCCTGCCCGTCGAGTATCAAAACAGGATTAACACTTGTAGTTGTATAAACCTGGCCACAAGCTACGAGGTTGCATATATGTAACAAACGGCGACAAACCAATTTATAGCCGCAACCACTCACAATATACTCATATCGATTTGCCATCCATTTGCTTATGCGAGTAACGTAGAAAGTTTCTCACATCTAATAATTTATAAGAATGAATCAAAAGCGGTGGCCAGTATTACTTAGCCACTACAATTACCTTCTACAAAATGTGGTTGTAGTTTTGCTCAATTTTCTTGAGGTGTATGCCATTTATTACCTAGCTTTGATAAAAATAGAATTAACCCTGGGATAAATAACCACATATGTAATGTTAATAACAACGGGGTGGTTAACTCAAGACGTTGCGTCAAGCTCACCATTGCCCCAGCGCCACTCATTTGAAACAAACCAAGCAATGCGGCAGCTGTTCCTGCGCGGTCACCAAACGGTGCTAGAGCCTTACCTGCAGAGGCCCCAAAAATAAATGCAAAGCCTAACGAGGTCATAAACGTTGGTATCATAAAAGCCCATGCTTGTTGGATGCCACTCAAGTTAAGCATCATAGCCCCGGAAATAACCAAGATAATTAATCCCGCATATAGGGTACGGCGAGTACCTAGTCGGTCCATAAATTTAGGTGCTATTAAACATGACAAAATATTCAGAACGGCGTTAATACCAAACCATACTATAAATTGGTTCATATTTAGTCCTAACGTCGTCATTAACCACACCGGTGCTGATGTAACATAAGCCAGAATTACAGCCATAGCTAGCATGCATAACGTTGCGTGAAATAAAAAAATCGGTTCACGCAGTATTGAGAAATAACGTGAAAAACTGAATAAGGTTTCTTCTACATCGGTATTATCTGGGCGAGTTTCTTTGAAGTGTAATACGACAAAGATACCTGCAATGACAGAAAAGCCTAACATAAAGCTAAAGTTAGAACGCCAGCCAAAGTGATGTGTCAACCAAGTGCCGAGGAGTGGTGCTAATACTGGAACACAGCAAATCGCACCATTAAGGTAGCTGATCATACGACCGCTCTTTTCTGGGCCAAAGCTGTCACGCACTGCTGCAAATGCTGCTACCGATGTTGCACAAGCTCCAAACCCTTGTAACAAACGAGCCATCAATAGCAAGTTTAGAGTATCGGCAGTATACGCCAAAGCTGAACTCAAAGCGTAGATGAGTATGCCTCCTAATGCGATAGGACGGCGTCCAAAGCGATCAGCCAATGGGCCAGCCAATAATTGTCCAACTCCCAGGCTAAACATAAACCAGGTCACGGTATCTTGTAGCCGAGTAACGTCGACAGAAAATGCTTCAGCCATTACAGGTAGTGCTGGTAGATAAATGTCAATGGCCAAAGGATTAAACAGAACGAGAGTAACCACGAGGGCAACAAGTCGAGTATTAGTAGAAATTGAAAATCTCACATCATTTTCCTAAAAGATTATAATGCTGATAATCTAAATCCTTGAAGATATGAATAGAAATGGTTTATATTCAGCATAGTTATTTCACTATGGAATATCTTTATTTTATGAGGTTTTATGTCTTTTGATAAGTTGGCACGACTCGATCTTAATTTGTTAGTGTGTTTGTATATTTTATTAGACGAATGCAGTGTAACTCATGCTGCCGATCGCTTGCATCTAAGCCAATCTGCAGTCAGCAAAAGCCTCAATAGATTACGCGAACAATTTGATGATCCGTTGTTTATTCGTTCCGCATATGGTATTCAGCCGACTCAATACGCCCTGGATTTAGCACCACAACTTGAAGCTCTGCTATTTAATATTGAGCAACTAACGGCGCCGAAGAAATTTGTTCCAACAACGAGTCAGCGACGCTTCAAAATGGCAGTGGTTGAAAATGTCTATGCACTGTTCTTACCGCAATTTCTTGGTGATATTTTTGCGGAAGCTCCCAATATTATCCTTGATAACCAAAGTTGGGATAGTGAGACATTCGAACGCTTACGAAATGGTGAGCTTGATTTTGGTATCACAGGTAAAGATCTCAATCCACAAGATGCGATACTTACCTTAATGCCGCCAAAAGGTATTCATTGTTATGAACTGTGCCAAGACTCTCAAAGTTGCCTGGTTCGCAAAAATCATCCATTACTCAAGCAAACTTGGGATCAGGATAACTATTTACGTCAACGGCATATACAAGTTCGAAGTCTGAAAAATGACCGCTGGTTGTTGGATTACAAATTAGCGGAAAAAGGCTTAACCAGAGATATCGCGATTTATGTTCCTGATTTCAATAACGCGGCAAACTTATGTACTCATACCGATTTTGTTTTGACCGCTCCGAGCCACTTTGCTCGTGATATAGCGGCACAGCTTGACCTAATTATTTTACCGTTACCAACACCACTCCCTCTTATGGCTTACACTCTATTTTGGCATCAAAATAAAGATAAGGATCTTGGTCACAATTGGTTACGTGAAATCATTATTCGTCGTTGCAAAGGTTTGTCTGTTAATGAATAGCCTTCCATCATCTTACTAAGATGATGGTGCCGAAGAGCTTAGGGTTCGTGTGCAGAGCTACCCTAAAACTTTATGTGTAATGCGTTGTGCTAGGGGGGAAATAATAAACGAAATAACGCCAGCTGCAGGCCATGCTAACAGGAATGCATTTCCCCACATGTTTAAAAAGTCAGGTGTCTTTCCTAGATTGATATACGTTACCCACAATGTCATTAATGAGGAAAGGAAAAATGACATTATTACAGTAAACAAAATACGTTGCTTCATACTAAATACCTCGAAGATGTTAATGATTGATGACAAGTACTATATTTTGTAGCGATAATGATATCTAGACCTTAATTTGGGTTCATGAAACCCATATATGGAATTGAGTATGTTTGATGATATTTCGTTATTTATAGCGGTTGTGGAAGCTGGTAGCCTAAAGTCAGCCAGTGAAAGTTTGAAAATCCCGGCATCTACCGTGAGTAGACGTATAAAAGCATTAGAAGTTGAGTTTGGCTGTAAGCTATTGAATAGAAGTAGTCACAATTTTGAAATGACGAGAGAAGGGCATAAGCTTTTTGACAACGCATACTTCCATGTAAACTCGGTTGATTCGATTATCAATGAAATTCAAAACGATATATCAGGAGACAAAGGCCACATCAAAGTACTTGCTCCAACCAATTTGGTTGCCAGTTGCTTGCAAAGATATATGTCTTGTTATTTGCATCAAAGCCCTGAAATAGATTTGGAGCTGGAATTAAGTAATACCCTTACCGAATTCTATTCTTCCAATGCTGATTTTGCTATTAGAGTTGGTAAACAAAAAGACTCAGATCTTACCTCGCTTAAGTTAGGCTGAATAGAAACCATGCTTGTTGCGAGCCCTCTGTATATAGAGTCCCAAGGCATGCTAGCGCAGCCCCAAGATCTTGACGACGCAGACATAATTATTACAGACCCTTTGACAGCTTCATGGGAGTTATTTGAATGTGCTAATACGAACAACCGAGTAGTCTTCAAACCTAGAAAAAGCAAAATATTGGTTAATGATCTACAGGTTGCAAAGCAGTTTTCAATGAGTGGGTTAGGCATCACGTTGCTACCATCAACTGAGATAAAAGAGGAACTCAAAAATCAGCAATTGGTTCGGGTTTTACCAAATTGGCAAGGTGCAAGTAGAGATGTTTATGCCGTTTGGTATAGACGACAGCTATTGAGTTCCAGAGCCTCGAAATTAATTGATTACTTGAAACAGAATGTTGATTTCTAATGTGGGTTTATAGTCGGTGTTACTCGGTGTCATTAGCCTGTAAAATATAAAAAATAGTCCGATTACCATAGAAAAAATGCTAACGGTACCATGTTAGATCGGCCGCTAGCATTTAAGTGCATTAAGATTATGAGTACGGATTAATAACCTATCATCTTCAATAAGTTCTCTGCAGTTTCAATCGCCTCTCTACGATTAGCAATATTCAACTTTTGATACAGATTACGAATATGGGTTTTGATGGTCGTAGAAGCCACATCTAACTCTATCGAGATCTGTTCATTGCTGTAACGCGAGTAAATCAAGCCAAGTACTTGCCATTCTCGGTGGGTCAGGGGGCTGGTACGAATTAACTCTGGTACATCTTGGTTGTTCAACAGTTTATGCACAAAGTCTTTATCAAAATAAACTGCGCGGTTGTGACGTTTTATCGACATTTCAGCCAGTAGTTTTTCAGCACGATAACGTTCTAACTCAGCCATACCACCTTGTTTTAATAAGCTGTTAAGCAATTCCGCAATCACTTTGGCGTCAATCAAAAAATCACAAATTGAGCTGGTGGTATTGGCCAATGTCAGTGCGGTTTTTAGCTTGTCTAATGCTTGGGCTTGCTCACCTGATTGTCCGTAGAGTACGGCTTCGAGCGTGGCATTTTTTTGCTGTTCGAAGACCAGTTGATGGCTTGTCGCTGCTTGTTGTAAATGGGTTAGGGTCTGCAGTGCCTGCGTATAGTTTTCTGTCAGTATATAAGCCCGTGCCAGATTTCGCCCGTGACTCTGGGTAAAGTGATTACAGGCATTATCTGCTACTGGTTTGCTTTGTGCTAACCAGTGTTCAATCGCTGTATTGTTGCCTTTTGCTTGCCAGTATAACAATTGCGAAAAGTTAGCATTGGCTACCCAGTCGGCATGGTAATCTGATTGGTCGATAAGCTCGCCACACAGATCTATATAACGACCGGCTTTATCCAGTTCGCCACGGGCAATATGTACCCGCGCTAAGATGGCATACGATTGTAAATATTTAGATTGGCAATATTTCGGCAGTACATTTAAGCCTTTATGGGCGAATTCCTCAGCAAGATCTAGGTGATTCCAACGCCAATAGATCTGACTGCGAATGCGTTGCAAAAACTCATAGAGCGGCAGCTGTTGTAAGTGCTGTTTATCCGCCAGTTGGTCGGCATTGTCGAGTAATTCGAACGCCGATTGGATATGACCTTGGGCAATCAATATCTCACTTTGTTGTAACAGGGCCCAAAGTGCTTGCGGGTAAACATGGTATTGACGTGCCATGCGTTCTGCTTGTTGCATCATCGACAGAGCACGAGCTAAATGGCCGAGTACATGGTTGACTTCACCGATCACCGACGTGGCGACAATTCGACTGCGATAATTACCGGGGTCCAGCTGTTCTAAGGCATTTTCAGCCAGTTGTAAGGCCAGTTCCGGGTTGTTTTGATTCATTGCCACTTGCGCACGCAGGGCGTTGAATTCGCCTTGTTGCGCCAAGGTTAACTCTATATTACGCTGTTTTAATTCGATTAATGCCTGCGCCAGTAAATCACCGACTTGATCATAACTGTGTTGACTTTGAGCTAACCAAGCGCGTAATAACGGTAGGCGCGGGCTTTGGTATAAGGTATCAGGTTGCAACAGACTAATCGTGGTTTCTAAGTTTGCTAGTTCACCCTGATTAAACATGTGCCAGCCGTGTGCTAATAAGATATCGGCGGTTAACGTATTGTCTTTGGCACGCTGGGCATGGAATAAGGCTTGTTGAGGATTATCATGTTTTAACCAAGCGCGCGCAGCATCTTTATGTAATTGCTTACTCGACTGCGCAAGCTTGGTATGGCGTTGGTGTTTTAAAAAATCAGAAAACAGATTGTGGAATCGATACCAGTGTTGCTCACCTTCGAGCGAATGCAGGAACAACCCGTGTTTATCTAATGATTCTAATAAGTTATTTGCCGCTTCATTGTCAAAAAATTCGGTGATCAAGCTGGTATTGAAAATGGTAAATACCGAGCATTGCATTAAAAATACTTGTAATGGTTTGTCTAATAAATCAAAAACTTCTTCGGCCAAATAATCCCAAAGATGAGATTGCTTGATCTGCGAGATCCATTCTGTCGATTCAGCGACACTGTGTTTTTTCTGTTTTGCTTGCAAGGCGATTAATTGTAATGCCGATGGCCAGCCTTCGATTTTTTGTTGTAATTTTTGGATCTCGGCATCGCTCATACTACAGCCAATGCGCTGTTCAAAAAATTGCGCTATTTCTTGGTCATCAAACGCTAACAATTCACTGTCGAGTTCAATAAGGAGATCGCGAATGCGCAAGTTAGCGGTATTGAGCGGCGGTAAAGTACGACTAGTAACGACTAGGGTGCAGTTTGCGGGCATGTATTTAAGAAAGAAACGTAACCCTTCATGGATCTCGTCATTATTAATACAGTGATAGTCATCTAACACCAGATAAAATTCACTTTGATAATTCGCCAATTCGGCAAACAGTTCACTAAATAAATTAGGCAGCGAGCTATATTGGCGACGTTCGGCCAGTGCTTGCGAATTGATACAAGCTTGCTCGGTGACTTTGTTAATGGCTTGAATAAAATAGTTCACAAAGCGAAACGTATCGTTATCGGTTTCATCGATATTAAACCAACCTACCTGGCTGTGGTCTTTGAGCCATTGCGCTGCCATGGTAGTTTTGCCATAACCCGCAGGTGAACGAAATAAGACTAATTTATTAAACGCCGCATCTTGAAGGTGACCTAAAATCCGCGTGCGGGAGATAGAATTGTGTAGACGAGTTGGGCGATTTAATTTTGATGTAATCCACATAAGTTGTTCTTATTTGTCTGAGTATGAAGGCGAGATCGCGTCTTACTGCTTTTTCACTTAGTTATTATTTAAACAATAACTAAGTAACAACTAAATAGTACCTAATTATGATTGGAAAAACGGTGATAAGCCCATTGTTTGTTTCACTTTGTTACATTCAGGTAAGCAAATAATACGCTTCACATCACTTAAATATGCTCATCCTCCCCCATAAACTGCGAACTCTATCACGCCAGCCTAGAAGTCGACACGTCTACGCCTACGCTACTCCTCCTTTAATTTGTCGGCGTAGGAGGATGTTGGCGTTTACGGATTAGGGCAAGATTTATCACATTGACTTTTTACTTAATTTTATAGTTAACGTTATCTAACTTTAACTTCAACTTTGAATTTTTGGTTTAGTCACAAAACCGAATACAGCATAAAGATTAGGATGTAAGATGAAATCGACAGTAAATAAACGCTTTAATAAAACAGCATTCCAGGCCGCGGTTAATAAATACCTAGTAACAAAATTAGTCACCTCTCCAGAGCAAGCGGATGCCCACACGTGGCGCTTAGCGATGGAGTATGCGCTAGCCGAAACCACAACCATGAATTTACTGGCGACAGAGCAAGATCCGAAAATCAAAAATGCCCGCAGTGTTAACTACTTATCATTAGAGTTTCTGATTGGTCGTCTTACTGGTAATAACCTCATTAGCATGGGATTGTATGAAGAAGTGACAGTAGCAATGGCTGAGTTTGGTCAAAACCTGACTGACTTATTAGAAGAAGAACGTGATCCGGCATTAGGTAATGGTGGTTTAGGCCGTCTTGCCGCTTGTTTTATGGATTCACTGGCAGCCGAAGAATACCCTGCGGTAGGTTATGGCCTACATTATGAATATGGCCTGTTTAAGCAAAGTTTTAATGACGGTCGTCAACAAGAAGCGCCGGATGTATGGCGCGATGAAACGGGTTACCCGTGGGAAGTGATTCGCCCGGAACTAGCACAAAAAGTCGGTTTTTACGGCAAGGTAGAAGAGTACACAGATAATGACGGCCTAAATCTACGTCGTTGGTTACCGGGTTTACACGTAGAAGGCGTGGCGTGGGATTTACCGATTGTTGGTTATAACAATAACTCCGTGTATCCACTGCGGTTATGGGAATGTCGTGCGCCAGCGCCGTTTAACCTTGAACGTTTTGACGAAGGTAATTACGTTGCAGCGCAAGCAAGTCATATACAGGCGGGTAACCTGACCAAAGTATTATACCCAAATGATAATCACGATAAGGGTAAAGAACTGCGCTTAATGCAACAGTACTTCCATTGTGCTTGTTCTGTGGCGGATATTTTACGTCGTCATCAAGCCGCGGGTCATTCGATTCTGGATTTAGCTAAGTTAGAGTCAATTCAACTTAATGACACACATCCAACAATTGCTATCCCTGAGCTATTGCGCATATTGCTAGATGTACATAAATTAAGTTGGGATGATGCCTGGGCGATCAGTTCAAAAACATTTGCTTATACCAATCATACCTTGTTACCTGAAGCATTAGAAACCTGGGGTGAGAGCTTGATGAAGACGTTATTACCCCGTCATATGGAGATCATCTTTGATATCAATTTACGCCTAATGGGGCAAGTAGCTGACAAGTGGCCGGGTGATGTTGAGAAGTTGCGTAAGCTGTCAATTATCCAAGAAGGGGACGAACGTCGTGTGCGTATGGCTAACTTATGTGTCGCCAGTACTTATGCGGTCAATGGTGTTGCTGCGATGCACTCTGAGTTGGTTAAACGTGATTTATTCCCAGAGTTTAATGAGTTGTTCCCGGGGCGATTACACAATGTGACCAATGGTGTGACACCACGTCGTTGGTTGAAGTTCTGTAATCCAAAACTGTCAGCGCTAATCAGCAGTAAGATTGGATCTGGTTGGATCAAAGACCTGGATCAGCTGCAAAAATTAGAAAAATTTGCTGACGACAGTCAATTCCAAACGGACTTTATGCGCGTTAAAAAAGCCAACAAACAACGTTTAGCAGATTGGGTTGCTGAAAATATGGGGCTCACGATTAACCCAGATGCGATCTTCGATGTGCAAATTAAACGTCTACATGAATATAAACGTCAGCACCTTAATTTATTACATATCTTGTCGCTGTATCATCGTTTAATTAATGACGCTGATTTCAAAATGCAGCCAAGAGTGTTTATTTTTGCTTCAAAAGCAGCGCCAGGATATGAGCTAGCTAAAGAAATTATCTTTGCAATTAACAAGGTAGCAGAAAAGATTAACAATGATCCGCGAATCGGTGATACCTTGAAAGTGGTATTTATGCCTGACTATCGAGTCAGTCTCGCTGAAATAATTATTCCGGCTGCGGATGTGTCTGAACAGATATCAACGGCGGGTAAAGAAGCGTCGGGAACTGGTAATATGAAGATGGCTCTGAATGGTGCATTAACTGTCGGCACGATGGATGGTGCCAATGTTGAGATCCGTGAAGAAGTCGGTGATGACAACATTTTTATTTTTGGTCTTAATGTTGATGAAGTGCAAGCACTGCAGGCGCAAGGTTATAACCCCTACGATTATTATAACTCAGACAGATTACTGCGTGCGTCGCTGGATCTGCTGGCGGGTGATGAGTTTACGCCCGGTCAACCAGGCTTACTTAATGCGACACGTCATAGTTTGTTAGAAGGCGGTGACCCGTACCTGGCACTGGCTGACTTTGCCGATTATGTGCGAGCGCAAGCACGTATTGATACGCAGTATGGTAACCAAGAGGGCTGGGCTAAAATGGCAATTTTAAATACCGCACGTAATGGCAAGTTCAGCTCTGATCGTAGTATTCGTGATTATGCTAACAACATTTGGCAACTAAACGCGGTTAGCCGTTAAGTATTCATGGAGGGTAAAATGGAACAAATTAATGTGCTGAAACAAGTTGCTGCACAAGCGGGTATCACAGATAGCTATACCAATGCTTGGGGTAACAATGAAGTAGTTTCCGATGATACGCTAACGCGCCTATTAGCTGCGCTAGGTTATGACACTGAATCTGAACAAACGCTACTGGCGTCGGCGGATAAAAAACATCAAACGCCAATCCTAGCCGCGGTGAAAGTGGTTAAAAAAGGTGAGCCCATTCATATTGAACTGAATTTGGGGCTAAGCGCCAGAGTCAGTGATTTTAGCTGGCAGCTAGAGACGGAACAAGGTGAGGTTGTTGAGGGGTATCTGCAATCGCAAATTGTCACCGATACGCGTGGTGACGGCGGGGTGCTTACTTTTTCTTTACCCAATGATCTTGCCTTGGGTTATCACAAATTACAGGTATTACGCCGTCGTCGTAAATCGCCTTATGAAATGACACTCATCGTTGCACCCAAAGCGTGTTACAAACAGCCGTCGATTGAACAAGGCAACAAGTCTTGGGGCCCAAGCGTGCAGTTGTATACTCTGAAAACCGATCATAACTGGGGTATCGGTGATTTTGGCGACCTGAAACAGCTGGTGGCTGATATTGCCGCGCGTGGTGGTGATTTTGTTGGCTTAAATCCAATTCATTCTTTATTTCCAGCTAATCCTGAAGGTGCGAGCCCATACAGCCCGTCATCTCGCCGTTGGTTAAATCTGTTATACATAGATGTGTCTGCTGTACCTGAATTTGCCTTGTGCTCAGCGGCGCAAGAGCGTGTCGGTAGCAATGAGTTCCAGCAAGCTTTACATGCTGTTCGTGCTACTGAATGGGTTGATTACAGTGAAGTATCACGTTTGAAAATGAGCGTATTACCGCTGTTATTTACTGAGTTCCAACAACGTCATTTAGCGAAAAACAGCCAACGAGCACAAGATTTTGCTGCGTTTGTGGCGAAAGGTGGCAATAGCTTATTACATCAAGCAAGCTTCGATGCGCTGCATCAACAGCTGCACGACAAAGATGATAGCGTATGGGGTTGGCAAGTATTTCCTGCTGAATTACGTGATATCAATAGCGATGCAGTACAAGCGTTTATTAAACAAAACCAGCCTGCGATTCAGCGTTATATGTACTTGCAGTGGATTGCGGATGAGCAGATCGCCGATGTGCAAAAATTTGCCTTAGCACAAGGGATGAATATGGGCATTTATCGTGATCTTGCTGTTGGCGTTGCCGATAGTGGTGCTGAAGTATGGGCGGATGACGGTACCTTATGTCAAGATGTTAGCATTGGCGCACCACCCGATGTATTAGGGCCTTTAGGACAGAATTGGGGGTTGCCGCCGCTTAATCCAGCGCAGTTAAAAGCCACGGGTTATGATGCCTTTATTCAACTATTACGTGCCAACATGCAGCATTGTGGTGCCTTGCGTATCGATCATGTATTAGGACTATTGCGTCTGTGGTGGATACCAAAAGGTGAAAATGCCACATCTGGCGCTTATATGTATTATCCGGTGCAGGATATGTTGTCTATTTTGGCGTTAGAAAGTCAGCGTCACCAGTGCGCGGTGATTGGTGAGGATCTTGGCACCGTGCCTGATGAGATCGTGAGCTTGTTAAGTGACGCGGGTATTCATTCTTACAAAGTATTCTTTTTTGAAACGGCAGAAGATGGTGGCTACTTCTCACCTGCACATTATCAACCGCAATCAATGGCCACATTGTGTACCCATGACATGCCGACATTGCGTGGCTTCTGGCATTGTGAAGATCTTAAATTAGGTCAAACGATTGGATTGTATCCTGATCAAGCACAGCTGAATGGTTTGTTTGATGATCGTAGCAAGTCGAAACAAGAAATACTCAATAGTGTATCGTGGCACGGTAAACTGGCGGAATCGGTGGGTCGCAATGCCGACTATGTGCCGATGGACCAAGCACTGAGTAACAGCTTACAATTACATTTAGCGGCAGGCTCAAGTAGCTTGTTGAGTTTACAGCTCGAAGACTGGCTAGCCATGGATAAGCCTGTTAACGTACCAGGAACGGTAGATGAATACCCGAATTGGCGTCGTAAACTATCAGCAACATTGGATGACATGTTCAGCTGCCCGAACGTTAACTATTTAACCGCAGAGTTGACTGCTGCCCGCGCGAAAGCCAGCCGCGAGTAATGAATAAAGGAATTTCAATGAAGTTGGTTTCTAATGTGGCCGTGATCCACAACCTTGACGCGTATCCTGGCTTGATGCCAAGTATGGAAACATTACACACGCCAAAATTAATGCATACAGAGATGGGGGCGCAATGCGTCAGTTTCACTCATGCAGGCAAACAAATATCCGGTGTCCGTTTTTTAATTTTTGCCCCGCATGCCAGTAATGTCAGCGTGATTGGTGACTTTAATGACTGGAATACTAACGATCATGCTTTGCGCCAATTGGACGCTGGCTTGTGGGGAGTATTCATTGCGGACTTAAACGTTGGTGAGCGGTATAAGTTTGCCATTGTGGATAGTAATGGTAAGAGCCTGCCACATAAAGCCGATCCATGGGGGGCACATGCCGAGCAGTACCCTTCATTTGCTTCCTTGGTGTATCAGCAAGACAGCTATCAATGGCAAGATGATCGCTGGCAACAACGTGCTGTTACCGAAAAACACAAACAAGCATTATCATTTTATGAACTCCATGTCGGGTCTTGGCTGCGAGATGAAAACGATGCGTTTTTAAATTATCGTCAATTAGCAGCAAAGCTGATCCCGTATCTACAAAAAATGCATTATACCCATGTTGAATTGATGCCAATTTCAGAACATCCGTTCTATGGTTCTTGGGGTTATCAACCGATTGGACTGTTTGCGCCGACCAGTCGTTTTGGTCACCCTGATGACTTTAAATTTTTTGTTGATCAGTGTCACCAAGCTGGCATCGGTGTCATCATCGATTGGGTACCTGCGCATTTCCCTGCCGATGATCACGGTTTAGCCAATTTCGATGGCACGGCGTTATTTAATGATCCCGACCCGAAACGTGGCTGGCATCAAGACTGGCACAGTTATATTTATGACTGTGGTAAAGATCATGTACAGCGATTTTTAGTATCGAATAGCTTGTATTGGTTCGAGCAGTTTCATGTCGATGGTATCCGCGTTGATGCTGTTGCATCTATGTTGTATCTGGATTATTCGCGTAATGATGGCGAATGGATCCCTAACTGTGATGGCGGCAATCATAACTACGATACCATCAAGGTATTAAAGTGGATGAATGAAGAGATTTATAACCACTTCCCTAATGCCATGACGATTGCAGAAGAGTCGACGGCTTACCCTGGGGTATCGAAACCGACTTTCTTAGGTGGCTTAGGTTTTGGTTTTAAATGGAACATGGGCTGGATGCACGATAGTCTAAACTACATGCAGGAAGAGCCGATTAACCGTAAATACCATCACGATACCATCACGTTCCCGTTAGTTTATGCATTTAGTGAAAACTATGTATTAGCCTTATCCCATGATGAAGTGGTTTATGGCAAAGGCTCATTATTGGGTAAAATGCCCGGTGATGAATGGCAGAAATTTGCTAATTTACGGGCTTACATGGGTTATATGTATGGCCAACCGGGTAAAAAGCTCAACTTCATGGGGGCTGAGATAGCGCAATCACGCGAATGGGATCATGATGCCGAATTGGATTGGGCGTTATTACAAGATCCTAAAAATGCCGGTGTGCAGCAGTTAATCGCAGATTTAAACCAGTTGTATCAAAGTGAAACGGCCTTGTACCAACTTGATTGCGACCCAGCCGGTTTTGAGTGGCGCTTACAAGATAACAACACCGAAAGTGTGTTAGCCCATGAACGTATTAGCGAGAGTGGCGAACGTATTTTGGTGATCAGTAACTTTACGCCCATACCAAGGGATAACTTCCGTCTTGGTATTCCGAATGCAGGTCGTTATGAACTGTTATTAAATACCGATGCTGAGTATTATGCGGGTAGTAATTATCCGGTAGTCAGCAGTGCTGATAGTGAGAAAGTGCAGAGTCAGGGGCTGAGCGATTCGTTACGCTTAACGTTGCCGCCGCTGTCGACGGTGTTTTATCGCTGGCACAACATGACCAAATAAGTGCTCGTTTTAACTATAATATATTAATCAAACCAGTCTTGTACTGGTTTTTTTTATTGATAGCGTAAGCATAATTATTGTTTATGGTCTTTTTAGTTGAGCGCAAAACACGACATAGTGCACGGGAATACCTATTAAGGGTTGATAACTTTTAGCTTGGGTGTAAGTTTATGACATTAATAGCAAAAGCTTTTAACTTCACAACATGGATGACCTTTAAATGCTGATTTTCTTTATTTGTATTGCAGCCTTGCTGCTCGCTTACAAGTTTTACAGTCCCTTTGTAGAACGCCAAGCGGGTATCGACCCTCTCGCAAAAACACCCCAAGCTCGCTTTGCAGATGGCGTGGATTATGTTCCCGTTCACCCCGTTAAAGCCTTCCTTATTCAATTTCTTAATATTGCCGGAGTAGGCCCTATTTTTGGCCCTATTTTAGGCGCGTTATATGGTCCTATCGCATTAGTGTGGATTGTATTGGGCAATATTATTGGTGGTGCAGTACATGATTATTATTCTGGTGTACTCAGTATTAAAGAAGATGGTAAAAGTTTACCGGAAATTGCAGGGCATTATTTTAATGTCTACTTTAAAGGTGTGATGCTCGTTTTTACTGCGATGCTGTTATTCTTTGTTGGTGTCGTGTTTATTATGAGCCCAGCAGGTCTGTTAAGTAATTTATCTTATTTTGAAGATACATTCTTGGCTAATAATGTGTTCTGGGTATTAGTGATCTTAGCTTATTATTTCTTAGCAACCATGTTACCGATTGATAAGATTATTACTAAATTGTACCCAATTTTTGGCTTGTTAATGATCGTAATGACATTATCTATGGCTATTGCATTAATATTTAGTGCGCCACAGTTACCTGAAATCGGTGATATATTCGCGTATTTCGATCACAGTCATTACAACAATGATTTGTTAGAACCGAACCCTGATGGACTACCTGTTTGGCCATTACTATTTGTGACTATTACTTGTGGTGCAATCAGTGGTTTCCATTCAACGCAAGCTCCGATTATGGCTCGCTGTTTAACTAATGAGAAATATGTTCGCCCAGTCTATTATGGCGCGATGATGTGTGAAGGTATTGTTGCTTGTGTATGGGCATTAGCGGGTATCGCGGCATTCCCTGGTGGTTATGTGGAACTAAAAAGTGTCCTTGATGCGGGTGGTCCAGGTTTGGTTGTTAATCAAGTTGCGACCACATATCTTGGCGCTGCTGGTGGCATTATGGCGATTATTGCCGTGGCGATTTTCCCGATCACCTCAGGTGATACGGCATTCCGTTCTTTGCGTTTAACGATTATTGATGCATTTAAAATCCCACAAAGTATGCGTAATCGTTTATTAGTTGCGGTGCCAATCCTCGTCATTGCTTACTTCATGACTAAAATTGATTTCTCACTCATTTGGCGCTATTTTGCATTCTCAAATATGCTACTTTCTACCAGTGTATTGTGGTTAGCAACCAAGTATTTATTTGATCGCGGGGCGTTCCACTGGATTGTTAGTTTACCTGCTGTTGTGGGCACCAGTATCACGGTGTCGTATATCGTGACGGCTGGTATTGGACTTGGTTTACCACACGAAGTGAGTCAACCTGTGGGTATTGCGGTTGGTGCAATTGGTCTGGTTGGATTAGTATTGATGCACTCTAGACGTAAACCTGCGATGAATAACTAAGCATTCGTTTACAGGTTAACGATAAAGGCTGCATTGTGCAGCCTTTATTATTTATGGGGTAGTTGCTTGAGCAGTGTTACCGATTCTTTAGGGAAAGTACTTTCTCGCGTACTCTGCTGATTTAGCAAATAAAAATAGTGATGGAATGACAACCACAAAGCCTAAAGCAAAGATTAAATTATGATTTTCTAATAACTCGTAGGTCGAATACACCGCTATAAATAGCAATAAAGCAATATGCAATTTATGGAGTTTTGGATTGCTTATTGAAAATTTGCAGTACTTTCTAATCATAATCTCATCTTTTAAAGCCGTTTATATGTTCAGAATTATACATTAAATTACATATGCTTAAGCGTATGTGATCACATTAATGAGTAAATATGTATTCAGGAGTAGTGTTTATTTCACTTTATCACCTAAGTAAGTTGTTAATTCTAAATTGTTCGATGGTCATTAAGCTACTTAAACAAACCGCTTAATGTTTCCCTAAGTCATTACACTGGTTAAAGCTGAATACCGTTTTGTGGCAACCGCACCAAAAGCATTACTGGAGACTCAACAAGCGGGTATGACTGGTGATACACAGTTCGAGATGGTGCAACTATCAGCTAAATAGTAAAGTCACACTTTCACCGTGATATCACATACCGCTAACGCTTTATTTACTGTTAGCGGTATTTTTATAATAAAAACACTGTAAATCATAATAACATTAATTTTTTTGTGGTATTTTAATAACATATAGTATCTTATGTCCTATATTTAGTAAGGCAGAGTTTCATTTAATAAGGTTATTTTTCAAAAGGATTTTGGGGGGTAATGTGATAAATAAGAAAAAGATTTTAGTCATTGATGACTCAACTTTTAGCATATCTTTAATACGTTGGATGCTTAACAGTGCCGGTGTTTCGAATGATTTTATTTATAGTACTACTGACAGTTTAAAAGCCATCCGTTTATTGTCTCAGCATCGCTATGATGTGGTCATCTGCGATTACAACATGAACCATCACATTGATGGTGCGCTTATTTTTGATGAAGTAAAGCAGCGTAAGTTAATTGCACGTGATACGGTGTTTATTTGTGTTACTGGTGATAGTTCGGTTTCTGTAGTAACGCATTTTATTGAATTAGAACCCGATGATTATTTACTTAAGCCATTTTGTTCTCAAGAGTTTATTAATCGGATTGAAATCGTATTAGCGCGTAAAGCCGTCATTGCCCCGTTATTATCGGCAATGGACAATCAAGATTATCAATTAGTATTAAATTTATGTGATGGCTATCGCGCCAGTTTTCCGCAGTATGTCAATTATATTAATCGTATTTATGGTGATTGCTTATTGCGTTTAAAACGGCATGAGGAGGCCTTGGCATTTTATCAAAAATCCTGTGAAGAAACGGACTCTATTTGGTCTGAAATAGGCTTGGGGCAGACCTATCAATCGCTTGGTGATTTGGATAAAGCCGAGAATATTTTTAAGGACATATTAGCAAAGCATCCGCGCCAGCCTGTTGCTCGCCAAAGCCTTGCTGGTTGTATGATGATAAGAGATAAACTACCGGATGCGATTCATGAATTTAACATCGCACATAAAGTGAACCCTGCAAATCCCCATCGCGAGCTCATCCTTGCCAATTTATATACGGCGCTACAGCAACATGATAAAGCGGCGACCGGATTTCAACGTTTTATTACCAAAGTGGAAGAAACCAGCCGTTATAGCTACGGTGTTGCGATGAATACTTACGTGTCACTTTTACTTGCTAGTTTATATACCGAAGTAGATAAAGATCATGATGAGTTGGTGAGTCAAGCACAGTATAAAATTAAGGATTTTAGTGTTAAAGCTGAAGGGGATAGTGTCGCTGAGTTTAATTTATTAATAGGGCTTGGGATCCTTGCTTATATTAACGGCGATATCAAAAGTGCATTGATAGTGGTACATAAGCTGAATACTGCAGACAAACCCGTGGTGGACTTTTATACAGAATTGAATATTACCAGACTATATGGATTATGTGGGATCCCCGATCTGTATGAAAAGTCCGTGTTACGTGCGCAGGAACTGTGTAAAAATACCAATGATGATATCTTAATGTTAAGCCAGGTTAAGATGTTGGATGGTGCAAAACATGAAATTCAACAACGTTTAGAAGAAGGAAAAATACTGACGGAGAAAGCACAAAAAAAACGTCAGGAGAATGCGGCCAATCAAGCTATCTACTATGCCCATCAAGCTTTCCAGCGGGTCCCGTTTCATTATGATAATTGTCGTTTGATCATTGAGTTGACCGCGCTTTCCACCCCTTCTGAATCGCAATCAGAAACCAGTGTCCATGAACGTGAAAGTGTGCTCAAATCCTGTGATTGGATCTACGAAAATGATAACCGACCCACAACAGAACAAAAACGTCGTACACATGAACTGTTTAATTTAGCCATCGATAAATTGAACCTGAAGGAGCAAGTTCATGGCTAATGTTGGCTTGTTTTTAACCCTTTTGGGCTTTACTTAAACGCACTAAACTCGCGTTTTTATTGAGCAAATCTTTGAAGAAAGGATTACTGAGCAACGCTTGTAAATTACCTTTATAGAAGTTAATTATGGAGGCGGTTGGATAAGGTTCAAAGTGTAAGTCTGAAAGAAAGAAGCGATAGCGGGCACTCG
>NZ_ABCQ01000005.1 GCF_000170855.1 Moritella sp. PE36 | reverse complement strand
AAAGGTGCTGCTCATGGAATACAATACTTCTGAACTATGCGACATTTACGCTGATATGATTGATGTTGTTGAACCTATGTTTATGAATTTCGGTGGTAAGTCATCATTCGGCGGTAAAATCACCACTATCAAATGCTTTGAAAGCTTAGGGCTGATCGCTGAAACCGTTCAGCTGCCAGGGTTGGGTAAGGTGTTACTTATTGACGGTGGTGGTTCGCTAAGAAGAGCATTGATTGATTCTGATATTGCGCAGACAGCATTTGAGAATGAATGGGAAGGTATTATAGTTTACGGTAGTATTAGAGAAGTCGAACAATTAGACAACATCAATATCGGTATTCAAAGTCTTGCTTCTATTCCAGTTGGTGCAGACGATAATCGTACTGGGGAACTCGATGTGGCGGTTAACTTTGGCGGCGTGACATTCTTACCTGAAGATCATGTTTATGCAGACAGCACAGGTATTATATTATCCCCTGATCCACTTGATATTGAATAAATGGATCGAAACAGAGGTATCGGTTTTCTCAACCATACCTCTGAATCAAATTATACTTCTTCTAGCTCTTCTAGTTCTTGAACTTCATCCATTTTGCCTAGCAATGAACGTAAACGATCTTGCCACACGTCTTGCTGGCTTTTAAGTTCAGAATTATCCGCTAATAGTTGGTTGTTTTCTTCTTTTAGCTCTTCTAATTCCATTTGTAAAAGGGTAATGGTATCAACTGCTGTTTGAACTTTACTTTCTAATTTATCTAATACGTCAAAATTCATTTTTTCACCCATGATTTAAGAATTCAATATTGTGCTGAGAGGGCTTATCCCTTAACTAGAAGAATACAACGCTAGTTAACCGACAACAAGTCTTATTAGTTAATTTATGATGCGCCCAAGCAGAATTTAGTTTTTGATTGTGAGCCCTGACATTTATGCATCAAATTGTTTGATTCATCGCTAATGAAGGCATATCAGAATCCGGTTTACCAACAACTTTAGCGGGGACACCTGCGACTGTCGTGTGTTCCGGTACCGACTCTAGTACCACACTACCAGCACCGACTTTAGCCCCTCTGCCGACTTCAATATTACCCAGCACTTTCGCGCCAGCACCAATCATCACTCCGGCTCTAATTTTCGGATGACGATCGCCACTTTCTTTACCGGTACCACCAAGCGTGACACTTTGTAAAATTGACACATCATCTTCTATAATTGCCGTTTCGCCAATCACAATACCGGTTGCGTGATCAAGCATAATACCTTTGCCTATTCGAGCAGCTGGATGAATATCAACAGCAAACACCACTGATATTTGGTTTTGTAAATAAATCGCTAATGCTTCACGCTTTTGATTCCAGAGCCAGTGCGCAATTCGATACGACTGCAAGGCCAAAAATCCTTTCAGATATAAGAGCGGTGTCGAGAAATATTCTACCGCCGGATCTCGTTCCTGTACTGCACATAAATCAGCAGCAACCGCATGTAAAATATCCGGTTCAGCTTTTAATGCTTCTTCAATCACTTCACGTAATAAAATAGCAGGCATTGTCGCGCTACCGAGCTTATTTGCTAATTGAAAACTCAATGAGCATTTTAAACTATCGTGATTTAGTATTGTTGAATGGAAAAAGCTCGCGAGCATAGGTTCCTGTTCAACTAATAATTTAGCCTCACCTCTAATTTTAAGCCAAGACATTGAAAGTTTATCTTCCATGTTCATTCCTCTACAACATTTAGAGTTCACGTTTATATTAATCATTTTTCGTCTTTACAATTGAAATCGGGTCTTGGTGAATAAGCACTTCCGTATTCGCAAATTCACGGAGTAAATTAGTTTCTACATTATCAGCAATAGCGTGCGCTTGGAACAACGTAAGGTGGTCATCAAGTTCAATATGCAATTGAATAAAACGCATATAACCTGATTGCCTAGTCCGTAACTCATGTAATCCCAGTACATTTTCTGTATTCGCAACAATAGTCGTTATTTTAGTAATATCTTCAGCCGCTAATTCATGATCCAGAAGCATCTGAATTGATTCCATACCAATCTCATACGCACTGTATAATATGTAACAGGATATCAAGATTGTCGCCAAACCATCAACCCAATAAAAGCCATAAGCAGATAAGCTAAGTGCAATTAATACCGCAGCATTAAGCCATAAATCTGACTTGTAATGGAGTGAATCCGCTTTAATCGCAATACTGCCAGTTTTAGTGACTACAAATGTTTGATAACGTATTAATACAAAAGTAAGTAATAATGCAAAAATCGAGACTGCGATACCAAGTTCTGAACGTACAATTGGCTGCGGATCTAATAAGGCGCTAATACCATGTAACATCAATAGAATCGAAGACCCAACGATTAATGCTGATTGCACCAACCCAGCCAAAGATTCAGCTTTACCATGGCCAAAACGATGCCCTTCATCAGCGGGTACTAATGCGTATTTAATCGCAAACACATTAATAATGGACGCACCAATATCTAAAAAAGAATCCGTCAATGACGCGAGTATCGACGATGACCCCGTCGCAAACCAGACAAATAATTTACTGCATAATAAAATAACAGCAGTTGCGACCGATGCATAACTCGCACGTTTGACTAACTGTTCATGATCAGAATCTATCACAAGCTTACCTTTTACATTCTCTTGCGTTTATTATAAACCGAGGCAGTAGAAAAACAACGTCAAGTTATTCATCTAAACCAGCTGAAAATCAAAGAAAATAGACATAATAAAAACATTATGTTGTTATTATGGATAGCAAAGGCATATAGATATAAATAAGACTTTATACTAGCCTCTTCATCTAAAATAATAGTAACAAATATTACGTAATTAACTTCTCATCATAAATAAAGCCATCATGTAGTGGTCACAATCTCCGCCCCTTTAGTTGCAGATAGCATTGTTTATTATACTATCTTAGTTAAACTGACAAGGCATCACCAATTTGTTGTTGCGCCAAAAAATGTAAAACAAAGTAAATCTTCAAATTATTTACTGCTTAACCCAGTATCCTATACCATAAGAACACTTAACAGAGTACCTAATATGACTAAACTATTATTAATTGATGATGATAGAGAATTGGCCGAACTGCTAGCCGAATTTTTGAGTCTCGAAGATTTCGATGTCGATATGGTGCATGATGGTGAAGCCGGTTTAGCCGCAATCAGAGGCAATCAATATGATATGGTCCTTTTAGATGTCATGATGCCAAAACTAAACGGCTTTGAAGTATTAAAAAAACTGCGTGTTGATAACAATATTCCAGTCTTAATGTTAACAGCGAAAGGTGATGAGATTGACCGCGTACTTGGCTTAGAAATGGGTGCCGATGATTATTTACCAAAACCCTTCAGTGAACGTGAATTATTAGCACGAATTAGAGCTGTATTACGTCGCATCGAACCACCAACAACTAAAAAAACAGAATTGCTGACACACTTAGATATTGAAATAAACAGCCGAACCCAAGAGGCATGGTGTCAAACCATTCTGCTTGACCTAACCAGCACCGAACTGATGTTATTAGAAGCACTCATCTCGTCTCCAGGTACGATCCTAACCAAAGCCGATTTAAGCGAGCAAGTACTGGGGAAAAAACTGACGCCGTTTGACCGTAGTATTGATATGCATTTAAGTAACTTACGTAAAAAGTTACCAGAAAGAAAAGATGAAAAAATGCGCATTCGCACACTTCGTGGCCGTGGTTATATGTGGTTAGATACATAATCAAACCCGCTACACTTCTATCATTTTTGAAATAAGGTTATTAACACGTGCTTAGACGCAAATTGAATCAACTGTTCGTTAAAATTTTTGTTTGGTTTTGGTGTATGCTACTACTCGTTGTTGCCGTCGTTATAGCACTACCGACGTTAGATAGCCGAGTCATGAGACAACTCGACCCGCGCTCAGTCAGCATTTTAAATAGCATTGCACATAATATTGCCAGCTCAGCTGATCGCTATCCGACCATCCCATTACAAGTGTTAATAACCCCTAAAGAAGCACAAACAAAACATTTTTATTTAGTCCGTATGAATGGCGATATCATTTCAAGTAGCAAAGCCTCTAAGGCTATTCGCCGCTTTATTTTGCAAAGTGAAGAATCGCCACAACCGAAAGTAAAACAATATAAAAACTGGTTAATGACCGGACCGATCCCCATAAAACTACGTGGTGAACCATTCCAATTGTATGCCGCACAACAGTTACCGGCAGAGCACAATATATGGTTAATTAATGTCTTAGATAGACCATTTCTATTACTTTTCATTACGATGTTTGTCAGTATGCCATTATGTGCGTCACTCGCATGGCATATTTCGAAACCATTACAAAAGTTACAACGAACCGCAGCCGAGATCACCGATGGTAATTTAGATGCCGTCGTGCCAGCGACTCAAAGACAAGATGAAATTGGTGAATTAGCGCGAAGTTTACGCACTATGATGTTCTCTATTCGTGAACATATTTCACTTCAGCATCGTTTATTGAGTGATATTTCTCATGAGTTGAGATCGCCCTTAACGCGGTTAAAAATGTCAGTGGCATTATCTAAACGCCATTATGGAGAGACCAAAGAGATCTTACGTATCGATAACGAATCGCAACGTTTAGAAGAAATGATCTCAGCGCTATTAAACTTATCGAAAACCCAGTTAAATGCCACAACCAAAGAATCATTTAATCTTGACTCACTGTTACAGCCTATTTGCGATGATGCCATTTTCGAAGCGGAACAATTAGACAAAAGTTTCAGCCATCAATCGATTCCAGATCTAAATATCAAAGGTTTCCCTGCACTTTTCGGCAGCGCCATAGAAAACGTCATTCGCAACGCATTACGCTATGCCAACCAACAGGTTAATTTAGCTATCAGCAGCGACACCGATAAGATAACGTTTGTGATCACAGATGATGGCCCAGGCGTACCAGAAGACGAAATTGAGCAGATCTTCAAACCTTTTTATCGCGTATCACAAGCCCGAGACCGTGAATCAGGCGGTGCAGGTTTGGGACTGGCTATTACAGAAAATGCGATCAGGCAACATCATGGTAAGATAGTGGCAAGCAATAGAGAAACTCACGGCTTGCAAATCACTATCACTATACCAATCAGCTAACATCTACATCCATATTTAAAAAATACAGAAGAGAAGTCGATTATTGCTTCTCTTCTGCTACGTTATCAATAGTGAATTGCGGACGTAATGGATCTTTAGTATTTAACTCAGGGAACATCTTTTCTATTTGTCGACGCTGTTCCACCCGGGCCTTTTTCTTCTCATACATTTCTGTATCCAGATCTGCAAAGAACATATTAATCAAAATATTTAAGCTAAAAGGTATCGCGCTTAATATAATCAAGCCTGCTACGATCAAAGTACTACGCTTTTTCATCACTTTTACCATTAGGTTGTTAAATTTGCTATTCTACGCAAAGTACCCACGTTATATAACCCTGAACTGAGACTTTATTATGTTACAAATAGCACTATTTGAACCTGAGATCCCACCTAATACAGGTAATATCATTCGCCTTTGTGCCAACTCTGGTTTCAAATTGCATTTAATCGAGCCGCTTGGCTTTGAGTGGGATGATAAAAGGGTAAAACGTGCGGGACTGGATTATCATGAATTTGCAGACGTAAAACGTCATGCTAATTATCAAGCATTTTTAGATTGTGTGGGGGATGCGCGTATTTTTGCCTGTACCACCAAAGGCACGAAATACCATCATGAAGCGCAATATCAAGCAGGTGATGTGTTATTATTTGGACCTGAAACACGTGGTCTACCGCCAGAAGTGCTCGATACATTGCCACAAGAGCAAAAGGTAAGAATTCCGATGCTACCAGAGAGTCGCAGTATGAATTTATCGAACGCGGTATCTGTGTTTATCTATGAAAGCTGGCGCCAACTGGGTTTTGCCGGTTCAAAATAAAAAGAAAGGGTGATAGATACAAGCTCCATCACCCTTATCATAAGATTATGTACAATCATTATTTCGCTAAATTAGCCGCATGAAAACGCATATGTTTTTCAATAAATGTGGCGATGAAATAGTAACTATGATCATAACCATCATGCATTTCCAGCGTCAGAGGATAACCCTTTTTCTCCGCCGCAGCGGTCAACATGTTCGGTTTAAGTTGCTCATCCACAAATGAATCATCTTTGCCTTGCTCAACCATCGCAGGTACAAATTTATCCGCTTCCGCCATCAGTAAACTCGCATCGTATTGTTGCCACGTTGCTTTATCTTTACCGAGATAATTTTGTAATGCTTTTTGTCCCCAAGGACAATTGATTGGATTACTAATCGGACTAAATGCCGTCACCGAGCGATAGCGTTCTGGATTGCGTAATGCTATCACTAACGCGCCATGTCCACCCATCGAATGCCCACTGATTACACGCTTTTGTGTCACCGGGAAATTAGCTTCAATTAATGCTGGTAATTCATTGAGCACATAGTCATACATTTGATAATGCGTATTCCACGGTGCCTGTGTGGCATTCACATAGAATCCAGCACCTAAACCGAAATCATACGCTTGGTCAACATCATCAGGTACACCTTCACCACGCGGACTCGTATCCGGTGCCACAATCGCAATACCCAGTTCTGCAGCAATACGCTGAGCGCCGGCTTTTTGCATAAAGTTCTCATCCGTACACGTCAGGCCAGACAACCAATACATCACAGGAACTTTACGCATATTTGATGCTTGCGGTGGTAAATACACAGCAAAACGCATCTGACAATTTAACACGCTCGACGCATGATTATATTGATGCTGCCAACCGCCAAACATTTTATTACTACTAACCACTTCTATAGACATGACAAACCTTTACTCGTCGCCCCGCTATTTAGATGCTCAATAGCGGGGCATATTTTAATTACTTATCGAAGTGGATAACGCTACGAATACTTTCACCGCGATGCATTAAATCAAATGCTTCGTTGATATCTTCAAGACCCATAGTATGGGTAATGAAATCACTTAACTTGAATTCACCCTGTAGGTAACGTTCAACGTAATCAGGTAGCTCTGTACGGCCTTTAACACCACCGAATGCACTGCCACGCCATACACGACCAGTTACCAGTTGGAATGGACGGGTTGAGATCTCTTTGCCTGCACCGGCTACACCGATAATGACTGATTCGCCCCAACCTTTATGGCAACATTCTAATGCTGAGCGCATTAAGTCAACGTTACCAATACATTCAAACGAGTAATCGACACCGCCGTCTGTTAGTTCAACAATAACGTCTTGAATTGGCTTGTCATAATCTTTTGGATTGATGAAGTCTGTTGCACCCAATTTCTTCGCTAATTCGAATTTACTTTCGTTAATATCGATAGCAATAATACGACTCGCTTTCGCCATAGTCGCGCCGATAACAGCAGAAAGGCCGATACCACCTAAGCCGAAGATAGCAACGGTTGCGCCTTCTTCCACTTTCGCCGTATTCATTACCGCGCCCATCCCCGTTGTGACACCACAACCAAGGAGGCATACTTCTTCAAGCGGGGCTTCTTTATTCACTTTAGCTAACGAAATTTCTGGTAATACTGTGTATTCAGAAAATGTTGAACAACCCATATAATGGAAGATTGGTTGACCGTCTTTATAGAAACGTGTCGTGCCATCAGGCATTAAACCTTTACCCTGTGTTTCACGGATCTGTTGGCAAAGATTTGTTTTACCTGATTTACAGAACTTACATTCGCCACATTCTGGTGTATATAAGGGAATAACGTGATCGCCAACTTGCACGCTCGTCACACCTTCACCTATTTGTTCTACGATACCACCACCCTCGTGGCCAAGAATGACAGGGAAGATACCTTCTGGATCGTCACCCGATAATGTGAATGCATCGGTATGACAGACACCTGAAGCGATAACCTTAACCAACACTTCACCTTTTCTTGGTAACATTACATCCACTTCTTCGATGGATAGTGGTTGGTTTGGGCCCCAAGCAATCGCGGCTTTAGATTTAATAAATTTGTCAGTCATGTTCATCTCCATTGGGATAAAATTAATATGCCGTAATACCTATCTATGTATTCGGCCAGTCATACTGTATGGCGTTCATTATATTCATTTGCACAGAAATGATAATACCCTTGAAACACAAATTACTTTTACCCTGGTGTAACAATAGAAAAGAAAAACAAAAATACCGCGGTAATTTCATCTTTCCTTTTCGTTAATAACGAGCTTGATAACAGTGCTGTATTATCAGCAAGATTTAAACTTATTCAGTATAGTCGATAGGATTTATGACATGGTCTTCTCTTGTAGCGACGGGTATAGCAACCAAGCAAGTGATAAACCGCGAGCAAGCATAAAAGGTATTCATTGCCAGCCACAAAGCATGATTACCTAATCCACTGCTAATAACATAGGTGGGTAAGAGATACAAACAACACAACATGCTGTTACGCATATAATTATTTACAGGGGTTATTTACCGGATCGTCTAAAACAGTTCAATTTCACCTTCATCCATAGACCCCGAGCTAATCGTCTTGTTTTGCACTTGCAGTGACTGCTGCTTGAGCTGTTCCGCGGCAGCTTTCAGTTTATCAATAAAGGTATCTTGTTCGGCATCTTCCTCTGCAGATAACAACTCGCTACACGCCAGTAATACTTGTTTCATATTCTCCGCTTGCAACACATTATGTTCCGATAATTGGCTGATAATATCTTCAACCTGCAGACTTCTAACTGAATCATTAACACATGCTTGGGTATCGACAGATAAACTCATGAGGTTATCTAAGTTCGTTTCTAAATTTTCTTCTAACTGCGCAAATTTAATTAATTCTTGCTGTAACCGCGCTTGTGTCTGTGATGACTTTTCAGCATTATCTTTCGCTAATGATTCAACCATTGATTTCGCTTCGACGAATGTGGTCATCGCTTGTGTCACTTGCCCTCTGATCTGCTCATTAAATTTATTTGAAGTATCAGATAATAACCGAATTTCTTGTGCTACAACGGCAAAACCACGTCCCATCTCACCTGCCCGAGCGGCTTCAATGGCTGCGTTCAAGGAAAGTAAATTGGTTTGACTAGCGATTTTCTGTGCATTATCAACAAGCCCATTAATATTATTCATCTGACTTTCCATCACTGCGATCTTATTTACCGCCTCATTACTCTGCGCTGTCGTCTCCATCATTAAATCAGAACAAATATTGAGAAATTGGTGTGTTGATTCAATGAATATTTTTAAATCAATAGCATCAGGATCATCATATTCCTCCCCTGTTAGGGCTAAGGCTTTATCTTTAGAAATACTGAGCAGTACTTTATGTAAAGATGCGGATTGCTCTGCTGACATGCGCAATAATTCAAAAAAAGCACTATTTAAAGTGGAAAATGATTCGCTATTAATATTCTGAGTTTTATTTAAATCATTTTTTAACTCATCAATGTGTGGTGGGATCTCTTGCTGCAGCATAGCGACCAACATCGCTTTGGTATTCACTGCGGTGCTATTTTCAAGTACTTCTTGATCTTGCGCCTCTAACCTTTGCTTCTCTGACCGTTTTTTAGCTGACACAACCGCTATCAACACAAATATTAATGTCACCACAGCGGCACCTGCAGCAAGCCACTCTTGCAGAACTAACATGAGTAATAATGGCAATAGCGCAGCACCTTGAAATAAACTAAATCGTGTCATAAGCAGCCCTTTTAACTTTGTCTGTTTTCTTCTGCACTAATGCGGCTAACTTAGGCGCAATGAGCGGCAAGCTTAATATGTCCATAGCCGCGCCAAGCCTGACGGCGGCACCAGGCATGCCCCAGACAACGGATGACGCTTCATCTTGTGCTATGGTTAAAGCACCTGCTTGACGCATAGCCAATAATCCTCCGGCACCATCCTTCCCCATTCCGGTCAACATCACCCCTATGGCTTTATCACCATAGGTCTTAGCGACAGATCCCAGTAACACATCAACAGACGGTTTGTGTCGATTTACAGCAGGGCCATCGTCTAATTGGCAAGTATAACGCAGTCCGGATCGCTGCACTTTTAAATGGCAATCTCCAGGCGCTATGTACACATGGTTAGGTTTAATGACTTCTTCACTTGTTACTTCAATCACAGTTAAGCAGCAATTATCATTTAGGCGTTTGGCGAATGCCCCGCTAAAATGTTTGGGAATATGCTGAGCCACAACAATAGGAGGAAAAGGTGGTACTAATGGGGTTAATAACTCTCTTAATGCTTCAGTTCCCCCCGTTGATGCACCAATAGCGATTAATCTATCTTCTTGTATTTCTTGGCTTGTAAGCAAAGTTGTTTGCGGTTCTCGCATGACACGTAAATTTGCACGGCAGGCTAATTTAACTTTAGTACAAAGTTCATCGCCAAAATCACCCAATGATTGGATACTGTTATCAGTAGGCTTCGCAATAAAATCAAACGCCCCTAACTCCAGCGCTTTTAATGTCACTGGCGCACCTTGTGACGTCAGTGTTGAGACCATGACAACAGGCATAGGACGTAATCGCATTAAGTTATCTAAAAAAGATAAACCGTTCATTCCCGGCATTTCAACATCAAGCGTTAATACATCGGGATGTAATTTTTTAATTTTTTCGCGCGCATCAAAAGGATCAATCGCGCTACCAACGACATCAATCCCCAGATCAGAGCTGAGTAGTGTGGTTAATATTTTTCGCATTAATGCAGAGTCATCGACAACCAGCACTTTTATTTTCGGCATAAAAGGATCCTTATAGTGTCGTTAATATATGAAAATAATAACAAGGTTAACGTTGATAAATCGTTTGACCGACAAGACTAAAATGGGTGTTATAACTTTGCAGACTTTCAGAATGGCCAATAAAAAGATAACCACCCGGTTTAAGTAATGAGTAGAACCTTTGCACCAGTTTTTTCTTCGTTTCATCATTAAAATAAATTAAGACATTACGGCAAAATATTACATCAAAAAGACCTGTCATTGGCCATGGTTCTAGCAAGTTCAGCTGTTTAAACGAAATCAACTGTTTCACTTTTTCATCCATAACATACTGATGATGGGTATTCATATCTGAGCAATACTGGGTGCGATAAGCGATTGGAATACCCACAAGATCAGCATAAATACCATGCTGCGCACGACATAAAACATCACTATCTAAATCTGTTGCTAATATCTTTGCATCCCAATGAGGTAATTGACTCTCAATACTCATAGCAATTGAATATGGCTCCTGACCCGTGGAACAACCCGCAGACCAGATCCTTAGTTTCTTATCTGTGTTATTGGACTTAAATTCTGGTAACGCCACTTTCTGTAAAAAATCAAAATGATATTCTTCACGAAAGAAGGCGGTTAAATTCGTCGTGATCGCATTAATAAATTCGCTCAATTCACCAGTGTAACTATCTTGTAATAACTCACAGTAAGCTGAAAATCCACTTAATCTCAGATGACGGATCCTTTTCATGACTCGGCCATAAAGCATATCGCGTTTGGATCCATTGATCACAATACCTGATTTTTGAAAAGCCAGTTGCGATAGATATTGAAATTCAGCATCCTGCATAATCAGGCTATTTGATAGCAACCCGAAAATATCGCCACTTAATCGTGGTATTACGAGACTAACCATTGGCAACTATTGATGCCTGTGCATTATGCACATTCATATTTTCAATATCTTGAAATTGCTCTAAATCCAACAATAAACTTGAGCTTAATAACACCACCATTTTATCTTTAATTGAGACCAATCCGCGAATGACACTCGGGCCATTATCTGGACCTAATTGTGGCGGTAAATTAATCTCACTATGTGCAATAGTGTGTACATCTGAAACAGCATCAACAACAAGTCCCATCACCTTGGATTTGTCATCGACCAATACTTTTACTACGATCACGACAGTGATGGCACTGTATTCAATATGTTCTAAACCAAATTTCTGGCGTAAATCGACTATCGGGACGATCGTGCCGCGTAAATTAATGACGCCTTTAACATAAGCAGGCATATTGGGGATCTCTGTACATGCCTCCCAGCCACGGATCTCTTGTACATCTAATATTTCCACACCATATTCTTCTTCAGCCATTATAAAAGTCAAAAACTGCGTGGATTGTTCACCCATCTCGATGTCGGTCAGCCTATTATTTTCCATACCTATTCCGTCCTATTTTAAGCGGCAACATGTGCACGCGGACCTTGCTGTTGATGGCGTTCATTGGTCACACGTTTTACAATATCAGCAATATCTAAAATTAACGCAACCGTGCCATTACCTAAAATAGTAGCGCCGGATACACAGCTTACCTTCATAAAATTTTCTTCTAGATTTTTTATAACAACCTGTTGTTGCGCTGCTAAATCGTCAACCAATAAACCATATTTTTGATTGCCACATTCAACAACAACTAATAAACCATCGGTAATACACTTGAGATTGGTTTTATGATTCAGTACTTTGTATAAGCGAATGATAGAGATGAATTCATCCCGGAGTTTAAATACCTCGGTATCATCGGCCAACTTGGTCACCATGCCATCTTTTAACTGCAACGATTCAATAATTGACATGATCGGTAATATATAGGTTTTACTGCCGATTTTGACGAGTTGACCATCCATAATAGAGAGCGTCAACGGTAAACGGATCGAGAAACAACTGCCTTCCCCTGTCGTGGATTCAATTTTAATATCACCACCGAGCGATTCAATGTTGCGCTTTACGACATCCATACCGACCCCACGCCCAGAGATATCACTCACCGTTTCGACGGTTGAAAAACCAGGCGAAAATATAAATTCATCGATTTGATTATCACTATAACGCTGATCTTTATTCGCGATGCCCTTTTCAATAGCCTTGGCATGGATCTTATCTCTGTTTAACCCTCGGCCATCATCTCGGATCTCAACAATAATCTCGCCACCTTGATGGAAAGCATTAATATCAAGGTAAGCGACGTCACTTTTTCCTGCAAGTTTCCGCTCTTCAATGGTTTCAATGCCATGGTCTAAGGCGTTACGAACAAGATGCACAATGGGATCAGAGAGCTTTTCCAGCATGATCTTATCCAGTTCCGTTTCTTCGCCGTGTATTCTAAGCACGACGTTTTTACCTAATTGAGCACTTAAATCTCGGACCATTCTGGGAATACGATTAAAGGCAAATTGAATCGGTAACATCCTAATTTTCATCACACTATCTTGCATTTCTCGGGTATGTTGAGAGAGCTGAGTCAGTCCTTTTTTTAATTCCGGTAGTTTTTCAACAGAAAAGTCTTGCCCGAGTTCTTCCAACATTGCTTGCGTGATCACAAGTTCACCAACCATATTGATTAAAGCATCGACTTTATCGATGGATACGCGAATTGAATTCGTTTCAGGCGATTTAGTCTTCGTTATTTTGTTTGTTGTAACTGGAGAAGGTTTCGACTCTGCTAACATCTTATTATCAGTAGCCAATGTCTCACTTGCTATTGATTGAGTTCGCGTACTTGGAGTTGTAATGATAATGGTTGATTCATCTTCGACCCACTCAAAGGCTTCTTTTATTTGTGCTTCACTTACCTGACTGATTAATTCAAGATCCCAAGTTACATAGATATCTTCAGGTGATAAATTATTCCACGAAGGTATATTGTCAAATTTAGGCATCACCTTAAGTTCACCCATATCTTGTAACTCAGCAAAAATTAAACGCGGCTCGTTACCTTGTTTTAAAATATCTTGCCCAGGAACAAAGTGAATCAACCAATCACCATCATCGAGTCCCTTCATCACTGGCGGCTTAGCTAGCGGCTCATCACCCGTAGATGATAGGTCCTGATTAACATCGAGTTGTAAGAATTGATTATATTGCTGTTTTAAGCTTTCTGCCGCATCAGGAATTGATTCCGAATCATCCGCTAACAGTTGGATCCACGCTCTTAAACAATCTACAGTTTGTAAAAAAAGGTTAATATGACCATCGATAAGGGTCAGTTTTTCTGCGCGTAAATCATCAAGTAAGGTTTCGGCTACGTGAGTAAATGCCGTTAATTGATGAAACCCGAATGTGCCTGCACCGCCCTTAATTGAGTGAGCGACTCTAAAAATTGTATTAATGACTTCGCTATCTACCGAGCCAGGATTTAACTTTAGCAGTTCAGCTTCCATCACCTCCAGTCCTTCTAGACACTCTTCAATAAACACTTGATGAAACTGTTTAAGATCGATATCCATGCTTACCTCAATACTTTTTTGACAGTAGCAATGAGTTTTTCTGGATTAAATGGTTTCACTATCCAGCCTGTTGCACCTGCAGATTTTCCTGCCATTTTTTTATCTGTACCCGATTCAGTCGTTAACATTAGAATTGGCGTAAATTTATACGCACTTTCACTACGTAATTTACGAATTAAGCTAATGCCGTCCATCCGTGGCATATTAATATCTGAAATAATAAGATCAAAGTTTCCGGTTTTAGCTTTTGCTAACCCATCAACACCATCGACGGCAGAGTCAACCTGGTAACCCGCCTGCTTTAAAGTAAACTGCACCATTTCACGAATGGATACCGAATCATCTACCGCTAATATTCGTTTCATTACAGATCCTTACATTGATGCATAATTAAAGTCGGTGTCAAATCCTAACGCTTTCACCACCGCCATAAATTTATCCGATGGCGATAGAAACACCAGTGTTGTGTTATGTATCGCAAGATGTTGAGCGTAAGCATAAAAAAGTTGGCAAGAAGCACTGTCAATATGAGTAACATGACTGGCATCGAGAAGTTGAGGTTCCGCATTGATCGGTAACTGAGCAAGTGTCGTCTTAAGTGTAGCAATCGCGGTGATATCGATCTTCTCACCTAATTCCATGGTGATAGGGCTTTGTTCCATAAAACTAATCCTGTATTTACGCTAGCGTAGCAGAAAATAAATTCATTAAGTATTTTATAACTCGTGTTGAGTATAGGAAAAGATTTTATAAATAAGCAGGCAATGCAGAGAACTGTGATCTGAGAGCATAATTGGAAATGGTTTTCTATAAATTACAGCATAATCAGGAGGACAAAAGATAGATAGAGATAGATAGTCGTGAGAACATTAACTATCTACCCTCAGAGTAGCGGAGATAAGTGTGATTACATCCAGTCTGTATTACGAATAATACCGACAGCAACCCCCTCAATATCAAAGCTTTGGAAATTTAAATCGACACGTATTGTGCTCATTTCATCATTTTCAGGATGTAATAAGATTTCATTGCCTTGTTGCTCAAAACGTTTCACGGTGACTTCATCATCAACACGTGCAACAACAACTTGGCCTTTACTGACATTTTTGGTTTTATGTACCGCTAATAAATCACCATCCATAATACCAATGTTACGCATGCTCTCACCGCGTACCCGCAATAAAAAATCTGCATTTGGCGTGAACATCGATGGATCGACATTGTAGTGCGCTTCAATATGCTCTTGCGCTAAAATTGGTTCGCCGGCAGCAACCTGTCCGATTAAAGGTAAACCCTTATCATTGCTGGCGTCTTCAGCATTAACCAACAAGCGAAGACCACGTGAGGTGCCCGCTAGAATTTCAATATGACCTTTTCGTGCTAATGCTTTTAAATGTTCTTCAGCCGCATTAGGTGAACGAAAACCAAGTTCCTTCGCAATTTCAGCTCGGGTCGGTGGCATACCGGTATTTTTAATATGTTGTTTAACTAATTCAAGTACTTCTGCTTGTCTTTGTGTCAATGCTTTCATCATGAACCCTAACTGGTTTTATATACAGTTTCTTGTAATTATATACAGTAATATCAAGTTTGCAATATTAGCAGTGGGGATATCTGGATAATAATGAATTAATCGCTTGCCGACGCTTAAACACAGATTTATGACTACACATCTGATATTATTGGAGTAAGCACTCTCGCACTTTAATCAACAGAATGATAACACTTATGCAACAAACACCGTCAATGTTAAGTCGAAGTTTCGTTAACGGCTTAGTTAAATCTCAATACGTACCAGACAACCCAGTTGATGCTCTAAAGTTAGATTTAATGCGTCCTATTGTTTATGTTTTGAAAACTAAATCGATGACAGATCTGGTCGCATTACAACGTGCCTGTAAAGAACGAGGCTTACCAGACCCACTTACGCCAATTAAAGTGAATGGAGTCATCATTCCCAGTTATGTTTGCTTAGATAACCCAGCGCCACTGTTTGGCAAAGTAAAAGATAAAAACGTATTTTTTAACGAATTTCAACAGCTATTACGCTTACACAAAGATGATAAAGTCCTTGATATTCAGTTAATGCCCGTCTCATTATTTTGGGGACGCGCACCGGGTAAAGAAGGTCAAGTACCGCTACTGTCATTAGCGAACAGTATTTCTCCAAGTCATTTACGGAAAACCCTCATTGTTGGCCTTAACCGCAAAGACAACTTAGTCCGTTTTAATAAACCCGTATCACTACGTTTCATGGCCGATCAGCATGGTAGTGATGAAAAACTTGCGCAAAAATTAATTCGAGTCGCCAAGATCCACTTCAGTCGTCAAAAACTAGCCGCATCGGGACCGAAACTGCCGAATCGTTATCAACTATTTGAGCAACTGCTGCGTAATCCAGAAGTTAAAAAAGCCATCCAAGTTGAAATCGAAGAACAAAATATTTCAGCGCAAAAAGCGGAAAAACGGGCGAATGATTATATCGATGAAATCGTCAGTGATTTTTCTTATAAATTTGTAAAAAACACCAGTAATTTTCTAGGCTGGATATGGAATAAGATCTACAGTGGAATCAAGGTTAACAACGCCGAACAAGTGCGTAAACTGGCCGCCGATGGCCATGAAATTGTCTTTATGCCTTGTCATCGCAGTCACATGGATTATTTGCTTATTTCTTACGTTATTTACAATGAAGGTTTGATCCCCCCACATATTGCCGCCGGTATTAACCTTAACTTCTTCCCTGCGGGGCCAATGTTCCGTCGTGGTGGTGCATTCTTTTTACGCCGCACATTTAAGGGGAACAAACTGTATGCGACCATTTTTAGAGAGTACCTCAGCTTATTATTCTCAAAAGGTTATTCTGTTGAGTTCTTTACTGAGGGTGGTCGCAGCCGTACCGGACGTTTATTACCGCCAAAAACCGGTATGCTTAACATGACATTACAAGCGATGTTAAAAGAGCAAAGCCGACCGATTACGTTAGTCCCTGTATACCTTGGTTACGATCACGTGATGGAAGTTAGTACTTACGTAAAAGAATTATCCGGTGCCAATAAGAAAAAAGAAAGTGTATTCCAAATATTTGGGATCGCCAAAAAACTTAAAAATTACGGCCAAGCATTTGTTAACTTTGGTGAGCCGATCAACCTTAACCAATATTTAAACAAACACGTGGAAAACTGGCGTGATGACATAAATATGCCCGTTGAAGAACAACCAGCTTGGTTAAACCAAACAACCCGTGAACTCGCCAATCAAGTAATGGTGAATATCAACAGTGCCGCAGCAGTAAACGCCTTAACTATTTGCGCATTAATTTTACATGCCGCGCCACACAAGGCATTGAGCCGAGAAATTTTAGTTAAACAAATTGATAGTTATTTAAAACTACTGCGTAATAATCCGTATAGCGAATTCAGTACCTTGCCGGAAAACAGTGCCGAAGAAATTCTTGATCAAGCGATCGCACTGAAAAAATTCACCGTACGTGAAGATAGCTTAGGACAAATGCTCTCTATGTCATATGAACAAGCGGTGCTATTAACTTTCTACCGTAACAATATTTTACACCTGTTTGCACTCCCGTCATTAATCGCCGCGATAGTGACAGAGAAAGCGCAAACTAGTATAGAAGAAATTAATGCCAAGGTTTGCCAACTGTACCCCTTAATTCAAGCTGAGCTATTCTTGAAATATGCAGCAGATGAATTGAGTACGTGTATCTCTGACACATTAGCTGAAATGCAACAACAAGGTTTAATCCGTAATCAAGAAGGGGTGATCACACCTGTAACTGAACGCCTGATGTCGATAAAATTACTTGCAGCAAGTATTCAAGAAACATTACAACGTTATGCCATTGTACTGACCGTGTTAGAGCATGACCAAGTGATTGAAAGAACAAAACTTGAAGATCGCAGCCAGCTGATTGCAGAACGTTTATCCTCGCTTAATGGCGTCAGTGCGCCAGAGTTCTTTGATAAAAAAGTATTCGCTATCTTTATCAATAAACTGCAAGAATTACATTACTTGTCTGATACTGGTACAGTAAAAGCAGATAAGATCAGTTCGTTAGCGAATGTTGTGCGAGGTTTAACAACCCTCGAAGTAAAACAAACAATATCGGATGTGATGCTGAGTCAGCAATCTAGCGAAGTCTAAGCGATGGGAATTTCGTTGATATAACGCGATCTTTGATTGCTTATTGCCAATAACAAAAAAGGAGCTGCAGCTCCTTTTTTGTTATTGTGTATGATATGCATTAAACGCTTACAAGTAGCTTAAAAACAGACTCACAAACATAACCATACCAACATAATTATTATGTAAAAACGCCTTAAAACAAGATTCTCTGTCACGATCAACAATCAATTTCTGCTGATAAACAAACAAGCCAGCGACTATCGTTAACCCCATAAAATACACGCTAGGTAATACTAATATCCAGCCAAGCATACCAAGGCATAATAATGCTGATAGCTGTAATAAACCGACAATCAATTTGTCATTTTCGGCAAATAATATCGCCGTAGACTTAATACCAATTTTTAAATCATCATCACGATCAACCATGGCATATAAGGTGTCATACGCCACGGTCCATAAAATATTAGCGACAAATAATAACCATGCATAGTTAGGCACTGTATCTAATTGCGCCGCAAACCCCATCGGAATAGCCCAACCAAAAGCCATACCTAATACCACTTGTGGCAAGTGCGTATAGCGCTTCATAAACGGATAACACGCGGCAAGACCCACTGCCACAAACGATAATATTATCGTCAATTTATTCATGGTGAGTACGAGTAAAAATGCCAATAAGGTCAAGACAAAGAAAAATATCAACGCCGCACGACTCGATATACGTCCAGCGGCAATCGGTCTATTCTCAGTACGTTTTACATGAGCATCAACACGTCGATCGGCAAAATCATTGATAACACAACCTGCCGAGCGCATTAAGATCACACCCAAGGTAAATACCAGCAATACATCTAATTTTGGTAATCCTTCAGCCGCTATCCACAGCGCCCACAACGTAGGCCACAATAACAGCAAGGTACCAATTGGTTTATCCACACGAGTAAGCTGGATGTAATCTTTCATTTTTACAGTCATGAACGACATATACTTAACGTCCTTTTTTATTTATATGCCAGTGCATCAGGTAAAAACACTTCGGATACCAGTAATGACTTCCCACCGAGCAGGAAACATGAACGCCGACCAAATAATGATGTTTTCAGGCTTGACGTTAGCTGGCAAGATAAGCCATATACGTTACTCTGAGCATCAAACTCAGCAATCTCAATTTCACTGCGCTGCATATCTGGCGCACTAAATAACACACTACCCAATGAACGGTTGCCTAATTTCTCTAATTCACCACCAGGCGCGGTCAACATATTAATCGGCATCACACTACGCGCAAAAACCCAAGGGGTACCGTCCAGTTTTAACAATACTTCACGCACAAAGCCGACATTTTCAACTAAATTTAATTTTATCTTTTCATCATCAGATAATGGATAATTGCCTTCCGTTAATATTTCAACAGTAAATTCCTGACAATATTGTTTCAGTCTTGCTGTTAGTGAACCAGTATCAACTAACCAATCATAAAGGCGCGCAGATAGTCTATCTTCTAATATGGTAGGCCATAGCCATTTAGACTCACAGCCAATCGGATAGTTTGGTAACGACAACGAACTTATTCGCTTATTATTTATATTTTCAGGCATAGTATAAATTACTTTTTTAACAACAAGATCTGGCGTAATTATCTGCTATTCAGCTCAAGATTGTAAGCAAGGACGCAACTTGTTGGCTGATTTATTTAATTAATCAATTGAAAATGAGTATACTGAGTCACAACCTTGTTTTTTCATCTCTCATTTTACTAAGGATACGGTAAATGAATAAATTATTCTGGCTATTAAGTATGGTCACAGCTTCACTCTCCACCGCCGTATCAGCTAACGATCACCAACCTGTGTATATTTATTTCGGTTTAGAACCCGATATTATTACTAACTATACCAGTGAAACTAACAAGATTGGTTTTATCAGTGTTTCTGTAGAATTTATGCTGGCTGACAATGACGGTTTGGATATTATTGAAATGCATGAACCCTTGATCAGAGATAAAATAATTTCACTATTGGGTCAACAATCACCTCAGCATTTACGTTCACTGACTGGTCGAGAAGAGATCAGAAAAGAGATCCAAAATGAAGTGAACAGCTTACTGAAACAAGAGACCGGTAAAGCCGTTATTGAAAATCTATTATTTACCAAATATTTATTAATGTAATAAAAAAGGAGTACGCCGCGTAGCCTACTCCTTTATCCATTTACGTCGTCACAACAATCAGCTAGTCACTCATTGTCTTTAATCGTATTAACCTTTAATCGCATTAATGATCGCAGTCGTAGAGCAACCATCTTCGAATTGTAAGATGTTAACCTTGCCACCATTCGCTAATACTTGTTTATGTCCAGCGATCTCTTCCACTTTGTAATCGCCACCTTTAACTAATACATCAGGTAGTAATTCAGAGATTAAGCGCTCAGGTGTTTCTTCTGTAAATTCAACAACCCAATCCACAGCACCTAAAGCAGCAAGTACCGTCATACGACGGTCACAAGTATTGATCGGACGACCAGAGCCTTTCAACCCTCGCACAGAAGCATCGGAATTAACCGCCAGAATTAAACGTTGGCCTAATTTACGCGCCGAATTTAAATAAGACACGTGACCCGCATGCAGAATATCAAAACACCCATTGGTCATGACAATATTTTCGCCACGTAACTTAGCCGATTTAACCGCAATCTTTAGCTGTTCTTCGCTTAATACACCAAAGCCACTTTCATGAGAACCGTAAACAGAGTTAGCTAATTCAATCGGGCTTACCGTCGACGTACCAATTTTAGCAACCACAACACTAGCCCCCGCGTTTGCTAATGCGCAAGCTTCTTCGAGTGATGACCCGGCTGATACCGCCGCAGCTAATACTGAAATAACCGTATCACCCGCACCCGTCACGTCATACACCTCTTGTGCTAATGCAGGTAAATGAAACTCATCTTGCTCTGCACGAATTAACGTCATGCCCTTTTCACTACGCGTAACCAGTAATGCTTCAAAATCATGTTGCGCAATTAACTGACGGCCCTTTTCAACCAGTTCTTGTTCACTCTTACAATGCCCAACAACCGCTTCAAACTCCGATAAATTTGGCGTTAGCAAAGTCGCACCACGGTATTTTTCAAAATCACAGCCTTTTGGATCAACAAAAACTTTAACGCCTTGTTGCTTTGCTGCCTGGATCATTTGTTGCACTTCAACCAACGCGCCTTTGTTATAGTCCGACACAATCATCACAGAATATTCGACTAAGTTAGCGATGGTTTTAGCAACAAGCGGTTGTGTATCCACCGCCGCAACAGATTCTTCAAAATCTAATCTAATCACTTGCTGGCCACGGCTTAATACCCGTAATTTAGTGATCGTTGGGTAATCATCTAATTGCAAAAAATCACAAATAACATCGACAGCATTCATTTTACCGCATAGCGCTTGTGCAGCTTCATCATTACCAGTCAAGCCTAAAAGTTTTGCACTCGCGCCTAAAGCCGCCAGGTTAAGCGCCACGTTAGCGGCTCCACCAGGACGATCTTCAACATTATTCACTTTAACAATAGGCACTGGTGCCTCTGGAGAAATACGACTCGAATCGCCCGTCCAATAACGATCTAACATTACATCGCCAACGACTAATATTTTTGCATTGTTAAAGTCAGGTAAAATGATTTCCATTATTCTCTCGATAATTTCTAATTAGAAGATTTAAATTTATGGTCTAAAAATGCTTGGCCACAACCAACCATTAAACCAAGTACATGTGCGGCATTCGCAACATTAAGGCCAAAGATAGGGAAAAAACCCAATACCAGCCAAACCAGCATAAAACCAACATAAGGTTTAGGTAAATGAATACCTTGTGCGGGCGCTAACCAACCAGTCCACCAAATATAACCGACCAGCGCATAAACCACACCCGATAAACCACCAAAATTAGGACCGGATAATAAAAACTGACCGATATTGGGTATTAACGCGGCAACTAAAAACAACAGTAACAACTTTTTACTGCCTAGCTTGTTTTCAATCTGGCCACCAAGATACCACCACCATAATAAATTAAATACCAGGTGTAAGACTGAAAAATGCATGATCGCAGGCGTAAATAAACGCCAAACTTCACTCAGTGAGCTGGCACTTAACTCAAAAGGAAAATGCAGTGCAGCATAGATAAATTCATTTTGCGTCAACATACTAAAATACATCGCCACAAAAACAGTCACACTTAAGGCAAAAATAGTGAGGGTCACTTTACCTGCATGCATCAAAAAGTTGGACAACATATTACCCGAGCCATAACTGAAGTTCGCGGTACGCGTATCAGCAACATCCCAAGAGGCCGCTTGGTATTTATCTTGGTAAGGATCAGCCAAAAACAAATCAAGTTCTTGCGATGCAACTTCAACATGGGTCATCGCAGGTAAACAAATCGCAAAACCATCGTCTGTCTGTGCGACTTTCGCATCAATTTTTTGCACTGCTAAATAATCCACAAAAGCCTGCGCCATACGCGGATTATTAATTACGCCAATCTCAATCATGCTATTACCTATTTTGTCACAAACGCACATTCTCGACGCCAAGCTTCAAACCCGCCGTCCATGCTGTACACGTCTTCAAAACCTTGTTCCACTAAATATTGCGCAGCGCCTTGGCTACTACGGCCATGGTAACAAACCACCACAACAGGCACATCAAAGTCAGTTTGCTGCATGAAGTTACCTAACGCTGAGTCAGTGAGATGTAATGAATCTTCAATATGTGCATCTGTAAATGATTGAGGGTCGCGAATATCGACAATTTTAACCCCTGTACTATTGCTGACTAATTGTTGAACTTCATTAATTGAAATATGCTTAAAACTATCCATGCTACACCTTAAATATAATTTTTTTCGTTCGATGAGGTCCACACTAAACATTGAATTTAATGATTCAAGAACGAACTATTAGTTTATGATGATATTATCACATTGCTCATATTGATACAGAAGGGAATACCAGATGCTTAGCCGCTCACTTTACACCACGCTACTTTATGCAACTTCACCGTTGATATTTTCTTTATTGTTAAAAACTAAGAAAGGTAAACCGCCCATTGGTGATCGTTGGAAAGAGTTTGTCGGTATCGCGCCTGAATTAGCCCAATCACAGCAACCAATCTGGATCCACGCGGTGTCAGTTGGGGAAGTGATTGCAGCAACGCCCATTATCAACGCCTTGCAACAGCAGTATCCAGCGCTACCATTGCTTATCACCACGACCACAAGTACTGGTGCAGAGCGTGTAGCAGCTTTAACAGGCAATATTGAACACAGATACTTCCCTGCTGATTATCCTTGTGCGGTAAAGCAGTTTATTAGCCGTATGAAACCAGCACTGTGTTTAATCATGGAAACCGAGTTATGGCCTAATATGCTGACTATTTGTAAAGACCAAGGTATTCCGACCATAGTGGTTAATGCGCGCTTGTCTGAAAAATCGCAACAAAAATACCAGCGTTTTCAGTCATTGTTTTCAGCACCATTACAAAAGTTAACCCATATATTATGTCAGGATGAAAATGATCAGCGTCGCTTTAAAACGTTAGGCTTAAGCCAATCCCAACTTTCTGTCACAGGTACCGTTAAATTTGATATTCAATTCTCAGAGAGCATCATCAATAACGGCTTATCACTGCGCCAACAACTTGGCAAACAACGTCCAGTCGTCATCGCCTCAAGTACACATAAAGGTGAAGATGAGATAGTCCTGGCGGCATTTGAAAAAGTAAAACAGCAACATACTAATGCTGTTTTAATATTAGTGCCTCGCCATCCAGAACGCTTTGATGATGTTGCGACCCTGTGCTTAAGTAAGTTCCCGAAAACTCAGCGACGAAGCCAAAGTCAGGCCACTGATGACCTAAGCAATACCGATGTTTATTTAGGGGATAGTATGGGTGAAATGCCGATCCTACTCGCTGCTAGTGATATCTGCTTTATGGGCGGCAGTTTAATTGGTGATAAAGTCGGTGGACATAACTTATTAGAACCAGCTGCACTATCAAAAGCCTGTATTACCGGTCCAAGTTATTTTAACTTTGCTGATGTAACGGCGCAATTACTCGATTGTAATGGCGTTGCGGTCGTCGATGATGAGCTTGAATTGGCCAATAAGATAAATGAATTGATGTCACAACCAGAGATTGCAGTAACGATGGGTCAACAAGCAAATAATGTCGTGGAGAAGAACAAAGGCGCACTAAGCAAGATCATGAAAACACTAACCTATTACATCAACCAAACGATCAATCAAGCCAATACCAAATAGTGGCTATCATCAATATGGTTTATCTTAATCGACAACATTATTAGCGATAAGAAAAACCATATTGTACATCTATCTACTAGCGTTAAAACAATTAACCATTAATATCAGGGACAACTGTTTCAGCCGTGGCTAAGCGTAAATAATATTCACGCATATGCTTATAATCAACAAGGGCTTGCTCAGTGAAATAGGGTTTCATCATAAAGAGTGACTTCAGAATTCCGCGATAAATATCAGTCTTATATACTTTTGCATCTTTACTGATTGTGGTGCGATAACTTACCCACGAAACCAGTACAACCTTAATTGAATTGGCCAACTCGTCCAGATCTTCCATCTGGATATTGACCACATTATTTTTCTGTAAAGAAAATAGCAGATCAACTTCACGCTGCGCAGAAATTTCTTGAAATTTTAAATACTTCTTATGTAAGTTCGGGTCTCGAGATAACAAGCTCGGTAAACTGTAATACAAGAATCGAAAACGCCACATCGTTTCAAACATTGAATCTAAATAGCTCATCATCACTTCCAATGTCACTTCACCTTCACTGTGAGGTTGAAAATGGTCAGCTAAATAATTCACATACTGATCAAAAATTGAGTCAATAATGTCTTCTTTATTACGAAAGTGATAATAAAGATTGCCAGGGCTAATGCCTAAATGCGCGGCAATATGATTGGTAGTGACATTACGCTCTCCACATTCATTAAACAACTCAAGTGCCGCATGAATGATCTTATCTCTGGTTTTCATGGAAATGACCGCTTTGATTTATAATAGATTTCTTAATACTCGCACATTTAGTGCGAAATGACACAGTGTAATATCTCATTGTTAGAACATTCGCTCAACTTTGATAACCTGCGATTAACAAATCCCAGTCAGACAACTGCCATTTGAACGCAGTGTCTTTAGTTTGTTCTTTCACAAAAGAACGTTTAAGCCGAGCTAGATTGGCTTGTTTCCAGGTATCTGCAGCAGGTTTAAACTTGCAGCGATCAAAATCGATCAGCCACCACTTACCTTGCCCATCGAGAATAATATTATGGGTATTTAAATCAGCGTGCCATAAATTAACATCATGAAAGCGTTTGATCATAATACCAATCTGCTGATAATCAACATCACTCAACGCACGCTCTTTTAACACAGCGACTAAATCTTTAGCACCAGTGATCATCTCGGTAATCAAATCAGCTTGATAAAACAGCCCTTGTTTAATGACCTGACCGGCAACGGGCTTTGGCGCTGGTAAATTTTTATCTACCAGTTGCTGCGTAACAACAAACTCTTGGTATGCACGGGTATTTTTGAGTCCAGTATAAACATAGGCATCTTTAATCAACTTGGCAATAAGGCCACCACGGTGATAATGGCGTAGTACAAACTCATCATTGTTTATTTTAAAAAACCAGGTAATACCGCGACCAAACGCGGATCCAATTATCGCATTGTTATGTTGCCAATGTGCCCCGTCAAAATATTCTGGGGTGATCTCATCTTTTAATTCATCCTGAAAAAATAAGACTCGATCGCCTTGTGTCTTTATTAACATATGCTCTCCAAAAATAATTCACCGATAAATTTTACATTACCTCAAACGATTTGCATAATAGCCTTTTACATTCAACTACTAGAAATGATGAATATGACCCCTCCACAGAGTATCTGTATTTTACGTTTTTCCGCAATTGGTGATGTTTGCCATGCTGTTTCTGTTGTACAAGCAATTCAGCGACAATACCCTAACGCAAAGATCACTTGGGTTATCGGAAAAATTGAAGCCATGTTAGTTGGGGACATCGACAATGTAGAATTCATTATTTTTGATAAAAAAACGGGTTTAAAAGGTTATTCAGATCTGCGTAAAAAATTAAATAACCGTCAATTTGATATACTACTGCATATGCAAGTCGCACTCAGAGCCAGCATAGCGAGTTTATGCATTAAAGCCAAACAGCGCTGGGGTTTTGATAAAGCCAGAGCCAAAGAAGGCCAGTGGTTATTTACCAACCATAAAATAAAATCCCAATCACAACCGCATGTACTCGATGGATTTATGGCATTTGCCGAAGCAATCGGTGTCCCAGTCGCGCCACCACAATGGAACATCCCGCTTTCAACCCAAGATAATTTATGGGCGCATTCGCAGTTAAGCCACGAAAAGAAAAATTTTATTATTTGCCCATCAGCAAGTAAAGCAGAACGTAATTGGTCGACCAAAGGTTATGCTGAAATAGCCAATTATATGCATGAAAATAATTATCAAGTATCTATCTGTGGCGGCCCAACAGACAGCGAAAAACAACTTGCTAAAGATATCATTCAGATTGCGACGGCCCCGATTAACAACCTTGTTGGTGACACATCGTTAAAACAATTACTCGCTATTTTAAAACATGCCGACTTGGTATTAGCACCGGATACCGGCCCTGCACACATGAGTACCACAGTTGGTACACCTGTGATTGGATTATATGCGCACAGCAATCCAGGTCGCACAGGCCCTTACAATAACCTTAACGATGTCGCAGAAGTCTATCACCAACATTTACCCAACAGTGAATGGGGACAACGAGCGAAAGGTCCTAATTTAATGGATGACATTTCGGTTGCTCAAGTAAAGTCTCGTTTACAAACATGGCTTTAAATAGCAAATTTATATTAGAATAATATAGAATTCAGCTGTACCTTATAGATTACTCACAAATAATAATCAGAATACGAGTTATGTGATCATGCCAAAAAAATATCTTTTTTACATTAGCCAAAATTACAGCTTCGCAATATTAAGACCTTTACAAGCCGAAATTCAACGTCGAGGCGGTGATGTAAAGTGGTATCTAGAACCCAATGTGAACGCGAGTTACTTAGCAACAGATGAAGAACAGTTAACCACAGTGGAAGCAGTACAAGTCTTTAATCCTTTTGCTGTATTTGTCCCAGGTAATGTAGTTCCTAGTTTTATTCCTGGTATTAAAGTAACTGTATTTCATGGTTTTGATGCAGGTAAACTTGATTGGAAAGGAAAAAATACCCACTTCCGAGTCAGGGGTTGTTTTGATCTGCATTGTTCATATGGCAAAGACATGACCAAACAATTTGATGCACTGGCAGAAACATACAAAACATTTAAAGTAGTGGATACAGGATGGCCTGCTTTAGACCCATTATTCACTACAGATACAGCATTGAACCCTTACATTAGCAACAAGGACAACAGACCAACAGTATTATTTTGTTCAACCTTTTCCCCTCGATTTTCTTGTGCACCACATATTTTTGATGCTATAAAAAAATTATCAGAATCAGGAAAATGGCGCTGGTTAGTGCAATTCCATCCTAAAATGGGTGCCGATATTGTTAATAAATATAAACAGTTAGAAAGTGAAAATTTAACTTTCATTGAAACTGATAATGTCATCCCATTATTAAAAAGTGCCGATGTGATGCTTTGTGATACATCCTCGGTATTATTAATGTTTTTGTTACAGAGAAAACCAGTAGTCACCTTTAAAGGTAACCAGCAAGGAGAGCACCTCATCAATGTAAGTTCGCCAGAACAGATTGAATCGGCGTTAATCGACGCGCTGAAACAGCCGGATGAGCTCATGCAACACATTGATGATTACATAAAATATATTCATGCGTATACAGATGGTAATTCAAGTGCCAGAGTATTAGATGCAGTTGATAATTTCACTTTTGACTCATTAAAAACCAAGCCATTAAATTTATTACGCCAACTGAAATTAAGAAAAAAATTAGGATACTGGAAACTATCATGACAGTAAAAGTAATTTACCCAGGTACATTTGATCCAGTCACCAATGGTCATACCGATTTAATCGAGCGCGCAGCAAAATTATTTGACCACGTGATTGTTGGGGTCGCCTTTAACGCAACCAAAAAACCCTTCTTTGACCTTAAGGAACGCGTGCAATTAGCCAAAGACGTAACGGCCCATTTAGACAATGTGGAAGTGGTCGGATTTAGCGGTTTGTTAGTTGATTTTGCAAAAGAATATAACGCATCAGTACTGATCCGAGGATTACGAGCAGTATCTGATTTTGAGTACGAATTCCAACTGGCGAATATGAATCGTCGCTTAAGTCCTGATTTAGAAAGCGTGTTCCTAACACCATCGGAAGAGAATTCCTTTATCTCTTCAACACTGGTGAAAGAAGTTGCTATTCACAACGGTGATGTGGCTCAGTTTGTCGATCCCATTGTGTGCCAGGCCATTTTAGATAAAATTGCAGAAAATATAGCCCGTTAAATAAAGCTTAGGTTAGCGCTGGCATTGATTACAATAAATCGTGTTGCGCTGACCGATCTTCATCGCTTTTAATTCCTCACCACACTTGGGACACGGTTTGCCTGCTTTGCCGTATACCTGCAATTCCTGAACAAAATAACCGGGTTTACCATCGGTCTGGGTAAAATCTTTCAACGTGGTGCCGCCTTGCGCAATCGCTTTGGCCAATACCAGCTTAACTTCTTCAACAAGTACCTTGTAACGTTGTAAAGACACATTACCCGCCGCCCGTTTCGGATTGATCCCCGCCGAGAATAACGCTTCATTAGCATAAATATTACCGACGCCCACAACAATATGGTTATCCATCAGAAATGACTTAACTGGCACCTTGCGTGAACGAGAACGGTCAAACAAACGTTGCGCCGTAAAATCATCGGTTAACGGCTCTGGTCCTAAACTGGCTAATAATTTATGTTCAAGTACATCTCCGACTTGCCACAGCACCGATCCAAAACGCCTAGGATCGTTCAGGCGAAGACATTTACCTGAATTCAACACTATGTCTACATGATCATGTTTTTCGACGGCTACGCTTGAATCAAGCACTCTTAGACTACCAGACATACCCAAGTGAATGATGATTGTGCCTTTTTCTGTCTCTAATAATAAATATTTAGCCCGGCGACGCACACTTGTCACAGTACAGCCCACCGCATCTTGCAACGCCATTGGCACTGGCCAACGTAATTGCCCATTACGCACAATTATCTGCGTGATCTGGGCGTTTTCGAGATAAGGGGCAATGCCTTGACGGCTTACTTCCACTTCCGGTAATTCAGGCATGGTGACATCCAATAGGTAAAAATCTAAATCAACTAATGAGATCGATTAAAGAATCGAGAACAATATAAAACGATTAGCGAGGTGACTAACGAGGTAATAACACTTGTAATTCAGACTCATCGATGTGCAATAACTGACTCTGCCAATTTTGTAACAAATAACCGCTATTAATTTGATATAAGATCAGCGTAACAGGCTCGGCTAAGTTCGCCAATTCGAAGGAAATATTAATACCATAAGCGAGATTCGCGATGACAACACCCTCAGCCACAGGTTTAAACGTTGCTGTTTCCCACGCTTTAATGATTTGCTGCAATTGCGGCTGTGATAAGCCCAGTTCTGGTTTAGTCGCCAACTGACTACCAACACGTTGAATTTGAATATTATCAAACTGCATCGACAATACGATCGCATTCTGGGGTAGCGCAGTTTGATAATAACTAGCAGTATCACCACCGCCTATTTTTTTGCCTGAATATTGAAATACCAGCATCATCGTCAGTACTGCAAATATTAATACGTTATTCCAACCTCGTCGTGATAACTGCACGCGCAAATCCTTCCCATCTAGTCATGGATTTTTCAATAAGTATATGCAAATTACGTGAAAACGCCGGATTGGGCAAGCGAGGAATAAGGAATTTTAGGCAAAAAAAAACCCAGCAAAAGCTGAGTTTTAAATATCTGTACATAAAACCAAGGATTACTTGATTTTACCTTCTTTGTACATAACGTGCTTGCGAACTACAGGATCAAATTTCTTGATCTCCATTTTCTCAGGCATGTTTTTTTTGTTCTTAGTAGTGGTATAGAAGTGACCAGTACCAGCAGATGAATTCAAACGAATTTTATCGCGCATAATAGAGTTCCTTAAACCTTCTCACCACGGGCACGCATTTCAGCAAGAACTGAATCGATACCCTTTTTATCAATAATACGCATACCTTTACAAGTAAGGCGTAATTTTACAAAGCGGTTTTCGCTCTCAACCCAAAAACGGTGTGTATGTAGGTTTGGCAAAAAACGGCGACGTGTGCGGTTTTTTGCGTGAGAAACGTTATTACCAACAGCTGGTTTTTTACCAGTGACTTGGCATACTTTAGACATGTCGTCTTCTCCAAATATTTTCTTGCTCGAGCAAATATACAGCGTCTTGTTGGCCGTCGCCCAAGACGCGTGCTAAAGGCCGCATTTTATACAGTAAATAGAAACATAGAGCAAGCTTTTTATATTTCAACGATAAGTGAAAATCGTAATTTCACACCCATCCTCGCTCTGCAAAGCTTGCTATCTCACTGTCGCCTATAACAAAATGATCGAGTACTTTAACATCAATTAATTGTAAGGCTGAGATAAGTTTATCTGTGATCATACGATCGGCATGGCTGGGTTCAGCAATGCCAGAGGGATGATTATGGGCAAAAATGACTGCCGAAGCGTTTCTTTCTAACGCTTTTTTAACCACCACTCTCGGATAAACACTAGCACTGTCTATTGTGCCATAAAACAACTCCTCAAAGCGAATAACTCGGTGCTTATTGTCTAAAAATAATACCGCGAATACTTCATGAGGCTGATCGCGTAATTTAGCGCGGATGTAATCTCGACTTTCTTGTGGGCTGGTTAACACGTTACTCCGTTCCAATTTTTCGGCTAAAAAGCGGCGTGACATTTCCACTACGGCTTGTAATTGCACATATTTAGCCACCCCCAGCCCCTTAGTTTGGCAGAACTCATGTTCACTCGCCGCCAGTAACGCTCGCAAGGTACCAAAATCCGCTAATATATTACTCGCCAGCGCAACGACATTGGTGCCTTTGATGCCAGTGCGTAAGAATATCGCCAACAATTCTGCATCCGATAATGAAGTTGCGCCTAATTTAACCAATTTTTCGCGTGGCATTTCATCCCTAGGTAATGCTTTTAATTTCATCTGTTCCCCACCATTTAACATAACATCCAGTTAGCTTAGTAATTAGGTGAATAAAAGAGGCGGTTAATGATAAAACAGTGAAATAGTTCAAACTTATGAATTTGATAATGATGCATATAAAATTAATAACAAACCTTAGCATCTGCGAATTTAATTATGGTATTGTTATTACGTTATTAGAATATCCTTTCAGATTTTAACGTGGAATACACAATGACTGCTATTGCCAACAAACGCATTTTGCTCGGTATTACAGGTGGCATAGCCGCTTATAAATGTGCGGAATTAACCCGTCGATTAACGGAACGCGGCGCACAAGTCCGCGTCGTAATGACCCAATCGGCGCAAGAGTTTATTACGCCACTTACCCTGCAAGCAGTCTCTGGATTCCCCGTTTCACATAGTTTACTCGACCCAGCAGCTGAAGCAGGTATGGGCCACATTGAATTAGCTAAATGGGCAGACTTAGTGTTGATCGCGCCCGCAACCGCTAATTTTATCGCCAAGTTGACCGCCGGTATTGCCGATGATTTACTCTCAACATTATGCTTAGCGACGCCAGCACCGATTGCCATTGCACCAGCGATGAATCAAGTGATGTATCAAGCGCCAGCAACCCAAGCGAACTTAGCCACACTCAAACAGCGCCAAGTAACGCTTTGGGGCCCAGCCGCAGGCGTGCAAGCTTGTGGTGATGTGGGACCCGGTAGAATGGTTAATCCAGATGAGCTCGTGACCGCGGTTGTTGATTACTTTATCCAACAAGCACAACCGCAATTATTAGCGGGTAAAAATGTCATGATCACCGCAGGGCCAACTCGCGAGGCGATTGATCCGGTGCGTTATATCAGTAATCATAGCTCCGGTAAGATGGGTTATGCCCTTGCCCAAGCCGCGCGTTCACTCGGCGCCAATGTGACCGTCGTAAGCGGTCCAGTGGCACTAGCCGCACCTGCCGAATGTAATCTGGTTAAAGTGATCAGTGCGCTGGATATGCACGATGCCGTTATGTCTGATATTCGTCAGCAAGACATTTTCATTGCGTGTGCAGCGGTAGCAGATTACCGCCCAGAAACAATTGCCGAACAAAAAATCAAAAAAACCAATAGCGACGAAATGATCGTGCGCATGATCAAAAATCCCGATATCGTTGCCAGTGTGGCAGCGCTCGAAAATTCTCCTTTTACTGTCGGTTTTGCTGCAGAAACACAAGATGTTGAACATTATGCACGCGACAAAATGCAACGTAAAAATCTTGCTATGATCGCCGCAAATGACGTGTCACAATCCGGCCAAGGATTTAATGCCGAAAACAACGCATTAACCGTATTCTGGCCCCAAGGTATGACGCAAATTGCATTAGCGAGCAAACAAGATGTGGCAGCACAGTTATTACAGTTAATTGCCACGCAGTTCAATGCGAATACCTAGCCATAATTAAAATTATACTCAGAAGTTTACAGTGTGTTGCGCTAACGCAAGGCACTGTCGAGCCATCAATTGATATATTCAGTGAAGCAAACAATGAAAAAAATAGAAGTTAAAATATTAAATCCACGCGTGGGTACCGAATTTCCATTACCAAGTTATGCAACACCGGGTTCGGCGGGTTTAGATCTGCGTGCTTGCCTTGCACAACCATTAACGGTTAACCCAGGCGAAACACATTTGATCCCAACGGGTATTGCCATTCATATTGCCGACCCAAGCATGGCAGCAACCATTTTACCGCGTTCAGGCTTAGGCCATAAACACGGTATTGTATTGGGTAACTTAGTGGGTTTAATTGATTCCGATTATCAAGGTGAGTTAATGATCTCATGTTGGAATCGCGGTCAAGATAGCTTCATTATTCAACCGGGCGATCGTATTGCTCAGATGATGATAGTGCCAGTGATCCAAGCAGAACTCATCATAGTTGAAGAGTTTGATAGTAGTGAACGCGGCGAAGGTGGCTTTGGCCATTCGGGTAAGCAATAACGGTTAACACCATTCTAGGATGAAAAAGATGTCAACAAGCACTAAAAAGAATCGTCGAGAACAGATTTTACAAGCGTTAGCACATATGCTGGAAACCCATCCAGGTCAGCGTATCACGACCGCAAAACTCGCGAAAGAAGTCGGCGTATCAGAGGCAGCCCTCTATCGCCACTTCCCAAGTAAAGCGCGTATGTTTGAAGGTTTAATTACCTTTATCGAAGATTCAATATTAGCCGGTATTAATCAAATATTAAATGAAGAGAAAGATACCATTACTCGTTGTCATCACATCCTGCATCTGCTGTTGGTCTTTACCGAGCGTAACCCCGGCATCACCCGTATTATGACTGGCGATGCACTGCAAGGTGAACACGAGCGTCTTAGCCAGCAGATCAGCATACTGTACGCCAAGATTGAAACCCATTTAAAACAAGTGCTACGTGAAAAGAAAATGCGTGACGGCACTGGCTTTAATTTAGATGAAAGTATGTTGGCAAACTTATTACTGGCGTATGCCGAAGGGCGTATTAATCAATATGTACGAACCCGCTTTGCGTTAAAACCAACCACAGACTTTGATCAGCAGTGGGACTTCTTACACAAGCAGCTATTACAAAGTTAATCGTTACAACGTTAATGTGTAATACCAATTGCAAAGTGTAAAAACAACAAAGGCTACCGAGGTAGCCTTTTATTTTTTATAACAGCTATATTCATAACTGCTCATGTCTAACGAACAACGTCTAACCTTGCGGTTAAAGATGCTGATTAGATACCGTAGTTTTCACGGTATGTTTTTACAGTCTCAAGATGCTGTTGCATTTCTGGCTTATCCGCTAAGAAAGAAACAAGATCACCTAATGTCACAATTGATAATACTTTACAGCCATAATCACGTTCGATTTCTTGGATTGCAGATAACTCGCCTTTGCCTTTTTCTTGGCGGTCTAGCGCAATTAACACACCCGAAAGTTCCGCGTTATGGGCTTGGATGATGTCCATTGATTCACGGATTGCTGTACCCGCAGTGATCACGTCATCAACCAGCATAATACGACCTTCAAGCGCAGCGCCGACTAATGTACCACCTTCACCGTGGTCTTTTTTCTCTTTACGGTTAAAGCAATAAGGTGCATCAATATCATGATGATCGTTCAGCGCCACAACAGTTGTCGTCGCAATTGGGATACCTTTGTAGGCAGGACCAAATACCACATCGTATTCGATACCAGAATCAACTAAAGCAGCGGCATAGAAACGACCAAGACGGGATAAATCACGACCCGTGTTAAACAAACCAGCATTGAAGAAATAAGGGCTAGTACGACCAGACTTTAGAGTGAACTCACCAAACTTAAGCACTTCTTTTTCTAAAGCAAACTCAATAAATTCGCGTTGGTAATCTTTCATCGTTTTCCCCTATTATGATTAATTAGATGTTAGAGGCTAAAAGCCACTTCACCTAAAAAGCCTAATAATATGGGGCATATTATTAGGCAATTAATATTGTTAGCGTGAGCGGCTAACGATAAGCGCCGCCATTCTAACAAGCTTTACGCTTTAATTAAACTATCACCGAGTGCTTTCTTTTGTTCGATAATGATCATCTCGATACCATCTTTCGCTAACGCCAGCATGTCTAACATTTCTTCGTGGCTAAACGGCACGCCTTCCGCAGTACCTTGAATTTCGATGAATTTACCGGTTTCAGTCATCACTACGTTCATGTCTGTTTCAGCGTCTGAATCTTCTGCGTAATCTAAATCGCAAACCGCTTCACCTTTATAGATACCCACAGACACAGCTGCGATCATAAATTTGATTGGGCTGACAGTTAATTTACCTTTACGGATCAGAAATTCAATCGCGTCCGCCAATGCCACACAAGCGCCTGTAATAGCAGCCGTACGCGTGCCACCGTCAGCTTGAATAACATCACAATCGATGATAATTGTGTGTTCACCTAATGACTCAAGATCGATACAAGCACGTAATGAACGCGCGATCAGGCGTTGAATTTCCATCGTACGTCCAGTTTGTTGGCCACGTGCAGCTTCACGATGCATACGTTTGTGCGTAGAGCGCGGTAACATGCCGTATTCAGCTGTCACCCAACCTTGGCCTTTGCCTTTTAAGAAACGTGGTACACCCTTTTCAACAGTCGCAGTACACAATACTTTCGTACCACCGAATTCAACTAAGACAGAACCTTCTGCATTCGCGGTGAAGTTACGGGTAATTGTTACAGGTCGAACTTGACCTAATGTTCTTTGACTTGGACGCATTATTTTGACTCTTCAATGATGATTGGCCAATATTATATGAGCTAAGCTAAACTATCGCTATAGCAAGTTGTAATAACCTACAGGTATAATTAGCTTAATTTACTTAATTAACGGATTTAACATGATTCATAGTATGACGGCATATGCCCGTAAAGAGTTTAAAGGCGATTGGGGTACAGCTGTATGGGAGATCCGTTCGGTTAATCAACGTTATCTGGAAACGTACATCCGATTACCAGAGCAATTTCGTGGTTTAGAAGCGGTACTACGTGAGCGTTTCCGTAAACAATTACAACGCGGCAAAGTAGAATGTAACCTGCGTTTTGAAGCCAGCTCAGCAAACAGCGGCGCATTACAACTCAATGAAGCATTAGCCGAGAAATTAATTGAAAGCGCAAACTGGGTATCGAAAAAGGCCGGTAAAGCCAAACTAAACCCGGTTGATATTCTACGCTGGCCTGGCGTTATGGAAGCCGAAGAAAAAGACATGGGCGAGTTATCAACCGACCTATTAAGCTTTTTCAACGAAACCCTGACTGAATTTTTAGAGTCTCGCGCGTCAGAAGGTGAAAAACTACAAGCGATGCTAGAACAACGTTTAGCCGGTATCACTGAACAAGCGGCGTTTGTGCACAGTAAAATGCCAGAGATCATCGTATGGCAACGTGAGCGCATTCAAAAGAAATTCGCTGATGCGAAAATCGAACTTGATGAAACCCGCGTTGAACAAGAACTTATTTTAATGGCGCAAAAATTAGATGTGGCAGAAGAAATCGATCGCTTAAATGCCCACGTAACAGAAACCCACAGCATTCTTAAAAAAGGTGGCGCTTGTGGCCGTCGTCTTGATTTTATGATGCAAGAATTCAATCGTGAATCAAATACCTTAGGTTCAAAATCGATTAGTACAGATATTACTAAGTCAGCTGTAGAGCTTAAAGTTTTAATTGAGCAAATGCGTGAGCAGTTACAGAACATAGAATGATGTTTTGATACGCATCCAATAGAATTCAACACACTGAAATGCCACGTTATTACGTGGCACTTTTGTTATCATGATCTTCCTTTTTTAATCTTATAGCCCTGATTTGGATGATTTGGTTTAGTTGGATACGCTAACGTCAATTGCTGATTTTTTAACATTGGACTGGGATAACTTTTTCTTAATGTATCCGTATTTCGGCCTAATAGTTTTGCTATATCAGTCAGCCCTAAGTACTTCTGATCAGATTTTTCGCATAGTTGAATTATCACTTTTTCGATATCGTTACGTTTGGCTCGATATGACCCATTTCGAATCGGCGACGCAATTTCAAGTAGTTCTTGCCATAGCTGTTTTTCTTCGTCGAGGTCCGGGCTTTCAATATTAAGGTCCGGGCTTTCAAAGCTTAGCTCCGGGCTTTTGCTATCAAAGTCCGGGCTTTCGACGTTTAGGTCCGGGCTTTTGCTATCAAATTCTTCATTTTCACCAAACAGTGATAATTGTGAAAGATCGGGGGAAGACACAAATGTAATACCTTTTCCTGCATCATTATCTGGTGTCGGGACATCAACACCTTTTAGGTGGTAAACCTTACCCTTGTGGTTACCACCAGATGCCAAATAGCCACCTTTTACAAGTTGTGATAGGGCTAAGGTGATATCTCTTGTGTGCTTTGATGTTAACGAGCAAATTCGCTCATGGTTAAACCAAGACTCGGTAGATGCAGTGATTAGAATCGAACGTTTTAGCTCGCTAAGTGCATTATAACTAGCTCCAAAGAGTTCAATTAAATTAGAGTGCATCTCTTCAGAGACCAAATTAACCATTCTCAACTCTAACAGGGTTTGTTCTGGCGAGTCTTTTTCATAAAGGTTAGGTATTTGCCAATTCTGTCTGCGACTATTACTGTAAATTTTAGGTATGCCCGAGCCTGCTTTTTCACTTAAACCAATGTTGAGAAACATTTGATGGATCGCAGGATTACGACAAAGGCTATCACCACCAGCAATCGCATCTTTAACCGGAACGCGCATTAAACCGGGGTTACGAAAACCAATAAAGTCGGGATGTTTCTCTATAAACAATGAGCTATCACTGGTGTAATCAGCGTGCGCGAGCATATTAACCAAGGCTTCACGAATTGCCTCATGCGCTGGCGTATCATCAATGCGTTGTCCATCTTTCAACTGAAAACCTATTTTAAAATCAGCGGTCAGTTTACGAAAAGTCTTGCGATAGAAATCAAAAATATTACCCGACCAAGAACCATCAGGAAATACTCTATCAATCCAGCGATGTGAGCTGTCGTCTTTTTCTTGGTAATCAACAAAGTAATTAGGCAAGGCGTCTTGAATCGCATCCCAAGTACCAAACATTACTAAACCCGCTAAGGTTAAACCTTCTTGTTGAGTCTTTCGGTCTTTTCTCCATGCTTTAATGCTTCGTAGAAAGCCCGCTGTATCCTGTTCTAAAAATGGGTGACCTTGTGGTTTCGCATCGATAAACATTTGGCGATATATTCGCAATGACTCGGCGTCGATATCATCTAAGCCATAACCTTCTAAAATACGGTTATCTCGTACATCTTCGCGTTCAGCTATCATACGAGTTACAGCGTCAGGCAAGCACTTTTGATCGGCTTCATAGCGTCTAACATAAGAGCCCGCGAGTGGATTACCGTTAATATAAATTGGACGAATTTCTCTTGGTGCACGGGGCACTAAAATTCTAATAAGCTGTTTTTCAGCTATCGTAATAACAGAAACATCGACTTCATTTAGTAAATTATGGCTCACCTTATTGGTGTTATTAACCGTATCCCAAATGTTTTTAACTAAAGGCGCAGGGTTCTTAATGCCTTCGAGAGTAAATTTTCCTTTCTTCTCTTTAATGCCAAGTAATATCTCGCCGCCACGGGTATTGGCAAATGCACTATAGCTTTCCCACATGTCACCAGGGACTGCACCACAGCCATCTCGGCCACCAGCAAGCTTGCATTCAACCTAGCAGCTTTCTTGTAATAACTCGATATCAGATAATTCGTTTAAAATAAGATTTGGCATTAAGTGATACGTTTCCATTAGATTTATCGAGTTGAATACCATGCATCATACTGCTTTTCATTTAATATTTCATCATAATCACCTAACCTCGAATCACAGAAATCTACACGTAACCAGCAACTGTTTTTAGCGAAAAAAATAATACCAGCTCATAAATAACTAAAAGACTGATAAATAGCTGAATCCGATTTTTTCGGCACCACCCTCAAGCAGAACCACCATAAATCATCCATACTAGCTTCTAAGTTCCTTTTAAATTTGTAGGCTTTTTGCAACTCGATAGTCTGCAAAGGAGGTCAAAATGGACCACGCGTACGATGATACTAAACAGCTGTTTAGTAATCCTGCGGGGACCGAAGGCTTCGAATTTGTCGAATTCTCGTCTCCCGATCCAAAACAGCTTGCTATGCTTTTCCAACAGTTGGGGTTTCATCCTCATGCCCAGCACAAAACACGCCCGTTAACTTGGTTCAAACAAGGTGATATCCACTTTTTAGTCAGTACAGAAGGTCGTGGTTTCGCCTCTGAATTTGCTGAGCAACATGGTCCTTCCGCCTGTGCCATGGGTTTTAAAGTCACCGATGCTAATAAAGCCTATCAACATGCGTTAAACCGTGAAGCCAAACCGTGTGAGCGTAAAATTCTTGAGTTCGGTGTACCGGCTATTTACGGTATTGGCGAAAGCCTGCTGTATTTGGTCGATGATGATGTCAGGAAGCGGCTTTATCAGGAACAATTTCAATTAACTGGCGAAACTGAAGACCAGTCTAAATCGGCAGGACTCACTTATATCGACCACCTCACTCACAATGTGCAATGTGGGCATATGGATCCGTGGGCTGAATTTTATGAACGCATCTTTAACTTTCGAGAAATCCGTTATTTTGATATTAAAGGCACCATGACTGGGTTGCGCAGCCGCGCCATGACCAGCCCGTGCGGAAATCTGCGCATTCCCATTAATGAAAGCAGCGATAACAAGTCACAAATTGAAGAATTCTTGCAGGAGTACCACGGCGAAGGGATCCAACATATCGCCTTAGGCACGGATGATATTTATCAGACTGTTTCAACGTTAAGGGCTAGCGGTATTGAGTTTTTGGATATACCCGACACCTATTACGACATGATCACAGAACGTTTACCTGGTCATCATGAAGCGATTGAGCAACTAAGAAAAAATCGTATTCTCATTGATGGTCATATCGAATCTGGCAAATTAGTCCTATTACTGCAAATCTTCACCAAGACCTTAATCGGCCCTATCTTCTTCGAAATTATCCAACGTAAAGGCGATGAAGGATTTGGCGAAGGTAATTTTCAAGCTTTATTCGAATCCATTGAAAGAGACCAGCTCGCGCGCGGTGTGCTTTCGGCAAAAAATAAATAACCACAGCGCTCAAGAGGGAAAAATATGAACCGTAGGATCAGCTTTCCACTACGCAAAGGCACCTATTCTCGGCAGGCGCATGCAGACCTGCCTGAACAAGGTATATTTGAGCGAGAAGTCAGTCGGGAAGGTTTCTATGGACCCGCAACACACCTGCATCATAAACATCCACCGACAGGCTGGAGTGAATGGTCAGGTAATCACAGGCCTAGGGCATATAACCTATTAAAGCTGTCCTACTCGCAAATATCGCCTTGGGATGCGCCATTACTGTTACATAATGCCTATTGTCAGATCCGCTTCTGGCGATGTAACGAAAACATGCAAACCTTAGTCAGAAATGCTGACGGGGATGATCTGTTATTTATCCATCAAGGCCACGGCGAATTGTTTTGTGATTACGGTCATTTGAGTGTTAAACAAGGCGATTACGTATTAATTCCACGTTCTTGTTTATGGCGCTTAGAACCTGCCGAACCCATCACATTACTGATGATCGAAGCCACCAATGATTATTATGGTTTACCTGATAAAACTATCGTCGGCCAGCATGCGATATTTGATCAAGCGGTACTGGATACCCCAGAAATAGACGCAGCCTACCTGCAACAACAAGATGAACAGCCGTGGCAAGTGGTGCTTAAACGTTTTAATGAACTGTCGATTATTGAGTACCCTTTCAACCCGCTTGATGTGGTTGGCTGGCATGGCGATGTGTCGGTAGTCAGGATCAACTGGCAAGATATTCGCCCGTTAATGAGCCACCGTTTTCACCTGCCACCCTCCGCGCATTCCACTTTTGTAACCAGTCGATTTGTGGTGTGTACTTTCGTGCCCAGACCAATAGAAACCGATCCGGGCGCATTGAAAGTGCCCTTTTACCACAGTAATGATGACTTTGATGAAGTTATCTTTTATCACCAAGGCGAGTTCTTTAGCCGCGACAATATTGAACCCGGTATGTTGACCTTCCACCCTTGTGGTTTTACTCATGGCCCTCATCCTAAAGCCTATCGCGCAGGTTGTAAGTCTCAGCGCAAAGCAACAGATGAAGTAGCAGTGATGATAGATACTCGCGATGGCCTGGATATTGGCTCCCTGATGCAAGATGTGGAATGGCACGGTTATGTCGATAGCTGGAAAGAATGACGTTATTAAAAATACGCTTATAACAGATAAAACACTTAACGAACACATTGGCGAGAGGTTGAGATGAAATTAGCAACATTACGAAATGGTTCTAGAGATGGCTGCTTATATCTCGTCAGTAAAGACTTACAAACGGCAGTGTGTGTTGCATCGATAGCGGAAAACTTACAATGGGCGTTAGAGAATTGGCCGACTATCGAACCCCAGTTACAAGCTCATTATGCGCAATTAAATAACGGGGCATTAGACGATATTATTCAGTTCTCACATTGCCAACTGGAGTCGCCACTGCCCAGAGCATACCAATGGGCTGATGGCAGTGCTTACGTTAATCATGTCGAGTTAGTGCGTAAAGCCAGAGGCGCTAAAATGCCAGTATCGTTTTGGTCAGATCCGTTAATGTACCAAGGCGGTGGTGACAGTTTTTTAGGTCCTAAAGACAATATCCCCCTGCTAGACTCAGATTGGGGGCTGGATTTTGAGGGTGAGGTAGCCGTGATCACCAGTGATGTAAAACTGGGCGTAAGCACCGCCGCGGCCAGTCAGGCCATCTTATTAATTACCTTAGTCAACGACGTATCATTACGTAATTTGATCCCCAATGAATTAGCCAAGGGTTTTGGCTTCTTTCACAGTAAACCCTCCACCGCCTTCTCTCCCGTTGCCGTTACCCCAGATGAACTCGGCGATGCCTGGGACGGCGCTAAATTACATTTACCGCTATACAGTTATCTCAATGACACCTTATTTGGCAAACCTGACGCAGGCACGGATATGACATTTGATTTCCCGCGCTTAATTGCGCACGCAGCCAAAACCCGCACCTTAACAGCGGGCACCATTATCGGTTCAGGCACTGTGTCTAATTGTGATCGCACAGTAGGTTCATCCTGTATCGCAGAAAAAAGAATGTTAGAAAAAATCGCCTCAGGGGAAATCAGCACACCCTTTCTCCAAGAGGGTGACAAGGTAAAAATTGAAATGCTGGATAAGACCGGACGATCCATTTTTGGCGCGATAGAGCAAAGGGTGGTAATGCAAGATGAAACTTTATAGCTATTCCCGTTCAACGGCCGCTTACCGCGTTAGGATCGTATTAAATTTAAAGCAGATCAGTTATACCATTGTGCCGGTACATTTAGTGCGTAATGGCGGAGAGCAACACTCGGTAGAATATCTGAATGTTAATCCACAAGGCTTGGTGCCAAGCCTTGATATCGCGGCGCCAGGCAGTGAACCACAAATTATCACTCAGTCAGGCGCTATTATTGAATATCTAGAAGAAGCTTTTCCGCAACCCGCTTTATTGCCAATCAATTTAACCCAGCGCGCCTATGTGCGCACATTAACGCAAATCATTGCCTGCGATATGCATCCACTGAATAACTTACGGGTATTACATTATATCGAAGAGTCTTTCGACTGCGATGGACCCGAAAAAATGACCTGGTATCACCATTGGCTGACCAGCGGTTTTGCCGCTATTGAAGCACAACTCACAAGCAAAGGTAGTACCCACTATTGTTACGACGACCAACTGACCATCGCTGATGCCTATTTGATCCCCCAAGTTTATAACGCGCTGCGGTTTAAGCTTGATATGACACCCTATCCTGCTATCAACCGTATCTATCAACACTGTATTCAATTGCCTGCATTTAGCGACGCGGCGCCAGAAAGTCAACCTGATGTAGACAAATAGGCTGACGCAGAAAATAATCCGGCGCAGACAAATGGCCGACGTAGAGTCATCACTAAACTACTTATATAAATGACTAAACTACGTATGTTAATGAATACGTTTTCTTTCTTCATCAAGCCCTTGCCAAAACGCATAGACACCATCGAGCATTTCGTTACCACTGACAATAAAGTGTTCTTCATCAACCTCATTATTAAAATAATAGGCCTCGAGCTCTTCCTGAGTATGGTTGGCATGATTGGCTTCGAGTTTGGCATGCCAAGTAAAAAAGGTCAGCGGTAAACCTTTCAAATCACGCGTTTGGCGGTAATTATTAAACCCAGCAACGAGTTCATCCCAGAACCCTGCAGCTGCCCAGTTCTCAACGGCATAAGAGGCTGCGGTTGACGTTGCATAACTTGCCGAGCCATAGAGCCGCACTAATTCATCACAAAAGAACAAGGTCTTGGCAGAACCAAACTGGCGTCGTCCAATTTGATTAAAGCCGATCCCAAAATAATCCGCTAACTGACTTAACAGTTCAAAATGCGCGGCTTTAAAATGGAACGCGCCACCATCAATACTGCCTTCTATATCACCAAAATCACGTTCCTCTTGGCTCAATTGCGTAGCACGGTTTCGCTTCGGATTTTTGTACACAACACCGATTTCATTGGCTAAGATTTCTTTCGAGGCGCGCATCTCTTCAAGGGTTTCGGCATTAAGCATTTTTTCGAGTTGTGCGACTAAAAATTGATTGGAAAAAACCGAGAATTGCACGATCAACTGTTTAATCTGCACATCATTGAGTGACGCATCGCAAAACCACTGGGTATAGGGATTAGCCGTGATCACCTTGTGATTAAGTAATTCGTTATTGATACGCGTTTGAAAGGCCAGAAAAGCTTGCGCCTTGTCTAAGTCAAAATGGCCAGATTGAATCTCTTCAACCGTGTGGTAAGTGAGTTGTTCCAATCCATGGTCTTTACGGTATGCTTCGATGGCAGAATTATCTCTCATACGGATCCTCCTCCCGAATGTGCCGTACAGCGAGACTGATTAATTTAAGCCTCGCACATTAACACGTCTCAGGAACGCTAAAATGGTGATCGAGCATAGGTTGTTTTTTTATACCCTAGTTGCTAATAGTTTAGTTGCTAATTTCCCCTGTGTCAGTCAAACCACGTTAGCGAGTTGTAATGACAAGCATAATTATTTACGTCATCAACATAGAATAATCACCGTTGCACTTATTATCCGAATGAAGGCGATAAAAGAATAAGAAAACAGCTCTTAGTTTCATTTGAAATAAGGACGATTATATTTGAACTTACAAGGCACTTTTTACGACTAACCCTCTGAGTGACCATAGCAACGACGATATTCGCGTTGTAATAGGGCACCGTAAGACCAACAAAATAGAGGTACGTTATGAAAGTAGTAGTGGAATTTATGGAAACAGGTCGATACAAGGATAAAGTTTGGGAACCTTCATTCCGCACCGGGAAAGGTAGTTTACGCTCAGTCTCACCATCTTATGCAGCACAGTTAATCAAGCAATCAAAAGCCATACTGCATATCAATGAAGACGGCTCGGCAGCGATTGAACACTAACAAGCCTCATTAAGTTCGGGGGCTAAACTGCACACAGCCTAGCCCCTATCATTACGTTGCTATTTTCAATCGGCAAGTGCGGCGTAGATGACGCACTCGACGTTTAGCAGTGACATTGCGGGGTTCTGAGCTACAAAGTGGACGACCCTCGGCATTAAGTCCAATATCTTTTAACAGATACGCATTACCCAATGGGATCTCGCTGGTAGCACGACGAACTTTTGCTACCCACACGCGTTCTTCACGACGGATATCGGCACGAACAAAGAAAACAGCAAGGTGTAAATAAAGTGAATGACGCATAATAATTCTCCAGTATATAGTTTGGATATATAACTTTTGTATATAAAAAATACTGGGAAAAATGGCGTGAAACAATTCGGCTATCTAGAGATATTAATGAGATTAGAACCCTATCAAGCTGCCATTTTTCCGCAGCCTTTAAGAGGTACGGATTAGTTAGTTATTGGTGCCAGGTTTTCGATCGGAACTGGCCAGAAAGGCGTGATGAACGGCCATCATGGAACAGGTATGATCAAAAGATACACAGACGAGTTGAACAAAATTTAAGTTTTTCATGTGTACCTCCAGTTAACTAATTAATCCAAAACAAAGATGTGAGATAAATGTTAAATCACATAAGGGAGTCTAAGCGAAATCACGTATTCTGCAACCGTAAATAAACGCTTAACAATAAAACAAAGTATTATGCTGACAATGCATTTCGTTAGTCGTTTTAACAATATATTCAGCTAGTTAATCGCAAGACCATATTGCAAGACCAATTCAGCAATGGTTTTAGCGTTAAATTTTTTCATCAAACTCGATCGATGTACTTCCACAGTCCGCACCGCAATACATAAGTCATTCGCGATCTGTTGGTTACGCTTACCTTGAACCAATAACAATAATATATCGAGCTCACGCTCTGTCAGAGATTGATAAGATAATAATGCGCTGAGCTGCTCGCTACGCACTAATGATTTCTCGGCGGCAATGGTAATCGCCTGTACTAATTTTTCCCCATCGACGGGTTTTTGCAAGAAATCCACCGCACCCGATTTAAACGCATCCACCGCCATCGATACATCACCATGGCCTGTGAGAAAAATAATTGACAGTGGGCTGTGGCATTGAGTCAAAATAGCTTGTACTTCTTGGCCGCGTAATCCCGGCATCCGACTGTCTAAGATCACACAACCCGGCTGCATGATCTCAGCGTTATCTAAAAATGCCTGGCCACCAGCATAATTCGTGACATTGATATCATAACCACCGAGCATAAATGCCAACGAATCACGTACTGATTCATCATCATCGACAACATAAACAGGGACTGAAACATCATGTTCGACAACAACCGATCCGGTTACAAATTCTTGACTCATATTCATCATCCTCAGTTATGCTGTTATTACTATTACTATTACTATTACTATTGTTATTGTTATTGTTATTGTTATTGTGGGGGTAGTGGTAAATGTATGCTTACGCGACAACCTGCTGGATCAGCGGGCGCTAACGAGAATTGGCCATGATGCGCTTCAATCACATCCCGACAAATGGCTAACCCTAGCCCTAACCCGTCTTTTTTGGTGGTGAAAAACGCATTCTGTAATTCTTCACTCGTCGCTGTTAAGCCAATACCGTTATCTGTGATCGTTAATATTAATCTGTCATCGCTATACTGGCTTGCAATACGAATGTTAGCGTTTATCGGCGCGCTAGCTTCACGCATCAAACAGGCATCCGCGGCATTATTCAATACGTTTAATAATACTTGCTGCAAACCAACAACATCGGTATCAAGTGCAACCGCATTACCTAAACAGGTTCGGCTCACAGTAATATTTTTCTGCTGAAAGTCATACTCTAACAACTCTAAGGTATCCGTTAATAATACTTGCATATCACAACTAGATTTCGCTACTGCACGTTTATTAATAAGTGTGCGCAGCCGTTGCACAATATCATCAGCCCGTTTCACTTGCTGCTGTATTTTTTCTAATGCCGGCACCACCGCACTGGCATCTGCACCTTTATGGATCCGCAATAATCCACCTTGGCTGTAATTCAGGATCGCCGCCAGCGGTTGATTAATTTCATGGGCTAAACTGCTGCCCAATTCACCGACAATTGCTACCCGTTGGGCATGTTCTAACATGGCATTTTTTTCTTTTAAACGATTTAAGGTAGCTTTCAATTTACGCTCACTACGGCTAAAGCGGTATTCCAACATTAAATGATAAACACTTAATAACAGCACAAATAAAAATACCACCCAGGCCCATTGCTGATTTTTCTTGATCCATACTGCCGCCTCTTGCCACCAAGGCCGTTGCAGGGGGTGCATATCTAAATCACGATATAATTGGTCGACAGATAACTGACTAATCGGTGGTGTCCAGCCCGTTGAATAAGCTGCAATACTGGCAGCATGATCACTCGGCAGTGCTAATAAAGCACGGGTTATTTTCTTGGCTAATTTGGCAGAAATGGCACTGGTTTTGGCAATCGACCAGTTCGGGTATAACTCAGTAGACAGCGCGCAAGCAAAGTTATCCGGGCTGATATCATCCAATACGCGAAAAACCCCGGGTTGGATCAGTCCTTCTTCTAACATACTTTCTAGTTGGCACACTGGCACCACCGCCGCGTCAAAATAACCATCACGTAACTGATAAATGATGGCATCGATGGGAAAACCTAAAAACGATACATCGGCAAAAAAAGCGGTTGGGTTAATACCTTTATTTTGCACCGCAAGTTGCATGGTTAAGTAACCACCGAAAGCATTACTGGCAACAGCGGCGATCTTCTCACTGCTGACATCCACTAAGTGCTGATAGTGAGAATCCGCACGGACAATCAAAGCCGAGCCAATCACATGGGTGCCATCACCGAGTTTACTGTTCAACGTCGCTAACCAAGACAGTGGATATTGGCGACCTAAACGTACCGCTTGACCTGGGTTCGTCACGACCACATCAACACTCTGCTGTTTTACTGCGGTTTCCATTTCCGCCAAGGTATATGGATGTAAACGAAACTCGCTATTAGGGATCTGGCTTTGTAACCATATTAACGTCGGTTGCCAGCGTTGTTTAGCTTCAAAGACACCACGTGTGGCTAACACACCCACATCAACGGTGGTAATAACTTGCTTGGTATGCACCCGCGCTTCGCTAGCGCTATTTTTATTGATAGCGTTATCAATCGTGTTGCTGGCATGCACCTGAGTCATCACCAACAATAACGCAGCAATCACTGTCTGTATTAATACGTTACCCATGCCAATTCTCCTGCTCATACTATCCAATTCACCCAACAACCACCTAAGCATACCAAAATAGCCATAAAGCCAAAATATTTATTGTTTTAGATCAATCCAACCCTGTGTATGTGGAAAACCACAATACAAACTACCACTTAATTTCCAGACAATGGCCTTATTCACTATTAACCACAAGGTGTTCTCATGGACTCAAGTAAACGACGCTTAATGACCCGCCTCGGCGCATTAACCGCTGGTGCTGCAATCATCCCGGTGTCGGCGGCTAACCCGTTCACCACCACCATTATCAGAAACAATCAAGCGCCAGACCGTAAAGGTCATACCGGTAAGCGTTATGCCATGGTTGTTGATTTACGTAAGTGTGTGGGCTGCCAAGCGTGTACTGTCGGTTGTAGCATTGAGAACCAAGCCCCTATTGGTCAATTCCGTACCACGGTAAAACAATACGAAGTCACCTTAGATGACGGTAGCAGTGAATTACAAAATGTAAAATCATTTACCTTACCGCGCTTATGTAATCACTGCGAAAACCCACCTTGTGTGAAAGTATGTCCGGTACAGGCCACGTTTCAACGTGAAGATGGCATTGTCATGGTTGATAACGAGCGTTGCGTGGCGTGTGCTTACTGCGTTCAGGCTTGCCCTTACGATGCCCGTTTTATCAATGAAGAAACCCTCACCGCGGATAAATGTACTTTCTGTGCCCATCGCTTAGAAGTCGGATTATTACCCGCATGCGTAGAAACTTGCGTTGGCGGGGCCCGCATTATTGGTGATATCAAAGATCCAAATAGCCAAATCAGCCAGCTCATGCGTGACCATCAAGATGATATCAAGGTATTAAAGCCAGAAGAAAATACCCAGCCACATGTGTTCTACATCGGCATGGATGACGCGTTCACCAGTAAGGTTGCCGGCAAAGTCGCCATCTACGATCCAGCAGGAGATAACGCATGAACATCACCGAAATTTTAGTGCAACCACAAGCCATTGCTTGGCTCCCGTGGGCAGTGCAATACTTTTTCTATATTGGTTCTGCGTATGCGGCGGCGATATTATTTTTATTAAGTTATTTATTCCGCGCCCACACCAGTCATTATTTGCGTTCGGCATTAGTACTCACCATGTCGATTGGCGCGGTTGTTGGCCCACTCGCATTAACCGGTGACTTACACCAACCGGGTCGCGCTTGGCATTTTTATACCAATATAACGCCTTGGTCATGGATGTCGTTAGGCTCGCTGTTTTTACCGTTATTCTCAGCATTAGCGATATTAACCGCCTGGTTATATTTACGTGATGATATTGCCAAACTTAAACACAGTGACAGTGCTATTGCGCAGAAAGTTGCTTGGTTTAGTTTCGGTAACTGGAAAACCACCAGCAGCCAAATTATTGCAGTAACGGTGGTGACGTGTCTCGCTGGTTTAACCATTGCCTTGTACACAGGTGCCGAGATCTACGTGGTGCAAAGTCGCCCACTATGGCATCAACCAGCTGCGCCGCTATTATGGTTTGTGACCGCCTTTATCGGCGCCATTGGTTTTGCGTTATTGTTATTAGCTTTATTCCCTATTCCAGCAAAAGCCAACGTCTTTACCCAAAGCGACCAAGGGCTAATAAAACGCGCCCTGTTAGTCAGCGCGATCTTAGCCGCGGTATTACTGCCAATCTGGGCATCCAACAACCCGTCATTCTCATTATATGAAAGCCAAGCATGGTTAGTCCGTCTCGGCGGTTTAGCGGTGAGCTTTTTAGCCTGTATGGGCATTGCTTTATTGGCCTCTAAAATTGCCCTGTATAACCGCGCACAATTGTTGCTCATGAGTGCCATCAGTTTGATCTGTTGCTGGTATTTACGTTGGGTCACCATCATGGATGTACAAATTATTGCTAAATTTGACCAAGGCCCGTATCCCTACGAACTGCCGATGGGCTCTGCTGGACTGCTCGGTATTCTTGGTATGGCAGGCTTGTGGTTAGCACTGGCATTAGCCGCTTCAGAGATCGTCGCGATACCCGCTAAACCAACAAAAAATAACTCAATCACGAAGCCACTCGCTAAACAACACACAGTAAGGACTTAATTATGGATAACAAACGTCGTCAATTTCTGAAAGCAGGTCTTGCTGTGGGTGGTGCTGGCGCTTTCGCAGCGGGTTACGCAACCACTACATCGCACGCGGTACATGGCCTTATCGACGGTACTGCCGGAGAAAAGACCAAACACCCGCATTTTGGTAATTCATTAAGCCCTGAATATAAAGTCACAGAAACGGGTAAACTAATTAATAACCCGGCGCAACGTGTGGCACCATCGATGTGTTTTGGTTGCTGGACCCTGTGTGGGTTACGCGTACGTATCGACAATGCCAGTGATGAGATCTTACGTATTTCCGGTAACCCTTATCACCCATTATCAAACGAACATCAGATCCCCTTTAATACCCCGGTAAAAGACGCTTATATCGGCATGGCTGGAGAAGCTGGATTAGACGGTCGCTCAACGGCCTGTGCCCGTGGTAATGGCATGATGGAAATTCGTAAAAGCCCGTATCGGATCACCCAACCGTTAAAACGTGTCGGTAACCGTGGTGAAGGTAAATGGATCCCGATCAGCTACGAACAACTACTCGAAGAAGTAGTTGAAGGTGGCGATCTGTTTGGTGAAGGTCATGTGGACGGCTTACGCGCGATCCGCGATGTGAAAACCCCACTCGATCCACTCAATCCGGAATATGGCCCGAAAGCCAACCAGTTATTAATGACCAATGCCGGTAATGAAGGCCGTGACGATCTATTTAAACGTTTTGCTTTTAATAGTTATGGTACCCGTAACTTTGGTCATCATGGTTCATACTGTGGTTATGGTTTCCGTGCTGGTTCCGGCGCGTTAATGAATGATTTAAATAAATTCGCCCATGTTAAGCCAGATCTAGAAAACTGTGAATTTGCCCTGTATATCGGTATGTCACCAGCGCAAGCCGGTAACCCCTTTAAACGCCAAGCACGTCAGTTAGCGACAGCCCGCACTAAAGGTAACTTTAGCTATACAGTGGTATCACCAGCGCTACCTATATCATCAAGCTTGGCCGCGGGTGATAATAACAACTGGCTGCCGATCAAACCCGGTACTGATTCCGCATTAGTACTCGGTATGATCCAATGGATATTAGCCAATGATAAATTTAATAACACCTTCTTAACCCAGCCGGGACCGAACGCGATGAAAACCGCAGGCACGGCGCATTGGTGTAATGCCACACATTTGGTGATCAGCGATAAAGATCATCCACGCTACGGTTTTTTCCTGCGTGCTTCAGAAGTCGATCTTGGCTTTACTGGCACAGCACTGTCAGAAGCAGATCCGTATGTGATCGTCGATGCCCAAAGCGGTGATCTATCGGTACATACTCAAGATCAACCAGCGCAACTATTTGTTGATCAAGTGGTCACCACCAAACAAGGTGACGTACAGGTTAAATCATCACTGCAGCACTTAAAAGAATCGGCATTTACACACGATCTTGATTTCTACAGCACTCAGTGTGATATTCCGGTGGCGACGATCACCGCACTGGCGAAACGCTTTACTAGCCACGGTACTAAAGCCGTTGTCGATAGCCATGGTGGCAACATGCACAGCAATGGTTTCTACAATGCATATACCATCCTGATGCTTAACGCGCTGATTGGTAATATCAATCTAAAAGGCGGGGTAATGGCAAAATCGGGCGGTTATCCAACATCCGGTAAAGGCCCTCGTTACGATTTCACCAAATTTAAGAACAAGGTAAAACCAAAAGGGATCTTTTTATCGCGCAGTAAATTCCCGTACCACAAAACCAGTGAATATAAACGTCGTGTGGCCGCAGGTGAGTCGCCCTATCCAACACGATCACCTTGGTACCCGATCTCTGCGCCGCTGCTAACAGAACATTTATCTGCTGCTGTTGATGGTTATCCGTATCGTGCTAAAGCCTGGATCAATCACATGGCGAATCCGATGTATGGCGTACCAGGGTTAGCCAACTTACTGGGTGATAAATTAAAAGATCCAAAACAATTACCCCTGATTGTATCTGTTGATGCTTTCATTAATGAAACCACAGCCTTATCCGATTACATCGTGCCGGACACAGTCACGTATGAAAGCTGGGGCATGACGACACCTTGGCATGGCGTACCGACTAAAACAGTAACCGCGCGCTGGCCGATTGTGAATGCCTTAACGGAAAAAACCGCGGATGGCCGTGCAATCAATTTAGAAAACTTCCTAATTGATATCGCTAAAAAGATACAGTTGGGTGGATTTGGTGATAACGCCATTTCTGACAACCAAGGTAATTGGCACGGTATTCACAACGCTGAAGATTTTTACTTGCGCTCTGCGGCCAATTTAGCTTATGTCGCCAATGGCGTTCCCGCTGCCAGTAGTGAAGACATGGTCTTGTCTGGATTAGAACGCTTGTTACCAGCTATGCAACGGGTGCTGACACCGGAAGAACTCGGTAAAGTCGCGTTTATCTTTGCTCGTGGTGGCCGCTTTGAAGATGCGACCGAAGCCTACAAAGGCGACGAAATGAAATACCAATGGAAAAAACCGTTAGCGATCTGGAATGAAAAGGTCGGTACCTCGCGTAATACCATGACCGGTGAGTATTATTCTGGTTGCCCTACTTGGTATCCACAAAAATTAGCCGACGGCACACCGTTAGACGAAAAATACCCAGCGAGTGAATGGCCGTTTACCTTAACTAACTTTAAATCCAATATTCACAGTGCAGTATCAAACCTGTCACCGCGGTTAAATTCGATTAAAGGCGTGAATCCGGTCTACATACATCCAAGCGATGCCGCCAAAATAGGCTTAACCACAGGAGCGATGTTCACCATCACTACGCCAACCAGCGCCACGCAAGCCATGGCATTATTGGTCGATGGCGTTAAACCCGGCACACTCGGTTTTGAACACGGCTTTGGCCATACCGAACTCGGCGAACGTGCCCATTGGATTGGCGATAAACAACAGCCAGTAAAAATGAAATCCAATGATGGGGTGAATATCAATGATATCGGCTTAATCGACCCGACCCGTGAAGGTAAAGGTGTACTCCTTGACTGGGTTGTAGGCGCTGCGGCAAGACAAGCACTGCCTGCTAAAATTAGCCTGAGCTAAAATGCAGAAGATTAATAAATAGGCCTAGTTATCGAATAGACTTAATAAAATAAGCCCACTGTCGTACCCGCGACAGTGGGCTTATTAATAACAACTGTAAGCCTCATCACAAAACCCTCTAATTTATGTGGATAACCACAATATCTTTCCTTTTTTCAAACCGCCAGACTAGCCACGCTCTATTTCTGCTCATAAAGATAATAAAAATAATAATGACCAGTGATTAGTAATAATGACATTAACTCTGCAAACAGTTCACTCACTTGGAGATATCCCATGCCCATAAAAAAACTCATTCACAGCTTAATAAGCATCAGTGCTTTGTTGCTTTCTGCAACGCCCGCATTAGCTACGCCACCAGCCGCAATGGTATGCGCGAGTTGCCATGGTATGAATGGTTTAGGTAACCCCAACCTAGCACCAATGATCGCGGGTATGGATGAAAATCATCTCGTCGAACAAATTAATAATTTTAAAAATGGTCAGCGCAAAAGTCCATTAATGACCTCGATGGCAATGATGTTAGCAACGCCAGAAGCAGTACAAGAAGTCTCGGCATTTTTTGCCGCCTTGCCTGCACCAGCAATCAGTAATATCGAAAAACGTGGTGATAACGTCATCATTACCGACCCGGCACGAAAACTCGTTTACCAAGGTGATAGGGAGCGTAACATTCCCGCCTGTGCCACTTGTCATGGCCCTAGTGGTTTGGGTGTTGAGCACTTTCCGCGCTTAGCCAGTCAACATGCCGATTATATCAGCCAACAGTTAATCGCATGGCAAACCAAGCAGCGCAGCGGTAATCATAACAATGTCATGGCAACCATAGCGCAGCAATTAACAGCAACAGAAATTCAACAGCTTGCACAATATTTTGCGACGATAAAATAAGGTTATCCCATGAAAAAATTATCTCTCATCATTAGCGCAGGTTTATTGTTAACAACGTTTGCCAACGCAGATGCTAACTTACCCGATCGCCAAACCGAATTGCCAGCCCATGCCAAAGCGGCGAGCAGTGAATACTTAGTGCCGCGTGATTTAGCCACCATCCCAGATACCGAGTTTGGCAATAAAGTAAAACTAGGTTATTCATTATTCGTTAACTCGCAACCTATGCGTGGTCAATATGTAGGGAACGAACAAAACTGTGCCAACTGCCACATGCAAGCGGGCATGAAAGCCAACTCAGCGCCATTATGGGGCGCGTTCATGTCTTATCCGGCGTACCGAAAAAAGAACGATAAAGTGAATACTTACGCAGAGCGTATCCAAGGCTGCTTTAAATATTCGATGAACGGTGTAGCACCGGCAGTCGACTCACCAGAACTAGTCGCATTAACCGCCTATTCATATTGGTTAGCAATGGGCGGTTTGTTAGATAAATACGATATGCACAGCACTCCTATTCCAGAAATGAGCGATGCTGTGGTACAACTGGGTGGCAAAGCCGATGCATTTGTTTTACCAGCTCAGATAGCGCAAGCGTTACCGATTGAGCAGCGTAACAAACTCGCCGGGCGTGGTTATCCAAAACTGGCTAAACCAGCCGAAACACCGTCTATCGAACGTGGTGAAGTGGTGTATAAACAAACCTGTGCTAATTGCCATGGTGATAGCGGCCAAGGCTTGAAACAAGATGACGTACAATCATTCCCGCCACTGTGGGGCAAAGACGCGTTCAACTGGGGCGCAGGTATGCACCGTATCAATACCGCGGCCTACTTCATTTATGAAAACATGCCGCTGGGTAAAAGTGTGCAGTTAAGTAAACAACAAGCATGGGATGTAGCCGCATTTATGAATAGCCATGAACGCCCACAAGATCCACGCTTTAGCGGTGACTTAAAAGCCAACCAAGCACAGTATCATAACCATCAAGGTTATTACGGCAAGTCAGTTAACGGCAAAGTACTCGGCGAGCATGCCTTTCCGGTTAAAACGGTAGATTAACGCTAACCACCTTAAGTTCATCTAACTTAGGGGGGGTTACCAACCATAAAATAAAAATAAAAACGTACACTTCACTCTACTTCCACACCACCAAAAATAATATTTAAACACTCCTTATACATATAAACCATAACGTTTACAGAGCCATAAAAATAAGTTCATAAAGTTCATTCTAAACATAAAATTCACAAGCGTAATACACGGGAAAAAGTAAGTTCACACTAACGTAAATCGGTTAGGAAATGGATTTTTTTAAATGCTAGACTCTCGTGAAATTATAATCAGGGATGAGTATTGTGCAGTTCAGAACAGACATAAATGGGTTAAGGGCAATTGCTGTTTTAGCCGTAGTATTATTTCATTTCGCTCCGGAATTATTACCGGGAGGGTTTGCTGGCGTAGATATCTTTTTTGTTATCTCCGGTTTTTTAATGACCCGCATTATTTTCAACGGTTTTGACAAAAATACTTTTTCTTTAGGTACATTTTACAAAGCCAGAGCCAATCGAATTATTCCTGCATTAGCAATGCTTTGCTTAACAACGCTTGCTATAGGCTGGTTTTATCTCACACCTGCGGATTATAAAACGCTATCAAATGATACTTTGAATAGTATCGTCTTCATCTCAAATTTCTTTTATGGTGGCGATGCAGGTTATTTTGATGCAACCTCGAAAGAGCGTTGGTTATTACATACTTGGTCTTTATCTGCGGAATGGCAATTTTATATTATTTACCCATTAATACTAGTTTGCCTAAAAAAAGTATTCTCTTTATCTCAACTAAAAATAACGATACTGATTGGCACAATAATCAGTTTGATTTATAGCGTATATTCGACATACCAAACGCCTGAATTAGCTTACTATTTACTGCCAAGTCGCGCATGGGAAATGATGCTAGGCGGCATTGCATTCCTATTCCCATTGCAATATTTAAATAGTAAAAATAAAGCACGATTAGAAATAATAGGGATTAGTTTAATCGTTATCGCTTATCTATTCATTTCGAAAAATACTCCGTGGCCCGGTTATTTAGCATTAATCCCCGTGTTAGGTACGTTCTGTATTCTTCAAGCAAACCGCCAACACAGTATATTTACCGATAATCCTATCTTTCAAAAAATAGGTCTCTGGTCTTACTCTATTTATTTATGGCATTGGCCGCTATCGGTATTGGGAATTTACTTATCACTAGGAACAAATTGGCTCTATATTGGCGCTCCGCTATCAATCTTACTGGGTTTTTTAAGCTACCGTTATATTGAGCAATCCAATGTAAATCCAGCGAATTTAAATCTTAAAAACATATTATTATACAAACCATTATTAATGGTATTCGGCATCGCCATATTAGCGGGCTTAGCGAAAGAACATATTTATTCGCACTATCGTCTATCAGATAAGTTAATTTCGTTTATGCAAACTTCAACTTATGAAGGTAAACCAGGTCGTTGTAACGGCCATTGGAATAAAAAAATGCCTGAATGTGTTTATGGCGAAGGCGAACTCGGCGCCATCGTGATTGGGGATAGCCATGCAAGTGCAATCGTAAGTGCGATAGGCAGAGCGATGCCTAACCAATCTGTATTAGATTGGAGTATGAAAATGTGTCCAACTATCGATGGATTGTATGAGATAAGTAGAGGGATGAAAGGGACAGGATGCGGTGATTTTGTAAATTACGCGCTAAAAGAAGCCAAAGAAAAATATAAAAATGTACCCATTATTATTGTCAATCGTACATCTCAAAGCCTATATGGCCGTAATGAAAAAACAGCCACTAAGCCAAAACGATTTGTTGGAGAAACATTTTCAGAACGCAACGATGCCTATCGACAATCAATTACCGAAGGCATGATAAATACAGCATGTGAGTTTGCGAAGAGTAATCCCGTGTATGTTGTAAGACCGACACCAGAACTCATTACTAACGTATATAACCAAAAGATGCGTGATTTAATGACCGGAGATACCACCAAACGCGTTTCAATTAGCTTAGATGATTATCAAAAAAGACACCAACTGGCGTGGCAAATCCAGGATAAAATGGCGCTAAAGTGTGGCGTTAAAATTATCGACCCAACGCCTTACCTCTGTGATGATAAAGCCTGTTACGGTGACTATATCGGCACCGTATTATATTCTGATGACGACCACCTTAATGAAGAAGGTGGTCAATATATTATGCCCGCATTCAAACAAATCTGGGACTAAATAAACACGCATAAATACCGCAGGGGTAACTTGGCTGCGGTATTCAATCAACCTCGTGCCTTTTCAATATTTTCACATATGGTTTCCCTTACCCACTTATGCCCGGGTTCATCATTATTACGTTCATGCCATAACAGCACATACACTAGCGAAGAAAAATCTATCGGCAAAGGTAACTGCACCAAACCATATAATTTCTGCGCTTGAGGCACAAAACTCGACGGTAAGGTCAATACCAGATCACTGTTCGCGCAAACACTGGCGGCACCGTAAAAGTCTGGTAACGTCGCGCAGATATGACGATGCTGTCCTGATTCGGCTAATTGATAATCCAATAACCACCAGTCATTACCTTCACAACGTACTTGCACATGTGACATCGCTAAATAAGTCTCTAAATCCCAAGATCCAGCATTCTCATCCGCATTAATTATCGCGAACACGGGATGATCACGACGCACTAGACACACCTGGTTATCAGTAAATAAACGTTGATGGGCAATGCCATCAGGCAAATTATTCAAACGAAAATCCGCCGTTGGGTGTAATTCTCTGGCGGTAATACCAAAATCAATTTGCCCTTGCTGTAAGTCTAATAATGATTTTTCATTCCAACCGTAAATTTCTAAATTAAGCTGCGGGGCTTGCGATAAGATCGGGCCGATATAATAAGGTAACGAAGTTTCGTAGGCGCTTTCTAACATCGCAAACGAAAACTGCCGATGGCTGGTCGCGGGGGTAAAACTCGGCGGTAGACTTATCTGATATAAGCCCTGCAATAGGGTTGGTAGTTGGGCTTTTAATTGCAACGCATGCGCCGTAGGTTTCAGGCCATGAGCGGTACGCAAGAATAACGGATCACCCAAGGTATCCCGCAAACGATTAAGGCTTTTACTTAACGCCGATTGACTCAAATGCAAGCGATTCGCAGCACGCGTTACGCTTTCTTCTTCGAGTAATATTTGTAATATCACCAATAAATTAAGATCTATTTTGGCGAGGTTATCTAAATTCATAAGATATTCCTTAAAGGAAATTCAGTATTGAAATTATACCACTTCCATTCATATCATGCTTTACGTAAACTGCCCGGCATTAATCCATGCTTTTATTTGAGAATAACAATGCGCCGAAATATATTACCTATTTTAATGGCTATGGTGGTGTTAAGCCCCCTCGCCATCGATATCTACCTGCCCTCTATGCCGACCATGGCAACCGAGTTTCAGGTGTCCTCAAGTGAAATGCAATCAACGTTAATCTTATTCTTATTTGCCATGGGTGTTGGTCAGATATTAATTGGGCCACTGGCCGATCGTTTTGGTCGCCGTCCTGTCGCGATTGGCGGGGTCATACTGTATTGCTTAAGCAGTCTGCTTGCCGCTGGTGCCGCTGAATTTCATTGGTTACAAATAGCGCGTGTATTACAAGGTATCGCCGCTTGTGCCACTTCAATCGTGGTATTTAGTGCTGTGCGCGATAGCTTTGATTCTAAAGTAAGCGCGCATTATTACAGTTATTTGAATGGTGTGATTTGTGTTATCCCAGCATTAGCACCAACCTTAGGTGGTCTGTTAGCACTGCAGTTTGGCTGGCGCTCTACCTTTATCTTCATGGCGATATACGGCTTAATTATACTGGCGTTGATCATTAACAAGTTACCAGAAACGCGCCCCGATAATACCGACACCTCAGGTTCGCTTTATCACTGGGATCGCTTTAAACCAGTATTACACGACTCGCACTTTATGTTTTATGCCGTTGCTTGCATGGTTGGTATGGCTTCAATTTTAACCTATGTATCCTATGCACCCGATTGGCTGATCCGCAATTTAGGCATCGCAGAGTTAGAGTTTAGTGCTTTATTTGGTCTGAATGCCATCGTGAATATCGCCGCTTGTTTTGCTGCACCTTTAGTGATCAAACGCTTTGGTAATCGCCCCACGGTTATTATTGCCCTGTTTGCCTTGTTATCATCAGCGGCATTACAACTTGCAGTTCAACAATGGGGACCAACAGTGGGTATGGCTGCAGCCTTTAGCTTTATGTTACCTATGATGTTGCTTTGCATTGGTTTTGCCTTATTGCTAGGGCCAGCAACAAGCATGGCATTGGCCGCATTTGGCGAACGCGCAGGCACAGCCGCGGCTATGTTAGGTTGTATCCAAATGAGTGGTGCAGCATTGCTTGCCGGATTAATCCAACAAACTGATTTAACAGCCCCTTACGCAGTGATCGTCTTGATGGGTGGTTTATCGCTGGTATTACTGGCCATCATGCTAACGCCACGTCTTGATCACTGGCACCAGGAACAAACAACGCATTAAATGCCGCAATGAACGGGTTCGACTAAACTAAAAAGGATCCGTTCATCACTACAAGGTCATCATAATGCAAAATGAAAAACATCCTCTTCCACACGAATTTCCAGAGCATGCCATCGATATCGCCAAATTAAAAAGCGATGATCCCGAATTTTCCGCCCTCGCCAAAGAATATCATAAACTCGATCATCATATTTACGGGCTTGAAGCCAGTGATATCCCCACCACAGACAGCCACTTTAGCGAATTAAAAAGTCGCCGAGTTGCCTTAAAAGATCAGATTTATCAAAAACTAATTCAAGGTGATTTTTAACTTATCTACTTCCATTTAATGATAAAAGCCTTACACTGAAGTTAACAGTTCAAGGCATAAAAGGAATGCGTAATGACGGAAGAAAATAGCCAAGATAAACACCAACAAAAGATGCAAAAAATCCAAAGCACTGTCGCTAAACGTGTTGATAAAGCCACGAAAGAACGTGGTATTTTGATCGTGATGACGGGCAATGGTAAAGGTAAAACCTGCGCTGGTTTTGGTAATGTTATTCGTTGTATTGGCCATGGTTTTAATGCAGGCGTGGTGCAATTTATCAAAGGCACTTGGGAAGCCGGTGAAGTTAAATTTATCCAGCAAGTACGTCCTGATATGCCTTATCACGCCATGAAAACCGGATTTACCTGGGATACCCAAGATAAAGCCGCAGATATCGCCGCCGCAGAAACAGCATGGGTTCATGCTAAAGCGATGTTAGCTAATCCAGATCTTAAAATGGTGCTATTAGACGAACTGACTTACATGCTCAGTTACCAATATTTAGACTTGGAAGAAGTGCTTAGCGCTATTCGCAACCGCCCTGTCGATCAAACGGTTATCGTCACCGGCCGCAGCGCCCATAAAGAGCTAGTCGCAATCGCCGACACGGTGAGTGAAGTCAGAGAAGAAAAACATGCCTTTCGCTCAGGTATTAAAGCGCAAATAGGGATCGACTGGTAATGGATGAACTATCACTACATGAAACCCGCGTATTAGGCGCGTTAATCGAAAAAGAACATACCACGCCAGATAACTACCCGTTATCGTTGAACTCATTAACCTCGGCCTGTAATCAAAAAAGCAGTCGTGAGCCAGTACTGTCATTAAGCCAAGACGACGTACAAAACATTGTTGATGATTTAGTCAAAAAACGCTTAGTGGTGAATGATGAGCATGGCGGTAAACGCGGCGCTAAAATTCGCCATCGTTTTGGTAATACCGAGTTCAGTAAAATTCGTTTCAACCCACAACAATTAGCGATCATAACCTTGCTATTTTTACGTGGGCCACAAACACCGGGCGAGCTAAGAACCCGTTCTGCACGTCAATGCCAATTCAATGATGTACAAGAAGTTGAAACGGCATTAGAACAGCTGATTAATCATGAGCTGCACCCGTTTGTAGTAAAGCTCGACCGTGAACCAGGTCAGAGCGCTTGCCGCTACGCGCATCTCTTCAGTGGTACCGCCGCGTCAACAGCTACCGCAACGGATAGCCCTGTACTAACGAGAAACATCAGCGCCGATGAAAATGACGTATTAACAACGCGTGTTGATGAACTTGAACAAGAAGTCGCTACGCTTAAAGCGCAGTTAACAGAATTACAAGAAACTGTAGATCTATTAATCAAATAAATGTTTTAACTCCTCAAATGACAAAGGGGGTCTGAGTTCACGGATTTGGACGCCCTATTCAAACTATTGAGACACTCTGAAACTTAGATCTGGCAAATACCATTATCGAAGAGATAATCTAGTTTTTTGCTTAAAAATAATATAATTGGAATTAACGCGTGTACGCCTAAATTTTTTCAGTGGGGACCCCATGCAGCTATCACCATAGTTTGTACAAGGCGTCTCTATCTTGGCTGTTGCTGTAAATACTTCTCCTGCAAGTAATCCATCATCACTTTTAGAAGAAACCATTGCATCACCAAAATAAAAACCTCTTAGCTCATTAATCGATACAGTACTTACCATTGATGATGACGACATCAGCGCTGTCGTCATTATTATTGCAGTTTTCATTGCTTACCTTTCAATCTAAGTCGGCTATTAGAATAAAATGAAAGGGAGTACTTAGAAGCGAAAATTAACCGCTACATAGTAAGAATCTAAAACGATATCTTTATCACCGACTTCACTTACACCCGTTTCAATAGTGAAATAATCGGCTTCGTAGCCAAGTCGAAAGCTAACATCAATGTATGTTTCATACGGGTTATATGGGGTGTACTCGATGCCAAAACCATATCGAACGCCTCCGCCATTATCACTACCGGATATATTTTGTGTTGATTCATTTAAGTCTATAGAAGTGACACCCATAATACCAAACGGGCGAATACCGTTAGCGAAGGTATAACCTAAATTCGCGCTTAACGATAATATCGTCGGGGTCCATGAATACTTACCTGAAGGATATAATGGCGATGGAGAACTGAAATTAATATCACCATAGTTTGTATACTGTGCTTCTATCGCCGCAATATTATTAAACTGGTAACCTGCAATGATTTTATAGGTAGAATCCTCAGCTTTAACCTCTATTGGAACCAATGATTTTTCAACTAATCCACCATCATCAATACCAGAAGTACCGATTGCACCACCAAGATAAAAGCCTCTTGATTCATTAGCCGATGCAGTGTTTACCATCAATACCGACATTAAAGCTGTTGTTACCATCATTGTTGTTTTCATTACTTACCTTTTAATCTGAATTTCAATCTAAATCTGGGCATCAGAATAAAACTAATTGTTTAAAAAAAACAAACAAAAATGAAACATCTTTATAATTTCGAAAAAACAACATAAACACATGTATTAAAACAACTAAAAACATTCAGGTGGCGTTAAACCAAACTCAAACAAGCACCAGACTTTATTATTCGTTATATATTCATTATAAAAATGACGGTAAAGTATAATGCTTAGTGCAAAATTGATTGCCTTAGGTTTCAGTGGTCAAATTTTAGAGGCTAATGGGTCTTAGTAGATCAATGACACAAATCATCATCTTGAATAGATTCTAATATAGAGTTGTAGAGTTCCCCCTCCACTAGTTTGTAGTTAATAATATTCTGACTTTCACTATTTTTGGTTATGATAAAAGCACTCATCGCGATGTTGTCTTTATTGTAGGGCGAGGAGTAAACCCTAATATAGACCTTATTTATATCACATGAATTTAGGTTTGAACCATCCAATTCTTTTCTAAATTCACCCTCAACAAGTAATCCATCAGGATCACTAATATAGACATCAATATTACCCAGTTCATAACGTTGATAGTTTTTTTCATCCATAAAAGATGCGTTACCCTTATTGTTTTTTGCTATTAAAAAAATCAACGTCGATATCAACATTAAATTAACAAAAAACCACATACCCCTTATGTAGACACCCTTAACTGCTGGTAAATTTATTTTTTCATTCTCACTTAATATACGATTAAAGCCATTGTCTTTATCGCTGTCACCAGGGCTATCATCTAGCTCAATAACTTTATCTAACTCTTGTGTTTCACCCGACTCTTCAGCTCTATCTTTAAGATCTCCATTATGATTATTTTCGGGTAATTCATGATTTAAAGTAATTACTAATGAGTATCCTTTTTTGCTAATGGTCTTGATTTTCAACTCATTAGACTCTAGTTTCTTTATCTTATTTCTTATATAACTAATCGTATTCGTTAATGATTGTTCAGAAACAACTGCGCCTTGCCAGCACTCTTCGAATAACTCATCTCTAGAAATGCATTTATCTTGATTTTTTAATAAGTGCATTAGCACTCTAAAGGGCAAAGGACGCATGTTCACTGTAATGCTTGAAAGAAGGCAAGTTATGGCCCGCATTTCAGGATCAATACTGATATGTTGGGTTACTGGTTGTTTATGAATCATTAATTCCTGCATTTTGTTAAGTGGAAATGATGGCCTACTTCATCTCGAGCAATAAAGTTGTATATAATACATTATAATGTAAGTTCTTAACTTATACTGTTGACTATTTATATCTTGTAGTTAGGCAACAAAAATAAGAATCAACGGAGTAGTGGTCGAGTGACAATATATTTAACTAAACTAATGATTATAAATCTTATTTTATTTTTTATTTTACTTGGTAAAATGTTAATTACTTCCAATATTAGCTTAGCTGGTAGTCAATGGGTATGTGACTTGAAAAAAGTAGGATTTGCAACGAATGCATATTCAAAATACAGCAGTATAAATGAATTAATGCTTTATACGTTTAGCTCAAAAAGTGATTTCTATATTAAAGATAGGATATTGGTTAAGAATAAAAATGCTCAAACCGAAACCGCAGACTTACTCTTCGTAGGTAAATATGTTTTAGAAGGCAATAACTTATCGATGACTTTCAACGATGTTATTTTTAAAAAAAAGCATTCTGATGACGTCATTAATAATGATCAATTGCTATATAAAGACTTTTCGATAGATTATAAGATTGAACGTGAAGGTAATTTCCTTTATTTTTACTCCGCTAATAATAGCGAAGTATTTAATCACATTTGTTGGCTCCATTAAGCGCTAAAAAGATTTCAGCGATAAACAATTTTCACTTTATGATGTAGGCTTCAACGCTAACTTTTTAGCTAAATAGTCTACCAACATACGTACTTTCGGTGATAGATGACGATTCTGTGGGTATAACGCCCATACCGCATCATCTGGCTCGCGGTAGTTCGGTAGTAATTCAATGAGCTGACCTTGATTAATGTGTTCTTGCACATAATAATCTGGCAATTGCACAATACCCATCCCCTTCAGTGCAGCATCCACTAATACCGGACCACTATTACAACTAAAGTTCCCTTTCACACGAATATTACGGGCTTTGCCTTTTTCCTGAAAACGCCAGTAGTCTAATGTGCCAGACAAGCAGTTATGACGATCTAATTCTGACAAGGTATGCGGCGCACCAAACGCACTTAAATACTCAGGTGCCGCACAAACATATTGTTTACGGGTCGCAAGACGTTTCCCGATCATTGTCGAATCACCTAACTGACCCAAACGGATCGCTAAATCAAAACCTTCATCGATTAAATCAATTTGTTGATTGGATAATACCAGCTGTACTTCTAATTCAGGATATTGCGTCACAAAATCATTCACTAATGGCGCAACACTGCGTTCACCATAGGTGATCGGGGCAGTTATTTTTAATTTACCCTTTGGGGTACTTTGTAAATTGGTGATCGCGCGCTCTGCATCGGCCAATCCATCCATGACTTGGCGACAATGTTGATAATAAATGCCGCCTACTTCAGTCACCGATACCTTACGCGTGGTGCGGTAAAATAACTTTGCCGATAACCGCTCTTCAAGTGCAGATATCTGTCGGCTCACTTGCGCAGTTGAGATCCCTAAACGCTTTCCCGCCGCGGTAAAACTTTCTGTTTCTGCAACCGCAACAAACTCACTGACACCAGACCAATCACTCATTTATCCATGCTCTTATTCAATCGTTAGGTAACAATTATAAGTTATTACCGACAATAAACCTACATTATTACAACTCAGTAAAAGTGATTTGCTTATCAGGCTCATTATCATTATCGAATAACTCCAATATAATCGCGCCTCATTTACTGATATCCAGTAACGCTAACGAGACAGATTATGTTATCCACGATCAAGCGTTCATTGCCGTTGCAATTACTGACTGCCGCTATTTTGGCTTGGTTTTTTGCCACAATAATGCCAGCCGTCGCCAATATTACCGAACCAGTTACAGAACACGTTACAAAACAAACTTGGTATCAATTAATCTTGTTAGGAAAAACCACGTATATCGGCTTGCTAAAAATGGTCATCGGCTTGGTGGTGATGCTGTCCTTAATGCAAGGCATTACCAATATAGGCTCAACGCTAAAATTAAAAACGCTGGGTGTAAGAACGCTGATTTTTTATAGCCTAACGTCGATTATCGCCATCAGCTTAGGGCTTGGTGCAGCGCTATTAATGCCGGAATGGCAGCCGCTTGTGGAACCAGTGACCGTCGCAGATCACATCAGGCTTATCGAACAAGATACAGTAACTGGCTCCAGCATTACCGCTAAGTTATTGGCTATGGCGCTCGTGAATCCGTTTTCAGCCTTGGTTAACGGCAACTTATTAGCAATAGTCCTATTCTCATTGTTATTTTCGGTATCGTTATTATTATCATTACCACCAAAACATGTGGTATTTGATGTTATCGCCGGTTTGAATAAAGGGTTAAATAAATTAGTCCAAGGCATTATCCGTCTCGCGCCGATTGCTGTTTTTGCTATCGTATTTGAATTTACCGTCCGCGGTAATACTGGTTTATTTGGTCAGTTGGCGTTGTTTGCATTACTGGTATTTGTACTCACCCTTATTCATGGTCTGATTGTCTTACCGACCTTAGCCAAAATTTTTACCGGTATTAAATTTAGCACCTTATTTAAAGCCATATCAGCACCACTAGCGATGGCGTTTGCAACCTCATCAAGCTCGGCAACACTACCGTTATCAATGCAAGCGGCAGAGCAAGAACTGGGTATATCGCAAAGTACCAGTAGTTTTGTATTACCGCTTGGCGCAGTCATGAACATGGATGGTACCGCGTTATTTGAAGGGGTTGCCGCTATCTTCCTGGCCCAGTTATTTGGGATTGATTTAAGTACCACTGGCATCGTGATGATATTCATCATGGCAATGGTATCGTCAGTCGGCGCACCGGGTATGCCATCAGGCTCTATGTCTGGAATGCAATTAGTAATGCTAGCTGCAGGTATTCCGCTCGAAGGTATCGCGATCTTGCTTATTATCGAACGCCCGCTGGATACATTCAGAACCGCGGTCAATGTCGAAGGCGATCTTGTCGCTGCGCTGGTTGTTGATAAATGGCAGCAGAATAAAAGCTAATCAGCAAAATCATCATTATTTTTACAGGATTTAATTAACACGGATGATTGATTACTTGAGGTTCCAATGAATATAGAAATGAATCCGATTTCATCGAATAACACAGCACTGATTGATAATAATAAACAAAATAATACTGCTATTTTACAGACAGTAAAAAACATAATGATCACGACTTTATTGTGTTTATCCGTGATAGCAGTACAACGATTAGATTATTTCTGGTTAGAAAATTCATTAGGTGAACAATCCATTACTGAATTATTACAGGCAGTATTGTTATTATTTTCAATACTGTGTTTTTATCAACTAAAACGCGCTAATTACCTACCTCGAGCAACAATGTTAGTCAGTGGTTTTTTTGCGGTGTTACTGATCAGAGAGTTTGACGCCTACTTTGATCTTATCTTCCATGGATTTTGGATTTATCCCGCTTTAAATGTCACTTTTTGGTGTGTGGTATATGCGTTGCGGGAGGGCAAGTTAGCCGAGCAAATGTCGACCTTACTCGCTGATAAGAACATGCAAACGCTTATTACCTTTATTGTGCTGCTATTCATATTTTCACGGCTTTATGGCATGGGTGATTTTTGGCAAGCGGTGATGGAGGAGCACTATGTCCGTGATGTAAAAAACATTTCCGAAGAGACAGTCGAGCTACTTTGTTATGCTTTCATTGCTTTTTACGCGCATAAAGTTAAGCGTCTTTACATGTAATCCGCCTAACGATTGCATTTAAAGACGATCGGTCATAGAATAACCAAATGCCAAGACCTAAACAAAACGAACATACCCGCGAAGCCCTGATTGAAGTTGGTATCAAGCATATCTCTCAACACGGTTATCACGGTACTGGGATAAAACAGATCCTAGATGAGCTGAAAGTACCGAAAGGGTCCTTTTATAATTATTTTAAGAGCAAAGAAGCCTTTGTTGCCGAGCTAATCGAAGCCGACATGCACGCACAAGCGCAACAAATGCAGCCGCTATTGGATGACGCGAACCTGAACCCAATTGAAAAATTGCGCGCGCTGTTCGAAAAAGGTCGTCAAAAATACAGTGAGCACCAAGGTAAGCAAGGTTGCTTGGTTGCGAGTGTGGCTAACGATATTGGTGACTCGAGTGAGTTATGCCAGCAAGCAATGCAACGCTCGGTGAACGCACTGAACACATTATTATCTGGATTGATCAGTGATGCACAAGCACAGCAATTGATCCGCACTGACTTACCTGCAAAGCAGCTGGCGACATTAATGTGGACAGCGTGGGAAGGCAGTTTAATCGAAATGAAGATCGCCGGTAATACCGATAATCTCACGCAGATCACTGATTTCATTTTTGATGACATTTTAAAAACCAACTAGCTAACTTAACAAGCAGACGGCGATATTATCAGTTGAATGGTCATATCGCTTTTTTCGGCCCACAGTTAAGACGACCGGTCTAATGACTTATTTACAACAGGATTAATAATGACAACAGCAATTACCTTACAGCAAGGTTTCACCTTAAAAAATGGCACGTTTATTAAAAACCGTTTATTTAAGTCAGCCATGAGCGAACAGCTTAGTGATGCGTTACATAACCCGCTACCTGGACTGGCGATACTTTACCGCGCTTGGGCGTTAGGTGGTTTAGGTCTGTCGATTACCGGTAACATCATGGTTGATCGCAATGCACTGGGTGAACCAAAACAAGTGGTACTCGATGAAAAAAGCGATTTAACTGAATTTAAAAACTGGGCACAACAAGGCAGTGTTAACGATACCCAATTGTGGGCGCAGTTAAATCATCCCGGCAAACAAACACCCAACTTTATTAATGCCGAGCCTGTTGCCCCATCAGCGATCCCATTAACTAATGGTTTAGAAAAAGGCTTTAATACCCCACGCGCACTGACGGAATCAGAGATAGTGAATATCATAGGTCAGTTCCAAACCAGCGCAAAACTGGCCAAGCAAGTCGGTTTTACAGGGGTTCAAATTCACGGTGCCCACGGTTATTTGGTTAATCAGTTCCTGTCTCCACGTCACAACCAACGTGATGACCAATGGGGCGGCACGATTGAAAACCGCATGCGCTTTGTATTATCTATCTATCGAGCAATACGTGCCGAAGTGGGTGATGCCTTCCCGATTGGTATTAAGCTTAATTCTGCCGATTTCATGCGCGGTGGTTTTACCGAAGAAGAATCGATGCAAGTAGTAAAAGCATTATCCGATGCCGGTATCGACCAAATTGAGATCAGTGGTGGTACTTATGAAAGTCCAACCATGACTGGCCACAAAGTAAAAAAATCAACGTTAGCGCGTGAAGCTTACTTCCTCAGTTATGCTGAAAAAGTACGTGCAATTACCGATACACCGTTAGTGGTGACGGGCGGTTTCCGCTCAAGTAGAGCTATGTTGTCAGCGCTGCAAAGCAATGCCACTGACTTTATTGGACTAGCGCGTCCTATGTCGTTAGATACGCAGCTACCGAATAAGTTGATGGCATCTGATGATCATAAAATTAGCTTACCGAGTCTTACGACGGGTGTTAAAGCCATTGATCGCATCGCCATGTTAGATATCACCTGGTACGAAGCCCAGCTTGCGCGCATCGCTAAACAACAACAGCCAAAAGCAGATCTAGGTACTTGGCCGGTGTTTTTCAAAACCCTCTATGGAGCCGGGATCTACGCATTTAAAAAACGCCGCGCTTAATCACGGCGAACACATTTATATCGTCCTGATTATAAAGAATAACTAATCAAGTCTAAGTTCAGTGCCCTATTGCTATACAGTAGGGGGCTGCGCTGGACGTCGCCTAACTGGCTATAAATGTGTTAGCATACCGAAAAATTCACCCTATTTTCACAAGGTATTTATTCATGAAAGTTGTTCGCTGGTTACTAGGTCGTCTTATTTTAACGCTTAATTTCATCTTTTCACCAAAAAGCATGAAACGTCCTGCGGATGAACAAGCAAAGGTTGATAGTGAGATTAATAACATGTCACTTTACCAATTTGAGGCTTGCCCATTTTGTGTAAAAGTACGCCGTAGCATGAAACGTTTAAACTTAGATATCACAGTACGTGATGCGAAAAACGATGCCACGTTTGGTAACGAACTTGAGCAACAAGGTGGTCGACGTAAAGTACCTTGCCTGCGTATTGAAGAAAACGGTCAAGTACAATGGATGTATGAGTCAAATGACATCATTGCACACTTAGAAAAGAAATTTGCTTAATTTAGTCTCTTTTTAACTAAATGAGTCTCTTTTTTAACTAAATAAGTGCACAGCCAATTGCACTAAACCAGCAGATTGCTGTTTAGTGCAATTGGTAAAATCTAAATAGTTTAAACAACAGCTAAACAAGGATTGTGATAGCTATGTTTTATAAATTTTTGATCTCGTTAATGCTCTGCGCCGTCATTTCATTGTTTTTTATTAGCAAACCTGATGGACAAAAATCACTAACTCCCGCCGTTATTCAACAAGATATTACCCATGCCTTTGCGCAAGTAACAACCAGTATCAGCAATACTCAACGTGAAATATTTGCAGACAGTAATGACAGCCCCAAATCAGTTACGCTTTATCGCTGGCAAGATGACCAAGGTCAATGGCACTTTACCGACGACGAGAACAACCAACCCAATCGCAACCAGAACGCGCAAACCAACGCGATCACGATCACAGCCAACTCATCTCTAGCCGTTAATAACAAATCACATACTGCAGCAATGACAGGCGAAAATGAGCAACCGCAAACATCTGCCACCGACACCCTACTGAGACACCCACTCGCCAATGCGTTTAATACCTTGCAAGATGCCAAAAATATTCAAACATTAATGGACAACCACGGCAAGCAACTCGATAACGCCATTAAAAATATCGGTAACTAACCGGTCATCAACACCACTCACCCATTAAGTAGTTGCTGGAGTCACATAATAAGTGCACAGTTTACAACTCTTTTTTGTGGCTGTGACAGAGTAAAGCATTAAAGCAGTTTAATTCCCCCCTGTATTTATGCTATCTTGGATCGCTTTTAACGCTCATCAAAGGCTCACCATGGCACGTAAAGGCACTCTATTTATTGTATCCGCTCCAAGTGGCGCAGGAAAATCAAGTCTTATCAAAGCACTTTTAGATGCAAACCCAAGCAGCGATATGAAAGTGTCAGTTTCTCACACGACTCGAGCAATGCGCCCTGGTGAAGTTGATGGAATTCACTATCACTACATCCAAGTTGCTGATTTCAAGCAGCAAATAGAAAACGACGAGTTTTTTGAATGGGCTGAAGTATTCGGTAATTACTACGGTACATCACGCGTGATGATTGAAAACACATTAGCACGTGGTATTGATATTTTCCTTGATATCGACTGGCAAGGTGCACGTCAAATCAAAGCACAAATGGCTGATGCGCGCGGTATTTTTATCCTGCCACCCAGTCGTGAAGAATTAGAGCGTCGCCTGAATAGTCGCGGTCAAGACAGTGATGAGATCATTGCTAATCGCATGGCCGAAGCAAAAGCTGAAATGTCACACTATAATGAATATGATTACCTTATAATTAACGATGATTTTGCGACTGCACTCGAAGATCTGCACGCGATTGTACGTGCCGAACGACTCGGTTCAGCGAAGCAAGCAGCAAAAAACAATGTAATAATGAAAGATTTGCTGGTTAATTAGGCAAAAATAAAGTATAGTTTCTCGTCATTTTTTAGACTTAATTCACTGGGAGATCCTGCATGGCACGCGTAACTGTAGAAAATGCTGTACAACAGGTTGGTAATCGTTTTGACCTAATATTAATGGCGGCACGTCGCGCTCGTCAATTACAGATTCATGGTAAAGAACCTCTAGTAGCACCAGAGAATGATAAGCCTACTGTAATCGCCCTTCGTGAAATTGAAGCAGGTCTAATTACTAACGAATTGATGGATGCTGGCGATCGTCAAGAGCAGCAAGAACACGAAGCACAGCAAATTGCAGCAGTAGCAGCAATCGCTGAAGGTCGTGGTTAATACCAAATCATCTTTTTGATGATTTTATAAAAAAGGTGCATATTGCACCTTTTTTAATACCTATGATCCAGCCAAAAACGGATTTATAAGTTTTTATACTTTTTTATATTCCCAATACCCAAATTGCTAATTCTAGATTGAGTTGGCAGAAATATGACCAAGATGTAAATTTAAAGGTGCAATTGCTCCCACTTTTGATTATCTTGCTAATAATACCATCTCATTTATATCAACTTTTCAGTAACGAGGCTGTACTTGCATATATTCGCAAATTTAAAAGCAACGACATCAACCTATCTATCGGTTGAACAAGTCGAACTCATTGAGCATGCTTATTTAGTCGCGCGGGAAGCGCACCTACCTCAAAAAAGAAGTACGGGTGAACCTTATATTATTCACCCCGTTGCCGTTGCTGAAATTCTTGCTGAAATGCGTCTTGATCATAAAACGATTATGGCAGCCCTGCTCCATGATGTGATTGAAGATACCCCAACAACGCAAGAAGACCTTGCGTCATTATTTGGCAGCACAGTGGCTGAATTGGTTGAAGGTGTCTCTAAGCTGGATAAGCTAAAATTCCGCGATCGCAAAGAAGCACAAGCAGAAAATTTCCGCAAAATGTTCATGGCGATGGTGCAAGACATTCGCGTTATCTTAATCAAACTGGCCGATCGCACCCACAACATGCGTACCATAGGCGCATTACGACCTGACAAACGCCGCCGTATTGCTAGCGAAACATTAGAAATTTTTGCCCCGATTGCTAATCGCCTTGGTATTCATAATATAAAAAATGAATTAGAAGAACTTGGGTTAGAAGCCATGTACCCAATGCGTTACCGTATTCTTGCTGAATCAGTCAAATCAGCGCGGGGAAATCGTAAAGAAGTCATGTCTAACATCAGTCAAGAAATTGAAGGCCGTTTAGCCGAAGCAGGTGTACCAGCGACGACTCATGGCCGCGAAAAACTGATCTTTAGTATCTACAACAAGATGAAAAAGAAACGCGTTCAGTTCCATGAAGTAGTCGATATTTATGCGTTTAGGATCATCGTTGAAGACCTTGATACTTGTTATCGTGTGCTTGGCCAAATGCACAGTTTGTACAAACCAAAGATAACCCGCTTTAAAGATTATATTGCCATTCCAAAAACCAATGGTTATCAATCTCTGCATACTTCCTTGGTTGGCCCACACGGCGTACCTCTGGAAATTCAAATCCGTACCAAAGATATGGATCTGATGGCTGACCGTGGTGTTGCTGCGCATTGGTCATATAAACAAGGTGCAGACAAAATTAATACCACCGCACAATTACGTGCACAAAAGTGGATGCAAAGCTTACTCGAATTACAGCAAAGCGCTGGTTCATCGTTTGAATTTATCGAAAGTGTGAAAACCGATCTGTTCCCAGATGAGATTTATGTGTTCACCCCGAAAGGTAAGATCATCGAATTACCACGCGGTGCAACCCCAGTAGACGTGGCTTATTCAATCCATACTGATGTCGGTCATACTTGTGTAGGCGCGCGTGTAAACCGTCAGCCACATGCGCTTAGTCAACCGTTGAAAAATGGTCAGACTGTCGAAATTATTACCGCACCAGGTGCGCGTCCAAATGCAGCATGGTTAAACTTCATTGTCACCGGTAGAGCGCGTGCTAGTGTCCGTCAGCAATTGAAAAACATGCGCACCGAAGATTCGATCATCCTGGGTCGTCGTCTCTTAAATCATGCCCTCAACGGGGTCAAAATTGATGATATAGCCGCAGACAATTTAACCCAAGTCCTGGCAGATACGAAGTGCGAAAACCTAGATGCGCTGCTTATCGAGATCGGTTTAGGTAACATGATGAGCATTGTCATTGCCCGTCGTCTACAAGGCCGGGTAGATGAACTTACCGACCTTACACCGCGCTCGGAAGAACAAGGCAAAATGCCGATTAAGGGTGCAGAAGGCATGCTCGTTAGTTTTGCTAACTGCTGTCACCCAATTCCAGGTGATGCCATTGTGGCCCATTTAAGCCCAGGTAAAGGTCTGGTGATACATATTGAGACCTGTCGTAATATTCACGGTTATCAAAATGAACCGGATCGTTATATCCCTGTTGAATGGGATGAAAATATCGACCCTAGTCAAGAGTTTAAAACCGAGATCCGTATTCAAGTCGTTAATCACCAAGGTGTATTAGCAAAACTGACCAATACAGTAGCCTCGACTGGCGCCAATATTCATAACATTGTTACCGACGAAAAAGATGCCCGTGTGTATAACGTTGATATTCTCATTACCGCGAAAAACCGTAAACATGTGGCCGATGTCATGAAGAAGATCCGCACCCTGCAAGACGTACTAAAAATATCACGCAGTTATAACTAAACCTGCAACTAGCAATGTAATGCGTGTATAACAAAGTGTTAGTTCAATGATAGCGAAGCCGTTGTGAAAGACTGCTTCGCTATGCAAGCCTCATTCGACCGTCCCAAACCCGTCTAAGCTAAATTCAGATACTCGCATTAGCCCGTGATTTGGGTATAATACCTCGCCAATTAAATCTGATAGAGTAAGACCATGACCCCAGAACGTCTCGAACGCATTACTAAAATGCTCCAACACCGCCAACCAGATCTTACTGTATGTATGGAATCTGTGCATAAACCACATAACCTTGCAGCCGTAGTCAGAACTTGCGATGCTGTTGGTGTCAACAATGTTCACGCGGTATGGTCTATACGTCCAACAAAGGTATCGGGTGGCACTGCAACAGGCAGCCAAAACTGGGTAAAAGTACACTCTCACGATAACATTGCTGCAGCAATCAAAGAATTAAAAGCCCAAGGCATGCAAGTACTTGCAACTAACCTGTCTGACACTGCTGTTGATTTCCGTGACATTGACTATACCAAACCAACGGCGATCTTAATGGGTCAAGAAAAGACCGGTATCAGTGCCGAAGCATTGGCACTTGCCGATCAAGATATCATCATCCCTATGGTTGGCATGGTGCAATCGTTAAACGTATCAGTCGCAACGGCGACTATCTTGTATGAAGCACAGCGTCAACGTGATAATGCCGGCATGTACCAAGGCGAAAGCAAACTATCCGCTGAAGAACAGCACAAAATCTTCTTTGAAGGCGGCCATCCTGTCTATGCGAAAGCATGCAAGCGTAAAGGTTTAGCTTACCCTGAGTTAGATGCAGAAGGCCAAATTGTTGCTGACGAATCGTGGTGGGATGCACTACGTAGTTCAAACTAGGCTAATATAATCCATACCCAAGTTACTTCAAGATGCTATATCATTTTGAAGTAGCTTGGGTATAAGTCTTCTGATAATATATGTTTATATATACAGTAGATTCGTGAGTAATTATGCGATTAGATAAGATCCCGGTTATCGAATTAAAAGGTGTTGGCGCCAAAATGGCCGACAAGTTAGCGAAGCTGAACCTAATGACGGTTCAGGATCTGCTTTTTCACCTGCCAAGTCGCTATCAGGATCGCACGACCATCTATCCTATCCAAGACCTATTACCCGGTCTGCATGGTACTATCGAAGGCGAGATAGTCAGCTGCGATGTCACCTTTGGTAAACGCAAGATCATGTCTTGTAAAGTCAACGACGGCACCGGCATCATCACGTTATTATTTTTCCATTTTAATGCCGGACAAAAAAACAGTTTCAGTGTCGGTAAAACCATTACCGCATTTGGCGAATTCCGCCGTGGTCGCTTTGGTTATGAAATTGTCCATCCTGAATATAAACTCGCGCATGCAACCAGCTCAGAGATGAGTGCAGAAACGCTGACACCAATATATCCTTCCACAGAAGGCTTAAAGCAATTAACCTTGCGTAATCTGACCGACCAAGCACTGCAGCACCTCAGCCAAACCACATTACAAGAATTGCTACCGAAAGGACTGTATACAGGGCAAATAGAGTTAAATCATGCAATCCAATTATTGCACCGACCAACACCCGATGTGTCGCTTGAACTGTTAGAACAAGGTCAGCACCCCGCGCAACAACGTCTGATTATCGAAGAACTGCTGGCGCAAAATATCAGTATGCTGCAATTGCGCAAGAAAATGCAGCAGCATCCCGCCATCAAATTGCCAGCGCACAAAACCCTTACCGATAAATTTTTAGCACAATTACCTTTTACGCCAACCAATGCGCAACAACGTGTTGTCGGTGAGATCCAGCAGGACCTCCAGAAAGGCTATCCTATGATGCGATTAATCCAAGGTGACGTAGGGTCAGGAAAAACCCTTGTCGCAGCGCTAGCGGCTCTACAGGCTATCGGTAATGGCTATCAAGTGGCATTGATGGCACCCACTGAAATATTAGCCGAGCAACATGCGCTTAATTTCAAAGGCTGGTTCAATAAACTGGGCATCAAAGTCGGTTGGTTATCCGGTAAACAAAAGGGCAAAGCCCGAGAAGCAGAGCTCGCATCGATTGCCAGTGGCGAAACACAGATGATTGTCGGTACCCATGCCATTTTCCAAGCGGCGGTGAAATTCTTAAATTTAACCTTGGTGATTATTGATGAACAACATCGCTTTGGTGTCGAGCAACGCCTCGCCCTACGTGAAAAAGGGGCGGTCAATGGTTTATACCCGCACCAATTATTTATGACGGCGACGCCGATCCCGCGCACCTTAGCCATGACCGCGTATGCGGACTTAAATACATCGGTTATTGATGAACTACCGCCGGGGCGAACGCCGATCACCACCGTCGTCATGCCCGATACCAAACGCAGTAAAATCATTGAACGCGTCGAATTAGCGGTTAAAAATGAAGGTCGTCAAGTCTATTGGGTCTGTACCCTGATTGAAGAGTCGGACGTATTAGAAGCGCAAGCGGCTGAAGATACCGCCAATGATTTACAAAAACAGTTACCCGATTTACGGATTGGCTTAGTGCACGGACGCATGAAATCCATTGAAAAACAATACGTCATGGACGCGTTTAAAACCAAACAATTGGATTTACTGGTCGCCACCACCGTGATTGAAGTTGGGGTTGATGTACCGAATGCCAGTTTGATGATAATTGAAAATCCAGAACGTTTAGGTCTGGCACAATTACATCAACTGCGCGGTCGTGTGGGTCGTGGCAAAGTCGCCAGTCACTGTGTATTGCTTTATCATGCACCCCTTTCCGATACCGGTAGCAAACGTTTATCGGTATTACGGGAAACCACCGACGGATTCAAGATTGCACAACGAGACCTCGAGATCCGTGGCCCTGGCGAAATGCTCGGGAGTAAGCAAACCGGGATTGCGGATCTAAAAGTGGCGGACTTAGTCCGTGACCAACACTTGATCCCATTGGTACAAAATATTGCTCGCCACTTACTGCAACAACACCCTGATAATGCCCATGCAATCACCCAACGTTGGATGGCAGACAAAGACATTTATTCCAACGCCTGACGCGGTTATTTGATAACGTAGTAGGCTCAACGCGAGGTTACACACCGATAGGCATCACCACAAAGGTCGCGCTAAAAACCGCGGCCAATTTCGGACCACTATAAACATCAACGTCAATATCAAGTTTGGCGTTACGCCCCTCTAATAATTCCAGCAAACTGCCCTTCATCCGGTATTTATGTGCGACCGCAAACGGTTCCAAATTAATCGGGCGTTTATAATGAATGCTGCCTTTAGACAGCACGATATTCCCCAGTAACCCCTGCTCTTTTAACATTAACCAGACTAATCCCCAACCGGTTAGCGTAGCCTGACTATAAATACTGCCTGCAAACATGGTATCGTGGACGTTCACATTGGCGTTTAATGGGGCTGCAGTTTCAAATCGCCAGCCGCTATATTGACGAATATTAATGCCCATGTGTTGGCTAATCGGGATCTTAGTTGCCCACTCTTTTTGCAGCTCAGCACACCATTCTGGATGGCGTAAGATTTTATCCATGGCGTTCACTTCTTTAATCATCTGACGATGGCGAACACCCTCACTGATTTGGCCACTACCAACCAAAGAAAAGCCACATTTTTCATAAAACGGCACAGCTTCAACACGCGCATTCATGACAATTCGTTCGCTACCCGCTTTGTACGCTTCATCTTCCAATGCCGAGATCAGCAAACTACCCAAACCTTGCTTACGGTGCTTGGGATCAACGGCCATATAGTGAATTTGTGATTCATCCGCACCAGCGGTATAGATCCGGCCACACGCGATTGGCCTGCCGCTATTATCCAAGATCATACGATGTTCACTGTGTTCATCATAAATGTCTTTCTCGGTGCCACGCGGACGCTGTAGTGGTGCTCTTAACAGCGACCAGCGTAAATGATAATAATCTTCTAACTCTTGTTCCGTTTCGGGTACATGCACGTGAAACATAGTCTCTCCTTGTCTATTATACCAATCACAATAAATAGATGATCATTCTTTCTGGTTAAAACTGGCACTAACTGCGTTGTTAATTTTGTAATTAGAATAACTAGTTACGGCAATTAACGTCTTGTCATTGTCACTTTTCCCTGCGAAATAATTGATCACTTACTTAATGCAATTGGTATTACTATCACTCATGGTCTGCTATCTACACTTGCAGCCAAAAAGTAACCGGTCCATCATTGACTAACGACACTTGCATATCTGCAGCAAAGCGTCCTGTTTCTGTCGTTATCTGTTTCTGCCGACATTGGCCAACAAAATACTCATATAAATGATTGGCATCAGCAGGCGCGGCAGCCGTCGAAAAGCTCGGACGGGTACCTGAATTGGTATCAGCTGCGAGGGTAAATTGCGAAACAACTAACAGCTCACCGTTAACTTGCTGCACATTTAAATTCATTTTATCATCGCTATCACTAAACACGCGATAGGCTAATAACTTCTCACTCAAACGTTTCGCTTTCGCTTCGGTATCGCCTTTTTCAACGCCTAATAACACCAATAAACCTTGGCCTATGTTACCGATAATTTCATCTTCAACGCTTACATCTGCTTTGCGCACACGCTGGATCAATGCGATCATGCCTTTCCTCAATAATCATTATTAAATTTTAATGTTATTGATAATACCGAAACTGCTTAAATTAATCACTGACAAACTCAAACGCAATAATCTCAGCCATGAGCTCTGTCGCTTTTCGTAACGCATCGATCATGCCTGGCTCACAGTCAAAGTGCCCGGCATAAGGCACGATAAACAGCTGAGCTAACGGTAAACGCTGACATAATTCATAAGCCGGACCGAGTGGATTAGAGATATCAAAACGGCCGTGCACCATAATCATCGGCACTTGCGCTAATGAATCTAAGCGCTTAAAAATATAGTTATCAGCAATAAAACAGTTCTGAGAAAAATAATGGCATTGTAATGTCGACATGCTTAAGGCCACATCAGCATCAATCAAGTCGACCTTGCTACGAAACTCCGGATGCGGATTACCGATTTGTGCCTGCCATTCCACCCAAGCCTTTGCCGCTGTCATTTTTTCAATGTCATTATCACTGACCAATAACTGACTATAAGAGGATAGTAGTGCAGCATAATCATTGCCATTCGCACGACGAATCAAATGGTCAAAATGATCGGGAAATAACTGCGCCGCACCACCGGATGCTGAAAATTGCCAGGTGAGGTCCTGATTACGCGCCAGAAATAAACTGTGTAATATTAACCCCTGTACCTTATCGCGATGGAGCAAGTTATACAGTAACGCTAACGTCGCGCCCCAACCTTCTCCAAACAAAACACAGCGCTGAATATCGAGCAACGTTAAGATAGCGCTAATATCCTGCAATAAATGTTGGGTGGTATTATCTTTAATACACGCATACGGTTTTGAGCGCCCACAACCACGCTGGTCAAACAAAATTATACGATATAGCTTTGGGTCGAATAAGCGCCTATCATCGGCCATAATCCCTTTACCGGGACCATCATGTAGGAATAATAACGGTATACCGTCTGGGTTACCTACTTCTTCAATATAAAGACAATGACGATTAGCTACAGGTAAGTAATGTTCAGCATAATGCTGAATGGCGGGGTACAGTCCAATCATAGCAATATCAACCTCCTTTCCCACAGCACGGACACCAGAAGCTGACAGTTGAACCTAACCTGATCGCAAGGTGATTTGTAACGCGTTTGCGTACTTAAATTACCTTGCTTAGTTAGAACTGTCATCCATAGATAGGTGTACTTGTTGCTGTTATTGTGACTGTTTTTGTCATTCCAACTGTGCTTTTTTGTGTTTTAATTGGTCATTAAACTCTGTTAATGACGCCGTGATTTCAGCCCCTAACAACACGATTAACCAGCACAGATAAATCCAAACCAATAAGATAGGTATAGTTGCTAATGCGCCATAAATCACTTCATAAGACGGAAATTGTACTAAATACCAAGTAAAGGCACGTTTAATACTTTCAAACAAAAAGGCACTAAAACACGCGCCTATAAATGCATAACGCAGCGGTACTCGGCGGTGTGGGATCACCACATACATAACAAACAAACCCAGTGTACCTAACAAGGCTGGCACCAGTTTTAATAAGCTCACAGTGCCCGTCACGTCGGTCATATCAGTAACAAATGACAGTGATAACAAATAGGAAGAAACACCTAAACTAATGGCAATAAACAGTGGGCCGAAGGTTAAAATAAGCCAATATACGGCGAAAGATAAAAAGAAACTACGTTCTATTTTACAACGCCAAATATGATTAATGTGCTTATCTATGGTGTTAATCAGTAACAAGGCCACGATGAATAATGCCCCCGAACCGATTGAGGTCATCTTGCCGGTATTGGCGACAAAATCATGTAAATACTCTTGAATAGTACCTGTCGCATGCGGTACAAGATTGGTATACAAAAAAGATTCAACGCTCTGCTGCCAAGTTTCAAAAATAGGAAACGCAGACATGACAGAAAACAACACCGTAATTAAAGGCACCAGAGAAAGCAGTGTTGTATAGGCCAGAGAGCTGGCGTTAACCGTGAGTCGATCATCACTGATGCGTTTACCAAGATAGCGCAGAAAGGCAAAACAAGTGAGTAGGAACGACCAGATATTGATTTTTGTTTTGGCGAGTAATAGCAATGATTGTTGATTCGGAAATTTAACCACAGGTTCCCTCCTTGGTTATTTTAAGAAATACCCAAGCGACTTCAAGATGCACAATCAGCAAACCGAAAGGAGAGGATATTCAAGGCATGAAGTCGAGGATTTAGTTATTCTAAATCAAGACTTCATAACGCCGAAGATACCTTCGTTCGGTTTGCCTTACGGGAGGCGAGCAGGAATAACTGCACAGCGTTACAATATTTGAAAATGGAATAACCATTATCTACATATTGCGCCTTGTGCTGATATCCCTGTTCGTCTCTGATATAGCATCTTGAAATCGCTTGGGTATAAAAAAAGGTGATACCTAAGTATCACCTTTTTTTTGAAATAGCGCCAAGATTATTAATTCATAACCTTGTTAACTATTATTATTTAGCTGGACGGCTAGCACGTTTACGATCGTTTTCTGAAAGAAGTTTCTTACGGATACGAATGCTTAACGGTGTTACTTCTACTAATTCATCAATATCGATGAATTCAAGCGCTTGCTCAAGAGTCAAAACGATTGCTGGTGAAAGCGTTTGTGCTTCATCAGTACCAGAAGAACGTACGTTAGTAAGCTGTTTACCACGAATACAGTTAACTGTTAAATCGTTAGAACGGTTATGAATACCAACAATTTGACCTTCATATACTTCTGTAGCGTGACCTAAGAACAGGCGACCACGATCTTGTAAGAAGAATAGAGAGTAAGTAACAGCTTTACCAGTTTGATTACAAACTAATACACCATTTTGACGTTGACCAATAGTACCGCCTTTATGGGGGCCGTAGTGATCGAAGCTATGGTATAGAAGACCAGAACCAGATGTCATTGTTAGGAATTCAGTTTGGAAACCGATTAAACCACGGCTTGGGATCATAAAGTCTAAACGAATACGACCTTTACCATCTGGAATCATGTTAGTTAGTTCCGCTTTACGGATGCCTAACTGTTCCATTACAGAACCCTGATGTTGCTCTTCACAATCAATAGTCAATGTTTCCATTGGCTCATGTAGCTTACCGTCAACCATACGTTCGATAACTTCAGGACGAGATACTGCTAGCTCGAAACCTTCACGACGCATAGTTTCAATTAAGATACCTAGGTGAAGTTCACCACGACCAGATACTTTGAATTTATCTGGATCAGCAGTTTCTTCTACTTTAAGTGCAACGTTGTGTACTAACTCTTTGTTCAGACGGTCAAGGATGTTACGTGATGTAACAAATTTACCTTCTTTACCACAGAATGGTGAGTTGTTTACTTGGAACGTCATTGTTACAGTTGGTTCATCAACTGATAACGGTGGTAGCGCTTCAACATTATTCTGTGCACAGATAGTGTCAGAAATTTTAAGTTCGCCTAAGCCAGTTACTGCAATGATATCGCCCGCTTCTGCAAGTTCAACATCATGACGTTCAAGACCTAAGTAACCTAATACTTGGCCAACTTTACCTTTACGCTCTTTACCGTCAGAACCAATAACAGTAACTTGTTGATTTACTTTAACAGAACCACGCGTTACACGGCCAACACCGATCACGCCAACATATGCGTTGTGATCAAGTTGCGAAATTTGCATTTGGAAATCACCGTCACGATCGCCTTCAGGTGGAGCAACATGGTCAACAATAGCTTGGAACAAAGGTTCCATGTTTTCAGTTGGTTCATCTGACTCACCGTTAGCCCAGCCATTTAGTGCTGAAGCGTAAACAACTTTAAAGTCTAACTGTTCATCAGTTGCGCCTAGGTTGTCGAATAAATCAAAGATTTGATCCATAACCCAATCAGGGCGAGCACCAGGCTTATCGATTTTGTTGATAACAACAATTGGCTTAAGACCGTGTGCAAATGCTTTTTGTGTTACGAAACGCGTTTGTGGCATAGGGCCATCAACTGCGTCAACGATCAAACATACACTGTCTACCATAGACATAATACGCTCAACTTCACCACCGAAATCGGCGTGTCCAGGAGTATCTACGATGTTGATACGGTAATCTTTCCACATAATTGCTGTGTTTTTAGCAAGAATAGTAATACCACGTTCTTTTTCAAGATCGTTAGAATCCATTACACGTTCTTCATTACCACCACGTGTTTTTAAAGTACCTGACTGTTCTAATAACTTGTCAACTAAAGTGGTTTTACCATGGTCAACGTGAGCGATAATCGCAATGTTGCGTAGTTTCTCTAGCACTGTGATGCCTCTGTATATTTTATATGGGTAAAAATTAGGCGGTATTGTAACCGCCTCGCTGTGATCTACCTAGCAAAATTTTGGCACAGAGTAAAATGATTGCAATTTATTTTATTTAAAAACCGGGCGATAGACCGCATATATGCTTTTAACGCGAACATAAAAGTATCGTAAAGTGTTACAATTAATAACTTAATGGACTTATATATCCTGATTTTTACCAAAACTATTTGAACACGATTTTACTGGTAATCGTTGAAAATAAACCATAATATCTATCTTAGTAATAGCAAATGTATAAGTTTAATGATTGCTACCTACGTCGCACCACTATGGTGCACACCACGCACGATGTGTGTGCAACAGCGGAATGTTGCAACAGACAAAAAGTGCATTAAAACTTTTAAATCAACAACTTAAATAGTTGGCACATATATGGCATTATCTAGTTCATGATTGTTTACAGTCAACAACTTTAAATGAAGCCATCATATTGATGACACCGGAGGTTATTTTTTATGTCAGCAGAAAGCGTATTAGCTCTAATTAAAGAACAAGACGTTAAATTTGTAGATTTACGTTTTACAGATACGAAAGGTAAAGAGCAGCACGTTTCTCTACCACATCATCAAGTTAATGCCGGCTTCTTTGAAGAAGGTAAAATGTTTGATGGTTCATCAATTGAAGGTTGGAAAGGCATCAACGAATCTGACATGATTTTAATGCCAGACCCGGCAACAGCCGTACTTGACCCGTTCACAGAAGCAACAACACTGAATCTTCGTTGTGACGTACTAGAACCTGCAACAATGCAAGGTTATAGCCGTGACCCACGTTCAGTAGCAAAACGTGCACTTGCATATTTACGCTCAACCGGTATCGCTGATGATGTATTCTTCGGTCCGGAACCAGAATTTTTCCTATTTGATGATGTTAAGTATAAAACTGACATGTCAGGTAGTATGTACAAAATTGACGCTGAAGAAGCTTCTTGGAACTCTGATAAAGAGTACGAAGGCGGCAACATGGGTCACCGTCCAAGCGTTAAAGGGGGTTACTTCCCAGTATCACCAGTTGACTCTGCACAAGACATCCGTAGCGCAATGTGCCTAATAATGGAAGAAATGGGCTTAACAGTTGAAGCACATCACCATGAAGTAGCAACAGCGGGTCAAAACGAGATCGCAGCACTATACAACTCAATCGTTGAAAAAGCGGATGAAGTTCAAATTACCAAATACGTGATCCATAATGTGGCACACGCTTACGGCAAAACAGCAACGTTTATGCCTAAGCCACTGGTAGGCGATAACGGTTCAGGTATGCATTGTCACCAATCACTACAGAAAAATGGCGAAAACATTTTTTCTGGTGATCTGTATGGCGGTCTATCTGAAACTGCACTTTATTACATTGGTGGTATCATCAAGCACGCAAAAGCAATTAACGCATTTGCTAACCCAACAACTAACTCGTACAAACGTTTAGTTCCAGGTTTTGAAGCACCAGTAATGCTAGCTTATTCAGCGCGTAACCGTTCAGCATCAATTCGTATCCCAATCGTACCATCGCCAAAAGCGACACGTATTGAAGTACGTTTCCCAGATCCAGCAGCAAATCCATATTTAGCATTCTCTGCAATGTTAATGGCGGGTATTGACGGTATTAAAAACCGCATCCACCCTGGTGATGCAATGGATAAAGATTTATACAACCTACCAGCAGAAGAAGCAGCAGAAATTCCACAGGTTGCCTCTTCACTAGAAGAAGCACTATCAGCACTCGATACTGACCGTGATTTCTTAACGGCTGGCGATGTAATGGCTGACGATACTATCGATGCTTACATTGCAATAAAAGAACAAGAAGTTGAAAGACTGAACATGACGACTCACCCAATTGAGTTTGAAATGTATTACAGCGTATAATTTGTTATTAATACAAATTAATCTAAAAAAACCCGCTATTTAGCGGGTTTTTTATTTGTTAATTTCCTGTAACTAGGTGAGAATAACCATACAAATCAAGAAAAAACAGACAGGATGTCGCGATGAAACACGTTATGTTATTAATATTACTACTCACAAGCCACGCCAGTGTCGCCGCCATTTATCAATGGACTGATGAACAAGGTATCACCCATTTTTCTGATGACGAAAGCAAACCTGAATCTGCCACAAAAATTGATGTGAAACTCACACCGCCGTCTATAGCATCACTGATCCAATCAAGAATACCAGAAGCAAGTGCTGCAAATGCAAGTAATACTGACATGCCTTTAATACCGATTGGCGTTAGTATTAACAGCCCTATCGATCAGCAAACCTTACGCAGCAATAGCGGCGAGATAACCGTATCTGCAACACTCAGTGCCACACTCACCTACGGTTTAAATATTCGCTTATTAATTGATGGCGTGATCCATAGCGAACAAATAGACAACCAATTTAAGGTCAGTCAGGTACCCACAGGGACACATACACTACAGCTACAAATAATTAACAATTTAGGCAAGGTAATTGCATCATCAGAGTTAATTACTGTTTATTTGCATCGTTTTAAGGCCAACTAACTCATTACTGCTTTAATTTCATCACGCTGTGCAGTAATATTTTAGAGTTAGCACCAAATTGGTGCGTTCGGTTACGGGATATTGATCCTAATAAGGAAGTGCCATGATAATGATCCCAGAACCCCAGCAATCATTACTGAATAACCTCGTCTCTTCGGTGTTTGTACTCGATCATGAACTGCATATTAAATATATCAATCCTGCAGGTGAACAACTGCTAGGCTCCAGTGCTAGTCGAATACTGGATGTTAAGATAACCGACATTATTGAACACACGACCTTAGACCTTTCGTTACTGGCAAGCACGATAAAAACCGGGCAAGGCTTTACCGACAATGAGGTATCTTTAGTCATTGATGATCGCCAGTTGTTAGTTGAAATATCAGCTACCTTGACTAACTTTGGTCCAGAAACCTGTATTTTAATTGAAGCCAGACAAATCGACTTACAGAAGAAAATCAGCCAAGAACTTTATCAGCACGTACAACAACAAGCAGCACAAGAATTAGTACGCGGTTTGGCCCATGAAATTAAAAACCCATTAGGGGGATTACGGGGGGCCGCACAATTATTAGAAAAAGAATTACCTACCGCTGAATTAAAAGAATATACCAGCATTATCATCGAGCAAGCCGATCGATTACGGACCCTTGTTGACCGTTTATTAGGGCCACAAAAGCCCGGTCAGCAAACTATTTTAAATATTCACTCCGTGATTGAAAAAGTAAAACAATTAGTCGAGTTTGATTTACCCACTGGTATTATTATCGAACGCGATTACGATCCATCTATCCCTGATTTTGAGATGGAGCCAGACTTATTACAACAAGCACTACTGAATATCATTAGCAATGCCATTCAAATACTGAAAGGTCATGGCGTGATAAAAATCATTACTCGAACAGCACATCAAGTGAATATTCAGGGACAGAAATATCGCTTATGTGCTGAAATAAAAATCATCGATAACGGGCCTGGTATTCCTGAACACATTAAAGATACCCTGTTCTACCCGATGGTCACTGCACGTGAAGGTGGCACCGGACTTGGTCTTTCTATCGCTCAAAACCTGATTAAACAACACAAAGGTAAAATTGAGTGCCATAGCTGGCCAGGGCATACCGAATTTGCCATTTATCTGCCACTAAGAAAATAAAGGATTAGACTATGACAACAGCAACTATTTGGATTGTCGACGACGATAGTTCAATCCGCTGGGTTCTCGACAAAGCATTAAAATCACAACAGTTTGAAACGTCTGCATTCAGTGATGCGCATGCCTTATTAAACAAACTCGAATTCGAACAACCAGATATTATTATTTCTGATATTCGCATGCCCAAGATGAGTGGATTAGAGTTAATGGCTAAAGTGCACGCCATTCATCCAGACCTGCCGATCATCATCATGACTGCGCACTCCGATCTCGACAGTGCGGTGAGCGCTTACCAGGCTGGTGCATTTGAGTACCTGCCAAAACCATTTGATATTGATGAAGCAGTTTCCTTAGCCACCCGCGCCGTGACCCACGCCAAAGAGCAAAGCAAAAATCGCCGAAAAAATAATAAAGTGGAACCAGTGCCTGAAATCATTGGTGAAGCACCGGCCATGCAGGAAGTATTCCGTGCTATTGGTCGGTTATCACGTTCATCAATCAGTGTGTTAATTAATGGTGAATCTGGTACGGGTAAAGAGCTTGTCGCACAAGCGTTACACAAACACAGCCCACGCGTAAACAACGAATTCATTGCTTTAAACATGGCAGCTATCCCAAAAGACTTAATTGAATCAGAACTATTTGGCCATGAAAAAGGCGCATTTACCGGTGCCGCTGGTATGCGTAATGGCCGTTTTGAACAAGCCAATGGTGGTACACTATTTTTAGATGAGATCGGTGATATGCCGATTGATATTCAAACCCGACTGCTACGGGTATTGTCGGATGGTCAATTTTACCGTGTCGGTGGTCATTCGCCAGTGAGTGTCGATGTACGTATCATTGCCGCCACGCACCAAAATTTAGAACAGAAAGTGGCGGATGGTAGTTTTCGTGAAGATTTATTTCATCGTTTGAATGTCATTCGTATCCATATTCCGTCACTGAATGAACGTCGTGAAGATATTCCTAAATTGGCCAATCACTTTTTGATCAGTGCGGGTAAAGAACTCGGTGTCGAAACCAAAATACTCAGTAAAGAAGCAGAAACTTACTTAGCCAATCACCACTGGTCCGGTAACGTCCGCCAACTCGAAAATATTTGCCGCTGGTTAACCGTGATGGCAAGCGGCCAAGAAGTGTTTATTGCTGACTTACCACATGAAATTACTGATGAACAACCGACTAAACTCAACAGTCCAGGCAGTACTAAAGATGGCGATTGGCGCAGCCAATTAAAAACCTGGACAGCACAGCAACTCGCGTCAGGACACAGCGACATTCTTGCGGAGGCAATGCCAGATTTTGAGCGTATCATGTTACAGACCGCATTGGAGTATACCCAGGGTCATAAACAAGATGCAGCTAAACTGCTAGGCTGGGGCCGAAATACCCTCACCCGTAAGTTAAAAGAACTCGATATCAATTAATTATATCGTTAATAAATAACCTTAATAGATAGCGTTAATTAGCCCCGTCATCATCTCTCGATTTTACAGCGTGAGCATGCACTGATGATGAGGGCTACTAATCATTCTTATCGCAGTTAATTGACTGCAATTAGCTACTAGTCTGATTCATTCGATGAATCATGGCGTTCAATAATATAATCATGCAATATCAACTCAAGTTCATTGTTAATATCAAAATTTAGCGCCAGCCCTTTGCCATGATTATGTTCATTTTCAATCCGCACCACTCTCGCTTCAACCAAATGAAAACCACGCTGCGGGATCTTTAAATAAAAGCGCAGGTTATCGCCATCCTTTAAATTAAAGTCGATAGACGAAAATTGTTGCGCACTGCACAACATAAACAAACCCGACGTTGAGATATTCATCACCGCACCAAGTAATGTTTCACCTTGAGGGTCGAATATTTTTACCCCTCGCGGATCAGCTAACCGCCAGTAACGTCCTTCACTGCCGTTATGATCAATAATATCCGGTGGTCCTAACTCTTTTAGCTCACCATGAAAACCATCACTTACCAGATATAACGGAAAACGAAACTCTTCCTTTTGATTCGATGTCACCAGTACAATATCGTCAGAGTCAGTCAATCGGCTCAGCATCTGCTTAGATATATGCGATATAAACACATCGTGATGCTCATCATCATCTTGACTATCAATCACTTCCTGTAATAAATTGAGTTCATCTTGGGTTAATACATCGCTAACTTTTTTTGGCATTACATAACCTTTTATGCTTTTGCATACAAATATCCTTATCCGCCATACAAAATTTACCAATAATTGGTACTAAATTTACACTTAATTATACTAATCTTAGTAAACCAGAACTGATTTAACCTTGCAAATATAAAAACCGTAAGCTTGAAGTTAAGACGTAAAATCGAGCGTTAACAAGTCGCTATTTCTATCGCATAACAAGTAGGCCAAGCATGGACGCAAAGCAAGACGCTGTAAATCAAGAAATCAATGTCATCGACACGATAGAAATAGCAGGTGAGTTTATCATGGAGCAACGTCACCGCCATGAACGGCGGCAACGTCAATCAAATCACTGTTCCCGTTACGAGCGTCGTTTGAATAATCGACGTAATGCTCGTAGAAACAAGATTGATATTACAATCTAGTGATGATGGTGATGTGGTTTGGCACTTCTAAAACTATGCGGTACTAATTCCAGCATAAAGCTACGTGCACCACGACGTAAAATACTAATCGCAAATAACACCGTCACAATTACTAAACTGACATAACGCCACCAATCATCTTGCCAATGCGGTGCTAACGTTAACCAAGGCTTAGGCAATTCAGGTACCCAATACATAATCCCCAGACCTAATAACAAGGCGACAGTCACAATAGCCATCACCACCGCGACTGCGATGTGCTTACCTTGATTATCTTTAATGAAGCGATACAAATCGAGGTTAAGTGTTGGTCCAACGAGACTGAAGGCCACAACTGCACCGGGTGATACACCTGCAATTAGCATAATCGCTAATACTGGGGTAATACCCGTGGCACAGAAATGGAAGGGTAATGCAATCATAATAGCGAGCACCACTTGCAACCAAGGTTCTTGCTGTAAGAACTGCCAACCAATTGTCGGGGTAAATGTGGCCGCGGCAATTAATCCAAACAACACCCAAGGCGCGGTGTGATCAATTAAATGGGCAAAACCGTGTTCAAAGGCATGCTTCAAGCGCGATGTTGATTGTTTTAGCTGTTCTGGTGTGGCACTCGTATCGGTGTTTAAATCATGTTTCTTAAACAATACCCCAATCAATAACCCCAGCGTCACGGCTAAAATAATCGCCATCACTAAACGAATACCAACCCATTCAACGCCTAATAACGGCAGTGAAATAAGTAATGCATCAAACCCAAGCACAGGTGATGCCACCAAGAATGAAACGGCTAATGCAGAACCACAACCCGCTTTAATCAATTGTTTATACATACCCGAGGCATCGGGTATGCAAATCGGTAGGGGTAACCCGATCAAGGTCCCTTTCAATGCTCCAGCCACTGAACTTGTACTGCGTAATTGACCAACCATGTTGAACGCTGGTTTCACAAAGTTAATCAGCCACGTCAGGATGTAAGCAACTAATAACGCCGGTGCAGCATGCAACGACAAACTCACGAAGCGTAGTAAGGTCTCTGCCGTTTCACTACCGTGTGCTTGTCCTGCAAGGTCATCATGTCCCGCATGGTCATCGTGTCCCTCATGGTCATCGTGTCCCGCATGGTCATCATGTCCTGCATGGTCATCATGTCCCACATGGTCATCATGTCCTGCGTGGTCATCATGTCCTACATGGTTATCATGTCCCACATGGTCATCATGTCCTGCGTGGTCATCATGTCCCACATGGTCATCATGTCCTGCGTGGTCATCATGTCCTACATGGTTATCCTGTCCTGCATGGTCATCGTGTTCCACATGGTCATCGTGTTCCACATGGTCATCGTGTTCCACATGGTCATCGTGTTCCACATGGTCATCGTGTCCCAAATGGTCATCATGTCCTGCATGGTCATCAACGTGTAACTCAGATGAAACCGCCATTTGTGATATCGTCGTTTGTGATACAACTATCACGTCTTCCGAGTCGTGATCATGTGGCGCATAACCTAGCCAATGTGGCAGTAACACAGCCAGCAAACAAGCAGCGCCAATTAAACTCCCGGTACCAGCGGCAAATTTATCACGTTGCGTTTCTTTCCCGTGATCTTGTTTATACGGCTGGTGAAATACCACATGTAAAATCGAACCCATCACTAACGCTTGGAACCAGATCAACCAGTTACCACTATCATGTGCAATCAGTTCTCCACCTAGCCAAGTACCAGCAACAGTGGCCACTGACATCGCCGTTAATACCGCTAGCGGTAAGGCTCTGCCATAATGCGGACGTAACAGCCACCATACGGTAAGGCCAACGGGAAAACGATGCAGTACCACTCCGATTGCTAATAAATAAGCCGTTTGATCATCTTCAATAGCCAGCGCACCACCATCGGTGAGCGCGTGTAAGACGAGACCGAACACGCCTAATATCAAGGTGACAGAATGGGTTTGTTTGGCGACTTTATGGAATACTTTTTCCACCATACCAGGGCCGAATAAGCCGACTAACATGAGCCCAAGAACGGCAATACCCCCAGTTTCCAGTAACTCAGGCAAGATATGGAATAACACCAACCCGCCAATGGAAACAAAGATAAAACTATCAAAGAAAGCAAAACGATCAGATTTAGAGCCGACAAATTTACATAAATAAGGGCCAAGGAAGAGCGTCGCAATGCTCAGAAATAAAAGTAAAGACATGGTATAAACACGAGGTCAGTAAAACAGGTGTTATAATATAACATAACAGTCGTGACGGATGCCAGCCAGAATTGTTATATTATAACAATTCTGGCTGGCATTGATAAAACATAGTTTAAATCAGCCGTAGAGGAAAATTATTTTACGACTTTAATGTTATGTTTTTCTAATAGATGTACATATTCTAACGACGCATCTTCGTCAGTAATGACCATATCAACCTGCTCGAATTGATATAATGGCGTATTGTGAACTTGACCAAATTTAGAAGAGTCAGTGATAACAATATTTTGTGCACCTTTCTCTAAAATAGCCACACCAACATCAGCACGCATCATATTACGACTGGTAAAGCCAGTATTTGGATGCAGACCATCGATGCCTAAGAAGGCTTTGGTAAAGTGAGTATGTTTGATACAAAGACGCGTCAAGGTACCGACCATGCTTTCACTTTCATGTTGGTAAAGACCACCTAACACGATGATCTTCACATCGGTTTCTTTCATTAAATGGGCAATGTAACTACTTGGTGTAATAATAGTAACATCACTACGTTTACCTAATTCTTTTGCCAGTAATGCATTCGCACTACCGCCTTCAATCATTATGGTTTCACCATGTTCAACAAGGCTTGCTGCACACATTGCCATTTTACGCTTGTGCTCATAATTTACCGTAATACGATGAGACACGTTATCGGTATTATGTGGTGTAGCACCACCATGAACACGACGGATGAACCCTTCTTTTTCTAACTTGTTCAGATCATGACGGATCGTAACCTCTGAAACACCCAGCTTAGTCGACATTTCGCCAACAGAAGCACGTCCCTTTTCATTTACAAGATTAATAATATCAGTATGTCGTTGCTGCATGATTGCTCATATCCCACACAATTTAAGTTACCTATTAAATAGATAGTACCACTTTCACCTGAAAGTCATAAGTACTAATTAAAACTACAAATTGAAAAACTCAAATACATAGCATATCTGAGAGCTTCATCGCTAATACTAAGTTTAGCTTATTGTACCGACCATGTTTTTTCATGCCATGTTTGAATGATATAAGAAATTTCATACCAATCGTGCGCACAAGTAATTTTATCTCTAAACACTTTATTATGCGGTTGTTTTATCATAATACAGTGCTCAATACCGGCATTTTCCGCGTCCACTAAATTGGCATATTTATCATCCACAAAAGCATGGATCTCGTGCGTTTCTTTAATTTTATTTAAGTAAGTCGCTTTTGACTCACCAAATTCAACAAAGAAAATTTCCTGAAATATATTTCCAAAGCAATGATACATATTAGCACGACGCAATGCTTCCACTTGCGGGTCACGACTACACGCGGTAATGCAGAAGATATCATAACCTTCTTGCGTTAATTTTGTCAGGATTCGAGACGCTCCAGGCAACGCGTCCAATGCGCCAAATTGCCAGCTTGATGCAAACTCTTTTAATATTGTAACGTCTTGACCTTCTTTAATACCCAACCATTCGCATAAATCCCATGCCAATGGTTTACCAGTCACTTGTTTATCATATTGATGATTAACAAACTCGCGCAACCGAGAACCAAAATCTAATACCGTATCATCAATATCAATGACTATCGCTTTCATAGGCGTACTTCCATTTTTGTGATCATTTATATCATTAATCGTTATATAAAATAAGATAATGTTATCGAAGAACAATATTACATACATACCAAGGTATGTATATTAATCTTCTATGAAATCAAGTCGCTAATATTAACTTAATAGTCAGAAAGTCGAGAGTACTATTTTCCTTAAAACGACAATAATCATAACCCCCCAGACATTAAAAAGGCACCCTCAGGTGCCTTAATATTAACGCATGTCGAACGACAAAATTAGATCACACGGGAAAACTGTTGCTGACGTGCACGTTGACGTAAATACACATCGAAACACATGCAAATATTGCGGATCAGTAGTTTACCTTTCGGGGCTACTTGTAGCATATTACCTTCAATAATAACCAATTCATCGTTAATGAAGGTTTGTAATAATGCCATGTCTTCAGCAAAGTAAGTGGCAAAATCAAGGTTGAACGTCTCTGCAATTTTGTCCATATCCAGCTCAAAATTACACATCAATTGCTTGATCACAGCACGACGAATAGAGTCATCTTCATTCAAACCAACGCCACGCCATTGCGCATGACCAAGTTCGTCCACTTGCTTATAATATTTTTTCAGCTCTTTTTGGTTTTGCGAATAGGCATTACCAATTTGGCTAATTGATGATACACCTAAACCCAATAAGTCACTTTCACCTTGGGTGGTATAACCTTGGAAATTACGGTGTAATATGCCGTTGCGCTGTGCAACCGCTAACTCATCATCTGGTTTTGCAAAATGATCCATACCGATAAATTGATAACCGTTGTCAGTTAAAAATGCAATCGAATCTTCTAAAATTGCTAAGCGATCAGAAGCTGATGGCATATCTTCTTCTTTCATTTTACGCTGACCAGCAAACAAGCTTGGTAAATGCGCATAATTAAACACAGTTAAACGGGCCGGATCTAAATCAAGCACACGTTCTAAGGTTTTATGAAAGGTTGCTTTGGTTTGATGTGGCAAGCCATAAATTAAATCAATATTGGTCGATTTAAAGCCGAGTTCGTGTGCACGTTTGATGATCGCAAAGATAAATTCTTCATCCTGCTCACGGTTTACTGCAATTTGCACTTTTTTATCAAAATCTTGCACACCAAGACTCAAACGATTAAAGCCAACTTCGGCTAATAAATCGATAGTACTCAGTTCAATTTCACGCGGGTCAACTTCAATCGAAATTTCAGCATCATCATCAAAATTAAAACTGTCACGTAACACATCAATCAAACGTTGAATTTGTGGCTGCGTTAAAAATGTTGGCGTACCACCACCCCAATGTAATTGCGATACATTACGGTTTTTGAAGAATGGTGCTTGTTGCTTGATCTCGGCCTCGAGTACATCAAGGTACTGATCGGCTTTATGTCGATGGCGAGTAATAACCTTGTTACAACCACAGTAATAACAAAGCTTATGGCAGAAAGGAATATGCACATACAATGACAACGGCTTATCTGGCGTCTCGTCGCAAGCAAAGCGAAAGTCTTGATAACCAAAAGTTTCATCAAACTCCAACGCGGTTGGATAAGATGTATATCTTGGACCACTGTAATTATATTTTTCGATCATAGCCTGATCCCAGACTAATTTTTGATTTAGCATATTCATCCCCTAAGACAACTCACGACAGTATGCCGAAAATAAACATCATGCCGCTTGTCTTACATCATAATACTAACGATTAAATCAGTATTAATTAACATTCAAACGTAGTTAAGCGGGCTACGTCTTGTTGCACACGCTCTGCATATTCACCTTCGAAACGAAAACGATCTAAATCAAATTGCATACGCGCTTTTTTTGACAGTTCACTGCGAGCATCCATGATCGGCATGTGTTTTATTTTGTCATAAAACGCATGTAAGTCAGGATATTGCAGAGCCCAGTCCACCGGTTCTGCCGCAGGAATAGCCGCTAGTAACTTACTAATACGAATCGCGCCTTCAGATAGGTCACATTCTTCACGTCCCATTGCTTTGGCAATGATCTGTACACTTTCAGTGATACGGACTTTACGTGCAGCAATGGCTTCGTTTTGTTGATTAAGCTGCTGCACTTGTTTCGCTTTTACACGATACAATAAACGTCCTGCATACATTGATAATGCCAGAATGATCAGGCATCCAATGCCGATTAAAATCATCCAACTTACTTGCATTATTAGCCCTCGTTGTCGTTATTTTTCAACTTTTTTTCTGTTGCTAAGAAACGTTCATACAACTCATCTTCCGATAATTTTTCATGATTAGTTTGCAGTGATTTAGCATCAAGTTCAGCCATCATCGCTTCATCCCACTCATCTTCGTCGTAATCTTCTTCAAACTCTTCGTCATCAGCATAGCCAAGTTCTTCAAGTAAGAATTCATGACGTTCCACACCTTGATCGACATAATCTTGGTCATCACTGTTTAACACTTCATTGTTATCTAAACGTAGTAATAGACCACTTAAGCGTGCATCATTTTCTAGTTTGTCTAGCTCTTGCTCAAACGTTAATACTGGTACAACAGGCTTAATGTCAGCTTTCGGCTGTTTCACTTTAATCATCGCAGGTTGTGCAACTTGTGTCGGTGTCGTTAGCAATTGAATCGGTGCTTTACTGCCGATACGTGGATCACCTGATTTACGTTGGCCACCTGTGCTTTTTTTGCCTTTTTCAGCTTCAGCGATTTTATTACCTGCCGCTAAACCTTTACGCTTTTTTAAACGTTTGTGCTTACGCGCATCTAACGCTTGGGTATTCGTTTCACGCTTTTTGCGATCTGATTTAGCAATAGCCAACGGGCCGCCTGAACGTTCTTTTCTTTTACGAGTCATAGTATTCTCTGTTTTAAATCTGTCTAACAACAAGGTTAACAATAGCTTGTTTACAATTTTGTTGATTAGCGGGTATCGTATTTCGCCTTATTTAAAGATAGTCAATTTACCGATCTTTATTAAGGACATAAGTAGGCAATTCTTTAAGTGAGCGCAGACTACCAAAAAAGCAAGGAAGAAAAAAGATAATTTAGATAAGATGAAAATAAAAAACTCAGCCGAAGCTGAGTTTTTGACGATATTAAAATGAATTCACTAAACAAAAATGATTAGTGAAGACCACCTAGATATTTAGAAATAATTTCCATATCTGCTGGTTTCATTTTATATGCGATATCATGCATCATGCCGTTTAGGTCATTTGCACGTTCTTGGCTACTAAACTTTTCTAGTTGCGCTTTAATATAATCGGCATGTTGGCTAGAGATTTTCGGGAACTTAGCCGTTTCACTACCATTACCACGAGGGCCATGACATGCGGCACAAGCCGTAATGCCACGTTCGATATCGCCACCACGGTATAATAGTTCACCAGCAGCAACCACATCTTCAGGTGTTTCTTCAGGTTTCATGGTTTTAGACGCGTAAAACGCCGCAAGATCCTGGATGTTTTGTTCAGTTAACATTGCCGACATACCCATCATGGTTGGATCATTACGACCCTTTTCTCCACCAGTTTGCATCGCCAGTTGAAAATCTTTCAACTGCTTAACAAGGTACGACGCATTTTGCCCCGCTAACTTAGGATAGATACTGGCTGGACTATTACCATCAGCACCATGACACGCAGCACATGTAGCGGAAATGGCTTCACCCGCAGCTACATCCCCTGCAGCTTGAGCGGTACCCATTAATCCGATTAACATTGCAAAAGATAAGACAAGACTTTTCATAGCATTCCACTTGTTATTTTCAGCTTCCGATCCCATGTCACGGCGTGACATGTTACACTTATTATTATTCTATTTGACTATTTTACACATTTTCAAAAAAAAGTAATCATTTAACACAATTTCAATGAGAGATATTAGATTGGATAACAAAAAGATACACTTCGAAAACGCTGCATTTAGGATTAGTGCGCCAGACATTAGTCACCTAACAGATGATTCGGGCATTGAAATTGCTTTCGCAGGGCGATCTAATGCAGGCAAATCAAGTGCATTGAACACGCTGACACGCCAAAAAAGCTTAGCGAGAACCAGTAAAACGCCTGGCCGTACGCAACTTATCAACGTATTTGAAATCGAAGAGGGTAAACGCCTCATCGATTTACCGGGTTACGGTTTTGCTAAAGTACCTTTTGAAGTAAAGAAAAAATGGCAGAAAGCCTTAGGTGAATACCTACAAAAACGCCAGTCATTAAAAGGCATCGTGGTATTAATGGATATTCGTCACCCATTAAAAGATTTAGATAAACAATTAATTTTGTGGGCGGTCGACTCTGATATCCCGGTGATGGCGCTATTAACCAAAGCAGATAAGTTAAAACAAGGCGTGCGCAGTAAAACCGTTAGAGAAGTAAAAGAAGCGGTAAAAGAATTTGGTGGCGATGTAACAGTAGCACCCTTCTCATCATTGAAAAATACCGGCATCGATGTACTGAAAAACAAACTATGCGAATGGTATGCTTTAGAACCTGCAATTAATATTGCCAGTGACGACGATGAAGCGTTTGACGTCGTTGACGAAGACTAATTCTAACACTGAATTTTAGGCAAAAAAAACGCCTCGTCAAAAAGTGACGTGGCGATGAATAATAAATTCAATTTGAAACAAAAGGTTTGAAATATAATTTCGAACCTCCATACCCTACCCCGCTAATATACGGCAAACTTATTTCCACCGAAAGTAAAATACGTTATTTAGTTACATTTTTTGTGACAGGGCGCACTTGGAGCGTTATTTTATGTATAAAAACAACAAAACCAGCCCTAAGACTGGTTTTAGTTTCATGCTTAAGATAATCATTGAAGTCGATTAGCGCTGCTTTAGCGCTTCATTAGACATTAATGCGCTTCATCCCAGTTATCACCCACACCCGCTTCAGCAAGCAGTGGTACATCTAACGACATTGCCGCCGCCATCAGTTCTTTGATCTTCACAACATAAGCTTCAACATGTTCTTCTTTAATTTCGAAGACTAATTCATCGTGCACCTGCATAAGCATACGAATAGAATTTGTTTCTACAGTCTCCATCCAACCGGCAACATTAATCATCGCTTTTTTGATAATATCAGAGGCTGTACCTTGCATTGGTGCGTTGATCGCAGCGCGCTCTGCCGCCATTTGACTCATTTTATTACGGGCATTAATTTCTGGTAGATATAAACGACGACCCGATAACGTTTCAACATAACCCTTATCTTTAGCTACTTTACGCGTTTCGTCCATGTAAGTTAATACACCTGGGTAACGTTCAAAATAGCGTGTCATGTATTTCTTGGCTTCTTTCTGTGGGATGTTTAACTGACGACCTAAGCCGAATGCACTCATACCATAAATAAGCCCGAAGTTAATCGCTTTGGCACTACGACGTTGATCACTGGTGACGTCATCAAGCTCAACAGAGAATACTTCCGCTGCTGTTGCGCGGTGAATATCTTTACCTTCCGAGAACGCCGTTAGCAGCCCTTTATCTTGTGATAAATGCGCCATAATACGTAATTCAATTTGGCTGTAATCCACAGCGACATATTTATAACCTGTTTCAGGAATAAATGCCTGACGAATACGTCGACCTTCACCCGCACGAACAGGAATGTTCTGTAGATTTGGATCGCTTGATGATAAACGACCTGTCGCAGTAACCGCTTGATGATAAGAGGTATGTACCCGCCCGGTTTTTTCTTCAATCAAGGTTGGTAGTTTATCGGTATAGGTTGATTTTAGTTTACTTAAACTGCGGTACTCTAAAATTATTTTTGGTAATGGATAATTTAGTGCCAGTTCTTGTAATACGTCTTCTGCTGTCGACGCTGCACCTTTTGGCGTTTTCTTAATCACCGGCAATTCCATTTTCACAAATAGAATTTCTTGCAGTTGTTTTGGCGAACTCAGGTTAAATGGTTGCTCGGCAATTTCGTGTGCTTTAGCTTCCAGCTCCAACATACGCGCTCCGAGTTCAACACTTTGCGCATCAAGTTTTGATTTATCAATCAATACACCTTGGCGTTCAACCGACGATAAAATACTCACTAACGGTAATTCAACCTCGTTAAATAACGCCACCAGTGAGGGTTCAGCTTCAATCTTTGGCCACAGCACATTGTGTAATCGCAAGGTAACATCGGCATCTTCTGCTGCATACGCCGACGCTTGCTCTAATTCAATCTGGTTAAAGGTTAATTGTTTTTTACCTTTACCGGCGATCTCTTCAAAACTAATGGTTTTATGACCTAAGTATTTATCCGCTAAGCTGTCCATATCATGGCGCGTGGCAATACTGTTATAAACGTACGATTCAATCATGGTGTCATACGCAATACCCGCTAAGTTAATGCCGTAGTTTGCTAACACTGATTTGTCGTATTTTAAATTTTGGCCAACTTTTTTAGCATTACTGTCTTCAAGCAATGTTTTTAATGACGCTAATACATGGTCTCGATCTAATTGTTCAGGTGCGTCAATGTAGTCATGGGCAACCGGTAAATAAGCGGCTTCGCCTTCTGCAACGGCAAATGACAGACCCACTAACTCAGCTTGTATATAATTAAGACTCGTGGTTTCAGTATCGAACGCAAACAGCTCGGCTTTTTGTAACTTCTCTAACCAGCGATCAAAATCTGCTTGGGTTAAAATCGTTTCATAATTACTGCGATCAATTGTACAAGGGGCTACAACGTCATTACTGTCAGACTCACTTGCCGCTGAATTCGATTTTGCTGCTTTACCCGCATACACATGTTTAGTTGCATCAGCACCACCTAATAACGCCGCTAACCAACGTTTAAAGCCCATCTGCTGGTATAACTCAGCCAATGCATCGGTATCTGTTTCTGAAATTGCCAGATCATCAAGAGTTACACCGGTTTCAACATCGAGTTTGATCGTCGCTAATGCATAAGAAATTTCTGCACTGTCTTTATGTTCGATCATCTTTTTAGCCAGGGTTTTCGAGCCACGGAAACCTAAAGGGGCAATCGCGTCTAAGTTATTGTAGATATCTTTAATACTACCTAACCCCTGTAATAGGCCTAACGCCGTCTTCGCCCCTACACCAGGTACGCCAGGAATATTATCCGACGCATCACCCATGAGCCCGAGCAGATCAATGATCAACTCAGGTGGTACACCAAATTTGTCTTTAACACCCTGTGGATCCAATACCGTATCCGTCATGGTGTTGATCAGCGTGACATTCTCATCAACCAACTGCGCCATATCTTTATCGCCAGTACTGATCAATACAGCACGACCTTCTGCGCTTGCTTGTTTCGCGATCGTACCGATCACGTCATCGGCTTCAACACCCGAAATACAGATCAACGGTAAACCCAGCGCTTTAACAGCTTTATGCACAGGTTCGATCTGACAACGGAGATCATCTGGCATCGGTGGACGATTAGCTTTATATTCTGGGTACATTTCATTTCGGAATGTAGGACCTTTGGCATCAAAGATAACCGCAATATGGCTAGGGTCAAACTGGGTTAATAAGCTCTTTAACATGTTAACGACACCATACACAGCGCCCGTAGCCATACCTTCAGCATTGGTTAAATGCGGCGGTGAATGATAAGCACGAAACAGATACGAAGAGCCATCGACAAGCACAAGGGGATTGCTAGGGATCGTAGACATAAAAATTAAACTCAATGAAATAAATGATGAATAGACTAAGCATGCCACAAGCCGCGAATTCACGCTATGTTGATGATAAAAATATATCTTGAGATCAGATCTTAACCACTCGATCATAGATCTTGATCTAACTGTGGATAACTCTGTTAACAATGACGATCAAAAAAATAGACACGCTGTAAAGATCTTGAAGGCAATGACAAAAATACATTAGTTAACAGTTGCTTACGATAGTAATAAGTAAGATCCAAAGTTATCTAACGATTTTATAATATGTGGAAAAGAATCTTACACCACGGTATTTATGTGTAAAAAGAAGCCATGATGATTAAAAATAATACACTAGGTAAGTATCGAAATGTTTGATTTGAGTTAATAAAGAATGATTTGTTGCAGAAAATAAAAAGCCGGTATTGATCAAACTTCTCTGTTATCGAGGGATAAGAAGTTTGATCTACCGGCCCGAAAAAATTCGGTTTACCCTGCAAGGAGTAATGGATTAAAATTAACCCGGAAGCAATGTGAGCAATGTCTTGTCCTACCGAAATAAATACTAACTTCCTGAAGAACAAGTTAACAATAACGATTCTCATTTGCGTTTGCAAGTGTTTATTTATATAAAGCTAAAATAATTGCAGTTAATCACAAAAATAAAAAAGCCTCATTAAATATCATGTTCAATGACTGAAACACAGAATACCTGACGGCGTAAAGCGATGCGGATAATCGAGAATAGCGCGTTAATACAGAAGCGTTGGAATTATAAAGCAGCAGAAAATAAAAAGCCGGTATCAATCAAACTTCACTTTTATCGAGGGATAAGAAGTTTGATCTACCGGCCCGAAAAAATTCGGTTTACCCTGCAAGGAGTAATGGATTAAAATTAACCCGGAAGCAATGTGAGCAATGTCTTGTCCTACCGAAATAAATACTGACTTCCTGAAGAACAAGTTAATAGTAATCATTCTCATTAACGTTTGCAAGCGTTATTAGCAAAAGAATTGTTTTTATGGGTAAATTTTTTGCGGATAATAAAAATATAACATTTGAAGATAGTAATACTGCGGTGGCCTGGGGATTTGGCTTAGACTATCAGTTTACCGATATTGCTATCACCACTGAAGTTAATGCATTAGGATTTAATTTGGGGATACGAAAAACATTTTAATCAGAGATAACCTGAGGCTATCTCTGATTATGATTATTTGCCTAACTGTTTTTCGACTGACTTAGCGTAACCAGCGAGTACAGTGGCATGTAACGTGGCCGGTATAGCTTGCAAGTGTGCTGCAAATTTAGCCCGTTGCTCTGCAGACACGCTACTTGCCGCTTGTTTATATGCCGCAGTTGCATGTAATTGCTCGGCGGCTAATAAATTAGTCGCATGCAGGTAATAATTCTTATCTATCGTTTTATCGATACGTTCAGCTAATTCATTCGCATCAGCAATATCATCGGCAATGACGTCACCAAAAGTAATATTTACGTGACCTTTAAAACCATTAATACCTTGCACAATACTATCTATGTCTTCAAATTCAGCTTTATTATACTCACCAGTTGTTGCTAATTGACAAAGTTCATTGGCTTTCGCCACATCGTTTGGATCGTATTCATAAGAGATAGTCACTGGCACAATGTTTAATGATTTCATATATTCTGGAAAGCTAATTTTCTGGCCCTTACCATTCATATACATCATTTTTAAAATCGCGGGATCAGTTTGGTCATTGCCATCTTTAGCACGGCCTTCTTTTTGGGCAATCCAAATCGACTGTTGCTCCGTTTGTATTGAATGCGCAATATAACCAGATAATGACTTAAATGCGGCCATCATTTCACGTACACCCTTGGCGGAACGTTTGACGATGAAACTTTTATTTAAGCGCATCAAGTCTGATACAAATTGCTTTTTCAATAAATTATCACCAATCGCAATACGTACGGTATCAAAACCATGGTGATGCAATGCCCAGTTTAAAAATGCCGGATCCATGGCAATATCACGGTGATTGGAAATGAATAAATAATTCTTATCTTTATCCAACTTCTCGGTACCATTAAAGGTAACCTGAGTGGTGGTGTTCGCAATCATTTTTTCCATATAAGCGATCACTTCGTGCTGAATTTCACTCACGCTGGTGATGTTGCGACATTTACCGCGCAGAAGCATGCGGATCATTGGGAATATTACCCAGCTAAAATGCTTGATCAAACGCGGAAACTGGAAATGCGCGATCGCAGTAATAAATTCGTTATCGTTAACTAAGCGTTCAACAACACTTGCTATCTCGTCATCATTAAAAGGACGAATATCATCATATAAACCCACGGCTGTTGCCATTCGGCACCTCAATTGCGTGTAAAATAAAAGCGTAAAACTTCAAACCTGGCGATTATACCTTAAACTACTAATACATTACTGTAATAAAACAAAAAGGCGCTAAACTTTTCACTTGTCGGTGAATTAGTTTAGCGCCTTTCGCCTTCGAGAAAAACTAAGTTGTATTAACTCAATTTTGCAGCGGAGAGTTTGCTGTTATATTCGCTTCGAATGTAATAACACGTGCCAGTTTGGTTAATAACACACCATAAAGAGGTAAGAATATTATCAAACTAATCAGCAGTTTAAAGCCATAATCAACCGTCGCAATTTCAACCCAGTTAGCCGCCATAAACGGATCGGTACTTTGATAAAATGCCACAGCGAAGAAAATAATAGTATCGATTAGATTACCAAATACCGTTGATGATACTGGTGCAAGCCACCATGTTTTTAATTGTCTTAAACGATTAAAAACAACAATATCAAGCGCCTGCCCGAATAAATAAGCCAAAAAGCTTGCCAGCGCGATGCGGCCAACAAAACTATTAAACTCGCTTAAACCAGCGAATCCCTGATAACTACCTTCAAAGAACACCACAGATAACGCATACGAGATCAGCAAGGCCGGTAACATCACTTGCGCAATAATGCGTTTCGCCATGCCAGCACCAAATACACGAATAGTAAGATCGGTCGCTAAAAAGATAAACGGAAAAGTAAATGCTCCCCACGTGGTGTGGAAACCAAATATATTAATTGGCAGTTGGACTAGATAGTTGCTCGCTGTGATCACTAAAATATGAAAACAAGAGAGACAGATCAACGCTTGACGCGTCTGCATTGCAGTTAATTCACGCATAATAAACCTTTTTAGTTAAATTCATGGGGTGAGGGAACCCATGCAAATTGTATCCGCCCTTTTCAAGTGAAAGGAGGCGGACGGGCATTATACAAAAGCTGACCTTGAATTCAATGTAATTATATTTCAGACATAAAAAAGCACTCAAACTGAGTGCTTGGTGTTACTAACTAGAATAACAATTGTAATAATAAAGACGACGAAAACAAGGTAACCACTTTGTTAGGTGTCATGTATTTGTATGTGTTTCTCCACTTCATGACCTAGTCTCTCAAAAAAACCAAGTAACACATCAATGAAGAACTCAATGAAATCCGAACCTATGTTGATATAACGCCCTTCAATTCCAAACAAGTATTCGGAGTTCGTTACAAACTTATTTACTTTTGAATTAGAATCATCAGGGAGTTGTCCCCCGTTATGGACAATAACGTTTCGAACTAAGTTCACGCCTTTAATAACTGGCATCTCAGAACCAAAAGCCGAAAAATCAATCTTAGCAACCTTAGTTAGAAACAACAATGCCCTCTCAACACCTTGACCATTAATATCTTTAATTTTCAAGCTACTACCAATGCTTTCATACAATATTTTACATAGTGAATTTAATTGATGTTCAAAAAAATTGAATATGGTAATTATCAAAGATTCCCTATGAAGGCTTGGATATTTATATTGATTAAGATGAAGATCCCAAGAGTAACTGTCCGTAATATCTTCATGACTTTTTTCCGGATATTTTTCTAATATTTCATTTAATTCATCTTGCAGGTTATCATCTTTCGACTTCCAAATTCCTTCCGTCTGCTTATTAAATAAGGCAAAGCTCATAAGCTCATTTCTTGCCAAGTGGCAATGTACACATAATCCATTTCCAAAGAAATCTACCACTTAAACTCTCCGTTACTTTATCTGCTAAGCTTTGTCATCATTTAGCTGTGTTGAAAAATGAATAACAAGAAATCTAGGAAAAACACTGTTTTTTGGTAGCCGAACTCTGCACGATATCCATCAGAAAAACCATCGACAACTTTCTCAGATACTTTTTTGTAACTACATCAAAAATTTATCATACGGTCGAACAGTCCTCATGCATCAATTGTCGATATCATGAAATATTCGCACTTTTCGCCAGACCATTTAACGTTTTTTTAAATGTTATCACATTAGTCTATTTACTGTTAGAAGTACTAATATTAGGAAAATCAGCAGTAATCTTATAGTAGATACTTTAGATAAATTCTGAATTAATTGGATTAACATTTAACACCTCACTTAGTTGACAGTGAAATATTAAACTTTTGTTTTTAATATTATAAGGAAGGAAACGTAACTAATTTAGTTACAACTTTCCTTATTATGTTTAAATGCATTTGAAACATTCTTTCTGGCTAATTCAATATCCCAGCCAGTAACTACACTCACTAAATTAATAAAATCGTCATTAGTGGATTTTTTAATTGGTTGTTTAGCTCTCTCTGGACATGAAAAAGACCATGCATGGTGAATTTTTTTTACAATACTTTGTGACTTAGCTTTAACAAAAGTACTGTGATATTCAGATTTTGATATTGCTTTAAGGTCTAATTCAGCTAAAAATTCACTAACACTAATTGACTGATAATACTTAATGCCGTTACTTTCAACTTTTATCGGTTCTAAATCGAAATTATCAGTTCCTAATTCAATATTGATATCAACTTTACTATCGTGTCTTTTAATCAATTTAGTTAGTTTATTTGAAATCTCAGATATTTCTTTGAGAAGGTCTCTCAACTCTTTGGAATTAGTTGAGAAATCTAAGTTTAGGTTAATAGAGCTATCTTCATCAATAGGCAAAACACCAAATTCATTTAGTTGATACTCTATATTTTTAATCAAGAAATCTAAGTCATCTTTGGCTAAATCCAAAATGCCCTGAATTTCTATAATTTGATTTTTACTTAATCTATTATTGACCATCAAACTCCCCCGAATATTTAACGCAGCCTAAAGCGATAAGTAATAGTTGGCTAAAATGTGAAGAAAACCAAGCCCACTGTTACGAATCTGACTTTAAGGCCTTGTTAAGTTATGATCTTTATCTATGTTTGCGTTGGGGTTTAGATCTAGCATTAGGATCATCAACATCGTGGGAAGGTAACAGAACAGGGACTGTGAACTGTACTCGACTTGCAACGGAGTTTTTATTACCTTTTTCCCCTCCGATATCACCACCCAAAATACCAGATAAAACTTTTACCTTCGCTCCGCCCTTAGATGAATCCTCAGCTGTAACGGCAATATCAAATGTCACTTGCTGAGCAAAGTTATTGGTTCTATTATCCCAAACCTGATTATCAGCCACATTTTGAACGTTTCTCATCAAACCACCAGGGTTTACGAAACAGTCTAATTCTTGTGTTCTATCTTGAGCGTCTTTTACACCTTCAACAATCGATACTAATGTTTCAGAGATAAACTCTTTGAGATCCATGCCAAGACTCCTTAAGTAACTTAGTGACGTGGTATAGCTAATTTGGTACATGCTAAGAGGTCACATATTGAAGCTCTGAAAAGCCTCCTAGTTGGAGACCAATGTCAATGAACCACTACACCTTGAGGCTTTTGTTATATCAATTTTTCTAACGTATTTTTCCAAACGGTATTTGATAATAAGGTTGTCTTGAAGACTTGGAGGTTTTCGCAACCATCAATATCTTTAATTATTTTTTTGACGGTTTCGACAAGAGGGTCAGGCAACCAAGGACTCAAAACTATGCGGTCAATAATCGATATATCAAAAGGAATTTCCTTTATAACGTGAGTGCTATCGGATTCATAAATTGCCCTATATTCTTCTTCGTCTTTATAAGGGTAGCGCTTAAGAAAAGGAACATCCGACAGAGCCAGTTTACTATCCTGTAGCGCCTTAATTTCCTTGTAGATTACAGGTTTGAACTTAACACCGTCTACGGCATTTAAACACTGCTTCAGTTCACTCTTTTTGTATCTAATACAAACGCCTGAACTGCTGGGAGCGAATACACTCCAATGATGATATGTTTCATACTTAGTCGTGAAACAAAGAGCCAACAAAGTATTTAACTTCTTTTTTTCTTTATATGATGCCATAAAATAAACATCATTATTATCATCCCAACTATTGGGGTTTAACAAAACCATGCGCTTTTTCGAAAGGATGTCTATTAACGCTGTTACATCCGTATAGCGATTAAATATTTCGACTTTATTGCTCATTAATACTCCTATTATGGTAATTGGCTATAATTTTCGAGCGTAGTAACAAAAGCTAAACAGTACTTTGCCTTATTTATTGCCTTATTAGGCATTAACTAACACTCCGATAAAATGAGCTACCGTTTACTTTATTAAACTCAACAAGACTATTGTCTTCAAGCATCCTAGCCAATATTGCAAACAGCCAACCCTTTTTACCATATTGAATATTGTTCTTGGGAACAGAAACAAAATTCAACTCCAGATCATTCCGAATGTCTTTTGCAGGAACCCAACGATCATCAAAGAATTGCTCTTTTTCTTTGATGTATCCCAGAATTTCATCAGCCATTGAATCAATATGACTGTGGATTTTATTTTTTCTTAAAACCATCAATATTCCTTGTTTCAATGCTTAACACCTTATTAAAGGGCGTATTCATGTACCTCATCAACCAAATAAGTTTATCTAGATTGAAAATACGTCATCTCTGAGAATGCAATTGCACCTATTATTTTAATCTCTATTCCATGGTTTTACAGATATTGTATCTACCTAATTTTAAATATATTTTTATCATACACAAGGGGCTGGTGTACTTAGTAGTTCAACAACGCGGGACGGATCTCATTAAAATGGAATAATGCAGTTTAAATACTTGTTGAGTTAATGGCTGAGTGATGGAAAGTATTGATGGGTATGTGTTTTTACTTTTCAAGATGAAAAATCCCGCATTGCAGCGGGACTTTTTACCATCTGATTTTACCTTTCGTATAATCTCGGCCTTGTTGCAGAATGTAATCAAACTTTCGTAACTCGATTATTCCTTTAACGGGAATACCTGTAAGTTCATCAAGGTATTTGGCTGGTTTGGGCATTTTTTGCATCATGATACAAGCGAATTCGCAGTTATCTATAATGGTCTTACTGACTTCCTGACCTCGTTGAAATACGTTTATTGTGTGGATACCGTAAGCGCGCGAGAGCCGCAGTAATTTACCAAAATAACCCGTTGTTTTACCCGCCCCGTACTGCCATATTCCGCCACTTCTTCGTTAATCGTTTTTAATGCTTTTTTATGCCTGCCGTCACCAGCAGCCCAAACAACACGGCAATAGTTATCAAAGGTCATGGGTAACCCACTTGCTAATAAATTTGATAAGACCATGTTTGCTGCTTACCGAAAATTACGCCTTGAAAAGGTGAGCCCTAAAACCGTTAACAATGAGCAGACTTATGTTAGAGCATTATTTAATGAGTTAACTAGATTAGGCGAGTGGACAAAAGGTAATCCAATTGAAGGAGTCAGAATGCTAAAACATAAGCAGTCTGAAATGGGATTTTTGCAGCCTGAGCAAATGACTAGTCTACTCGAAACGTTAGAAAATTCGCATAACAAAGATGCGCTAATTATTACAAAGATATGCTTAAGCACGGGTTGTCGTTGGGGTGAAGCAGCCAATCTTCGCAGTGAACATGTGGTAAAAAATATTGTTACGTTCGTTAGTACCAAAGGTAACAAGCCTCGCTCGGTACCAATATCACCAGCACTATCAAATACAATGCCCAAGCGAACGGGGAAGTTATTCCCGAAAAGCTGTAACGATTCGACTTTTAGAACTGCCATTAAGAACGCCAAGATAAAATTACCCGCAGGTCAAATGACACATGTTTTACGCCATACGTTTGCGAGTCACGTTATGATAAACGGGGGCATTTTTTTGGTACTGCAACGTATTTTAGGCCACGCTTCAATTGTGGATACCATGAAGTATTCACATTTTGCACCTGACCATTTAGAGGATGCGGTTAGGTTAAATCCGTTGGCAGGAATAAATTAACTGTGGTCGTATAACGTAAAATCATGGTCAAACCATAAAACATAAAATACGTCATTTTTACGATACCCAACCATAGGTCTCTTGCCATGATATCTAAATACTAAATAATCGCTCATATCAGGCGTGATGAAACTTGGCTTTGCTGCCTTGATTGATGCAATGGGCATTTTCTCAGAGCCCAATTTATGGCGACCACTTCTGTTTATTTCACGCCACGTTATATCTTTACGGCGAAAAATAGCATCAGCAAATGCACTTTTCCCCTCCTGGTCTAATTTTTGTAGGCAATATTTACTATTTTGTAATCTTTCCAAGGAGAAAACAGGAGGCTTTTCATCGTAATTTACTGTTTCGATTCGGGCTGTAATGCCCTTATTTTTACGATTAACCTTAGGCGGTTTTATCCTTGACATCGCTAATCAACTCGAGTGTCAAAATAACGCTTTAACTCAGTCTTAGTAATAATATTTGCCGACTTTTCATTGTCAATCCATGGCGCTTCTTCATGTGTCATATTTCTTAATTTCCAAGCACTGAATTGGCCGAAAATATCATATACATCATTTAAGTGCTCGCGCTCTTGCTCCGCTAAACACTTTTCAGCATCAAACATGGCGTCAGACACGATATGATTTTTCCCATTGATTTTGTACTTATGATACAAATCAGGAATAACAGGACCATGTGCCCAAGCTTGAATTTCATCATCAAACAAAGGTTTATCAAACAAAGCCAAATAAAAACCTTGTGCGTAATATGTTATTTTTTGCAGCTTTAAATTGGTTATAATGTCATCGTCATCACGATTAGCCAACCCAATTATAAACTCTGCAACATCTGTTACGTTAGCCATTTAATACCCTTACTCAAATCGATTAAATAGCGGTGCTTTTAATCGATTAATTAAATTCTTTCATCTTTATTATAGACATTATATTACATCATACAGTGTCATATAGCACCTATTACGGTGTCGTTTGGATAGGATTAGGTGGTTTAGACCTAAAACCGTGAACTCGATAAATTATTTATATGGATAAAAATGCGACAGACCAAGCGATGCAGTTGTGACTTCTAACGCCAGATAATCAGGTTCTATTACCCCATCAAACTAGTCATAACAATCAGTCTAAAAGTCATTTAGTTGTGTGGTATTTTTGGCGTTACTTTTACAGAGTATTGGCGGCAGATTGGCGGCGGTAATCAGGATTGACACGTATGTGAATAGAGAAGAAAGACAGTAATAAGAATTAACAAGCCTTGACCTATAAGGCTTTACACTGGCTTGAGGGAACCCATCTAAATTGTATCCGCCTTTTTTCAAGTGAAAGTGGCGGACGGGCATTATACCCAAGCCAGATAAGAATGCAAAAACTCATCGCTATCACAGTTTAAAAATAACATAACCGTAACAAAACCATTCACTGATCTGGATCAGTTTATTGGTTTTTTAACTTGCTATCATTACCCATAAATAAGTAACTAATATACTTACTCACATAATACTGATTAATGACTGATAGAGGATTAACACGATGGAAATTTGGACTAAACTTTTAAGCGATCTTTTTTCTGATACTGTCGGCATAGCCTCAATCAGTGTCATTGCCCTCACCTGTGTTATTGCAACTGTGATCATCAGAATGTTTATTGTGAAAAGCCGATAACGACCTTGGGCTAATCGCTACACATTAATAATTATCAGCAAAAGCGACTATAATTAGTGCATAGTCATGAATGTTAGCCGCTTGCACCCCCTAATCAATGCCTTAATGAATATGAGTGCAAAAATTAAGGACATTCAGCCACCCGGAGATGTCCATGATCACTATCGTCAATCTATCTGAAGCCAACCTGTTTATTAACCTATCACAGACCATTACCCACAGTGATTATGAAACTGTATTAGAACCCGTGCTTAGCGATATACGAAAACAGCATCCCCAAGTGAATGTTTGCGTGATATTCGCCGATGACTTTGCCGGATTCGAACTGCATGCTTTGGTCGATGATGCGATAATAGGGATAAAGTATTGGCAATACTGGCATAAAATAGCGTTAATTGCAGAACCTAAATGGTTACATGCCATTACGGCAGGCATTGCCGCAATCAACCCGATCACCATCGAGAGTTTCTCGACACTGTTAAAAGCGGAATTATGGTTTAACGAAGAAGAATATTTTTAATGGCAGAGGAAAAACTAACTGCGTGCCAGTTTTTCTGCTATTTCCACGAGAATGCCCTGATCTTCTTCACGGGCAACCGCCAACCATGCACTGCAGGTGTAGTCTTCAAATTCAAATAATAAATTAATATCTTGGTATTCTAATACCCAAGCGTGACGATCAGCACCCCAATTTTTTTCACACACACGCGCTGCTAATAGGGCAACCAATGTCGGTGCCAGCGTGGTAAAATTCTCAAAATTCAATGCGTCATGTTCTAACATCAAAATATTGTCAGTCGCTTGCTGCGTTGCCAGTGTCCAGTTCATGTTGTTATCCTTCGCTATTATTCATCTATGCGATTAATCGTAAAGTACGGTTAATCATAAAATACGACTAATCGTAAGCGGCTATTTTAGTCAGAAATTGACGGCCGAAGCGTTCTAACTTCACATGACCGACACCGTTTATATCCAACATTTCCGCATCATTTTGCGGTTTTATCTCCGCCATTTCCGCTAATGACGCGTCATTAAACACCACATACGGCGGAATATTTTCACTGTCAGCAATGTCTTTACGTAACTTACGCAGCGCAGCAAAGAGTTTGCGATCATAATTAAAGTTAGCAATTCGACTACTGCGTTTTGGCGCTTTATCGACATTGGTGATCGGCTGTAATCGCGGTTCAGCTAATTCTAGCGCTTGCTCACCACGTAATACCGGACGTGCAGCTTCTGTTAATTGTAATACCGAACTACGGGTAATATTTTGTAACAATAACCCACTATGCACGAGTTGGCGTAACACACTTAGCCAATGCTCTTGCGATTTATGTTTACCAATACCAAACGTCGATAACTTGTCGTGCCCACGCTCTTTCACCCGTTGATTTTGCGAACCTCTTAATACATCAACAACATACGCCATACCAAATGCCTGACCAACACGATAAACGCACGACAATGCCATTTGTGCATCTTTCGCACCGTCATAACGCTTCGGCGGATCTAAACAAATATCACAGTTACCACAAGACCGATCATTAAACTCACCGAAATAGTTGAGTAATACCTGACGGCGACACGTTTGTGCTTCAGCAAATGCCACCATGGTATTGAGCTTATGCATTTCCACACGCTGTTGCTGTTCGTTTTCAGTTTGCTCGACCATATAACGCACGCGCATAATATCGGCCGGATCAAACATCAATAACGCTTCCGCAGGCAAACCATCACGCCCAGCGCGACCGGTTTCTTGATAGTAGGATTCAATGTTTTTCGGCAGATCATAGTGCACCACAAAACGCACATTGGGTTTATTAATGCCCATACCAAAGGCGACGGTTGCCACCACGATATCGAGTTCATCACGGATAAAGGTTTCTTGAGTATCTTGGCGTTCTTGTTGTGATAAACCGGCATGATAAGGTTTGGCATCAAAACCAGCGCGAGCTAAGCCTTCAGCGACTTCTTCAACCCGTTTACGGCTGGTGCAGTAAACGATACCGCTGACACCATCTTGCTGTTTCACGTAACGTTTTAGCTGATCTAACGCTTTAAATTTTTCCACCAGTGAATAACGAATATTCGGTCTATCGAAACTCGACATACTCACTTTCGGCTCATGCATTTGTAATTGATTAAGAATATCAGCTCGGGTGGCATCATCTGCTGTCGCCGTCAGAGCCATCATCGGCACATGCGGAAATAGCTGTTTTAACTTACCAAGCTCATTGTATTCGGGTCTAAAATCATGACCCCAAGAAGAAATACAGTGGGCTTCATCAATGGCAAATAAACTGATCGGAAACTGCTGCAGATATTGTAAAAAATCGCCTACCATCAAACGTTCAGGCGACAAATATAAAACTTGTAAGCGATTATTCTGTAAATCAGTATAAATTTGCGCTGACTCTTGGCGCGCCAAACTGGAATTCATATACGCGGCAGCAACACCACTTGCACGTAAGGCATCAACCTGATCTTTCATTAACGAAATTAACGGGCTTAGCACTATCGTCAAGCCACCGAGTACCAAGGCGGGTACTTGATAACATAATGATTTACCACCACCAGTCGGCATGATAACGAGACTATCGAGACCAGCAACTGCATGCGCGATCACGTCTTCCTGACCCATGCGGAATTGTTGATAACCAAAGACACTCTCAAGCACTTCTTGAGCAGATGGTAGGGTAGAAACGGATGCAGTCATGATGATTCGATCTCAGTTTGAGTAGTCGTTTAAGACTATGCTCTAAATAGCGGTAATGCTGTATATAACGCAATCGGCAATTTTAACAGAATATCGAGGCAGTAAACAAACTCTAACCGCAACAAAATTTACGCAAATAATATTCGCCCTGCCATCAATCTAGTAAATATTGCCTACACTGGATCGTAACAGTATAAAAATTAATTACATTTATACGTCCCCCACATACAAGGAGAGTCGATTGTGGAGCCAATTAATCCAGCTATAGCGGCATTTTTACCGAATGAAGTTCAGGACATGTTCTTCCCTTTTGCTAGTGTCATGCTCGCCCCATTATTACTTAACTTAGTCATAGGTTTCATGCTGTCTTGCGTAATTGGCGCGCACTTCCGCTATTTTGCATCTTCGTTTTGTAACCGCCAGGATTTCTCCCGCCTGTTTCCGCTGCTGATGCTGACCGTTATTCTGATTATCTCCATTGTAAAAGCGTCACTGGCACTCGCACTCGGGCTAGTCGGGGCGTTATCAATCGTGCGTTTTCGTACGCCAATTAAAGAGCCGGAAGAGCTGCTGTATTTATTTCTAAATATTGGTATCGCGGTTGCCCTTGGCGCAGGACAAACCATGGCGGCCATCTCAGCTTGTATTACCACCCTAATATTAGTGAGTTTTATCAAACACTCGAAAACAGAGCATCATGGTGAAAAAGGTATTTTCTTATCACTGCGCCACCAGCATGACGGTGAGAATGAAGTCAGTATCAGTGAACTGCAACGGATATTTACCCAGCATACCACCCGCAGTGATCTGCGGCGCTACGATCATGAGCAACAACTGGTGGAAGCCACCTTCTTTATTTCGTTTGCCAACAGTGAGCATTTAGATAACTTATTTGAAGCGTTAAAGCTACGCTATCCAGGCGTATCGTTATCATTACTCGAGCAACATAACATTGCTGGGGTGTAACAATGATCCTATCCGAAAACCGGTCGCGGTTTGCTAAGCGCGAGCGCTGGTATACGATTGGCGGGATATTATTAATACTACTCTTTATCATCCCAGCACCACAAACCGTCAAAAACGCCTTAATCCAACATGGTTTTGTTGCACACAGTACCGATAGCAACACCAAGAATAAACAACTATTAAACGCCCTGCTTGATGCGCCACTAAAATACCTCAATGCCGATAATAATATCCCTAACTTACAGTTAGATATTAAATATCAAGATTGGATGCGCTTGGTTGCCGATCGAAAACAAGCATTACAAGAAGGTCAGATCCCCGACCAACGCGCTGAGGTCAAAGCCAGTGTCAGTTACTTAAAAAACAAATATAGCGCCAAGGTACGTCTACAAGGCGATTTATTAGACCATGTCGCGGGACCACAGCGTTGGTCATTACGGGTCGAGTTAAAAGGTAAAAACAGCATATTAAAAGTAAAACGATTTGCCCTGCTTAGCCCCAATGTGCGGGGTAATCACGCGCCATTATTGTTTAGTAACACCTTAGACATCGCCGGGTTTGATATTATCTCTCCGTTACACATTCCGGTGAACTTGACCGTTAATGGCACGCCTTGGGGGTTAATGTTATTAGAAGAAGTATTTGCCAAAGAGTTGCTGGCCAATAATAACCGTACCGAGGGACTCATCCTAAAATTAGAGCAAGCCACACTGAATGAGGATAATGGTCAATTACACAAAGTATTTCGTCCCAAAGTATTCCAACAAAATGCGGCTATCAGTGATCCGAGCTTAAATCAGCAGCGTAAGATCGCGTTAACCTTACTCAGTGATTTTCTCAATCAACGCCGCAAGGCATCCGATGTGTTTGACAGTCGTAAACTAGGCCAATATCTAGCGACCGTTGATCTCTGGTCTGCCTGGCATGCGTTTAGTTGGAACAACTTACGTTTTTATTACAACCCACATACCGCCAAACTTGAACCGATCCAAAGTGATGAAGCATTATCGCCGGTACCAGATAAAATTTTACTGCAACCCGTCAGTGCCCAATTCCCGTTGATCCAAGCCATGCTTGACGATGACAAAGTAAAAGACCAATACGATAAAGCGCTCAATCACCTTATTACCCTTGTTAACAACAAATTACCTGAACAATTAGACATTTTACAGCAGCAAGTAATCAAAAAAATGCAGCATGGTTCACCATTACTGCAAGGTTATAATTTTGATAGTTTAATTACTCATGCCCAATGTTTAGCTGAAGGCTGTCGTACACTGCCAACCATGCCAGCAGAGTGGCACCGCCATGTTGATACCTTTAGTGCTGAATTACCCTGGGATATCGCGAGCCAATTCCGCTATCACAACAACCAAAAACAGCTGCAACTGCGCAATAACAATCAAGCACCTATATCTATCATCGATTTGATTGTCAGTGACAAATGGGGCAGTGAAATTAGTTTAACTGATGCCCCTGAGTTACCCTTTACCCTACCGAGTAACCAAACCGACGACAGTTTGATTATTGCTCATCGTGATGCTTACACCATTAAGTTACTCAGCCGTCAGGGTAATGGCAAGCTCCAAACCTTTCGCTTTCAGTTAGGCGAGTCCGCCACCAGTTTCTTGCCACGGCCACTGCCGATGCACCAGGAGTCAGACGTACTGGCTAAATACCACTTTATTGAAGTGCAACAAGATGGTTGGTATTTTAAACCCGGTCATTGGCAAATAAATGATTATCTGATCACCCCTGCCGATACCCGTGTCTACCTGCCGGAAAATACCCATTTACGTTTTAGCAAGTCCGCCGGAATGCTTATTTTTGGCCAGCTGGATATTGAAGGCGGTACTCAATATCCAGTCACACTCACCGCAAGTAGTAAAAAAAACTGGCAAGGTATTGCGGTATTCGGCTCGGGCAGTAAATCCACCATCCAACATTTAGAGATGGCCGCCAGTGCCAGCCCCAAACAAGGTAACTGGCAACCAAGAGGGGCGCTGTACATGTACGATGTCGACCTTAATGGCAGTGATATAACGCTACGTGATAATCGCTCTGAAGATGCCTTGAACATGATTAATAGTCGATTTAATTTGACTAAATTAATCATCGAAAATGCTTATTCTGATGGTTTTGATTGTGACTTTTGTAAGGGTAAGATCACTGACAGTCAATTCAATACGGTCGGCGTAAGATCCGGTGGTGATGCAATCGATATCAGTGGTTCTCACATCACAGTACGTAATAGCCAGTTTAGTCAGATCCGTGATAAAGCCATTTCAGCAGGTGAACACAGTTATGTCGATGCCGCGAACATCCAAGTCAATAGCGCGGCATTTGGCATTGTCGCCAAGGATGGCTCACAGGTTATCGTCGACGATATCACCGCTGTCGATATTAAACATTACTTGTTTATGGCTTATATGAAAAAACCCTTCTTTGGCGGTGCTAGCCTACAAGCATCTAATTTTAGCTGTACTAACTGCAGTGACATTAGCATGCTCCAGAAAAATAATGCGCTGTCTTTAGATGGCCAACCACAAATAGCTAAAAAGTTAAACGTGAAGAAACTTTATACTAGCTCCATGCGCTCGGACAAACCAAAATGACCCAAGACTATCGCTTTGAAGTTAAAATACCGATCCCGCTTAATCGTCTAGAACACATGCTGTCCTGGTTAAGATTATCATCAATGGGATTTCGCCAGCATCACCCAGACCAATATGTGAATAGCGTGTATTTTGATAGTTACCAAATGGCTTGCTTTGCCGAAAACCTCACTGGTATCAGCAACCGTAACAAGATGCGTATTCGTTGGTATCACGGCATTACTAACGCCGGTAAAGCACAGCTTGAATTTAAACAACGTCGAAGCGGTAAAGGTTATAAGGTTATTTATCCTTTACAGCTCAATTTTGATGATCCCAATATCACCTGGTCAGAGCATATCAAGCACTGCCAATCACAATTATCACTGCAAGCACTGTCAGAATGGGACAGCCAAACTTATCCAATCTTACTCGGTCGCTATAAGCGTCAGTACTTGATCAGTTTTTGTGGCCGAATACGCGCCACACTGGACAGTAATATGGAAGTATACGATCAACGTTATTGGAGTAAGCCGAATACCACTCGCTCACGAAGAATGGGCGATTATGTGTTACTGGAATTAAAATGCCAAGATCAATACGAACGCCTGCTCAGTGAGTTAGTTAGCCGCTGCCCACTCAATCCATCACGACACTCAAAGTACGTCAACGGTGTAAGACATCTAATCTATGTATAGCGCTATTTTCGGCAGCTGTGCAGTCCTAATGATGGTGCTCGTATCAACATCCAACGCTGTCAGCCAGATATACCCTTCCGCGGGTACGGCGTGGGTGCTCACCGGTAACCAGCAAGCCGCGACGGCACCTCATTTACAACAACAATTTAATTCTGCCACTGCCGTATCACAATGGGAAGACAGCCATGCCGATATCAGTATCGGCGGACATTATCGTCAATATAAAGCAAACAAAATCATCCAGTTAGGTTATATGTATAGTCAAAAACTCGATTGGCAGATGGGCAAGAAAGAACAACAGTTACGGCACTGGATGACAGAAAAACAGCAAGACTATGAATCATTGTTTCTCCACTTTCAGGATGACACCCAATTTGAAATACCCAATAACCAGCACGGCGCGCATACCCCACTCTACGGCATGCCCGAATTTGTTGCGGTCCAGCAAGCTTCAACACTCTCTCAGCAAGGTCAGATAACACGCATTCGCATGCCGATGCAGCAAGGATTAGCGTTAAAAAACAATCAAAGCTTATATCTATTCTCATCCGAAAAATTAACCGGGCTGGATATTGAATTGAGTGGTGAGCAATTAGAACATGCCAACATGATCATCACGCATGCAACACAAGATATCAGCACCAACACGCTTGAATATGGCTGGAAACCACTATTAAAACAGCCGTTATCAACAATACTAACCAGCCGCTGGTCACTGCCAACAAGCTGGCCTCGCGTGGCTATTGCAGCGCCACTCAGCGCGCAGTTAGGTGGCCACCTCAACATTAAACATGCCCGTTTTTTTGTCTTGAAGATCACATTTAATAATCTAGCCACCGATGCAACACTGACCAAAATACGGTTACCAAGCTGGTATCAATGGAGTGAAAAATCAAATAAGCACTTTGTCACGATCCCTGGCTGGGATCCCATTAACGATAACAATAACGATGGCTATATTGATGATCGTGAATACCAACAACGCTTAAACCGCCATGCGAGTGCGCGCTTACCTTATCAAGCACGCTTGATCCCATTAGGTCGGATGTGGAATGAAATGTCAGCGCTGTGTTATGTCAACTTATTCTCCGCTGATAACCGCACTTTGTTAAGTAATTACCTCCAGCAGCATTGGCATCAACGGGGCTATCAAGGGGCTTATAATGACTCCCTGTATCGCGTCCCCAATCGCACCCAATTTCCAACCACCCAAGGCGGCAAGATCCTCGAATTACAACTGCCCGTCCGGCAAGCTGGCAGCTTCTATTGGCAGAGCCTGAGTGCCTTTAATCAACATTTACAACACATCAACTCACAAGCTTGGATTGGCGCTAATATCTCGGATTTAAACCTATTTAGCCAACCCGACTTACAACCGCTGGTCGCTGGGTTTAATTTTTTTGTACGAGAAGATTATATTCACCCCAGTCTCGGTCTATCCCAACAACGCGGATTATTGCAGCGTTGGGAGCACTTCTTATTAAGCGCACAGGGTAAACGTAGCGTACTAATGGCACATATGCGCAAAGGCGGGAAAGTACGCTGGCAAGGTCATAGCCAGACAAACTGGCAGCACGATCAAACCACTAACCTCGCGATCTTCTACCTATTGAATAATCCGCCGTTAGATTTCTATCAGCAATGGAATCAGAGTTTTTATTATTCCAGTAAAAATACCCGAGTAGATAATTACTTCCAACCCGGCATTCCCAATAACGTCGCGTATCAGCCCACTGCCATGTTGCAACAGGATATAGGTAACCCGATTCCAGCCCCGGCAAATTACCCGGCAATCGAATATGTTGATAGCGCTAATAACACCATCGCATCAAGTACCGATACCCAAATAACGCTGAATAAGCAGACCTTGCCCATCACCCCAAGCCATTGGTTTTACCTGTACCGTAAATCCGCCCTGACGCTGCCATGGCAAACCACAGCACCGCAAGAAGCCGTGATTGCACGACAGTATCAACAGGGCTTAATACTCTATTACACCGACCTAAAGGGTAAAAACAAACAATTCAGTGAACTAGCTAGCATCACCCTCGAACTGCCCGGACGCTATCGTCGACTCAATGCCAATGGCAGCTTAAGTGACGTGATCAGCACAATCACGTTAACCGGTTATCAAGGGATAATTCTCGTGCCAGCACCGCAATCACTATAAATAAATGCAAGCTAAGCAATATTTCAGGTGTTTTTTCAATGAAAGTGAGCTACCTTAACGTAACTCACAGTGTGTGAACATTGATTTTCGATAACACAGATAGCCTAGGCAGGACGCATGCAAACAATGACCGAGCAAGATGTAATTGACCAAGAACTCACTGAACAGCAAATGTTAGATTTCATCAGTGATATGTTTATGAACCAAATGCCATTTAACGATCTGCTCGGCATGCGGATCACCCGCTACACCACAGACAGTATTGAATTACGTATCAACATGGATGATAAATTGATTGGTAATCCGATCCGAAAAATACTGCATGGTGGCGTGACCGCAAGCCTGCTTGATGTTGCAGGCGGCATGTTAGTCGCCGCGGCTGCCATCCCACAGATGACAATAAAAACTGCCGCTAACTTCCATAAAAACCTAAGATCGCTTGGTACGATAGACTTACGAGTCGATTATTTACGCCCAGGTTGGGGTGATGAATTTACCGCCACAGCACAGATTATTCGTTCCGGTAATAAAGTGGCAGTAACACGTATGGAACTGCACAATCAAGAAGGGGTTCATATTGCTTTTGGTACCGGCACTTATTTAGTCGGTTAAGTAATAATAAAGATTATTAATATCACTATCGCTGATTATCCATCATTGTTATGCTAGCTGATCTATTTATTCCTACAAAAACCGCTGGCATAATCAATGACAACCAACAATGATACCAAGCAAGGGGTGATATTCGCCATTCTTGCTTATGTAATGTGGGGCATGGCTCCGCTTTACTTTAAACAATTACACCAAGTACCAGCTTATGAAATCTTAGCCCACCGCGCGCTCTGGTCTTGTATCTTAATTGCGGTATTGCTGAGCCTATTTAGATTATGGCCGATGGTAAAGTCGGTATTATCCGTGCCGAAGAATGTGTTATTACTAATCTGCACCTCATTACTAATCAGTGTTAACTGGTTAACCTACATTTGGGCGGTAAATAACGATCATTTACTCGATGCCAGCTTAGGTTATTTTATTAACCCGATTATTAACGTGTTACTTGGCATGGTATTTTTATCTGAAAGGCTGCGCAAGTTACAGTGGGCCGCTATTTTACTTGCGGTGATCGGGATCTTAATTCAAGTTATTACCTTAGGGTATCTGCCATGGGTGGCCTTGGTATTAAGTTGTACTTTTGGTTTCTATGGGTTATTACGCAAGAAGTTACATCTTAATGCGCTGGTTGGTTTGTTGATTGAAACGATTATCATGTTGCCCGTTGCCGCGACTTATTTATTTATCTTCGCGGACTCAGCGACATCGGATCTGAGTGCCAACAGTATGCACCTAAATTTACTGTTACTCAGTGCCGCCTTTGTCACGACCATACCGCTACTGTGCTTTAATCATGCCGCTATACGCTTACCTTTATCCACGTTAGGTTTCTTCCAATACATAGGTCCAACACTGATCTTTATTCTTGGTGTGACGCTTTATGATGAAGTCGTCAATACCGAAACACTGCTGACGTTTGGGTTTATTTGGGCTGGATTAGTGGTGTTTAGCATCGATGGTTTTAAAAACAATCGTCACCAACGAGCAAAATTAAAATCTTCATAGTGACGCTCGCGTCAGTAGACAAGTAGAGGTTTAATCATAGCACCCGAGGGCAATTGCAACCGGGTGCTTATGTTATTCGCTATTAGCATGCAAATCATAATTTTCAATTTTCAAAAAAGTAACGGGAACATCAAATCGACCCGATACTAATTGACCAAACTGATCATAACCACCATCTAAGAATGAAATATTCACTGCCGATACCGCAAAAAAGCTCGTCATAAATGGGATGCCAGTCTTCATCATACAAGAATCAGTATCGGTTTCACCGACAAATGTATTCGTCACTTTTAGCTCAATGAGTAATTCACAGTTATTACTAATACTTAACTGAGATTGAGTTAAACTCGCCAATACTTGCGGAGCATAATAAGCACCAGAAAAATCAGATGCGCGCGGAATAGAATAACTGTATAAGCGAATTAAACCATTCGGCGTAGCGACTAATTGTAGAATACGCTGACGAAATGGTTTTCTTGATGAGCCTATAATACGACCTTCAACATATAACCATTCACCATCAAGACGATCTTGCCAAATAGGCAGCACTTGGAGGCCGATGTTAACTTCGCGTCCTTGAATCACATCATTAGTCGACCTATGTACGCCAACTAACCATTGCTTTAATAACGCCGTATTTTCTGATTTAAATACAGCAGCATAAGCAAATGAACTGAATAAGCACATTAGCGCGACGATAAATCGTAATATCAAAATAACTCCCTGTAGCCGCATGGGCAGCGCTAACATCCAAGTTAGCGTTCAATATGCGGTGATACTATCCTAAAAAATCGCGCAACTATACTATAAAAAGTTGAAGCTGACTATAGCGCCTGCAATCTAGCGTAAGATACTACCAACCATTTGCTGCCCAGTTGATCAAACTCAATTTGAATACGACATTGCGGACCACTGCCTTCATAGTTCATCACAATACCTTCACCAAATTTAGCATGCAGTACACGCTGACCTAATTGATAACCAGTCGACTCAAATGACATTTTTTCTGCACCCGCACTAAAACGCCCAAACTGGGTTGGTTGGCGAATTTGGGTTTTTAACCGGATCTCTTCAATGTACTGTTCTGGTATTTCACGAATAAAGCGTGATGGTCGATGATTCATCTCTTTACCGTATAAACGACGCGACTCTGCATAACTAATATAGAGTTTCTTCATGGCACGGGTAATACCGACATAACAAAGACGGCGCTCTTCTTCCATACGTCCCGCTTCTTCCGTCGATTGCTGACTTGGGAACATGCCTTCTTCAACACCAACCATGAATACCACGGGGAATTCTAGACCTTTTGCCGAATGCAATGTCATTAATTGCACTGCATCTTCAAACTCATCGGCTTGTCCTTCAGCAGATTCTAAGACCGCAAAGGCCAAGAATGCAGATAACTCGGTCATTTCTTCGCTGTCATCGGGGATCTGAAAACTGCGGGCAGCAGAAACCAGTTCCTCTAAGTTATCGATACGTGATTGGGCTTTCTCGCCTTTTTCCAGCTGATACATAGATTTTAGGCCTGAGTATAAAACCACATGATCGATTTGTTCATGCAAGGCTAAGTCAGCAACATCGTTATCCAGCTCGGTGATCAGTTCGACAAACTTACGGATCGAACTCGCCGCCCGGCCTGCGATCAAATTGTTATCGAGTAGATAGATCGCCGCTTGCCACAAGGTTGAACCTTGCTCACGGCTAGCATCACGTAATAATGATAAGGCCCGTTCACCAATACCACGGGTCGGTTTATTGACAATACGTTCAAATGCCGCATCATCATCGCGATTATTCTTCAGGCGCATGTACGCCATTGCGTCTTTTACTTCCAAACGATCAAAGAAGCGATGACCACCATAGATACGGTAAGCAAGTTGTTCTTGTAATAACGCATCTTCGAGTACGCGAGACTGGGCATTGCTGCGGTATAAGATCGCACAGTCACTGAGTGAACCACCTTGATCTTGCCACTCTTTAATGCGGCCAATAACAAAACGTGCTTCATCGACTTCATTGAATGCCGCATACAAAGAGATCGGGTCACCTTCTTTATCTTCGGTCCATAATTCTTTGCCCATACGCTCACTGTTATTAACAATAAGTGCATTGGCAGCATTGAGAATATTACTGCTCGAACGGTAATTCTGTTCCAGCTTAATGGTTTTTGAACCTTCAAAATCAGTGAGGAAACGTTGGATGTTAGCCACTTGTGCGCCACGCCAGCCGTAAATAGACTGATCATCATCACCGACGATCATCAAGTTACCGCGATCACCGGTCAACATACGTAACCACGCATATTGAATGTTATTGGTATCTTGGAATTCGTCCACTAAAATGTTAGAAAACCGATCTTGGTAATGGGCTAAAATGTGGGGTTTATGCAACCAAAGTTCGTGCGATCGTAATAACAACTCACCGAAATCGACTAAACCGGCACGATCACAAGATTCTTGATAGGCTTGATAAATCTTGATCCAGTTACGTTCAATCGGATCATAGGCTTGTAAATGTTCAGGGCGCAGACCTTCGTCTTTTTTACCGCCGATATACCACATCGCTTGTTTAGCCGGCCACTGCTTCTCATCAAGGTTCATGGCTTTGATCAAACGTTTTAATAATCGCAGTTGATCATCACTGTCAATGATCTGGAATTCAGCCGGTAAACCTGCATCTAAATGGTGGGCGCGTAATAGCCGATGGGCGATACCATGGAAAGTGCCAATCCACATGCCTTGCTGACGGCCTTCTAATAACTTATCAACACGGCCACGCATTTCTGCGGCGGCTTTATTAGTAAAGGTCACCGCTAATAAAGAATAAGGTGAGCACTGCTCCACCTGCATTAACCAAGCTAAGCGATGTACCAATACTCTGGTTTTACCACTACCAGCACCCGCTAAAATCAGCATACTCGATTGTGGTGCCGCAACAGCATCACGCTGTTTGTCGTTGAGGCCGTCCAGTAAGAGAGATACATCCATAATTTAGTCACCTTAGACTGTATATTTAATCAGTAGAATGGGGGGATTATAACAGGCTTGTTAATTCATCCAAGTGCGTTATTTCAATATCTGGTAAATGACTGGCTCTAGGACTCGTCATTAGCGATTGTTGCTGGTCATTAAACCACGCTGACATAAAACCATTGGTGATCGCCCCAGCCACATCGGACTTAAGATGATCGCCGACATGTAAGATATGTTGTGGCGGTAACGCTAATGTTTCTGCTGCTAATGAAAATAAATCAGGGTACGGTTTCATTCTCAAGCCATTACCGGGTTTTATCACCGCGGTAAAAAATGGCGTTAAACCAATTTTATCGGTATCGACATTGCCATTAGTCACCGCAATTAACGGGATCTTACTCGCTAATTCAGCTAATACGGCAAAGGTATCTTCCGGCACGACAAAGTCACTGCGCACTGCCAGCACTTGGGTGAAAATAGTATTAGCGACAGACTCAGCGTCTTGTTCGCTATAACCGTGGCGTAAAAATAACGCGGTTAAACAAGCAATACGGATGCCACTGACATCATGTATCAAGTGCGGTTGTTGATGCAGAACATGGCGCTTTAATTGTAACCAAGCATTATTATCTAAATGGGTAATGTGCGGATATTGACTGCGTAAATGCATGTGCATCCAAGCCTCGGCACGGCGCACGATCGGATAGTTATCATATAAGGTATCGTCAAGATCGAAGCTCATGGCTTTGATCTGGTGTAATCGTCGATAGAATTTCATCAGTCTTCTCTTTTCTTTTTCGCACGAGGATGAGCGGCATCATACACTTTGGCTAGATGTTGAAAATCCAAACTGGTGTAGATCTGGGTGGTGCTAATATTGGCATGCCCTAATAATTCCTGTACCGCACGCAAATCACCACTCGACTCGAGCATGTGAGTCGCAAATGAATGACGTAACTTATGGGGATTAACATGGCTAGTCAGCGTTTGTTGTTGGCCCCACTTCGCCATCCGGCTTTGTACACTACGATGAGAGATACGGCGTCGTAACTGACTGACAAATAATGCCGGTTGCGCGTTGTCAGCATATTCACCACGTACTGCTAACCAGGCTTGTAATGCCGTGATCGCGATACTACCAATCGGTAACTGGCGCTGTTTATTACCTTTACCAATTACCCGCATGGTTTTTTCACGCAACTTAACGTCTGTTAAATCCAAATTAACCAGTTCGTCTAACCGCAAACCCGCCGAGTACATTAACTCCATCATGGCTTTATCACGTAACACTAAAAACGGGTCGTCAGACTCTACCGCATTAGACACGGATAATAATTGATTAATTTCATCAACATCGAGGTTCTTCGGTAACGGTTTATGTTGGCGTGGTGCCGATACACCTTTCGCAGGGTTGGCGGTGAGATCACCTTGTAATACCAAGTAATCACAGAAACTGCGCAGGGCTGATAATTTGGTTGCTAGACTGCGAGGTGATAGACCCAGTTTATGATTTAAGGTCGCTAACTTGCGAACCTGAGATGCATCAAGCGCACGCCATTCCGTGATCGGTAACGTCAGCATTTGCTCGGCGAATAAGATCAGGTGGCGGCGATAATTACGCACAGTATGTAGACTCAGTTGTCGTTCACTGGTGATATAACGTAAAAATCGTTCGATAGGTTTCAGCAGTTGCACAGGTAAATCGCACTGTGTCGGTAGATCAGATCGTGCAGGTAGTTCACTACCTGCAGTAGTATTATTTTTTAATGGCGTTGTCACGTGAAGGCATCAGTTGCGGTAACAGGGTAGAGATAATGCGGCAAAGCTGACCTAACAGCAAGTTATCCATGCCCGCTTGATAATGATCGGCGTTAGCACTACCGATAGCGAGTAAACCATACTCTCCACGCTCGCCCAATGCCATTAATGCCATCGAGTTAACCAAGGCATCTTGACCAAACAGTAATGCTTTATCAGCGCTTGTAACAGGGCCAAAGTAATGATCACCACCGGCAAACTGTTTTTGACGAATACGCACCAACTGCCCAGCTGAAATAGCGAGCGGCAGATATTGCGATTTAAGGTGAAAATAAGCTTCATTCAGATGTAAATTGACGGCCGCTAACGGCAATTGAGATTGGATCTGCGTCACCAGAATGCGCTGCATTTGCATCACAGAAGTGCAATTAAATAGCGCCGTATAAATATCTGCATAGATACGGAATAATTTATCGTTGTCTGCAGCAATCGCCACTAACTGCTGTAACTGCAGCTCTAAATCTGCAATGCGTTGGCGTTGTCTTTCTAACCGCAATGTCACTAAAGACACACAGCCTTGCGCACCATGAGATATAGCTAGCGTATCGACTAAGTCATTATTACGCACAAAAAAATCAGGGTCAGCCTGCAAAAAAGCAATCACATTTTGCTCTGAAATAGCAGGCTTTTCCGCGATCAACATCGAAGCTTCAACGTCGATCATATATTAATTTGTCCATCGTATACATGTGTTGCCGGACCGGTCATAAATACCGGTGTACCTGGACCTCGCCATGAGATTTGCAATTTACCACCAGGCAGCTCAATACACACATCTTGGCCGAGCTTCCCTTGTAATTGACCCACCACCGCCGCGGCACATGCACCAGTGCCACAAGCTTGGGTTTCACCAACACCACGTTCATATACCCGTAATTTGGCATGGTCCGGCGATAATACTTGCATGAAGCCAGCATTAACACGGTTAGGAAAACGCTCATGATGGGCGATCGCATGACCAAGATCGGCCAATGGTGCAGTTTCAATATCATCGACGATTGTCACACAATGCGGATTACCTATCGCCACCGCACCACAAAATACCGTGCTGTCTAACGCACGTAAAATATAGGTTTTTTCCTGCTTGGTGGCACGGAACGGAATTTTATCCGGGGCTAATTCTGGCACCCCCATGTTCACCGTAACCTGACCATCGTATTCAACCTGCAAGGAGATCTTACCGCCACTGGTACTTACCGCAATCTTGGTCTTATTGGTTAAGCCTTTATGACGAACAAAACTAGCGAAACAGCGTGCACCATTACCACACTGCTCGACTTCGCTACCGTCAGCATTATAGATACGATAATGAAAATCAAGATCAGGATCATAAGGCGCTTCAACCACAAGTAGTTGATCAAAGCCAATACCGGTATTTCTATCTGCCAAACGACGGATATTATCATTATTAAAAAATACATTTTGAGTAACACAGTCTACGACCATGAAATCATTACCCAGACCGTGCATCTTTGAAAACTGTATAAACATATGACCCTGTACCCTTATATCATTCAGTAGGTAAACTATTATTACGCAGGTAAACTATTATTCCGCAGGTAAAATCGCTTCGTCTTTCCAGATCTCTGCCAGTCCTTCTCGACGACGGACCAAATGGGCAACATCACCATCCACCATCACTTCGGCAGGGCGACTACGAGAATTATAATTTGAACTCATGGTTGAACCATAAGCACCGGCAGAACGGACGACAATATAATCATCCATCGCGATCGTTAAATCACGGTTCTTACCTAAAAAATCGCCGGTCTCACAAATAGGACCAACCACATCATAGTTTAAACACTCACGCTCTAATGATTTGTTCACTGGTGCAATCGCTTGCCACGCACTGTACAACGCAGGACGAATAAGATCGTTCATGGCAGCATCAACGATAGCAAAGTTTTTATGTTCCGTAAGTTTAATATACTCAACTTTACTGACCAAAATACCGGCATTGGCCATGATCGCCCGACCTGGTTCAAAAATAAGCGCCAGTTTACGTCCCGCTAATTTAGCTTTTAATGCCTGCGCATATTCAGCGGGTTGTGGGGGTGTTTCACCGTTATAAGGTACGCCCAAGCCACCACCAACATCGAGATGTTCAAGTACAATACCCTGCGCTGATAATTTATCAATTAATAGCAAAAGCTTATCTACAGCGTCTAAGAAGGGTGATAACTCGGTTAATTGTGAACCGATATGGCAATCAACGCCTTTTAATTTAATCCCCGGCATTTTACTTGCAACTTGATACACGCCTTCGGCTAAATCAATATCGATACCAAATTTATTTTCTTTCAGACCGGTCGAAATATAAGGATGAGTGCCAGCATCAATATTAGGGTTCACGCGAATCGATATCGGCGCCTGGACACCGCGACTCAGCGCAATGTCATTAATACGTTCCAGTTCCGGCGTCGATTCAACATTAAAACAATGAATATTATGATCGAGCGCTAAATTAATTTCTGCGACGGTTTTACCAACACCAGAAAATACAATTTTACTTGGATCACCACCGGCCGCAATCACCCGTAATAGCTCACCGCCAGAGACAATATCAAAACCCGAGCCCAAACGTGCCAGCACATTTAACACGGCAATATTTGAATTAGCTTTTACGGCATAACAAACCAAATGCGGATGCGCACCAGCGGCATCATTAAATGCATGCCAATGACGTTCAATTGTCGCTCTGCTGTATACATACGTTGGCGTACCAAATTTGTCTGCTACGTCTGCAACTGCACATTGTTCCGCAAATAACTGGCCATCATCCTGATAATTAAAGTAATCCAATGCTCTATTCCTTGTCTTTTAATTCGTAAACTAACTCATTCACAGCACATCATGTGCCAATATTATGTTTATTCTGCGTCGCTACTTAGCGTCTTGCCAGCTGCGTCATCACGCTCTACACTTTCGGTAGCCGGTGTTGCTACCTGGATTTGTTTGGTTTTGTTGGCATCGGGTCCCGTGCCTGGTGCATATAAAGGACCTGAAATACCACAACCACTGAGTAAACCAGCGCTAAACATAAAGGCTAATGTAATAAATATTGTTTTTCTTGCTTGGCTCATAACCGACTCAATGATAAATTAATTCTATCCCTTATAATCGCACTGACAAAATTAAAAGCAATAGGATTAATAAAAAATGACTGATTCAGAATTCCACCAACAGGTTGACGAACTATTAATAAGCTTTGAAGAGATCATTGATGACAGTGATGTTGAACTCGATTATGAAAACAGCAACAGTATTTTGACTTTATACTGTCGTGATGGTTCGCAAATTATCTTAAACAAACAAACACCATTACACCAGATATGGGTAGCAACAAAAGCCAATGGCCACCATTTCGCATTAATCAATGATGTATGGGTTGATAACCGCACTCAACAAGTATTGTCAGCAGTATTAACTGAGGCCGTTAAAAATCAAGGCGGTGAAAACGTTAGTTTCTAATATGAAGTGAATTCTTATGACGTAAATAATACCGGATTTACGTGACTGGTATTGTTTATGTGATAGGTCTTGCTTGTGTGAAAGTAAATTTTAGGCAAAAGAAAAGGGCTGCACTAGTAACTAGTGCAGCCCTTTTACGTTGTCGTAATAGCTCATATCCTTGAACTGATTGTGCTCCCTGCACTTAGACATTTACCTAATCCATTAGGTGATTCACTTTTCCCCAATCCTTTGAGTTGTTCCTTTGGCAATCCTAGCCTAACAAGTCATCCTAACCTGCTTCTCATCTCCATCCTGGAGGTGTCCTTTATTCACTCTAAATCCGTGAGTGCTATCCTTGTAATCCACCACATCCTTGCGGTTTCATATAGAGTGCCAAGTCATCATCCTGATGAGCTTCCTGCGTCTCTGGAAACAAATATAGCAAACCTAAAAACAATAAATAGCGATAAAAAACAAATTACATTAGTGCATGAACACTAATTCCTCAGTGCGAATCGCTACAAATACCGCGAGAATAGGCTTTAAGCATTACAGTAATAGCAATAAATCTATTCACAGCCTAGGATCACACTTAAATATAGCGACTTTGTCTATCAACATAAATAGTCGATCTCTTACACGCCGGTAACAGCCAATAATCTCAACGCCGGTATCGTATGAATGAACAGCAGTTAATCTGTGATCGTGATCACTCAACCTTATTAATCACCATGAATAATTAATCCCAAAGGCGCTAATAGTTGTTCCTGCTGCCAACTGCAAATGGTCACACCCTGTAAATTAACCCGTCTTGGGTCGAGACCGGTGAGATCCACGTGACTTAAATTACAATGTTGAAGATTAAACTGCTGCCAACTCTCTTGCGAAAATTCACCACGGCTCAGATCCGAGCCCTGTAATGAGGCCCCCACTAAATTACAGCCCGTCCAACGGTTTTCATATAATTCACATTTTTCGAGCAGCTGATCAGCCAAATTGGCATAACTCAAATTACACTGGGTAATGTACGCAGAACAAAAGAAGGACTTTTGCGTAATGTAATTAGCAAAACTAGCGCGATTAAAGTCTACGCCTTTCAAATTGCAGCCACGAAATTCAATGCCAAAACACTCAGCCCCAACAAACTGACTCATATTTAAATCGCAGTTTTTAAAACTCGCGCCTTTTAAATCGGCATAATCGAATCGGCAGCCAGAGATGTTACCCGATTCAAAAAATTGGCAATCAATAAACTGCGCATCACTGAGCTGCGCATGATTAAAATTACAACGGTGAAATGCACAGCGAGTAAAGATCATCGATTCTAAATCCTGATCGGTAAAGTCTGCTTCAATAAAGGTGTTATCAGTCGTCTTCATAATCTTGTTCTCTTGCTCGAATTAGCATCAGATTACTATCAACATAGGCATCTTACCTAGCACTATTACATGCGTTATTTTAAATAAAAGCAGGTTAATAAAACTGCCATTTTGAGCGGGGTAATTACGCTGTAGAGAAGATAAAATGAATATAACTGGATGGCAATCGAATGCTCAACAACTATTCATGTAAGCGTTGTTAAACGCTATCAAAAGGCATGGTAATAAATGAGCGATAACGGCAAGGGATCGTACGATAAACCAGCAAATCAAGCGCTTGGTTATCATTGAAAGAGCAGTAGAAATAAAACGCAGATAAAAGAAAAGGACGGCATAAATGCCGTCCTTAAGTAGTCATGTAGCCCAATCCTTGAACTTATTTTGCTCCCTGCAAATTGACTTACCTAATTTCCTTTAGGTTTAACTCCCAATCCATCGGGTTTTTGTTATTACCATCCTGGTACAATAAATCATGCCGATTTATTTCATCTCCATCCTGGAGGTGTCCTTTATACTCATATCCGTTGAGTGTCCATCGCATCTTCATCCTGAAGACTTTTCCTTGCGACCACATCCTGTGGTAAATCCTATTCGATAATCCATATCTAGTCAGTAATCCTTACCAACTATGTTGTGCGTCCTTACGGGTACCTACTATAGAGAAATCCGATATTGCTGCAACACGGAAATTACTTATTTTTCAAAATAAATACAAGATCCAAGTCACATAAATAATTAAGTTGTTTTATATCAACACATTAAATTTCAGGACAGAGTGTATCACATGTGCTAAAACGAATACGACTACAATAGATAAATGGCATAATCTTACAGCTTAAATGGACGATGTCTTACAGTGCAAAAACAAACTATAAAATAACGTTAGCCGTTTTCAATAAAACCAACTAAGCGATAAGAATTATTTATATAAAATGGGGGTTATTTAGTGGATACGTAAGGAATGACTTCTAATTCTTTATTTTCGGAATAAACGATATCGTAAAATTGCGGTAAGTTGAAATTAGCAAAGGCACCTTCGTTACGAGATTCTTCTTGGGAGTTGGTATAAAAACGGTGCACACCTTTGATCAGCTCATCTTTATTGCCACTTAAATGCTGGTAAGTTTCTACGCGGTTAGCCTCATCAACAATATAAACGTTAAAGCCGTTTTTATAATTCTCAAAGAAGAACTGCACTAACCCTTCTGATGAATGTGATTCCACCGCTAATGGCGTACCTTCAGCCGTGGTGGTTTTATCAATTCGTAGCGGCATTTGCTGTAATTTACGCTCTGAAATATGGTTATACAGATCCAAAGAGGTTTCTAGTTTACGAATAGACACACCGCGGCGTTCAAAATAAATACCAAAGCGGTCGTCACTAATCGTGATCATTTTCACAATCTGATCTTTATCACGCTGTAATCGGGTACTAATACAATCACGTACCAAGCGTTCGAAACTATGCCGGATCAAACCACGGAAATGTAAGCTATAGCAAAAGACTTTAATTGAATCGGGTTCCGTTGCATCTTGATGCATCTTGCCCATGATCGTGGTTAATGCATCGACAATACGTTCTTCACCAGAAAAATGCAGCGTACGTACTTCATTCCAAGAATTACGATATATCAGGTCGATACTACCGACTAAGCAAGCTTTACAATCACCAAATGAAAATACATCACTGGTATTGGTATCAAATTCAATAATACGACCGCCCCAATGGTTGGTCGGGTCGTATTCTAAATTCAAAAATATGGATAAGTCGCGAATTTCACAAGGTCGGCTTAATGCTTGATTCGATGCAGGTTTTGCTTGAATAGGAAATTTACTTTTAAGATCTTTGCAGAATGAATTCAATACATCGCTATTCATATCTGAATCTTGGTTGAAAATATCCACTTGAGTTTTATCCGCCATCAAGCCATTGAAGTAACTCCATGCCACCAACTTACTCAGATAACCGTTATGCTCTAAAGGTTTACGACCAACAATCTGCATTGGCTCTAACGACGAATTATATAAGTACCAACCGGAATTATTAAAACGGCCATCGGGTACTTGCACAAAACTGAGTTGCTGTTCGGATAAGTCTGGCGAGATCTGGGGGTTTATGTAAGTCACTTTCCCCGGCAGAGACTCAAACGCGGCATATAACTTACGCGATAAGATGCCGATATCGGCTGGATTAATCGATTCACTAATATTATTACGACGGGCAAAACCAATCAGATTACGATAACCCTTCATCATGGCATCAAGTAATTCGGGATGTGCTTCTTGTACTTGCTCGATCTTCCAATTGTCACGATTATCCAGATGGGCAATACGATCAGGGTGCCAATTCCATTCACTAATGACTTCAGCAACAGAGGTTCGATGCCATTCTGGGCGCGCGAGCTTTTCTGCCGCGCAATTACCGCTAAACATTTTCAAGTAAAAACAGCGACGTAATAAATCAACGCGGGCATTGTCACCGATTTTCTCGAGATAAGCCGTTACTTTGATTAAGATCTGGTAATAGGTATCGTGTGATAATGCCAATTGCGGTGAAGAAGCTAATTGTTGTGAAGACGCCAATTGAAAATTTTCTTTCATGATTTGCGATAACAAGCGGTTATTTGGGTATTCCGCCGAGTAAGCTTCCATTAATAAGGTTTTCAATACCGCCTTATAAGGAGAATCGATGCCTTTATAGAGCTGCCACAACGCTGAACCAAAATATTCTTCAGCGGGGATACACGGGAAACCACCTAAATCGACCCACTCTTCGCGATCAATGACACCATCTACCACCAATTGATCAACATAATCATCATAATTATTATCAAATTCAACCGGCAATATATGCCAAAGGCTTGGTTTACCTGCGATCCGCAGTGCACTACGATAAAATTCGTCGAGTAACAAGAAATGCTGAGCACTGCCACAACTTTCCTTCGTCATCACTGCATTATTCACTTTTCTAAATTTATCTTCAGCAATCAAGAAAAAGTTAACTTCAACATTAAAGGTCTCAGCCCACGCGGTTATCAATGTGCATTTTTGCTCTAATAACTGCGCATCCTCATCACTCATGGCAGGATCGTGACATACCCAAATATCTAAATCACTACGCCAATTTTGACCGATGGAACCGGTACTCCCCATCGCATATAAGCTATATATTGGTGAGCACGTGATACATTTGTCATCATCTAGTGCTACATTTAATGAGGTTAAATAATCTTGTTGTTGTTCATCTGGGGTAAATAAACAGATGCCAGTTGGCACTGCACCATCAAGATAAACAGGTAAGTTTGGGTGATTACAATGCAGTAAAAGAGGTAAAATAGCTGTCACTTTACGCCCATTATCATCCATTAAGGATAAGGCGCGATCAAGTCTAAGCTGATTGAACAACTTAGCTTTATGTTTCAGTTCAGCAATTTTATTCTGCAAAATAAAACCTTAAATGAGAGAACCCATGCTTAAATTCTGTTGATTTTTTACAATAAAATTTAGCCTATAAGGCAGGCATAGAAGTGTGATGATGCTAACAGTTTTCTAGATAATGGTAAACTTATAGCGCCAAAATAGTCACATTATTAATGTTGGATTAGGGTAACTTGGTATTCATATTATTGTGGCCGTTCGTTAATTTGTTTCCTACTATTAGAAACTCTGTTGTAAACAAACCAATTACGCGCACTTTGTAGGCAAAAAGCAGTAAAAAAGATCGCAAGCAATCAATTTAAATAAAATAATTGATTTAGGGGTTGCATAAACATTTGGATCTGGATAATATCTGCCTCCTCGATTAGGGGCGCTGCTTCAAAACAACGTTTCCAACATTAATCGAAAGTATGGGGTCCTTAGCTCAGTTGGGAGAGCATCGCCCTTACAAGGCGAGGGTCACTGGTTCAAGCCCAGTAGGACCCACCATATATTAAGTCTGGTTATATCTTTATAAGATAAGTAACGGGATTTACTATAAAGAAAGAATTCGGGGGCTGTTAGCTCAGTTGGTAGAGCAGTTGACTTTTAATCAATTGGTCGAAGGTTCAAATCCTTCACAGCCCACCACTTTCTTTATAACTTACGTAAGTAAGACACAGCATTGTCGCGGGATGGAGCAGTCTGGTAGCTCGTCGGGCTCATAACCCGAAGGTCGTAGGTTCAAATCCTGCTCCCGCAACCAGTTTAAACGATAGTCACAACTATCGCTAAAAAATAATGTGGGTCCTTAGCTCAGTTGGGAGAGCATCGCCCTTACAAGGCGAGGGTCACTGGTTCAAGCCCAGTAGGACCCACCACTTAAATTGTGGTGTTTATGTCATAAGACATGAAGCTATAAAAAGAAAGAATACGGGGGCTGTTAGCTCAGTTGGTAGAGCAGTTGACTTTTAATCAATTGGTCGAAGGTTCAAATCCTTCACAGCCCACCACTTTCTTACTGTTATTTCTTATTATTAGATAAGCAGTGAAAACAAAATTGTCGCGGGATGGAGCAGTCTGGTAGCTCGTCGGGCTCATAACCCGAAGGTCGTAGGTTCAAATCCTGCTCCCGCAACCAGTTTAAACGATAGCCACAACTATCGCTAAAAAATATTGTGGGTCCTTAGCTCAGTTGGGAGAGCATCGCCCTTACAAGGCGAGGGTCACTGGTTCAAGCCCAGTAGGACCCACCACTTAAATTGTGGTGTTTATGTCATAAAACATAAAGCTATAAAAGAAAGAATTCGGGGGCTGTTAGCTCAGTTGGTAGAGCAGTTGACTTTTAATCAATTGGTCGAAGGTTCAAATCCTTCACAGCCCACCACTTTCTTACCAGAATAAATAAAGAAACCTCGTTTATCGAGGTTTTTTTATACCTAAAATTTACCACCAATATCCCCACCTCAACACTTGACCTTCCCCTTAAGGTAAAGATTATCATCCCGTTATATTCATCATTCACTTTTAATGTATTTTACTTTATGCGCATAGTGCTATTAATTTTATTAGTATTAATAAACACATTCTCATTACCGCTTCAGGCAATGAGCATGCGAACTATGTCCGCTACTATTTCTTGTGATATGCAAAACATGCCATGCGACTCTCAAGATAGTATGAGTAAAATGCAGCATGATAATCCGCAAGTTCAGCATGCCACAAACCAATATGATAACGAAGATTGCAGCAATATGGATAATTGTAATGACTGTAATACCACCTGCGTATCATCATTTATTAATTACAATAATAAGCTGCTCTTAAACAGCTATAAACAAAGTAACTCGCTACGTTACGAATTAACCCCGCCTCTAAAACAACACCAAGATAGCCTCTATCGCCCTCCTCTCATTAATTGATTTTTAATCGTTTTTAAACACCAATTAATTAAGGGAATACCATGCCATCCAAATTTTATTTGGGGTTATTAGCATTACTGACATTAAATGTTAATGCCCAACAATTAACGCTATCTGTTGCAGAAAATATTGCGCTACAACGCGATCCCTCCGCAACATTATATCGAGCTCAACAAGCGAGCTTTAAAGCACAAGCCATCAGCCAATCGCAACTTGCCGATCCAATGATAAAACTCGGTTTAGCGAATGTACCGATCGACAGTTTTTCGTTGTCAGACGATCCCATGACTCAATTTAGTCTTGGCCTATCACAACAGTTCGCACGGGGTGATACGCTCGAGCTCAATGCCAAAGGATTTACCCTACAAACGCAACAAAGTATGCATTTAGCAGAAAATCGTCAATTGGAATTAAAACTGCAGATCAGAGAACTTTGGTTCGATATTCGTTTTACCCGTATGGCACAGCAGATACTGGTTAAAAATCAGGATCTGTTCCGTCAGAACGTAACGAATCTCTATCGCCAATTCGAACTTGGTTACAAACAAAATCAAGATCTAATAAAGGCAGAACTTGAACTAGCGAAATTTGATGACAAAATTTCCGCCTTTGCCCAGCAAGAGCAAGCCTTACGCGGACAACTGGTCTCTTGGGTTGGCCCGCAAGCGTTTACCGACTTAGATCCGCAATTACCACAATGGTCACAAAGTCGTGAGTATGCGCAGCTAGCACAGGTGCGACATTACGCATTACTCGCCAGTCACCCACAAGTATTAGCCGCGCAACAAGCCATTGATGTCGCTCAAAATACCATTGCCTCCGCCAATGAATCGTATAAACCCGCATTCAAAGTGGATATTGGCTATGGTCACCGCGAAACCATGGACATGAATACCGGCTCTAGTCGCAGTGATTTAATCAGTGGTTTTGTCACGATGAATGTTCCGCTTTTTACCAGTAACCGCCAGGATCAAGTGGTGATCGCAGCCACCCAAGGTAAAGGCATGAAGCAAGCTGAAAAAGACTTATTACTGATAAAATTCAATGGCATATTAAATGGTGCTATCGCTAATTTCAATAATACCGAAGCCCGGATGCAACGTTATCAAGACACGTTACTGGTACAAGCCAAATTAAATAGTGCGGCAGTAATGCAAGGCTACCAAGCTAATACCAATGATTTTGAACAAGTTATCAAAGCATTAATGGATGAACAGGCTTTCGAGCTCGAATACCATCAACTGCATTTCCAAAGTTTAAAAACTTTAGCCCGCATTCGCTACTTTCAAGCATTATAGAGGTCGACATGAAAACATTATTAGCCAGTTCAATCACATTGGCACTCGGTATTGCAGTAGGTGCCTGGTTTACCAATCCACAAACAAATAATACCGAAACTACCGCTGCACCAAGTATCCTCTATTGGGTCGCACCAATGGATGCCAACTACCGTCGTGATCAACCCGGTAAATCACCGATGGGCATGGATCTCGTCCCTGTTTATGCCGACACCAAAGCAGCAGAACCAGAGTTACTCTATTGGGTCGCGCCCATGGATGCTAACTATCGTCGCGATAAACCGGGTCAATCGCCAATGGGCATGGACTTGATCCCGGTTTATGCCGATGCGACAACCGCAAGCGATGCCGGTTTAGTCACTATCTCAGCGCGAGTAGAAAATAACTTAGGGGTACGCACTCAAACAGCCGTATTACGCCCTTTCATTGCCGAGATCAATACCGTCGGTATGTTAGAGTTTAATCAAGATACCCTGTGGCAAATTAACAGCCGCGTATCAGGCTGGGTAGATAAGCTTTATATTAATAGCGAAGGTGAATATGTAAATAAAGGCCAAAAACTACTTTCTCTGTATTCACCCGAGCTCATCAAAGCACAGGAAGAGCTGCTTAATACCTTACGCATCGGCAATAAAACCCTGATCGCGTCAGCCAAACATCGATTATCGGCATTGGGCATCAGCCAAAACCAAATCAACCAAGTTAACCGCAGTAAAAAAGTACTGCAGAACATCACTATCTATGCGCCAGAATCCGGTTACATCACTAAATTAAGCATACGTGAAGGCGCCTATATTTCCCCGTCAGCACAAATCGTCGAAGCCGGTCAATTAACCGAAATATGGCTGCAAGCCGAGGTATTTGAATCACAGGCCGGATTAGTGAAAATGGGTGATAAAGCCGAAATGCAATTAGACAGTTTTCCAGGTAAAACTTGGCTTGGTGAAGTCGATTATATCTATCCGGTATTAAATGCGGTGACCCGAACCTTAAAAGTACGGGTGAAAATTACGAACACTGATAAGCAATTAAAACCGAATATGTTCGCGCGATTAAAATTAATCAGCCAAATACAAACCGATTCAGTACAAGTACCACGTGAAGCGATTATTCGCGCCGGTAACTTTGATCGTATCGTACTTGCCAAAGGCAATGGCCAATATCAGTCAGTCAAGATCACCTTAGGCAGAGAGTCCGCAGGTTATGTGGAAGTATTAGCGGGTTTAAACGATGGCGATAACGTTGTCACCAGCGCGCAATTTTTGATTGACTCAGAATCGAGTCTCACCGCCGATTTTGCTCGTATTGGGGCAAGAGATAATAGGATGATGGAAGGCATGGACCACAGTGATATGACTGAACCAATGGACCATAGCCAAATGCAGCAAACCCAAAAACCAGCGACCACCACTGAAGATGAAGACCTATCTTGGTTAGACTTTGATGATGAGGGAGAGCTGTAATGATCAAGAAAATAATTGAATGGTCGATTAACAATCGCATCATGGTGTTACTCGCCACTTTAGTGATCCTGATCTACGGCAGTTACGTGATCAAAAATACCCCGATTGATGCGATCCCCGATCTGTCCGATGTCCAGGTTATTATTAAAACCAGTTACCCCGGACAAGCACCTCAGGTAGTCGAAGACCAAGTCACCTATCCACTGACAACGGCGATGTTATCTGTACCCGGAGCCAAAACGGTACGTGGCTATTCGTTCTTCGGTGATTCCTATGTTTACGTCATCTTTGCTGATGGCACCGACATGTACTGGGCGCGTTCACGGGTGTTAGAATACTTATCGCAAGTAACACCAAATTTACCCAGCACTGCCAAACCGGCGTTAGGCCCTGATGCGACGGGTGTGGGTTGGGTATATTCTTATGCCCTGACCGATACCAGCGGTAATCACGATTTAAGCCAACTGCGCAGTATTCAAGATTGGTTTTTAAAGTATGAACTGCAAACAGTGCCCGGTGTATCTGAAGTCGCCACGGTTGGTGGTATGGTTAAGCAATACCAGATCATTGTCGACCCAGATAAACTGCGCAGTTATCAGCTCCCATTATCATTGATCACCAAAGCGATTAAAGATGGGAATCAGGAAGCAGGCGCCAGCGTCATCGAAATGGGCGAAGCCGAGTACATGGTACGAGCCAATGGCTACATTAGCTCAATTGATGACTTGAAAAACATCCCCTTAAAGCTCAGCAGCACGGGTACGCCATTACTGCTTGGTGATGTCGCCGATATTGTACTTGGTCCACAAATGCGCCGTGGCGTTTCCGAACTTAACGGTGAAGGTGAAGTGGTGGGTGGCATTATCGTCATGCGCTATAACGAGAATGCACGTGAAGTGATCGCCGCAGTAAAAGCCAAACTGCAAACCTTACAAGCCTCGCTACCGGAAGGTGTTGAGATTGTTCCCACCTATGATCGCTCGACATTAATCGATAATGCAGTCGAGAATCTCTACCTGAAATTACTGGAAGAATTTCTTGTCGTTATCGTCGTTTGTGCCTTGTTTTTATTCCATATTCGTAGTTCGTTAGTGGTGTTAGTCAGCTTACCCATTGGCATTATGGTGGCCTTTATCATCATGTCATGGCAAGGCATTAATGCCAATATCATGTCACTCGGGGGGATTGCGATCGCGATTGGCGCCATGGTTGATGGCGCGATTGTGATGGTCGAAAATGTCCACAAACACATAGAAAAGACCCCGCTAACCAATACCAATCGTTGGCAGGTGATCGCGAAAGCGGCGTCTGAAGTGGGTCCGGCACTATTTTTCTCGTTGCTGATCATTACCTTCAGTTTTGTGCCCGTATTCGTACTGGAAGGACAAGAAGGCAAAATGTTTGCGCCTTTGGCCTTCACCAAAACATATTCAATGGCCGCCGCGGCGGGACTGGCTGTCACCTTAGTACCCGTCTTAATGGGTTATTTCATCCGCGGTAAAGTATTACCTGAGCATAAAAATCCGATTAACCGTGGATTAGTTGCGCTATACCGTCCGGTGCTGGCATTAAGCTTAAAATCCCCGGTATTGTTACTTTGCCTCGTGGCCGGATTATTAGTCGTCGGCTTTTACCCGGTGAATAAAATCGGCAGTGAATTTATCCCGCCATTGGATGAAGGCGATCTCATGTATATGCCAACTACCTACCCAGGTATCAGCATAGGTAAAGCCAGAGAATTATTACAACAAACCAACAAATTAATCAAAACAGTACCAGAAGTAGAACGGGTTTGGGGTAAAGCAGGACGAGCCGAAACCGCCACCGATGCAGCGCCATTAACCATGATAGAAACCTTTATTACGCTAAAACCCAAAGCCCAGTGGCGAGAAGGCATGACCTCTGAAGGTTTACGTCAAGAACTGGATCAATTAGTGCAATTCCCAGGGGTAACCAACGCCTGGGTGATGCCAATCAAAACCCGTACCGATATGCTCGCAACAGGTATTAAAACCCCGATTGGCATCAAGATCGCCGGTGAAAAGTTAGTTGAAATCGAAAAAATAGGTAAACAGATAGAGAAGATCTTGCTTAACGTACCTGGTACCGCATCCGCTTATGCCGAACGCGTCGCCGGTGGTCGTTATGTTAAGGTTGATATTCAACGTGAAAAAGCCGCGCGTTACGGCCTTAGCATTGTCGATGTTCAAGCGGTGATCTCCACCGCCGTCGGTGGTATGAACGTGACACAAACGATTGAAGGTTTAGAGCGTTACCCAGTGAATATCCGTTATCCGCAAGCTTATCGCGACAGCATCGAACAGATGAGGTTATTACCACTGGTCACACCGCAAGGCGCGCGGATCGCTTTAGGTGATGTCGCGAATATCTACATCGAAGACGGCGCACCGATGATCAAAACCGAAAATGCCCGCCCGAACGGTTGGATTTACGTGGATATTGATGGCCGCGACCTTGGCTCTTATGTGATCGATGCTCAGCAAGCAGTCGCCGAGCAGCTCGTCTTACCGGCGGGTTATTCAATTACCTGGTCGGGGCAATACGAATATATGCAACGAGCTAAAGCCACGCTATCGGTAGTGATCCCTGCCACATTAGCGATTATTGTACTATTACTGTATTTAGCTTTCCGCCGCGTTGGCGAAGTGTTACTTATTTTAGCCACCTTGCCCCTGGCTATGATTGGCGGTATCTGGTTGTTATATTTACTCAACTATAATTTCTCCATTGCCGTTGGGGTTGGCTTTATCGCTTTAGCCGGTGTTGCGGTAGAAATTGGTGTGATCATGTTAGTTTATTTAAACCAATCATTAGAAAGTACGCTGGCAACGGGTCAGTTAACCAAAGCTAAATTACAGCAAGCGGTGATGGATGGAGCTGGACTTCGGGTGCGTCCCGTGATGATGACTGTCGCGACGGTGATCATAGGTTTAATACCCATTATGTATGGTGACGGTACCGGTTCACAAGTAATGCAACGTATTGCAGCACCTATGATTGGTGGCATGGGCTCAGCCGTTATTCTGACACTATTAGTATTACCAGCGTCATTCTACTTGTGGAAATCAGTCAGTTTAAAATCTCAAATGATTGATTAACAGAGTCGAGTAACAATAAATAAATTAAGTTTTTATATAAAAGGAAGCAACATGATATTTAAACAGATAACCATAGCAATCGCACTTAGCGCCGCAATCAGCTCAGCGGCATTTGCCCACAGCGATGGTGACGGTCACTGTAAAGATACCCAACTCGGCAGTATCATGAAAGAGATGAGTGATGATTTAAAAACCTATGTCGGTGCATTTAAGCGTGGAGACCAAGCCGCAATGCAAACTCAGCTGACAAAATTATTGGCGAACAGCACGAAGGCGAAAGATGAAGTACCGTTAAAACTGCAGCAAGACATGCCAACCATGAAAGGCATGGATCACAGCAATATGGCTAATATGCAAAACATGAAAGACATGGACCACAGCAACATGGCGAACATGCAAAACATGAAAGGCATGGATCACAGCAACATGGCGAACATGCAAAACATGAAAGGCATGGACCACAGCAACATGGCGAACATGCAAAACATGAAAGACATGGACCACAGCAATATGGCGAATATGGAAGGCATGGATCATAGTACCCATATGCAACATATGGATTACCAGCAAGGTATAGACAAATTAACGCACCTTTTTAACCAGTTGCAAGACGCAACAACAAAAGGTGAAGTTAAAACGGCACTTGGCAACATTAAGCAGCACATCAAGAAAAGTCATAAAGCATTCCGCCTTAATTGCGACTAATTAATCGTCATTAATTTATTAAGCTGCAGCAGAACGCGCTGCAGCCTAATAACCCACGCTATAAGCATGATCTCAACCTCGCCATTACTTATCTATCACGCAACTTCCCACTAAATAATTTACTACTTTTGGCCCAATTACGTATGTTATTGAGTCGTTAAATAAGCGGTATTTTTTACAAATAACCCCATCTTAGATCAACCATTAACAGATTAAATCTGTTAATATTTAGCCAATCTAGTTAAATTTGGAAATAACATGGCAACTGAAACGCTAAGAATTGCAACCCGTAAGAGCCCACTGGCAATGTGGCAAGCTGAATATGTAAAAGCACGTCTAGAAGCGATCCATCAAAATCTTACCGTTGAATTAATTCCAATGGTAACTAAGGGTGACATCATTTTAGATACGCCGTTAGCAAAAGTGGGTGGTAAAGGTCTTTTTGTGAAAGAGCTTGAAGTGGCAATACTTGAAAACCGTGCTGATATCGCCGTGCATTCAATGAAAGATGTGCCAGTTGAATTTCCAGAAGGTTTAGACTTAGAAGTCATTTGTGAACGTGAAGACCCTCGTGATGCATTTGTTTCAAATACCTATCGTCAGATTGAAGAACTACCACCGGGTGCAATAGTTGGTACTTGTAGCTTACGCCGTCAATGCCAGTTAAGCGAAGCCCGTCCAGATCTAAAAATTATGGACTTACGTGGTAACGTGAATACGCGTTTGAATAAGCTTGATAACAAAGACTATGATGCCATCATTTTAGCGGCTGCGGGTCTAAAACGTCTGGATATGGAATACCGTATTGCTAGCTATATTGAGCCAGAGCAAAGTCTGCCAGCGGTTGGCCAAGGTGCTGTAGGCATTGAATGTCGCATTGATGATGAACGTGTAAAAGCACTACTTGCACCATTAAACCACGCATTAACCAGTGATCGCGTATTGGCAGAACGGGCGATGAACTTAGCGCTTGAAGGTGGTTGCCAGGTACCAATCGGTAGTTACGCGATAATCGACGGTGATGAGTTGTGGTTACGTGGACTGGTTGGCAAGCCAGATGGCACTGAAGTAATTCGCGCCGAGATCCGTGGTGACCGTAAAAATGCCCGTCAACTGGGTTTAGAACTTGCAGATAAATTACTGGCACAAGGTGCAAAAGAAATTTTAGCCGCTGTTTACGACTCATCTGACACATGAAGATCAGGGCGTTAATCACTCGCCCACGTGTTAAAGGCGAACAACTTGCTCGCCAAATTGAGGCTGCCGATGGGGCAGCCTTATGCTGTCCATTTATCGATATTTCTGCAGGACAACAGTTTACTAAAGTCAGCTCATTACTGGCAGAATTACAGCCCGATGACTATATTATTGCCATAAGCGATAATGCTGTAAATTATGCTAACACCAGTCTAATAAACGCAAATAGAACTTGGCCACAGCAAATTAACTATATTGCAGTGGGCCCAACGACAGCACTTAGCTGGCAGAAGTACGGTATCAATCACGCCCAAATACCCGATACACATGATAGCGAAGGGGTGCTAAAACTACTCGCCAACGCATCAGTAGAACACAAAAAAATTGTCATTCTACGCGGTAATGGTGGCCGAGAAACGCTGGCCGAAGATCTTACCAAACGCACCGCAAACGTGACATATTGTGAAGTTTATCAACGAACTGCTCCAGATTATGATCCAGATATGCTGATTAATAAGTGGCAACAATTCGCTATCAATAGTGTTATTATCACTAGCGGTGAAATTCTAGGTAATCTGATAAAAACGATACCCTACACAGCGTTACCTTGGATACTGAACTTACACTTTATTGTTCCTAGTCAACGAATAGCAGCACTTGCTCATACGTTAGGAATAGAACACGTCACCATTGCTACTGGTGCATCAAATAATTCATTATTTAATGCTATTAAGCAATTGGATATGCAGATAGGAATAAGCTAAATGACAGACAAGAAGAATAGCAGTCAAAGTGCCAATACTAAAACAACAAATAATGGCTCGACTGACACGACCGCAACGGAAGGTAAACCAGCAAGTAAAGCCGGTGTAGTCACAGGTGCCGTCGCGATATTATTAACGCTAGGGCTTGGTGCTGGTCTTTATTATCATAGTCATCAACAAAACCTGCAGCAACAACAAGTATTGGCAAAACTACAAGCGCAGCTACAAGATCAAAAAGATACCCAGCAATCGTTACGCCTACAGCTAAGCGCAGACAAACAAATTGTTGCTAACCAATTAACCAAAACCACGCAACAACTGACTAAGATCCAAAGCAGCGAAAAATTAACGGCTGCCCAATTGGAAACCGTACAGCTTGCAATAGCTAACCTGAAAATGCGTAACCCTAATGAATGGATGCTTGCAGAAGCCGAGTATTTAATTCGAATCGCTGGCCGTAAGATAGCCTTAGAGCAAGATATTGATACCAGCCTCGCATTATTATCATCAGCAAGTCGTCGTCTAACGCAATTAAATGATCCGAGCCTATTACCACTGCGTAAAGTAATTGAGCAAGACATTACCACCCTGAGTAAATTACCCCACATTGATCATGATGGTTTAGCGTTAAAACTCGCGATCCAAGCAGAAGAAGTTGATAACTTGGCATTAGCCGGGTTTACCCGTCCAGAAATCGTGGCGTCTGAGACGCAATTGTCGAGTGATAGTGCTGATTGGAAAGCCAACTTAACTAAATCATGGAAATCGTTCAGCGATAATTTTATTACTATTCGCCGTCAAGATAACTCTGTCGATGCGCTACTATCACCACAAACAGCTTGGTATTTAACTGAAAATTTAAAAACCCAATTATTACAAGCTGAGTTAGCCGTACATCGTCAAGACCAAGCTAAATTTAACCAGGCGCTAAAAACAGCCAAAGCCTGGATCAAACGTTATTACGACGTCAACCAGCCAGCAACAACAAGTATGTTAGCGAGTTTGGATAGTCTCAGTAACGAGATCATAACGACAACATACCCAACTAAATTAAACAGTGCCGCATTGATTCAAACGACAATTAGAGATCGTAAAATCAACGCATTAACAAATAACACTGGCGCAGAATAAGCGGAGGCAGAGAACATGGTTAGATTTATAGTATTAATCGCGCTGCTGCTTGCAGGTGCAATAGTTGCCCCTTACTTAATCGGCAACAAAGGTTATGTGATGATTGCGGCCGGAGACTATATCATTGATGCAACGGTGAGCAGTGCCGTAATCATGGTCGTTGGCTTCTATTTTGCGTTATTAGCAATCGAAGCATTAATCAATAAACTGACTCACAGTCTAGGTTGGTTTAATCGCTATCATCAAGCTCGTGCTAAAATACAAACAGAAAAAGGCATCTTAGCATTAGTCAGTGGCGATTTTAAAAAAGCAGAAACGTTAACTTTAAAAGCAGCCAAAAAAGCACGAGTACCGGTATTAAACTACCTTACTGCGGCGCAATCAGCACAAGAATTGGGTAATGAAAGAAAACGTGATGAGTATTTATTATTAGCGCTCGAGAACGCCGATAAAAATACCCTTGCAGTCGAGCTCACCCAAGCCAAGTTGCAAATTCAGCAGCAACAATTTGAACAAGCATTTGTATCTCTGTCCACTTTACATGGCAAATATCCAAAGCATAAAGTGGTACTCGCGTTATTCAAAGACGTGTGTATTGAAAGAAAAGAATGGGGCCAATTACTCGCGCTTATTCCACCCTTGCAAAAACAAAAATTATTAACCTCAAATGAAGCAGATGAGCTAAGTAAACATAGTCATTTCCAACATTTAGGTGAAGTAGCTAAACAGCAAGGTAGTACAGGCTTGCTTGATACTTGGAGCGCATTGCCTAAGACACTGAAACATGACGGCCGCTATTTAGCTGAAACAGCAAGCCTATTGATGGGTCGCAATGATCACCAATCTGCTTACCTGCTGATGATGGATGCGTTAAGTAATGAGTTATACCCAGAGCTGATCCGTTTAACGCCAAAATTAAACCTAACTGACTACCACGCCTTAATCGAACGCCTTAAGCGCCTACAAAAAACACGTGAAGGTTCTGGCCTATTAGCAGTATGTATTGGTCAGTTAATGGTGAAAGAAGGTCGCTGGAATGAAGCAGTTGACGAATTAAGCCAAGGCATAAGCCAATCACCGTCTACCTCTGCTTATTGCGCGCTCGCACACGCCTACGAGAAATTAGGTCTAGTTAATGATGCCAACACAACATATAAGCAAAGTTTAAACTATCATCAGCACGTTTAGTTAACCATTACTAAATTGCAGATAATAAAAAAGCCGTAACATTTGTTACGGCTTTTTTTATACGAGCAAATTAACTATCGATTAAATGAATTCAAATGCATCGCCATATAAATGGTCTTTCACACCTAATGGCGCAAAGTCAGTACGCGCTGCACCCGCCATTTCAAAACGACCGGCGATATAGATATCACACGCAGCTAAATCTGCAACATCATCCATCACCACTTTATGCACTTGGCCAACTTTACCAGACCATTGTTCTGGCGCTGTTTCGACAACAGGAATAAACGTCACCTGTGGGTGCGCGGCAGCTAATTCTTGTGCCAACGAGAATGCATATAAATGCGATGCTTCACGTGCACCCCAATATAATGAGATTGGACGAGAGCTAACTTCTACAGCTCGTTCTAAAATAGATTTTGTGTAAGAAAAACCAGTGCCGCCAGCAATTAATACTAAAGGACGCTCAGACTCTTCTCTTAGGCCAGCATTACCCCCTGGCAGTTCAATTTCGATAGTGCCTGATTTTAGTCTTTCAACGACTTGCATTGCATACGAATTTTGTTCTGATGCACCAATATGCAATTCTAAAATATCATTATTACTTGGATTTGACGCAATAGAAAATGGGCGCTTGTCGTCTTCGGCCATGACCACCATTAGATATTGTCCAGCCTGGAACTCAACTTTTTGTTCTGGCTTTAACTTCACGTTAAATACAGTCTCTGTATACGACTCTAATAATGTCACTTCACACTTAATTCTTAACATACATTCCCTTTCAATCTCAATCTCTGACAAGCACGAATTTTTATGAACTAGCTCATTTATATCACAAAATCCCTAATTCGTCCCATAAATCATCGACGCGCTGCTTAACCTTCTCATCCATCACAATCGGTGTTCCCCATTCGCGATCTGTCTCACCCGGCCATTTATTGGTTGCATCCATGCCCATTTTTGAGCCCAGACCCGATACCGGTGATGCAAAATCAAGGTAATCAATTGGCGTATTCTCAATCAGCGTGGTATCACGCGCAGGATCCATGCGGGTGGTGATCGCCCAGATCACATCCTTCCAATCGCGCGCATTAATATCATCATCACAGACGATCACAAATTTGGTATACATGAACTGACGTAAGAATGACCATACCCCCAGCATCACGCGTTTCGCATGGCCTGGATATTGTTTCTTAATTGTCACTATCGCCATGCGATAAGAGCAACCTTCTGGCGGTAAATAAAAATCAACAATTTCAGGATATTGCTTTTGTAAAATAGGCACAAAGACTTCGTTTAACGCCACACCCAGTACCGCAGGTTCATCCGCAGGACGGCCTGTATACGTCGAATGATAAATGGCATCTTTACGCATCGTGATGTGCGTCACCGTAAAGACAGGAAAAGAGTCAGTCTCGTTATAATAACCAGTATGATCACCATAAGGGCCCTCTTCTGCCATTTCGCCCGGCGCGATGTAGCCTTCCAAAATAATTTCAGCACCCGCTGGCACGTCTAAATCATTGGAAATAGACTTAACGACTTCAGTACGACTACCCCGTAATAAACCTGCAAAAGCATATTCAGATAACGAGTCTGGTACCGGCGTTACCGCCCCTAAAATTGTTGCGGGATCAGCACCTAGCGCCACAGACACAGGGTAGTTTTCACCTGGGTTTAGTTCTTGGAATTCTTTAAAATCCAGCGCACCACCACGATGTGATAACCAACGCATAATTAATTTGTTTTTACTCAGCACTTGCTGACGATAAATACCTAAATTCTGACGTTTTTTATAAGGACCTTGGGTGATCGTTAAACCCCAGGTAATTAATGGGGCCACGTCTCCTGGCCAGCAATGCTGAATAGGGATCTGACTTAAATCAACGTCATCGCCTGTTAACACGATTTCCTGGCAAGGTGCTTTACGCAGTCTTTTGGTGGGCATATTCAGTACCTGTTTAAATATCGGTACTTTTTCCATTAACTCTTTAAAACCTTTCGGTGGCTCAGGTTCTTTTAAATAAGCTAACCACTCACCCACTTCACGCAGTTCACTGACGCTTTCACGACCCATACCCATCGCCACGCGATCGGGTGTACCAAACAGGTTACCCAATACCGGCATAGTATGACCTTTCGGATTTTCAAATAATAATGCCGGACCGCCTGCTTTTAATGTGCGATCGCAAATTTCCGTCATTTCTAAATACGGGTCAATTTCTTGATGAATACGTTTTAATTCGCCTTTGCTTTCAAGTAAGGCAATAAAGTCTCTCAGATCTTTATATTTCATAAACAATTCCACGCTATTTTTTGAAAAAAAAACGCCACACACTTGTTATAAAAACAAAATGTATGGCGTTTATTTTAAATATTAATCACAGACAGTTAACTTAAACGATTATTATTTTTGCTTCTTCATTGCTTCGAAGAATTGATCATTCGTTTTCGTCATGGCCAGCTTATCAATCAGGAATTCCATCGCATCGATCTCACCCATTGGATGAATAATCTTACGTAGGATCCACATTTTTTGTAGCTCATTTTTATCTGCTAATAGTTCTTCACGACGGGTACCTGAACGCGTGAAATCAATCGCAGGATAAATACGACGTTCTGCAATTTTACGATTAAGGTGTAACTCTTGGTTACCTGTACCTTTAAATTCTTCGTAAATGACCTCGTCCATTTTCGAACCAGTATCAATCAATGCTGTTGCGATAATAGTTAAAGAACCACCTTCTTCAACTTTACGTGCAGCACCAAAGAAACGTTTTGGACGGTGTAAAGCATTGGCATCAACACCACCAGATAAGATCTTACCGGATGATGGCGTTATCGTATTGTAAGCACGTGCCAGACGGGTGATAGAATCCAGTAAGATGATCACGTCTTTTTTGTGTTCTACAAGACGCTTGGCTTTTTCAATCATCATTTCTGCTACTTGTACATGACGGCTCGCGGGCTCATCAAAAGTAGAAGCAATAACTTCACCACGCACCAGACGGCGCATCTCTGTTACTTCTTCCGGACGTTCATCGATAAGTAGAACCATCAATATCGCATCGGGGTGATTTAACGCAATTGAAGAGGCAATGTTTTGTAATAACATGGTTTTACCGGCTTTCGGCGGTGCCACAATTAAACCACGTTGACCTTTACCGATCGGCGCACTTAAATCTAGAATACGTGCGGTTATATCTTCGGTACTGCCATTACCACGTTCTAAACGAAGACGTTCAATCGGGTGGATTGGCGTTAGGTTTTCAAAGAGGATTTTATTACGAGAGTTTTCTGGACGGTCATAGTTAACTTGGTCAATCTTTAACAGCGCAAAATAGCGTTCGCCATCTTTTGGCGGTCTAATTTTACCGCCAACGGTATCACCCGTTCGCAAGTTAAAGCGACGTATCTGACTTGGTGATACATAAATATCATCAGGTCCGGCGAGATATGAGCTGTCTGCTGAACGCAAGAACCCAAAGCCATCCTGCAAGATCTCTAAAACACCATCACCAAAAATGTCCTCGCCGCTTTTCGCGTGAGCTTTTAGGATCGAGAAGATGATATCTTGTTTTCTTAAGCGAGCCAGATTTTCTAGACCCATAGATTCGCCCAGTTTTACAAGTTCAGAAACTGGTGTGTTTTTTAATTCGGTTAAATTCATAATGATGAGTTCGAGCTTATGCAACCTTTGCGTAACGGGAGTCAACCAAGGATAAAGTAATTGAATCAATGATCGAGTGTGTGAAACATTAACTAAGTAATGAATCGATATTTTTGAGTTATTGAATCAATGATTGGATCATTGATTATGATGTCTGATTCGACACATAGAACAATAAACGAACAGTGAAATTAGCATTAATAATTTTATTCGTCCACTGAATAGTAGCATACTGACGAGATTAAAAAACAAAATCTCGTCAGTATTTTACATGTTACAGGTTTTCGTCTAGAAAACTTTGTAATTGCGCTTTTGATAATGCGCCAACTTTAGTTGCTGCTACAGCACCATTTTTAAATAACAATAAAGTCGGGATACCGCGAATACCAAACTTAGGTGGCGTACCTGAATTTTGATCGATATTTAGTTTACCGATAATTACTTTACCTGCGTACTCTTCCGCAACTTCACTTAAGATTGGTGCGATCATTTTGCAAGGTCCACACCATTCAGCCCAGAAATCAACTAGTACAGGTAATTCTGAATTTATAACATCCGTATCAAAAGCAGCATCCGTTAGCTGAATAATTTTGTCGCTCATTTTTTACTCCAATAAAATAATTTCGTTACTATATAGTTACTATATATATGTGGGACTCATTGCCCTATTTCAATAGATTTAAGTTCTTAATGCAAGCTTAACCTGATATGCTAATTAAATGAGCAAAAAACATCTTACAGAACATAAGTTCTCCCAGTTTGGCCTTAATGCCGACGTACTGTCTGGGTTAGAAGCGTCAGGCTTCGAATATTGTACACCAATTCAAGCGCTTAGCTTGCCATTTGCCATCAAAGGTAAAGATGTCGCCGGTCAAGCACAGACAGGGACAGGCAAAACGATTGCATTTTTAGCCGCTATTTTCCATCATTTATTGAAAAAACCAGTCGCTGAAGATCGTCCAAAAAATAAGCCTCGCGCCATTATCTTAGCGCCAACTCGCGAACTTGCAATTCAAATTCATAAAGATGCATTACCAATCGCCAAAGCGACAGGCCTTAAAATGGGGCTGGTTTATGGTGGTGAAAGCTACGATATTCAACGTGATAACCTTGCAAAAGGTGTTGATATTATTATTGGTACCGTTGGCCGAATTATTGATTTTGAAAAACAAAAAGCAATGGATTTGTCTGGTGTTGAAGCATTAGTACTTGATGAAGCCGATCGCATGTTAGACCAAGGTTTCATTAAAGATATACGCTATTTAATGCGTAAAATGCCGGAGCCAAAACAGCGCCTAAACTTACTGTTTTCAGCTACCTTTACTTGGGATATTCGCGAACTGGCTTATCAGCACATGAATGAACCAGAAGAAGTGACGGTTCCAGCAGAAAAAGTGACTGGCAGCAGCATTACTCAAGAGCTATTCCACCCGTCAAATGATGACAAAATGGCTCTGTTACAAACGTTAATCGAAGAAGAATGGCCAGAACGCGCTATTGTATTCGCTAACACTAAACACAAATGTGAAGAAATTTGGGGACACCTCGCGGCAGATAAACATCGCGTTGGCTTGTTAACTGGCGATATCCCGCAGAAGAAACGTAACAGCATTCTCGAGCAGTTTACCCAAGGTAAATTAGACATCTTAGTCGCAACAGATGTGGCAGCACGTGGTCTACATATTCCTGCAGTAAGTCATGTATTTAACTATGATTTACCAGATAATTGTGGTGATTACGTACACCGTATTGGCCGTACCGGTCGTGCTGGTGCAGAAGGTCATTCAATTAGCTTCGCTTGTGAAAAATACATTTATAATTTACCCGCGATTGAAGAATTCATTGAAGGTACGATCCCGGTTTGCCATTACGATAAATCAGCATTGCTCACTGACTTACCACGACCAATTCACACGAAACGTGCGCGTCCAGGTAATTCAAGATCAATGAGTGATCGCAATAACAGAACGCGTCGTACTGGCCAACGTCAGCATAATACGCATAACAAAACCCATTAATTAAATAGTTTGTTTATAGATAAAGTGATTAGTGTGAGTAAAAAACGTTCGTCAAATTTATATGCTGTCATTGACCTTGGTTCAAACAGCTTTCATATGCTGGTTGTTCGTGAAATTAACAATAGTCTACAAACTGTAGCTAAAGTTAAACGCAAAGTGAGACTTGCTGCCGGCCTTGATGCCAACAATCATCTTGACCAAGCCGCGTTACAACGTGGTTGGGATTGCTTAAGTTTGTTTGCAGAACAATTACAGGATATTCCGACTGCGAATATTCGTATTGTTGGCACGGCGACATTACGCTTAGCGAATAACGTAGCGGAGTTTCTGACAACAGCAGAACAAATATTGGCTCATCCGGTAAATATTATTTCCGGGGAACAAGAAGCTGCACTTATCTACAAAGGCGTTGCCTATACCAGCAGTGGTCAAGGTAATCGTTTAGTTGTGGATATTGGCGGCGCTAGCACTGAACTCATTATTGGTGAACAAGCCCAAGCTAAATTACTTTATAGCTTTAAAATGGGTTGTGTCACTTGGTTAAAGCACTATTTTACAGATGGTAAGCTCAATCAACATAACTTTACGCTGGCTATTGATGCGGCAAAAGCGGTGTTGAACCCTCTGCTAGAAAAGTATTTAACCTTGGGCTGGGATACTTGTATCGGCGCTTCCGGTACGATCCAAGCCCTGCAAGAAATTATGGTTGCACAAGGTGAAAACGAACACATAACACTGGCTAAACTACACCGTATTCAGCAGCAAGCTATTGCTTGTGCTCATATTGATAACCTGAATATTAAAGGCTTAGCAACCGATAGAAAGCCAGTATTTACCAGTGGTTTAGCTATTCTTACCGCGTTATTTGAAAGCCTCGAAATTAACAATATGTTTTTAGCCGGGGGCGCGTTAAGAGAAGGCGTGATTTACGAAATGACCGGACTCCGTGCCAGTCACAATGTTCGCCAACAAACGGTCTATGGATTGATGGTAAAACATCAGTTAGATCAAGAACAAGCTGAGCGTGTTAAACACACCGCGCTAAAAGCCTTCGATCAGTTAAAATCTACCCTTGCAGCAGACGATACTCAAGCCGGTCCTTTACTGGCTTACGTCAGCGGCTTACACGAAATCGGTTTATCAATTGATTATAAAAAAGCGCCACAACATGCCGCTTATATTATCGATAACACTGTGATGCTTGGTTTTACCAAAGCGCAGAAACAACTGCTGTCGGCGTTATTGATTAATCAGCGTGATGAATTAAATTTATCTTTGTTAGCGCAACAATCAGCAATCAGCTACGCAAGTGCGTTACTGCTTTGTCGTATTTTAAGAGTATCATGCACATTAGCCTTGCGACGCACTGATGGTACGATCCCAAATTTCTCACTCACTCTCGCAGAAGAAAATACCTTAATCATCACTTTACCCGCACAGTGGTTAGCCCAGCATCCATTACGTGCAGCGGCATTAAAAATTGAGCAGCAATTACAAGCGCAACATCAGTTATCATTACAGATTGTTGAACTCTCAAAGTAAAGCTTTGATAAACGCGTTAACCAACGCGCTTATCTTCTAACATCACAGTAAACTTCTCGGTCAAAAAATCAATTAAGCGCCGCACCCGTAAAGGGAGTAACACCCGATCCGGATAAGTCATATACAAGCCCCTTTCCGGTAATTGATAATCCGTTAGTAATTGAACTAACCTGCCTTTGCCAATATGCTGACGAATAAAAAATTCCGGCACACAACAGATCCCGAGCCCCTGTAAACAAGCTGCTAATATATTATGCACATCATTATTAATATAACGAAAACTAGGACTGACCACAGTGCTATCGTCGCCGTTAATAAAGACCCATTGATGGTCAGAATTACTGCCTAATAAATGATGTTCGCTAAGCATGGTCGGATTATCAAGCGCCCGAGCCAGGATTAAATATTCCGGACTGGCCACAACACAAAAGGTGCGCGAAAATAACCTTTTTTGCACCCAATCAGCTTGTTTAGAAGGGTATACTGTCAGTGCTAAATCAACGCCCTCCAAGATTGCCTGATTATCATCTAAGGCTGTGTTCAGCTCGCATTTAACCCCGGGATAGGTTTGCATAAATTCAATTAACCAAAGATTTAAATAACTATTAATTACCGAATTTGGCGCTGACAAACGGATCATGCCAGTCAAACTAACATTATCATTCTCAAGTTGTAATAACGCTTCGTCAATCGCATTGATACTGGCATGTAAGCCCTGATAATAACGCTGACCTTCTTGTGTTAACTCCATAACATGAGCCGAACGATTCAGTAACTTAACCCCTAAACGCTGCTCTAACTGCTTCAAATGCCGTGACAACGTCGGTGCTGGCACCAACAATAATTGCGCTGCGGCTTGGATCGAGCCCTGCTCGACAATCTTACAAAACCAAGCCAGAGAGTTTAAATCTATTGATTTCATTTATGAATGCTACTAATTCAAAAAAGCCAGTTTACTAATATAAATGAAATAATATAATTAACCTTATGCTAACGCTCAGTTTTGTTAATTCAGGAAGTTATTTTTATGCCACAACTATCATTAAAACTTAAAGGACTGGTCATGGGATCATGCATGGCAATCACCATGAGCACGTCTATGTCTGCGGTTATAATATTGCAACAACAAGGGTTAACAGAAGGGTTTCTAGCACTTTGGTTACAGAGCACCATTACAGCACTGCCGTTTTCTTTTATTATTGGCCTCGCTTTCTCAACATTTTATAATAAAATTCTCGATCGCTTTATTTTTAAATCCAAATAATAAAAAACCGAGCAATTGCCCGGTTCTCGTTTAACTATTTATATGTATGCAATTAAGCATTCTGTGCTTTTAACCAGATTGCCACACGTTTGGCAAAATACGTCAGAATGCCGTCAGCACCCGCACGTTTGAAGCAGAGTAATGATTCTAGAACACACTCTTGCTCTTTCAACCAACCATTTTGAATTGCCGCCATGTGCATCGCATATTCACCACTGACTTGATAAGCAAATGTCGGTACACCAAACTCATCTTTAACCCGACGAACAATGTCTAAATAAGGCATGCCCGGTTTAACCATGACCATATCAGCGCCCTCTTCAATATCCATCGCGACTTCCTGCAGGGCTTCATCAGAGTTAGCCGGGTCCATTTGGTAAGTAACCTTACTGCCACCTTTCAAATTACTCGCGGAACCCACCGCATCACGGAAAGGACCATAGTAATTAGATGCATATTTTGCAGAATAAGCCATGATTTGGGTATTTACATGTCCAGCTTCTTCAAGCGCAGCACGAATAGCGCCAATACGACCATCCATCATATCTGACGGGGCAACAACATCAGCGCCAGCTTCAGCATGAGAAAGCGCCTGTTTCACCAATATATCCGTGGTAATATCGTTAAGGATATAACCGCTATCATCAATAATACCGTCTTGACCATGCGTCGTGAACGGGTCTAGCGCCACATCAGTCATCACACCTAACTCAGGGAATGACGCTTTTAACGCTCGAACCGCTTTTTGTGCCAAGCCATTGGCATTATAGGCTTCTTCAGCCTGTAAACTTTTTTGTTCTAACGGCGTTACCGGGAAAATGGCAATCATTGGTATGCCTAACACGACCAATTCTGCGGCCTCTTCTAACAGTAAATCAATCGATAAACGCTCAACACCCGGCATTGACTCAATAGCTTCGCGACGGCCATTACCTTCCAATACAAACATCGGGTAGATGAGATCATTCACCGTTAATTGATGCTCTGCAACTAAGCGGCGAGAAAAATCATTTTTACGATTACGACGAGGGCGACGGTTCGGAAAGCCGCCTAGAATAGTTTTACTCACGATATCTCCTTGCGAGGATAGGAATGCGAATTGGGCAACCAAGTTCAAGGATTTGAACTTGGTTATATGCTCATCTTACCGCGAGAGTAAGTGAATATCAGCACCTGGTACTGAAATAGCATCAACAATTACACTAATTGACGAATTAATCGCAGCCTTTTGATCTGCCGCAGGTAATGCATACACATAACTCGCAGTGGATAATAAGATACTCTCACATGTGGTGAGTAGGTACTGGATAGGTAGGTCCTTAATAGTGCCATTTTTAATACCGGCATTAAGCAACTGGGTAAAAAAGCCTAATACCTCTTGCCATATCGCCAGTTGGATCTTTTTATCAAAATAAAGTGAATGGCTACATAGTAGAATAAACGCCATTTTTTGAGGCTGACAGACTAACCAAGTGACCCCGTTAACCCAAATATCGGTTAATGGGAACACCGAATCTGGATCATTTTTCTGTAACAGCGCCTGCGCAAATTCTTTTTTCACCTCAAGGTACAAGGCTTCAATTAACGCTTCTTTGGTCGCAAAGTGATGAAACAAGGTACCCGTGGCAACTTTAGCTTCACGTGCAATCGCAGCTGTCGTGGTGCCGTGAAAACCATTGATCGTGAATAACGCTAATGCGGCATCCAAGATCAGTGTTCTTTTTGATTTAGTCATATTATCTCAAGAAAAATTTCAAAATTATTTTTTGTATCAAACTCCCATAAGGCGCGTGAACAAAGCGCGTAGAATGGAATTTGCCTTGTTTCAATATGGTTTTTGATTTTGAAAAAGTACGGAAACCTTCAACACCATGATAATGCCCCATACCTGCAGGTCCAACACCACCAAATGGAGCATCTTCCGCTGCTACATGCATAATTGTATCATTGATAGCAACACCACCGGAAATAGTCTCTC